>KB912135.1 GCA_000383735.1 Verrucomicrobia bacterium SCGC AAA164-M04
CGAGAACCCTTTTCGAGAAAGGGTTTTTGGCGGTCGACGATCTCACGCGCAATTGCGAGTATCGTTTCTTGTCGCTGGTCAATCGCGCGAATGACGGCTCGACCATCTCGGATCTGATTGCGTAAGTAGTTTCGGGTTTTGCGGTCGTCGCCCGAACTTGAGAGGAGGTCCTTGTATTCGTCATTGATCCGGAGTCGTGGGAGGTAGCTGCCGGTTAGGCTTGGTGTCCAGTTACCGGACTCTCCCGGTTTGATTTCGACGTCCGGCTGAACATAGGGGTTTCCGTTATTTTGAAAGCGTGATCCAGGGGATGGATCTAGCGAGCGAATATGGTTGATGGCTTCAATGATTGTATCGAGAGGAAGGTGAAGCTTTTTTGCTATCTGGGGAAAATGATTGCGGGCAATTTCATCAAGGTATTCATCAATAAGTTCTGCCTCAAGCCCGGCTCCCAGGCCTAGGTGATCAAGCTGGAGAAGAAGGCATTCGCGTAAGTCAGCAGCGCCAACTCCTGGGGGGTCAAAATTTTGGATAGTGGCAAGAGCATCCTCAAGCCGTTCGAGTGGAATTTGAAGGTTGATTGCAAGATCTTGAAGAGGTGAATCGAGATAGCCGTGGTCTGTAAGATTTCCAACAATTATCTTAGCGTCCCCTTGTTGCTCTGCTGAAAGTCCACTTTCTCGAATCTGCTCAGTTAAGTGCTCTTGTAGGGTCAGGGGGGAGACGATCGAGTTGTAAAAGTGTTCGCGAGCCTCAATGGTGTCCTGTCCCATGCCCTGGTTGCGGCGTTCCATGATTGAGAGATCACGCAGATCATCATCATAGCTTTCTTGCCAATCGTCGTAGTTATCGGGATCCTCAGTTTCTGTGTCTGTGATTTCGTCAAGTGAGTCGTGCTCTGTGACGTCTTCAAGGACGGGGTTGGTCTCCATGGCTTGATGAAGTAACTGGCCTAACTCAAGAGTGTTAGCTTGCAGGATCTCCAGGCTCTGCCGCATTTGTGGGGCAAAGTTTTGTTGCTGATTTAGCGAATGTTGGAGTGAGGCTTCTGCCATGGCTGCGCTCAAGGATTACCTGAAATCCGCAATCTGTAAAGACGTAAGCATAGTTTGTGCCAAATTATAAAAAATATCACTTTCACGACTCTCGTGTTTCTGCGAAGAAGGGGCTCATAAAAAGCTTATGAAGCCTCCCGTCGATCAAATCCGCCAGAAAATGCAAGAACACGGAGTCATGCACTCTGCAATTTTAGCTTTTGTTCGGGCCTGCCAGCTCACGGCGAGCGGTCAATCAGGTTTGATCCCCGAAAGCAAAATTACTCCGGCCCAGTCGGTAGTGGATTATCGTGAATTGGATCACTCGAATGCTTTTGATCCGAAGTTACTGGCGAGGACGGTAGTGATTAAATTGAATGGTGGTTTGGGGACTAGTATGGGGCTCGAAAAGGTGAAAAGTCTCTTGGAGGTACGTCCCGGAGTCGCATTCCTCGACTTGATGGCGCGTCAGATTCTGGCGCTCCGTGCCGACACCGGTGCCCAAGTTCGGTTTTTGCTCATGAATAGCAAATCAAGTAGTGATGACACTCAAAGATACTTGAGGGAAGCGGTGCCTGAAATTGGTGATCCGTCTGAGCTAGAGCTTCTTCAGAATTGGGTTCCAAAATTGGTTCGCGAAACTTTTGAACCGGTCATCCATTCAACTAATCCCGAGTTGGAGTGGTGCCCGCCGGGGCATGCAGATATTTATCCAACTTTAAAAGGAAGTGGCTGGTTGGACCGTCTTTTGGCTGATGGGGTGAAATATGCCTTCATCTCAAATAGTGACAACTTAGGAGCGGTTCTCGACTCGACCTTACTATCCTACTTCGCAGGGGGAAATATTCCTTTTTTGATGGAGGTGACCCGACGGACTGAAGCCGACAAAAAGGGAGGTCATCTGGCGACTCGCAAGGGGGATGGGCGCTTACTTTTACGTGAGGTTGCTCAATGTCCAGATGCTGACTTATCTAATTTCCAGAATGTTGAGCGTCATCAGTTTTTCAACACCAACAACATTTGGGTGAATCTCGAAGAATTGGAGACGCTCATGTCTGCTACTGGAGGGGTTCTAGAATTGCCGGTTATTAAAAATGCAAAAACGGTAGATTCTCGAGATTCCTCGTCTGCGGCGATCTTTCAGCTAGAGCAGGCTATGGGGTCAGCTATCGAATGCTTTGAGGGCGCCGCCGCCGTAAATGTGCCGCGAGCCCGCTTCGCTCCGGTAAAAGGAACAAGCGATCTGTTTGCCTTGCGCTCCGATGCCTATGAAGTTGGTGAAGACGGGCGGGTTCAGTTGGTTGGTTCTCGTCACGGCAAGCCGCCAGTGGTCAATTTTTCGTCGGAATATAAGTTAGTTGATGCCCTAGAAGATCTCGGCCAGCCATCTTTGCTTGAAGCCGATGTTCTAGAAATTTCGGGCCCCGTAAAGTTTGCGGAAGGTGTTGTGATTAGGGGGGAAGTGACGATTTTAAATGACTCCAGCGAGGTGAAAATAATTAGCCCTGGAGTTTATTCGGATCAAATTTTGTCGCTTTAGGACAGCGCCTATTTTGGTCACCCGAATAACCGGTGCGATTGTTCCTTGTCAGTCGCGTAACTTTACTTCATTTCGCTTTCGGCGATGAATCAAATTGAATTGAAAGTTCCCAAGCTGGATTACAAGGCCTTGATTTTTGATCTTGATGGGACACTCGTAAATTCGATGCCTGCGCACTTTAAAGCTTGGTGTAAAGCGCTCGAGGATCAAGGGCAGCCCGGTGTTTTCCCGGAGGATGTATTTTATGCAATGGGGGGACGTCCGACGAGGGATATCGTTGAAGTAATTAATGGTGAACAAGGTCTTCGTCTGGATGCTGACCAAGTGGCGTCCTCTAAAAAGCGTCACTACCTCAAAAATCTTTCGCTCGTCGAATTGATCCCTGCGGTTGCAAAGATTGCAGAGGAAAACCGGGGGAAGGTCCCCTTGGCTGTAGCGAGTGGAAGCTCCCGGGAAGTTGTGGAAAAAACTCTTCAGGTTCTTGGGATTTCCGATTGGTTTGATGAGGTGGTTTCCAGCAACGAAGTGCCCAACGGAAAGCCGGCTCCGGATGTCTTTTTGGAAGCGGCTTCACGGATTGGAATTGCTCCTGAAGATTGTGTTGTGTTTGAAGACGCTCGATCTGGAATCATCGCGGCGCGTGCAGCAGGGATGGAAGTGGTGGTAGTGCCGACGCATCTGCACCTCGACTAATCATTGATTCGCTTTCTATGAGTCATCTTGAGCTGACCCGAGACCTCCTGATGGATGTGGGCGGGCACGTCGAGATGAAAAAGGCTCGCGCGATTCATCGTCAAGGCGGTGTTAGGTCGGCTGAGTATCAGGATGGAGTTCTTTTTGGTGAGACGCGGGTTGGGGGAAAGATGAAGAAGGTGAGGATGGAAATGATCTCTAAAACTCACATGGAAAATCACTGCACTTGCATGATGGTGCGACGCGATGGACGAGTTTGTGCACACATCATGGCGATTGGTTTGGAGGTGATCGATCCTCAGCAAGTCACTGCAGAGGTGGAGGTGCTTGGCGTTCCAGTTGAAGATCGCTGGCCGAAATTGTCGGACGAGGGAAAGCCGCTCTCCCTTCAGGTGATGCTTCCTCTAAAGGTCGAGCCCTCCTGGGAGCGGGGCCATTTGATGACGGGGTTTGGTGCCGTGCTGGATGGCGAGGAGATTTTGCTGAGTGCCCTGCCGCAAGGTCCGTATCAAATCGGTGGTCACGATGAAGAGCTTTGGCGGGTTCTTCGGGAGTTGTTTCCAGTTGAAGCACCGGGAATTGTCAATTTAGATCAAGGTGGGTTTGGGCAGCTTCTTGAGGGAGTGATTGGGCACCCTCGTGTCTTCTTTGGGAAGAGATCATCGGCATCAATTCAATCCAAGGGTTTGCGAGGACAGCTGAGTTTGAAGGGTGAGCGGATTGTGGCGAAGGCCGGGAATCTGGGCTTGTGGCAACTATCTGATTCTGAATTTCAACCAGTGGCTCCGGGCTTGCCGATGCGCTTTTATCCGGTGCTCATGCAAGGGCTGCGCGTTAGTGCGGCCGAAGCTCGTTACACGCTGGCGGAGCTTGAGCGGAAATACTCGTAAAATGAAAAGTAGGGAGGCTGCACAGCCCAAGCCACGGCGGTCAGTTCGAATTTCTTATCCATGGCATCAGTGAAAACAAGACTGGGGTCCTTACCATCAAGTATTAGATCAATCCCGGCCTTTTTAGCCTCATTCTTAAGAATCCCCATGATATCGGTGTAAGTCTTAATCGAGTAGTGGCTGAGTGTGAACTCAAGCCTCGTCCCGTCCGCTTTGCGGAGCACACCATCATTCGCCTCCTCAGTAAATCCAGCTTTGGCAAAATACTCACGGGCTTTGGCAGGATCAAACGGCCAAGGCCTAACGTTGGGATTCACAAAATCACCATACCCATCAACAAATCCCGGGAGACGAGAATAGTCTCCCCAAAATTGCACCTGGATCACTTTATCATAATTCAACGCATGCGCTAAGCCGAGACGCACGTTAATATCCTTCAGCTTTTCGCGAGAGAGATTCATCTCGACTCCAAACTGAGCTCGAGGAAAATCATTATACCACCAGTGACGCTCAATATGCCCGTCATAGACCTGTTGAATCTCCGATTTCTCATACCAAGACTTTGGACCAGAAACGAGAGACATATCCAGAATCCCAGCCCGGAATAATTCAAATGCCTTATTTGGATCTCTAACAATCCGCCACACAATCTTATCAGGATTGTAGCGATAGCGGTAAAACTTTTTATCGTTCCCCCACCAATCTTTCTTCCGGGTCAAGGTCACTGAGACCCCCTTGTTGATATCACCTTCAGCCACGTAGTAGGGGCCCGTAATTGGTTGATGTCGCCAATTATAACGATCCTCGTAATCAGGGCCAAATTCTTCGTAAAAATGGGGTGGAGCAGGAGGAAGATCACCGATCGTATTATACATTCCCAATTCACTTTTGGGACTCGGGAAAGAAATCGAGAAAGTGTGTTCGTTGTAAATCGTAATTTGGGCAATCTCTTCCCTAATATATTGTTTATAGTAAGGAGCCTTGGCGTAATCATGAGCCCGCAAATAAAGATTCACAGCATAGTCTTTCGCCTTAACAGCTTTGCCATCACTGTATGTCGCGTCTTGGTGCAGCTTGAAATACCAGGTCCTTTTATCTTCACTGTGTGCCCATTCCCGAGCCATCGCGGGAACAACCGAGCCATTGAGACGGTTCAACCTTACGATTCCCAGTTGCACATCATCGTATAGTTCACTTCTGAGACCACTGTTAGCGTTAGGTCCGAAAGGTCTCATAGTGGGCGGCGGACTTGCGGTATAGTAGCGAAACACTCCGCCTTTTTTTGCAGCGGGATCCGAATCCTCCGGCTCATCTAACCCATCCTTCCATAATAGATCCCTTGGGAGATCTTCGATCTTCGAAAAATTAAAATAGTCACCCAAACCCAGACGCCTTTCATAACGCGCTATTGCTCCCTCAGCATCTTTCGCCTCAATTGAACCCGGCTCCGCTTTGGACAACTCCACCTTGGCTTCATCAATCTTTCCTGCAGCCCAACGCCTCATATAATCGTTGTATTTGGGAACATATTCATCAAAACCCAATCCCCCTACGTAGGGGACTTCGTCCTCACCGCAACCGATCAGAAAAAATGGAATGAGAAGTAATAAACAACGCATGGTTCACTAACGATAAAAGGTGTATTTTTTAGGATCAAAAGCTTCGCGAATCGCCTCCCCCACAAAAGTCACAAGAACTAACAAAAAGACAAGGCAAGCAAACGCCGCACTCACCAACCATGGCGAAGAGAGCGAAGAAAGCCCATCTTTTAAGAGCTTCCCCCAACTAGCCAGGTCAGAAGGAACAAAGCCAAGATAATCGAGAGCGGTGAGAGACAAGATTACCCCGGAAATAGAAAACGGAATCAAAGTTACTAAAATAGCAACCGTATTTGGCATGAGGTGTCTGAACAAAATTCGCGGCACGCCAGCCCCTAAAACCTGGCTGGCTGCAATATAATCGCGGGCCTTTTCCTTAAGGGCCGCTGTCCGCATTAAGTTCGTCATCCCCATCCAACCGAAGACTGCCAGAAGAAGCAGGATAAGATAAAATCCAAGGCGATCTTTATATTGCGGAGGAACGCCTAGAGTCACGATGATGACGAGAAATAAAAAAGGAATATTTGCTAATACCTCAATCAACCGTTGGACCACGAGGTCAAACCAGCCTCCAAAATAACCCATCAAGAGACCGACAGAAATCCCAATAAAGTAAACGATCGGAATATAAATTAAGGCTGCTTTGAAATTCACTTGAAGCCCTCCGAAAAGATAAGCGAGCACATCGTCACCTTGTGAGGTCGTGCCCAGAGGAAACTCCCATTTGGGCTCCGAAGGTGGATAGCTGACATCATATTCCTGATTCTCACTCAATCCCATAAAGTCTACCAATGTTCCTTCGCCCGTAAACTCCTCCGAACCATCGACCAATTTCCCCCCTGCGTATTTCGCTTGATAAACACGATTCTCATTCTCATCCCAACCTTGTACACTTCCTTGTCTGAGACCTTTACGGTAGGTAAACCTAAGATGCGGCTTTTCGGGTCGCTCCGAGTCAAAAAGTCGTGTTCCCAAACCCTTATAGTCATTCTCCGAAGGATTAATCGACCTACCTAGCGCTTTGATGATGTCACCAGTCGGAGCATAAGGTCGGAGTGGGAGAAACACGTTGTAATTCTCCTTCTTTTTCAACTCACGATAATCTGGTTCTAAATCCGCTTCCCCACCTTCAATAATACCGAAGTCTTTGTTCTTTTCGAGCTTCGTTGTGAATGCCGGAAAGGTCCACGACCCTTTATATTCAACAGCAAGAGCCTCCTTTCCCACCACGACCTGATCGAGAGCTGCGAAACCAGCTAACCCTATAAGAATCAAGAACGAATAGTAGCCACGCTTAATGGCCTTGAATCGTTGAATTTTGCGGATTGTAACAGGATTAGGCGGACCACTCTTGATCTTAGAAATGACCAACCAAACGCCAAAAAGAAATAACACGGTTGCCGTCACATCACCGGCATTCTCAATGAGAAACTTCAGCGGCTGAAACAAAACAAGTTCACCTGCTGTTCTGCTCAGATTATACCCCCAACTAATTGTAGGCAACATTAGGCCTAATTGCTCAGCCACAAAGCTAACAACAGCTACAAGCATAAGTGAGGTTCCGATCAAGAGCTTCATGGCTTTAGTGAAATTTTACACGGGGATCCACGAAAGCGACTATCACGTCCGAGAGAATGTTCCCCATAACCATAAGAAATGAAGCTACAGTCAGCGTTCCCATAATCAGCATCTGATCAGGCGCAGTGATCGCTCGGAATTGAAGGAGACCGAAACCTTGGATATCAAAGACCGTCTCAATAAGTAGACTTCCCGTCACAATCAGAGTGATTAACTGTCCAAGACTGGAAGCAATCGGGATAAAGGAATTTCGAAAGGCATGATTAAAAACAGCTCGATTAAATCCAACCCCCTTAGCAACCGCAGTGCGAACGTAGTCAGCAGCAAGATTATCCATCAGGTTGTTCTTCATCATCATTGTCATCCAAGCAAAAGCGCCCACCAGGTAGCTCACTAATGGCAACACCGAGTGCCATGCCAGATCCTTAATTTTCCCAAACGCACTCATCGAATCAAAATTCTCCGAAGTGAGCCCGATCATTGGAAAGATGGGCTTCACCGCGCCAAAATAGACAAGCGCCAACGCACCGAGAGCAAATCCAGGAATCGCATACCCCAAAAAAATCAAAATCGAACTTACGTTGTCGATTGGAGTACGATGTTTAATTGCCTTTAAGATCCCTAAGGGAAGGCAAATGCCGTAGCTGAAAATTGAAGTTAAAATACCAAAGTAAAGTGCAACCGGCATCCGCGAGATTATTAAATCGCTCACTGGCTCACCAAATACCGAGGATCGACCAAAGTCTCCTTGAAGAAGGCCAGATTTACGGGACTTATAGATGACCGCACGAGGGACATAGTTATCTACCGTTTTGTTGGTCGTTCCCTTTTCCCGCTTCAAATGAGCATCAAAGCGTAATTGAGCTGGCTCATAACGCACTTCCCAACCCTCATCGGCAATTGCTTGCCAATCCGCCATTGGCTTGCGACGGTCTGCAAAGCGGGCCCATTCAATTTTCTCGTCTTTTCGTTGAACTACCACCGGTCGTCCCGTTCCTGCTAAACTAATCAAAACCTGTTTTTCCGGGTCTTCCACATAACTGGTTCCAATTGTCTCCTCACTTACCTTCGACCCCTGGGTAGCAGGCTTAAAGTCAGCCTCGCTATGCAATCTCTCCCTCGGCCAGCCCCCCAACCAAGTCAGATAGGCCAATGGAGTCGGCTTATCCCATAAAAACTCGCGTTCAAATTCCTCAATCTGCTCTTCGGTCAATGCTCCACCCCCACCTTTTCCACTCCCCCCGCCACCATCAGTGGTTCCGGCAGCGGCTGCTTGCAACTCCTTCGCCAAAGGACTCCCAGGCATCACCCTAGTAATTGCAAAAACAAGGAAAGTGACCCCCAGCACGGTCAACGGGACCAGTAGCAATCGGCGGAGGAAATAGACTTTCATTATAAGAGGGTCAGCAACTTAACCCACAGGGTTTTCCTTCTTTTCCACCGCTTATGTCAAACCAAAGTCTCTCAATATAAAAATTCATTCCATTTTTAGCAATTTTGTCCAGTGTTTCACCGTGTTTCGAAATGCCATTATTACCGTCCTTACCTGCCTGACTTTCGTGTCATGTGAGCGCAGATCGGACGTGCAAATCGCGAATCAAGAGAACATCCTTATTGTTGGGAACAGCGGAGAACCCAAGGGGCTGGATCCTCACCTTGTTTCCGGTGTCTTGGAGTCAAACATCATTCGGGCGCTGTTTGAGGGCTTGTGCGTGGAAGACCCCGATAAAGATAGTTCCTCACTCCCCGGGGTTGCTAAGAAATGGACCCCCAACGAAGACTCAACCGAATGGATTTTTGAACTTAATCCGGAGGCTAAATGGTCTGACGGAGTTCCGGTAACCGCACACGATTTTGTCTTTTCTTATCGTCGCCTTCTTTCACCAGATCCGGATTGGCCCGCCGAGTATGCCGAAATGCTCTACTTTCTCAAAAATGGTGAGGCCTACCACCGCAGTCATTTTGGAAATATTCTTTGCGGTAACGATCCTGACTTCCCCATCAAATGGGAAATTTTAAAAGAAAGTAACTTTAAAGGTGACCCAAAACTTAAGCTCTCAAACTTCACCGGCAAAAGCTTCTCAGAGCTTGAGGAACGGGATCGCAAAAAATTCACACCCTATTTTGATAAGGTAATGAAGGTCGACCTGACAAAACTCTCCGCCAAAAAAGTAGAAACCGAAAAGCTAACAGAAGTCGAAAAGCGCATCTTCTTCAATTCGAAAGGAATCGACAAACTAAACCTGGATGACCTCAAGTTACTCAAGCAAAACACAAGTCTTCTCAATTGGGTCGATCAAGTTCCCGAGGAAGTCCGACAACTGGTTCTAGACCGCATCATAGAGCACCACGAGGCCGGAAAACCCAATCTTTGGGAAAAGGCAGAAGTCGGCGTCACTGCTATTGATGACTTCACACTGAAAATCAACCTTCGTGGGCCTATTCCATTCCTTCCCGAAATCACCAAACACTACACTTGGTATCCGGTTCCCAAACATGTGATCTTGAAGCACGGCAAAATAAATACTGCTTACCAGTCACCTTGGACGCGTGTTAAAAACATCGTTTCAAATGGAGCATTTAAGCTGAAAACTTGGCGAACCAACCATTTCTTAGAGATCGAACGAAACAATCATTATTGGGATAGAGACAACGTTCATCTCAATGGCGTTCGTTACCTCCCTATCAAGAATTACTACACCGAAACCAGAATGTTTGGTGATGAGCAACTCCACCTCACTTATACGGTTCCTTCAGAACTTATCCCGATGGCCAAGGAAAAATACCCTGCTCAACTTCGGCAGGAACCCTACGTCGGCGTCCGCTTTCTCCGGGTCAACAATCGCAAGGAGCCACTCAACGACCCAAAGGTCCGCAGAGCCTTCGCCCTTTCAATTGATCAAAAATCGATCTGCCAAGAAATCCTCCAGGGAGGCCAAACTCCTGCCTCGGGAATCGTCCCGCCGTTCGGAAACTACAAACCACCCGGCGTGATTCATTTTGATCCCGAAAAAGCCAAAATTCTGCTCGCCGAATCGGGATACGAATCGACTTCCTCTTTTCCTGAAATCAGCCTCTTAACTACTAATTCAGATTCAGGCCTCCGAGAAGCCGAAGCTCTTCAAGCAATGTGGCAAAAACATCTTGGCATCAAAGTGCGTATCATGCAGCGGGAGTGGACGACTTACCTTCAAAAACAATACGATGCCGACTATGATATTTGTGTTGCAGGCTGGATCGGCGATTACTTAGACCCCACTACTTTTCTTGAAATGTGGATTACGGATGGAGGCAACAATAACACCGGTTGGGGTTCCACCGAATTTGAAGATCTTTTAAACAAAGCCGAAAACACAACAGATGTTGCGTCAAGAATGGAGATTCTCTCTCAAGCCGAGCAGACAATATTAAACGACACGCCTGTCCTCCCAATTTACTGGTATACCACCAACTACTTGATCCGCCCCGAAGTAAAGGGTTGGAACCCCCTCCTCCTAAACAATCATCCTTTCAAATCGGTGAAAATCGAAAAATAGCCTCTTCTTACAATGCTCAAAACCATTTTCTCACGGGTGACTCAGACCATTGTCGTGGTCTTCCTTTTAGTCACTTTTGTTTTCTTCGCAGTTCGTGCGATTCCTGGAAACCCGTTCGCAAGTGAAAAAGCTCTCGCTCCGGAGGAACAAGCGGCACTTGAACGACAATACGGCCTCGATAAACCGATCAGTATTCAGTATTTCAACTACTGGAAAAATATCCTCACCGAAGGTGACTTTGGATACTCTCTGGCAATGAAAGGCCGAAAGGTCTCTACCATTATTTCCGAATCGTTTCCTGTTTCACTCAAACTTGGTGTTCTCTCATTAATTCTCGGAATGGGTCTAGGAATACCGCTCGGGATCCTAGCCGCTCTTTTCCATAACAGATGGCAAGACTATGCTGCTATGGTGGTTGCAATGGCGGGAATCTGTATCGTAGCCTTCGTTCTTGGCCCCATTTTCCAACTCTCAATTGCGCGCCCTCTATCAGTCCTTAATGTTGCGGGTTGGAGCAGACCAGCTGACATTATCTTACCGTCCGTGACCCTCTGCTTTGGAGTAGCCGCTTACCTTGCTCGCCTCACCCGGGGCGGAATGCTTGATGTCCTCTCTCAGGACTACATTCGGACGGCTCGCGCCAAGGGTGTCCCAACGCTTCAAATCATCACCAAACACGCACTAAGACCGGCGCTCATGCCTGCTGTCACTTTCCTCGGACCAGCCTTCGCGGGAATTATCACAGGCTCATTCGTTGTTGAAAATATTTTCCTCGTCCCCGGGATGGGCAAACACTTCGTCCTCGGAATCACCTCCAACGATTACAACCTAGTCCTCGGACTAGTTCTCTTCTACGGAATCCTGATGGGGATCGCTAATTTACTGTCCGATCTCGCTCTCATCTTCATGGATCCAAAACTTCGCAATTCCTAATGGCCATGACTTCACTTGACCAAAACGTTAAAGGAGAAACTTTGGCGACCGAAAAAGGAACTAGCTTATGGGCCGACGCCTATATTCGCCTCAAGAAAAATAAGCTGGCGATGCTTGGCGGCATTGTCGTTATTCTAATTCTTATCCTTTGCTTCATTATCGCGCCCATTCTTGCCGCTTCTGGCATGAATGCCAATGAACAGGATCTCACCAACCGCTTTGCTGGAGTAGGCGAAAAAGGAGTTCTCGGCACTGACCAACTCGGCCGGGACCTTTTCATGCGCGTCCTGGAAGGTGGCCAAATTTCTCTTCTCGTTGCAATTATGGCAACCTGTATGACCGTCACCATAGGTGTTATTTATGGAGGAATTGCTGGCTACGTCGGAGGAACGCTTGGTAACACAATGATGCGTATCGTCGACGGGCTTCTAGCGATGCCCTTCCTGATTATCGTCATCCTCTTCCGCGAGATTATCACACCATACATTGACACTCTAGCGAAGTTCCTCATCGATGATTGGGGATGGAACGACAACACCGTTCTCCGATTCGCAAATCTCATCCCACTTACCATTGCGATCGCTGGATTTGGTTGGCTCTCAATGGGGCGTATCGTACGCTCCGCTGCCGCCTCACTCTCTAAACAGGAATTTGTTGAAGCGGCCCGCTCTCTTGGAATCAGCCATCGCCGGATTCTCTTTCGCCATATTCTCCCCAACATGCTAGGTCCCGTAATAATTTACGCTACCCTAACCATTCCCAGCTTTATTCTTTACGAGGCGACATTAAGTTACATTGGCCTTGGGATTGAACCACCTAACTCATCTTGGGGAAAGTTGATTCAAGAAGGCGCCAACTACCTTGAAACAAACCTCACTGTTCTTGCTGTTCCCGCTGTCATGTTCTCACTGACCCTCTTCGCTTTCAACTTTCTTGGTGACGGACTTCGTGACGCCCTTGATCCCAAAGCCTCTAAAGACTAATCCTCACTCAAGGGGGGCATTCTTTAGGCATCGATCCCCCCCTCCGACTCTTGCACTTTAACCAATTTAGAAAATTGGCACTCTCTCCTTTAAAAATAGTGAAATCAAAAAACTCCTTTTTCTTTCTCAAGGCCGCCTGATTTTGCCAGAGTTCGTTCAGCAATGGATCCACAAGAGCTTCAAAACAAGATCTCCGACTCTAATTTATGGGTCGAGGCAATGCGCAGTGAGATGGGCCGCGTTCTCGTCGGACAGAAAAACCTGGTCAACAAACTTCTCATTGGGCTTCTGAGCAATGGACACATTCTACTCGAAGGTGTCCCCGGCTTGGCCAAAACTTTGGCCGTAAAAGCTCTTGCTGGGTCTCTTAAAGCTGAGTTCGCCCGCATCCAGTTTACACCAGACCTCCTCCCTGCCGACCTTCTCGGCACCATGATCTATCACCCGGACCAAAAGACTTTTGCTCCAAAGCTTGGCCCAATCTTCGCCAATCTTATTTTGGCAGACGAGATCAACCGTGCCCCAGCTAAGGTTCAATCGGCCTTACTCGAAGCGATGCAAGAGCAACAAGTGACGATCGGAGACCAATCTTACGACCTCCCCAGTCCCTTTTTGGTTCTCGCCACACAGAACCCAATCGATCAAGAAGGAACATACTCACTTCCCGAAGCTCAGCTCGACCGCTTCCTTCTTAAAATCACGGTCGACTATCCAAGTCGAGAGGAAGAACTCGACATCTTAGATCGAATGTCTTCTTCCGATGCAAACGAAGAAACTAGAGCAGTTACTACAACTGAGGCGGTCGCCGAAAGCCGCAAACTCATTGATCAAATCTATATCGATTCAGCCGTGCGAGGCTACATTGTCGATCTTGTTCAAGCCACCAGGACTCCCGGGAACTACGAAAGTTCACTTAAGAACCTTATTATGGCGGGAGCTTCACCCCGCGCCACTATCAACTTCGCCCGGGCCGCCCGCGCAAATGCCTTCCTCCAAGGTCGCGCGTTTGTCACCCCAGGCGACATAAAGGAACTTGCACCAGAGATCCTGCGCCATCGCATCCTACTTTCCTATGAGGCCGAAGCCGAAAATGTCACGACTGATCAGATAGTCGAGCGTCTCATGAGTCGAGTTCCAGTCCCTTAACTTGATCACGATAAGTTAAAGATTCAGGAAATTTTGGAGAATCTGCTTACCAGAATCTGTCAGGATAGACTCCGGATGAAATTGCACTCCATGAACATTCAGTTCCTTGTGCTTTAGCCCCATGATAATCCCGTCTTCAGTCCAAGCCGTGACTTCAAGACAATCAGGAAGACTTTCCTTTTTCACGATTAGGGAGTGATAGCGTGTTGCTTCGAAAGGATTGGGCAAGCCTTTGAAAACACTATCACCGTCATGATGAATCATAGAAGTTTTACCATGCATCAGCTTTTTGGCACGAATAACTTCACCACCATAAACTTGCCCGATAGACTGATGCCCAAGACACACACCAAAAATCGGTATTTCTCCGCCGAAAGACTTAATCACCTCACATGAGATTCCAGCCTCATTTGGAGTGCAGGGACCGGGTGAAACGCAAATTCGGGTCGGCCTCAAATCACGCAGCTCTTCTACACCCACAACATCATTCCTGAGAACTTTCAGCTTCACACCTAATTCTCCAAAATACTGTACAAGATTGTATGTGAACGAATCATAGTTATCAATTACGACTAACATAACAAAAGAAGATCAAGGTTTCATGAGGGTTTTAGCGAGTTCAACAGCCCGCATCATGGCCGCAGCTTTATTCACTGTTTCATTATATTCATAGGTAGGATCGCTATCTGCAACCACTCCTGCTCCAGCTTGGATATAAACCTTATCGTCTTTCAAAACACAAGTTCGCAGGGCGATACAGGAGTCATGATTCCCATCCCATCCAAAATAACCAACTGCTCCGGAGTAAGTTCCTCGTTTGTTTTTTTCAAGTGAGTTAATGATCTGCATTGCCCTGATTTTCGGGGCCCCACTTACGGTTCCAGCAGGGAAAGTGCTTCGCAGAACATCATATGATGAATGCTCGGGAGATAGTCGCCCACTGACATTCGAAACGATATGCATCACATGACTGTAACGCTCCACAATCATCTGATCATCAACTCTGACTGTGCCAGTTTCTGATATTCGACCAACATCATTACGAGCAAGATCAATCAACATGACATGCTCAGCACACTCCTTTTCGTCGGCCAAAAGATCATCAGCCAAGGCATCATCCTCTTCGGGAGTTTTACCCCTCCATCGAGTCCCTGCTATAGGGCGGATATCGATCCGGCCATCAACTGACCGAACGTGAACCTCCGGAGAACTTCCAACTAAGGAAAACTCCGGTGTCTCATACACGAACATGTAAGGGGAAGGATTAATGTGCCGAAGCGCGCGATATAAATCGATATTACACCCCTCGAAATCTGCCTCAAAACGCTGACTTGGCACGACCTGAAAGGCATCTCCGGCGGCAATGTAATCCTTTGCCTTGAGAACCATCTCTTCATACTCAGCTTGGGTCGTATTACTGCGTGGAGCAGGCGCCTTGATATCGACCAAACCATTAAGCGGAGAAACATGGAGTGGCCGATCCAACATTCCAATCACCGATCCGATCCTACCAACCGCGAGTGCATAAGCCTCATCAGGCGAGGACGCTTCATCAAGCATCGCATTTGCCACAACTAGAAGTCGGCGCAACTTATGATCAAAAACAACTAGAGTATCAGCTAAGAAGAAAATGGACTCTGGGAGCTTTAAATCATCCTCGGGGCATTTGGAAATTGTCGGCTCAAATTGCTGGGCCGCATCGTAACCAACATACCCAACCGCACCTCCAAAGAATGGCGGAGCGTCACCGTGGGTTACCGGTTTGTAACCCGACATTAATCGCTGAACTTCATCAAGCACATCTCCCTCACGATTTCTCGTTTCGACTTCCCCTCCTCTCTCGATAGTGACTTCATCTCCGCGCGATGTAAAAATCCAACGCGGTTGACTTCCCACGATGGACCATCGACCACTCGCATCAGTGCTTTCGGCGCTCTCAAAGAGAAAGGCATTCTTGCCGTCGCGGAGCTTTAAAAAGGCAGAGACCGGGGTCTCAAAGTCGGCAGCAAGCTGAGCATAAACAGGCACGACATTTCCAGCCTGCGCTAACTCAACAAACTCCTCGGCACTGGGCTTGACTGGAACCTGATTCACGCGAGGACTAGTCTGCCAACGATACCACGAAGAGCAACGCGAAATTCATCGAGGACCAAAGAGCTCCCCATAAAACGCAGGGTCTATCGTTTCTTCAATCTCCTGCCAGGGTGTCACCTCATTTTGAGAAGCGACACATATCTCAAGTTCCTTGCCGCCAATTCGCTCGCGAACCACCTCGACAGCTTTCATCGGGCAATTGCAGTCACTACTCAAATGCCCAAGTATCACTTGTTTTAAGCCGTCTGGAACGAGCTCGGCTATGAGATCCGCCGCTTGTTCATTCGACAAATGCCCATGCTGAGAAGAAATCCGCTGCTTTGTGCTGAATGGCCGTTTTTGGTCAGCCTCCAACATTTGCCACTCATAATTCGCTTCAAGAACTAACCCCTGCACGCCCTTCAAGGCCTGGGTGATTTGAGCATCAACATGCCCCAAATCGGTCGCAACCCCAATGCTATCCCCCCCCCCTGGCAATCACATAGCCCACCGGCTCAACGGCGTCATGAGGCAACGGAAAAGTTGTTAAATCGAAGCCCTTCCAGCTGAACTTCTGTCCACTTTCAAAAAGAATCCACTCTACCGATTCTCTAAGCCCCTCCTTTACCACTCGACTAGTCATAATAGAGGCCAAAATCGGCACCGGACACTTCCGAAGAAAAACATCCAACCCCCGAATGTGATCACCATGTTCATGAGTCAGCAAGATGCCGCTTAATTGTTCAGGAGCTACATGCAACCGTTCCAAGCGAAGATTAAGCTGCTTGGCGCTCAATCCAGCATCAACGAGGAGATATTCCCCATCGCACTCAACGATAGTGGAATTTCCTCCACTGCCACTGCCTAAAACCGCAAACCGCATCGGAGTTAAGCATGACTAGAAGAACTGAGATCTGCAATTCAAACGACTTATCTGTCGCTATAAATTTGCCTGAGAGAAGCTCTTGCATATGTCTTTTGATTCTTTAGGGTCCTCCCGAAAGGCCGGGATGGTGGAATTGGTAGACACGCGTGATTTAGGATCACGTGCCCTTGGGCGTGCAGGTTCGACCCCTGTTCCCGGTACTTTTAACTGATCAGTATAAAAAACACGATCCGGTGTGTGCTCTTGGTTCTTTAGAGGCGTGCCTCCCTAATTTCGCTCGGGATAATCGCTATCTCATTGGAAGACCGCTTTGAATGTTTTCGAGGTGAGCTCATAGGCTGATACAGCACCGTTTAAAATGATGCTCAATTCAGGCATCATGAAGAGACAACAAGCCCTACTTAAAGAAGAGAGTCTTCGACAAAGTGGCTCCAACTCGATAGCTAAAGGTAATGAAGATACTTTCCATCTCGGCTCTCGCATTTTCGCTCGCTTCAGCTCAGCAACAACCTTTTCCAACCGCAGGAACAGTGGAACGATTAGATCCAGCGCTCGATCAGTTAATCGCCCCAAACACCAGAATTGAAGTTATCGCTTCTGGTTTCACTTGGTCGGAGGGCCCAGTTTGGGATAAAAAAAACAATCGCCTCCTCTTTTCCGATGTTCCGGAAAACACAGTCTACCAATGGAACCTAAAAGATGGTGTCTCCGTCTTTTTAAAACCATCAGGATTCACGGGGCCAAGCAGGTATAGCGGCGAACCCGGATCAAATGGACTAGCATACAATAATGACGGTCAGCTTTTATTTTGTGAACACGGAGACCGGCGTGTTTCGATGATTGCGGAGGGAAATAGTGGTAAAATCACCCTCGCCGATAAATTTGAAGGAATGCGATTCAATTCGCCGAACGATCTTTGCGTTCACTCATCCGGCCTCATCTTTTTCACAGACCCTCCCTATGGACTTCCTCTTAAAGAAAAAGATCCCACCCGGGAAATTGACGCCTTTGGGGTCTACCGACTTGCTTTAGATGGATCGATCACAATGGTCGTTCCTGATCTAAAGCGTCCGAACGGAGTCACTCTCTCCAACGATGGCAAGACCCTCTACATTGCCCAATCGCACGGGGAAGAAGCTTGGATAATGTCCTACCCAGTCAACAAAAAGGGGGACGTTGGCAAAGGAGCTCTCCTCTACGACGCCACCGAACTCGCCAAGACTGACAAGGGATTACCCGACGGGCTTAAGACCGATACTAAAGGGAACATTTGGTCTACCGGTCCAGGTGGAGTTCTTGTCATAAGCTCCGAAGGCAAGCTCCTTGGTCGCATCCTTACTGGGCACCGTACTGCAAATTGCGCTTGGGGCGAAGATGGGTCCACTCTTTATATGACAGCCGATTACTACATCATGCGGATTCAAACCCTCACAAAGGGCACCGGTTTTTGAAAAATCATGGCTCAACGAAGTTCCAATATCATTAAAGCTCTCGAGCAGGAGATCATGAATGGCAAGCTTACTACAGGTGAGCGCCTTCCCTCCGAAGAGAAGCTTTGCGATCGATTCGGTGCCAGCCGCACCGTCATACGTGAAGCAATTCAGCAACTTAGAGGCCGTGGACTCCTTAGAACACTCAAGGGGTCAGGCTCCTATATCGCTAACCCAAGCCTCGAAACCCTTGCAGGTGCGATTGAAACCTACTCCGTCCTAACAACCGACGACTCCTACCTGCAATTGATGGACTTCCGAATCCTCCTTGAAACTGAGTGCGCCCGTCTCGCCTCCAGTCATTCGTCAGAAAAGTTTATCACGATTATGAAAAAAGCGATCGATAAGATGAAAGACTCATGTGGTGACCGAAAGCGCTTCAGCGAGGCCGACATCGCATTTCATCTTGCCATCGCCGCCGGATCAAAACACAGCCTTTACGCCACTGTCCTGAGCGCGCTTGAAAAACGATCCATTGAATACGCCAACGCTAATCGAGGTGACAACGAGTGGTATCAAAACGTAATCAACACTCACCAAGATATTTTCGATGCCATTGTTGAAGGCAAGGCCGAAGAAGCAGCAGCAGCCACGACGCGCCACCTCATTCTTTCTCGCCGCCACTATGTGGATCTGGATCATTAATTTTTTCCTTATGCAAAATACTCTCGCTATCCCGAATTCAAATCCTCAAAGTTAAGGTCAAATGGAGCGTTTTATCCACAGCATAATCACCCTCGCAGTCTCGGCGCTCTTTAGTTCTCACAGTGCCTCTTCTTACAATCTTTTTTAATAACGTTTTGGAAAGATCTAAGGCTCCTCTTAACTTTCGGGAAATTCCCGAAAGCGAGATAAAAAGCGAGCTCAAGTCTTTAGCTCTCATTTGATGCAAAGGCGCAGTGTGCGAGATTTCTCAGACCGCCTAATTCCGGAAGGGGTGCTTGAGGCCTGTCTCGGAAGCGCTGTGACCGCTCCCAACGGGGCCAACCTCCAGCCATGACATTTCTCGGTCATTCGAGATCCAAAAATAAAAAAGACAATTCGCGAAGCGGCTGAAGAAGAAAAAAAGCAATTTCACGATTCCCGGGCGCCTAAAGAATGGCTCGATTCACTGGCTCCAAATGGAACAAATGCCAAAAAGCCCTTCCTTGAAAATGCTCCTGCTCTCGTCGCAATCTTTCAAAAATTTAAAATCACTTCCCCAGATGGAACGCTTTCTCAGACCTATTATTCTAAAGAGTCGGTGGGAATTACGACAGGTTTCCTTATTTCATCTCTCCATCATGCTGGATTGGCAACTTTAACCCACACGCCAAGTCCAATGAAATTCCTCAATGAAATTCTTGCTCGTCCGCTTTCGGAAAAGCCATTTCTTTTGCTTGTCGTCGGATTTCCTACGCCAGACTGTCATGTTCCAGATATCCCACATCTCCCAACCGAAAAAATGGTCGAATTTCACTGACTCAAAAACTAAATCAGATTAATAAAAAGCTGGCACATGCATTGCTACTCTCTCTCCAACTTAATTGTTACTGAAGACCATGAAAAAAATCGAAGCTATAATCAAGCCGTTCAAACTCGAAGAAGTCAAGGAGGCCTTGGCTGAAGTGGATGTTCAAGGAATGACCGTTACCGAGGTCAAGGGCTTTGGTCGCCAGAAAGGCCACACCGAAATTTACCGAGGATCTGAATATACTGTTGATTTCCTTCCTAAAGTGAAAATCGAGATCGTCGTAAACGAGGAAGACTCCCAGAAGGTTGCCGAGGCAATTGTTAAGAGCTCCAATACCGGCAAGATTGGTGACGGAAAAGTCTTCATTTCACCAGTCGAGCAGGCCATCCGAATCCGGACCGGCGAGACTGGCGCTGAGGCAGTCAACGTAAGCTAGCTTCAGGCTTTCCCTCTTTTCGAGAACATGGGCCGCCCTCTGCAAAGATGAGCGGCTTTTTTCTAGGTGTATTTCATTAGAAGACGTCTTAATTCAGATTTCCCAAAACTCTAAATAAGGGTCTAAAGGTTCCGCGCTATCAAGATCGTCAATTAAGTCCACCTCAATTGGGGGACATCTAGGTGGGGCTGGGCTAGCTCAAATCCTCAGCCGTAACGCTCCGCTGCTCCCTAGTCCCAAGCTCAACCGCTTGATCAACAACTCTAGAGGGATCAGAGTCAAATCGATACCCATGGCAATTAGGACAAATTACCACCTCGGAAGTCACGATCGAATCACAACCCTCACAAACCTTGTAGGCAACAGGGTTGTTAGCGATCTCCCTCGCCTTTGCGAGACGATCTTGCTGAGCCGGTTCAGACATGAAATAAAGAAAGAGTAAAAAAAGAAAGGCCACGAGGAAAAATCCTTGTGGCCTACCAAAATCTATCGAAACAAGATACCGCCTAGGCAGGCCTAATTGCCTTGTTCGTACGGCTCTTAAGGTTCGCAGCCTTGTTTTTCTGGAAAATATTCCTCTTAGCCGCCTTATCAACAGCCTTCGTAAACTCCTGAAAGGTCTTGAGCGCCTCATCTGAGTTGCCTTCACCGGCAGCACTAACGGCCTTCTTCTGAAGGGTCTTAATGCGGCTCTTGGCGGCACGATTTCTTTCTGTTCGCTTTGCAATTTGACGAACTCTTTTTTCTGCAGACTTAGTATTGGCCATAGGAAGATCCCCCTTGGGAGGAGCGGCAAAATATGGATTTTAGACCGGGTGTCAAGGTTCAGTATACGGAAATTTCAATAGCACCGGCCCTTTTCCTATGGGAGACTCAAACCATGCAGATGATTCTCCTCGCGGTCCTTGGCTTTTGCGCCTTGGTTGCATCAGCCCAAGAAAAACACGAAATCCCCGATGATTTGCTCGATACTGAGCACTTTCGAAGCGATAGCGCTCTTAACGAATTTACCGTCCCTTCGATCTCTAAGGTTTTCGACGAGCTAGAGAAGGTTTCTCCTCTTTCCTACGACCCTGACCATTATAAAAACTATGGGCGAACTCCCATCGACAGGTCCCGCATCGCTTTAAGGTTAGGGACCTTGATTGCTGATGGTTTCATCGCAGTTCAAACCGGGAATTCGGAGGATGTCCCAAAAATAGCCGCGCATATTTCCCGCTATTCCAAGGCGCTTGGTGCTAGCGAAAAAATCAAGGTCCACGCCGCCGAACTACTTGAACACGCTAAAGCGAAGGATCTCCCGAAATTGAAACGAGCACTCGCCTCAACCCAGCGTGATGTCGAGCGTGAGCTTGCCCGGCTGCGGAATCCAGACCTCTCCCATCTGATTTCCCTCGGTGGTTGGTTAGAAGCCCTCGATTCAGCAGCAATCGCCGTTAATGAAAAATACACTCCCGAACGTGCTCTAACACTCTTTCGCGAAGACGTTGCAGACTACTACGCCGAATCTATCGGCTCTCTCCACCCGGACATTAGCCGGCGCCCACATTTGATCAAAATGAGAGAGCTTCTTCAGGGACTCCGTAACGCGATGGTTTTGGCAGAGGACTCCAAACCTTCGGCCGTTCAGGTTAAAGAGGTGACGATCGTTTCCACCCAACTTGTTGAAATAGCCAGACGTTAAACATCATCACCATGACACTTCTCCTAGGACTTGGAATTATTGGGTCCCGCAGTGCGGACCAACTCATCGCTGCCGGACATCCCCTCAAAACTTGGAACCGCACCGCAAAGGATCGCCCAGAAACGACCTCTGACCTAGCTGAAGCAGCATCGCAAGCCGATGTCATCTTATGCTATCTTCGCGATGATCAGGCGGTCCGAGAGGTTTTCTCGCAAATCAAAGACCACCTCAGCGAAGGTAAGACATTCATCAATCACGCCACCATCGATCCCGAGACCACCTTGTGGCTAGAGCGACACTGCAAGATAGCAGGCGGAAATTTCCTAGATGCCCCATTCACTGGCTCGCGCGATGCCGCAGCTTGTGGGAACCTCGTTTATTATGTCGCGGGAGATCGCGACTTACTTGAAGAGCATCGTCCATTACTCGATGTCACCTCCCGTGAGATTATTTATCTTGGTCAACCACCCGCTGCAACCGTCGTCAAAATCACAACTAATCTTGCCACCGCGTCCGCTATCCAAGCTCTCACCGAAGCTCTAGAAATTTCACGACGGTATGGCGTTGACCCACGAGCATGGCATGATGCAGCCAAGTTTAATGGGTGCTATGCTCCAGTAATGGGCATGAAAATACCAACCCTCCTCGAGAACGACTTTACTCCTCACTTCTCGACCGAGAATATGGCAAAGGACACCAACTACGCCGTTCAACTCGCCGACTCGGCAGGCATCACCGCTGATCTCAATCACCTTACTTGGGCACGGCTTTTCGAAGCCGAAATGCGAGACGCTTCAGAAGATTTTTCCGCAATCATTCGCCAGCATCAAAGCACTGACCTAGAACTCGAGGAGGATGTCGAAATTTCCTGTAGCCGGATCCGTGTAAAAGGCCCTGAAGGCGAAAGATATCTCAATGGGCAAGTGACAAATGACGTCCGGCTCACTGAAGATGGTCGGATCATTGACGCCTGCATTTTAGATGCAAAAGGAAAACTCCAATTCTATGTTCACATTCATCGCGAAGAAGAAGATTTTATTGTGCAAGGCCCCATCGAGCTAGCGAAAGAAATTTATGCCCGCCTCGATAAATACCTTATCGCCGATGACGTTGAACTCATTGATGAAAGCCAAGATGAAACTGCTTACTTGATTGTCGCCAACGAAACTCGGCGTATCATTGACGGAGTCCCCCGTTGGCCAAACGAACTTTTCGCTGGAATCCTTCCGCCCGAAGCTGGAATCGAAGAAAAATCCATTTCATACACCAAGGGTTGCTACACCGGACAGGAAGTAATTTCCCGTATGAAGCGGGCTGGAAAAACCAACCGCCACCTCGTAAAACTAGCACTTGATAAACCGCTTATTCCAACAAAAGCAAAACTGCTTATAGAGGGTCAAGAAGCCGGATTCATCACCTCAGTTGCATCACACATCGGACAAGGCGAAGTTGCTCTCGGCTACCGCTATCGCAAATACTCTGAGGCCGATGGATTCGATGTGGCTTCGCCTTCCTCAGGCACGATAATTGGCAAAGCTTTTCTTCGGTAAATCAGCTGCCTACATTCGAAACAAGCCACCCTTTTTCCCCCCAAGAATAACGGCTCCAATGATGGAAATCCCAAGAAAAACCATCGCCCAAACACCTAGCGCAGACGCCAACTCGTAACCATTCCCCAGCATTCCAAGAAGCGAGTAAATCGCCTTCGTGATCGGGAAATGCTCGGACTGCTGAGCAAGGATCAGACTATCACTCACCTCTAACATCGCGAAGGCAAAGGCAAGGATTCCGCCTGCTATCAAATTAGCACCCAACAAGGGCAGCGAGACTCGTCGGAGAGTTCTTGCCGGAGTCGCTCCCAGCGATCGAGCCGCCTCTTCAAGCGCAAGGTTACTTTGCTGTAATCCTGCGACTGCCGAACGAACCACATACGGGAGTCTTCTAACAGCGTAAGCCACCACCAGAAGCCAAGTAGGATTCTGGGCGGCTCCCTGAACCAAAAAATAGAAATTCTCCCCTTTTTGGGAAAGCGCCAGATAACCAAAGGCTAGGACAAGACCAGGAACTGCGAGTGGAAGCATCACCAAAGCATCAAGAAAGGCTCGGCCGCGAATTGTGCTCCTTACAATTACCCAAGCAATAGCAACGCCCAAAATCAAATCTACGAGAGTCGCTGCCGAAGCATAAAAAAGACTGTTTTGAATCGAAGGGACGACAAGTGGATGACCCAGAGCCTCCCGATAGTGCTCAGTCGTCCAAAGCTCCGGCAAAACGGTGGAATACCAATCGTGAGCCAAAGAAAGCACTACCACGCCGGCGTGGGGAAGAGAGGCTACAAAAAACACCAAAAAGAAGAACAAAGTGCAAAGCCAAGCTCTCCCTCTTTCGGGGCAGACTTCTACATTCCTCCCCTTTGGCCTTGGAGCAGTCCCCAGTTTTGAGCGACCAAGCACTGCTTTAGAGACGATGAAAACAAAAGTAGAGACCACCAACATAATCGCCACAAGAGCATAAGGAAACGGATTTTCGCCAAGATCCTTAATACCATCGTAAACTTGCACCGGCGCGACTCGGGTAAAATCAAACACCAAGGGCACACCGAGTTCAGTGAAGGACCAAATAAAAACAATCGCACCACCGGCAAAGATGCCAGGCGTAGTCAATGGAAGAGTGATCCGCATCAGACGCCGCCAAGGGGGACAACCCAGATTTTGAGCGGCTTGTTCCATGGCTGGGTCAATATTCGACAAGGATGCCGCGATATTCATGTAAAGAATGGGATAAAGGTGGAGGGCATTCATAATAACAACCCCCCAAAATCGACCATCGCCCAACCAATCCATCGGCATAGTTGGATCCATAAGGCCAAGTTTTACCAAAAAAGCATTAAGTGCGCCTTGAATCCCGAGGATCTGCTTCACTCCTACCGCTCCCACAAACGGAGGGAGAACGAGAGGAATCAGAACCAAGGCCGATAATGATTTTTTAAATGGGAAGAGGTAACGATGCCCAATCAGTGCGAGAGGAAATGCGATAAAAAGAGAGGCGAGCGTACTCGAAACTCCCAAAGCAAAGGCATTCCAAAGGCCTTCGGTGTAGACTGGATTCTTAAAAACCTCCCTTACAAAAGAGAACGTAAAACCATCATCGGAAGAATAAAATGCCTCCTTTAAAACGATCACCGCTGGGTAGAGGAAAAACACCGTGAAGAAAATCGTCACGCATGCAGTTAAACTATAAGCAGCACGCTTATTCACTTGGTATCTCCTTTCCCAACCAAGAGCGCCATGCGCTCTGCCTCGCGATAGTTTTCACGAAAGTAAGCTCCTAAATTATTCATCATTCGTACAACCGCAATTTTATCTCCCGATTTCAAAGTCACCTTAATATCAGACAAAGTGGCTTCATAGCCAACCGGTGAAACCTCGTAGAATTTCGCAGTAGCCTCGGGCGGAAAGCCTGCTCCAATCAACGCGGCCCAAGCCGCTTTCATTTCCTCATGTGAGTCGATACACATTGCACGGATAATGTTGCGTAAAGGCGTAAAGTGCCGCCCCGTTAAATCGTAATCGTAGATAAATTCGCTCGCGACTTCATAGGGCATAACTGAGGCATCAACCATCTCGGAGAGGAAAGGTTCCTGATAAAGATCTTTTCGAATAGGCAACCTCCGCAGGCCGCGAATCTTAGGCCCCATCTTTGTGCCCGGCCTAGCATTCCAAAGCATTTGCCCTTCCTTGGTAAAGATGAAGTTTACAAATTCCTGCGCAACTTCGAGGTTGGGAGCTCCTTTGAAAATCGCAACTGGATCTACACTGTAGGACGTGCCACCAACCGGAGAAATAAACTTCAACCGCGAGGTTCCATTTTCCTTCTTAAGCGCCTCGTTGTAAGAGCGACCAAAAAAGTCGATACACATCCCAGCAATGGCATTTCCTTGGGCGACATCATGGGGGACCTTGGAAGCACCATCAGTAAAGTAACGAGCATTTGCACCGATTCGCTGGATCAAGTTAAGACCTTCCACCCATCCCTTCGCACAAGCTTCTTTGCGAGGAAGATTACCGGTAAGCTGTGCATGAATTTTTTGCTGTACCAGCATCTCAAAAGCTTTTGCTACCGATCCACTCTTAGTAGGATCAGCTAGAGCAATTCCCTTTTGAAATCCTGGGCGCCCAAGGTCATCCCAAGTTGTCGGAGCTGGGAGATCTAATCGATCCAAGCTGTCGAGATTGTAGCAGATTCCAAAAGAGGACAAGCAAGTGCCAAGCCAATCGTGTTCTTTAGGGTAGTAACTCTCCCCGCTCTGAATTTTGGGGATAGTCCCGCGCTCAAACAACCAGGCTTCGTTCTCAAAAACATCCATTTTTTGAAACCGGCCAGCTTTGGCCTGACCTTTAAAATCGTAAACTCCCCCACCAAAGAAAAGATCGATATCAATCCCCTCGCTTTTGTTTTTCTCTGCCGCTTTAAAACGGCTGTCTAACACTCTCTTAATCTCACTCGTCCCTCCAGGAGTCCGCCAATTTACGTATACACTTTCTCCATGTTTCTTTTCATACCAACGCGAAAATGACTCACCAAATTCCCGACGAATAAGCTCGTTGTGTGGTGTAATAACTTCAAGACGGAGTTCCGCTTGATTCATCGCAGCAGCGTCGTCGTCCCTAAGAATAATTGGCGCAGCAATCACTGCTGCCATTGGGAGGAAAACTCCAAGGTATTTTTTCCAAGCCCCTTTCATCGCGCTAAAAGTGTCACGTCTTGACCGGAAAACTGCAGACCCACGAGTTCCTCTCCCGGAGAACGAATAACCTTAGGGTTTTGCTCAGTCACCTGCATCACCGAACCATCCCCCAATTCGACAGCATATTGAATGATGCTACCCAAATAAATCCGCTCAATAATTTTGCCACTCAAGTCCGCTTGAGTGGCATTAACAATTTTCACTGCTTCGGGCCGGATCGAAAGGATCACCTCTACTCCAGGGGTGGGAGTCCAATCAGTCACACTCGGAGTTGCTGCCAAAGTTGCCGTTGCGATGTTTACCAAATTATTTTCATTTGCCGTTCCCTTCAAAAGATTAGTCTCACCGATAAACCCAGCGACATAGCTGGAAATCGGTTGTCGATAAATTTCTTCGGGCGGGCCCACCTGAACAACAACACCTTGATCCATGACGGCCATTCGGTCGGCCATCGAAAGCGCCTCGGCTTGATCGTGGGTGACGTAAACTCCAGTGAGGCCATTTTCTTTGACTATACGGCGGATTTCAGACCGCATTTCCAATCTTAACTGCGCATCAAGATTTGAGAGCGGCTCGTCAAGAAGCAGACACTTTGGGCGGACGACGAGAGCGCGGGCCAGAGAAACTCTTTGTTGCTGACCTCCAGACATTTGATCAATTCCCCTCTTCGTAAACCCCTCAAGCTTGACCATAGCGAGCGCTTCCTCGACTCGACACTGAATCTCTTTTTTATCGACCTTTCGTTCCTCAAGGCCGAAGGCAATATTTTGCCCTACTGTCATGTGCGGCCAAAGCGCATAAGATTGAAAAACCATGGCAGCTTCCCGTTTATGAGTGGGCAATGCGGTAACGTCCCGCTCTCCAAAAAAGATTTTTCCTTCGGTCGGAGTCTCGAGGCCGGCAATACAGCGTAGCAGGGTCGTTTTTCCACACCCACTCCCTCCCAGGAGGAAAAACAACTCTCCAGGGGCAATTTCGAGCGAAACGTTATTCAGCGCGGTAACATCGCCAAATTGCTTTGTTATCCCAGCAGCGCGAATTTCTTCCATAGACCGACATGCTTTAATTTCTCTCGAAAAAGGCAAGTCCAACTCAACGTAGTTTTCTTATCGCCAACCGCCACCCAGTGTGGTCAGGTTTCGTTAACAATCTCCAAGAAGTATGCCTCGCGTCGCAATCACCATCTCCGGAAAGAGTCCCCAGCCCTATCGTTTCCAACTTAATACTAAAAAAGTCTCGATTGGCCGCAGCGAGGATAATGACATCACAATCGCCTGTCCCTCTGTCTCATCTCTGCACTGTACAATGGAGCGGGTCGATGGTGGATATATTCTCCGCGATCGCCATTCAACGAATGGAATTAGCCTTGGGGACGATGACATGGCAATAATCGACCTCCGTAATGACAGCGAAATTAAAGTCGGAGACGTCAAATTTGAATACACTCTCAGTGACGAGGAACTTGATGAAATCGACGACGAAGACTTTGTCCCACACGCCAAAACTGTCGAGGAAGCAGCTGAAGAGCCCGAAGAAAAATCTACCCCAACGAAAAAACCCAAGGCGAACGTGGTCACTTCGCCTCGCCAGCCAGCCACCCCATTCCCTCCTACGGTTCTCGCTTCAACCAATCAGGGCAGCGGGGGCTTGTATGGCATCGCCCTATTTGTCTGCGGGATAGCAGCATTCTATGCCGGACTAGATCACAGTTATTCCGGAAAACAGCACGACGCCGGACGAAAAGGTGATTTCTCACTTCTTTCCGATATCAGTAAGGGCCGCCCTCCCCTTCCCTCCGAGGAAGAGTCAAAGGAAGAGGGATCTGAATAATTTCTCAATAACCGAGCAGCGACCAAAGCACATCTCGAGGATACCGAAGGGCTACTTCGGCTTTCTCCCACAGGAGTCCCCCGTTCATTCCTCCAACCGGGACTTCGGAACAGACTGCACCGAGATGATACCTATTCTTACGATCTCAGCCGCGGGCGTATTGCTGGACGCTGGTTTGTTTCGGCAACCGTCACCGCAACTGAGTGTTCAGCCCAAGCGGGAATCACGTTTGAAAACACGATTTCTACCGAACCTCTCGTTCTCCTGCGGTATTTTGGTCCAGAGCTAGATCCAGAAGCTCCTTCAATGGGCGCTTACAGACCATAATTCGAATCAATAATCGATAATCTACGGATCGGGAAGTTTATGCGGTGCACACAACAACCCATCGGCTTGATGAACATGGCACCATCCACACTCCTTTGAAGCCTTGAACCATTGCTAAGATGATCCTTCCTTATCTCTCAAAGACACGAGCTATTTTTAGCTCCAATTCATCTGAGCTTTCCTCCAAGAATTTACTCTTTATCCCTTCTGTGATCTCAAAAGCCTTTCACCCTGATTACTTGCCCAGTTTGGGCGCGCT
Organism: Verrucomicrobia bacterium SCGC AAA164-M04; assembly: GCA_000383735.1. Next base: position 29,117 of record KB912135.1, read on the forward strand.
ATTCTGTCACCAACCCAGTGATCCAAGCGTGCCATTTTGTCGCGCCCGACCCTAGATTGAGATCTATAAAGAGTAAAAACTCCACGCCCAAACCCCAATTTCACTTGGAGAAAGCATCAAATTACAAAGAAACCTCAATATTCCCTTAATAGTAGGTATCCATTATTACATCTCCGCAAGTTGGCATACTTCTAGCATCCTTTGCTTCAATCATGACACCCTCAGACACCAACAGCAGCATCACAGTCTACATGCGGGAAATCGCAAAGACCAAGCTTCTAACACCCATGGAGGAGATCGAACTTGCTACCCGAATCGAGAAAGGCGACGAACGAGCGCGGGCTCGCATGATTGAATCTAACCTTCGTCTCGTTGTAAAGATTGCCAAAGACTACAGCAATTACGGTGTCCCGCTCGTTGACCTTATTTCTGAGGGTAATATTGGGCTAATTCGCGCCGTCGAAAAATTTGACCCTAAAAAAGGGGGGAAACTCAGCACCTATGCAGCTTGGTGGATTAAACAATCAATAAAGCGAGCGCTCGCCAACCAAGGAAAGACCGTTCGTCTTCCAATACATCTTGTCGACAAGCTAGCACGAGTCCGCCGAATTTCAGCCCTCATGGCCGAAGATCTTGGTCGAGAGCCAACCGATTATGAGCTCTCGGAAGAACTAGGTATTCCGCGCGAAAAACTCGCTTTGCTCCTTCAGGCATCCAAACAAAACCGCTCAATGGATGAGTCCACGCATGATGACAGCATCGCGAGTTTCGGGGAGGTAATAGCTGACGATCATGCTATCGACCCGCTTGAAGCACTTAGCCAAAAAAATGGACTTGATGAGCTTGACCTCGTTCTTGAAACACTTAACGAAAGGGAGACTGAAATTATCGGCTCTCGGTTTGGGCTAAACGGCAAAAGAATCCTGACCCTTGAAGAAATCGGAAGGAACTTCGGAGTCAGTCGGGAACGAATCCGACAGATTCAAAATGTCGCACTCAAAAAGATGCAAAAGGCTCTCACCAAAAAGAACGCAATCGCTCCGCCAAAACTACGGAAATCTCTAAGCTAGGAAACCTTTCTACATCTGACCATCTAGGAGCCCCTTCAGCTCCTCTTGGAAGCTTACCAAATCTGCTTCCGAAGGCTGATATCCTGGTTGGTCGGGATCGATCGAAGGGCGGCCCATTTCATCGATGAGCCATAACCCCTTCATTCCGTCACTAAAGGTGACCGTTCCACTTACCATTGAGCCAGGGCGTGCAACTTGATCAAGGCTAGCTGAGACGCTTCCACCATCTGATTGTGTCCCTTCAAGATCTGGCTCCTCCTGAACCTGTGGAGCTTCAATAACTTCTTCAGCCTTAGCTTCCTCCTCATTCACTTGGAAATTTAATTCTAGGTCTAGAGAAAGGAATCGCGTGTCCATGTAAGTTACGTTGAAGCCGAAGTCATCCTTCAGCCGTCTTTGAACATCTGCCATCTGAGCACCCTCAGCAACCCATCCTTTAACCATCTCAACTTGTTCGCTGCTCAAATCGCTAACGCTAACCATGCCCAAGAGCTAAGCGCCTAGGGTAAAAAACCCAAGACTCAATTCACGAACGGTGCCACTTCTTAACGAAGTTTAGCATTTCCCCTTCCTGATCCTCGATTGATTTCACCAAAGCGAGCTGAGTTCGGCATCGATCCAAATTATGATTATCACGATGAACCCTGAAGTATTTATCCCCTTCCAAATGGTCGGTTAAAAAACGAATCCCCGTCTCTAGCGTGATTAATTTTGCCGCAAAAGGAAGCAGGTCAATCTCCAACGGAGTAAGAAAATTCGCGGCGGTTTCGAGATAGCCTTCAACAATTGCCTCGAACATGGGGAGACGCATTTCAACTTTGGACGCATCGGGCTCATCCTCGGCGACAGGGCTCGTCGCTCCCCGAATCAAATCCCCAAAATCGTATAAAGCGAGCCCCGGCATCACCGTATCCAAATCAATCACACAAACCGCTTCATCAGTCTGCTCATCGATCATGACATTATTGAGCTTTGTGTCATTGTGCGTTACCCTCTCGATTAAACGTCCAGCTGCAAGGTGATCCAAAAGCACTCCGGTAATCGACTCTCTTGAGGTAATAAAGTCGATCTCTCGCTGGACTTCCTTAACGCGATCGCAGGGATCATTTTTTATCGCTGTATTCAGCCGAGAGTATCGTTCAGGGGTATTGTGAAATCCCGGAATGGTAACCTCCACTTTTTCAATCGGAAGATCACTTACGAGATCCTGAAATGCCCCAAATGCCTTGGCCGCCTGATAGGCTTGGCGGGTGTTTTCCACCACGTCGTAAGTCCTACAACCCTCAATATAATTATAACAACGCCAGATCCCTCCGAAAACACCAGAAACACAGTTTTTCCCATCTCTTCCGGGGTAAAGATTGAGAGTCTGGCCACCAAAATCCCGCTTTCTGCGAAATACCTTACGATTGATATGATTCGTTACCCGCTCAATGTTCTTCATCACCACTAGAGGTTCTAGAAAAACATTTTCGTTAATTCGCTGAAAAATATATCGACGAGTTCCCCCGTCCTCATCCCGATAAGCGGCTAGATAGGTCGTGTTGATATGACCACTTTGAACCTCCTCACCATCGGTAAAGGTTCCATCGATTGCAAACTGGCTACCAATTCCGGCAATATCATCTTTTCGAGTCTTCATTAGACGCCCCAATTTACTTTAGTTCTATTAACAATTCAAGCCATGACTCTGATTCTCTCACCCGAGAGAATAACGGAAGCCGATCGGCTAACAAACGGCTCCACTCATCAAGATCTACCCGCTGGTGCATGATAGCTTCGAGCGCTTTAGCAATTTCCCCTTCCTCAAAATAGCCCGGATAATCATCACCCAGAAGCCCTACGTTTCCCTCGATCCTACTTGCCAGAACCGGAACACCCATCGTCATCGCCTCCAAAACCGCATTTGCTCCTCCTTCCAAAATCGAACTATTTATGGTCAGTGAACTTTTGGCACACAGGGCCAAGGACTCCTCTCTTGGCAATCCCCCACACCACCGATACCTTTTATCCTCTTCCATCCAAAACTCCGCTGTTTTGCGCATCTCTGCATCTAAAGCCTGTCCAATTTGCCAAACTTCAACATCAGACCACTCCGGGTGCTGAGCTAGAGTTTCAATCGTCAAAAATGGTCGTTTTACGGGGCGCAGATGTCCTACTACTGAGATCACAAACGGCGATTGGCTCGGGGTGGCTTTGACAGCTATCGGATCGAGACTTGGGCGAATCACGACCGTCTTACCTCGCACTTTCTCGGGAAGTTTTCGAATCGCGGCTTCTTGTGGCACGACAATCCGATCCGCCACCTGCAGGGCGTCCCCCCCAATTTCAGCCCCCTCCGCGAGCCCCTGATAAATATCGGTGCCCGTCAGCAAAACGATGACTCTTCCGTTCGGCGTCTTCTTTTTGAAATCAAAAACCGCTGGGGCACCTTTAATGGCATGGAGAGTAATCAGAATATCGGCGGGCTCACCATCATTACCATGCGAACCTCTTGCCTCGACCCCTCCTTCATTTAGCATCGCCACAATTCGGTCGGTGGTAACCGAGTTACCCTTCAGCTCGGAGAGCGGATAAGGTGACGCTACGCAGACCTTCATAACGGAAGGACCTCGTAACCTTCGCGACCGTCCTTCACCATCCAGCCATTCTCAGCCAACTCGTCACGATAACGATCCGAAGCGGCCCAGTCCTTGTTCTGACGCGCCTTCCAACGACACTCGGCAAGCTTGGCGATCTTCTCCGGAATCTCAATTCCCTTGGGTTCGGGCAAGGTCAAACCAAGAGAAGCAAGGACCGTAAAGAATCCGCGCCAATCTTCCAGAGATCTCGCATTTTTAAGGTTGCCAAAAATCTCACCCAGAGCTGCTGCCGTATTTAAGTCCTCGTTCAATCGCTTGAAAGCACCGGCAAAAACACCTAAGCCTCCCCCTTTTGATAGTTCGCGGTATCCTGGAACATCATGATCTTTTGCTGCTTTTGCTAACCTTCCGAGAGCCTCGCGGGCAGCGTGAAGAGACTCCATCGTAAAGTTCAATTGCTTACGATAATTCGCCCCAATTAAGACATAACGAACTTCCATCGGCGACCAACCTTCATCAGCTAAATCGCTCAAGGTGTAGAGAGTTCCACTCGACTTCGACATTTTCTTACCATTCACCAGCAGATGAGTAGAGTGAAACCAATGCCGAGCAAATTCCCCACCACACGAACACTTAGATTGTGCCAACTCGTTTTCGTGGTGCGGAAAAACCAAGTCCTCCCCACCGCTATGAAGATCGAAGGTCCTACCCAGATATTTTAATATCATTGCCGAACACTCAAGGTGCCAACCAGGCCGCCCCTCTCCCCACGGACTACTCCAATAGTTATCACCATCCTCGTCACGACGACTTTTCCAGAGAACAAAATCAGCGATATTATCTTTTTCGTATTCATCAGAATTAGCGCGCTCGTTCTGGGTTTTCCCCAAATCAAGCTCACGTTGATCGAGACGCGATAGTTTTCCATATTCAGAAAATGAAGTGATCCTGAAATAGACTGAGCCATCCTCCGACGCATAAGCGTGGCCCTTTTCCAATAACTCTTCGATCATCGCAACCTGCTCTGGGATATGTTCCACCGCACTTGGTTCGATATGTGGCTTAAGACAATTAAGAGCCACGCAATCAGCGTGAAACCTGTCACGCCATTGAGCCGTAAAATCAGCCAATTGCATACCAGCGCTTACCGAATCGCGGATCGTCTTATCGTCCACGTCCGTTATATTACGGACATGCTTAGTTTTCATGCCGCCTAGCTCGAGAACCCTCCGCATCACGTCTTGTATCACGAAAGTTCGAAAATTACCGATATGGGCCGGGCCATATACGGTCGGGCCACAGCAATAAAACCTGAAGACTTTACCATCCACCGGCTTAAGGAGAACGACTTCGCGCGTTAGAGTGTCAAACAACCTCACGGGGCGAGCATTAACAGCCCTACTGTTCCGGGCAATCGAATTTCCCAAGATTGCGTCTCTTCGCTTTTCTGTCAGACTGTTGGCATGAGCAAACGCTCCCGAATTATTTTAGCTGGCATGATTCCAATCTTGTTAGTCTCGGCAACAATTCTTGGAATCGGTCTAGGTGGACGTCTCCCAGGTCTTTCAGGAGAAATCTTTCGCAAAATCACCGGATTCATGTTCACTCCCGTCTTCTTAGAGCTAACTTTTGCCTTTCTTGGGCTTCTTGCTGTTTTTTCAATTAACAACATCCGCCTCCAAAAACAAGGTGATGAATATGTCTCACTCGAAGTTGAAGAAGATCAAAAAGACCAAAAACCATGAACCTTGCAAACCTTCGCGAAGACTACACGAAAGGTGGTATCAGCCGGTCTAGCATCAAGAGTGATCCTTTCACGCAATTTGAAGAGTGGCTTGAAGTCGCCCATGAGCAAAAGATTCCAGATGCCAATGCCATGACCGTAGCCACCGCCGGGAAGGATGGTGTGGTGACCTCTCGCACTCTACTTCTCAAAGGAATTATTGATGGTAATCTACAATTTTTCACGAACTACCGCTCAAAGAAAGCTCAGGACCTCGCCGAGAATCCAAATGCCTCGATCACGATCCTCTGGAAGGAATTAGAACGCCAAATCTGTGTTCGAGGAAAAGTGGAAAAAACCTCACGGCAGACATCTGAGGATTATTTTGAAATCCGCCCCTACAATTCTCAAATCGGCGCTTGGGTTTCCGAATGTCAATCTGAGCCTATCGTGGACCGCGCAACGATCGCCAACCGGCAAAACGAACTTGAAATGAAATTCCCTAAAGGAACGGAGGTTCCCTGTCCAGAATTCTGGGGTGGTTACAACTTGAACCCGAACTACATCGAATTCTGGCAAGGCCGACAAGGGCGCTTGCACGATCGCCTCTGCTTTTCTAGATCAGGCGAAGATTGGGAGCTTAAGCGACTCAGCCCCTAGTTAGGGGCCTTCCCCTTTAAGGCTCCTTTGATTCTCCCCGGAAAATCAGTTGTCACCGACTGTGTCCCCTGGTCCGCGAACCACTGCGCGGTCTTGATTTCGTTCACTGTCCAGACATGATGCTCGAATCCGGCCACTTGTAATTTGCTAATAAATTCATCATTGATTCCAGCTCTACTTGAACTCATTCCATCTGCCTTCACTTTGCGTAAGGTGGTTAGAGAGTCTTCCAATGAAGGCGTGAAGGAACCGTCTTTGCTCTGTTTCACATTGGAAAGCCAGTAGGCCTTAAAGTGAGGAGCCTTCTTCTTCACCTCCCCAATAATTTTGGCATCAAAACAAATAAAAACGACCTGCTCTTTCTCAAGCCGGGACTTAGAAACCTCCCTCAAAAGCGGTGAAATAATTTCAAGTCCACATTTAATCTCAATGTAGATCTTTTTTTTCGCTGGAATCGTCTCAAAGACCTCTCCAATTGTTGGGATTGAAACACCTTCAAATGCAGCCCCTTTTTTTATACCGACATCTAATTTTTTGAGTTCTGCCAGAGTCGTATTCTTAACTACCAAGTTTTTTCCTGCCACTTTTTTGGTATTTGCATCATGGATACAGACAACTTGGCCATCTTTAGTGAGATGAAAGTCACCTTCGATTGCGTCGGCCCCTTGCTTCCATGCCAAATTGAATGCCGGAATTGTATTTTCAGGAGCCTCTCCCGATGCACCGCGATGCGCCACTACCATCGGCTTCCCTACCAACGAAAATTGACCTAAAACACCGAAAATTAAGATGTAAAAATAAGCTCTCACTCCGCAGACGATGTCCTATCGCACTAAAAAGAAAAAGGGAAATTCGCGAGCCCCTGTGAAGGCCAATTACCAAACCCGGGACGAAAACTCGTTACCCTTTTTTACATTTCCTATAAAAAAACAAAATGGTGAGTGGTTGCTCCTTTTCAAGAGTCCCAACAAAAAACCGCCGCATCTTGTGAATGCGACGGTCTGGAAATTTTTTAGAATTAAAAATTAGCTTCCAATCGAAGTCTTCCCCTGAAGAGTCGCACCTTCCTCCATACTAAGAGTCTTAGTTTTGATGTCCCCCTTGAGCAAAGACTTCTCCTTTAGCTCACAACGATCTGATGTAATTGTACCTTCGACCTTTCCGTAAAGTTTCACTTCCCCAGCCTTAACATCACCCTTGATACTGGCATTTTCAGCGATCGTCACTTTGCCTTTATCAGAGATGATCTCTCCATCGATTTTCCCATCAACGATCATGTCATTTGAAAACTTGATTGATCCATTAATTTCGAGCCCCTGAGTGAGGATGTTGGTTGCATTTGCCATAATCTTGAACGGAGTCCACCAGCTTTAGGGATCTCTGGCAATGCCATTTTTGGGAAAGCTTTTGACAAAAAGCCCTGCAAAGAGGACCAATCTACCGTGAGCTTCGCCAGTCAGTTCAAACCCCTCATGAAGGACCCGACTCCTCTCATGCGGAGATTTCGCAAATTACTTGACCCCTGCCCTGATCGACAACTCGAGAGTATGGCACGTCAAAGCCAAACCCTGACTCGCCGCCATTTTGGAAAAACGATGCGTCTCTTTGCACCTCTTTACCTGTCAAACGAGTGTGTAAATAACTGCCAATATTGTGGGTTTTCCCGTAATAATCCTATTCTGCGCACCACTCTTACTGTTCCCCAGGTTGTGGCTGAGGCCAAACATCTTTACGATTTAGGCTTTCGAAACATTCTTCTCGTGGCCGGCGAGCACCCTAAATTTGTCTCAGATGGCTATCTTCAAGAGTGTGTCAATGCCCTGAGAGCCTTAATTCCAACGATTGGAATAGAGGTCGGTCCGATGGAGGATCATCAATACAGCGAATTGGTCGATCACGGGGCTGAAGGCCTGATCGTTTATCAAGAAACCTATCATCAAGAAACTTACGAAGTCCTCCACACCGCTGGCCCTAAAAAGAAATTTGATTGGAGGCTGGATTGCCCTGAGCGCGCTTACGCTGGAGGCTTTCGCAGAATCGGAATAGGCGCTCTTTTCGGCCTTGCCAACTGGCGCTACGAAGCAATCGCGCTGGCCACTCACCTCGACTATCTACTCCGTCATTGTTGGAAAGCCAGCTTCACTATCGCTTTCCCTCGCATGAGACCCCATGCGGGAAATTATCAATACACCCCCAATCCAGAATTGTCCCTAGACGAACGAAGCCTAGTGCAATTACTCACTGCATTTCGCATTTGCTTTCCTCAAGCTGGAATTGTGCTTTCAACCCGGGAACCTGCAGAACTTCGCGACTCACTCTTCCCTCTTGGCGTTACTCATATTTCGGCTGGTTCTCAAACAGACCCCGGGGGCTACACTGGCGCCGGAACCGAGGATCTGCATCTAACGATCAAGGGACATCGAGTTGAACTTGAAAATGAGCAAGCTCATGATCGTGCGACCGGACAATTCGAAATCGATGATAAACGACCAGTCGATGAAATCGCCCGCATTCTCAAAACCCAGGGATTTGACCCAGTCTGGAAAGACTGGGACCCCGCAATTCTTACACTTTCATGACCCTCACAATCAACGGAGAGACTCAAAACTTTAATGATGAACTCAATCTACGAGCCCTCCTCGTAGAGCTAGGACTTGCTGAGAAACCAGTGGTGGTTGAACTCAACCAGAAGGCACTCGCTCCTTCTGAGTTTAAATCCCAGAAGCTCAAGGACAGCGATCAGCTGGAGATCATTACAATTGCCGCCGGAGGATAGCCTGATTCATTCACTTATTTTCTGAACCTGGCTTGGGTTCAATCAGCTCGATAGACTGAGAAGGCGCGGATTGCTCTTTCCTCGTTATTACGGTGAAGACGAGGATACCAATAACTAGCATCAAGCACCCTAGAAAAACATAATGCATCAGTGCCATATTGCGCTGAAGTCGCACCATCGTTTCGCTGACTTTTTCCTCGGTATTCTGGACATTTTGAAAAAGGTTCTCCATCCGGATATCAGAATCTTTCATCCGCTCCTGAACTAGGCTAAAGGTCTTGATCGTCTCGTTACTGGTTTCGTCCATACACTTCAATGTGTCATTGAATCCATCCATTGAACCCGCCAGACGTCCGTCTCTCTCATTGTTGGACTTCAACTGGGTGTGGATTTCGCCCAAAGCTTTACCCACTGCAAGTTGAGATTTACTGAATTGCTCAATCCCCTGATCAAGCCCCTTGACCGCCTGCGGCAGATGAACCAATGATTCCCTTAAGATCATGTTATTTTCACTTTGAGAATCCAATTGACCGCGAATCGAACGGACGAGATCGACCATCTCTAAATAGCCCTCCGAGATCCGCGCTAACTGTTGATCACGCTTCGAGGGACGCTTCCAAAAGGCCCATTTACTCAACTTAGTTTCTGGCACAGATAGTTCTTCATTTTTGGCCCGCTCGGGCCCAAGCACTTCGATTTGGTCGGCAGACTTCACCTTCTTTGTAACAAGTTCTGCCACCCTATCAGGGTCAGGAATAATGGGCTTGTCACCTTTATCCATTTTCCCCTCAAACGATTCGTTAAAGTCAGCAATATCGACCTTAAAGGCACTTCCGTCATTTAGAGTCAGTTCAATATCGTCTAAATCAAATCCTGCTGCTGGATAAACCTTTTTCCAATCCATAGCGACCGGCCTGACCGATGGATACCGTGGCGTGAATTCAATATTTTTCTTAGATTCAAAAATCTTCTCGCCACGAAAAATAGACTCTTCAGATGACTCGGCAGAAATCGGCGTAGCTACATTCGGGGAAAATATGAGTCTCACTTCCTCTTTCTTTCCGAAAGCCTTCGCAGGGTCTAAATAAACAACTTTCCCAACAGGTTTCCTCACCACATATTTCCGAAGCGGTGGCTTTGAAAGGGAAGTTACAGGACGGTCGCCTGTTTTCCAAACCTCCCTTGAGCTTCTAGATGCCAGCGCTTTAACATTCAGTTTTGACTCAACAGAAGGGGCAACTGACGCGAAATCTTCAGATGTTGTCTTCGGTTTTTTTTCGTGGTCACTCATTATCGCAATTCTTTCTTTGGCCATACTAAACCGTTTGCAAAAGAAACTGCAATCAATCCCAACAAAAAGAATGAAAATCTAGAATTCTTAACGCCCCATTCGACATCGATCCACCTTGCTGAATCTTTCACCGCGACAACGCCTATCCTCTGCGATATCTCCTTTCTTGTCTGCCTCACTATGTCCGTTCATCATAAAGCCCTCAGAAAACATTTCGGTCACGATTCTTTTCGCGATGGCCAAAAAGAGGTCATCGCATCTATCTTATCAGATAGATCTACCCTCGCCGTATTTCCAACCGGCGGAGGAAAATCGCTCTGTTATCAACTTCCCGCATTACTATTTGATGAGCTTACTCTTGTCGTCTCTCCGCTCATCGCCCTGATGAAAGATCAGGTTGACTCACTAGTCGCCAAAGGAATCCCTGCGGCCCGACTCGATTCCACCCTTTCGGCAGACGAAACGAGCAAGCTCTACCAAAAACTTGAGAAAAATAGCATCAGGCTCCTTTACGTAGCACCCGAGCGCCTCGCTAACGAAAAGTTTCGAGCGCGCCTTGCCAAAATCCCACTCGCTCTGCTTGCAATAGATGAGGCCCATTGCATTTCGGAATGGGGACATAATTTCCGACCGGACTACCTCAAGCTAACTCATTTTGCCGACGAGCTCAAAATCCCGCGTGTCCTTTGCCTCACGGCAACGGCAACTCCAAGGGTTGCTGAGGATATTTGCAAACACTTCAAAATTCAATCGAAGGACCACCATCAGCTCACTTTTTATCGAGCCAACCTTGATCTTGTCGTCACTCCTATCGCTACACACGATCGTCGTGATCACCTCCTCAAGCAGCTCAAGAAATCGCCTATTCAGCCGACTATCATTTACACGACTCTGCAGCACGGGGCAGAATCTCTGGCCTCCTTTCTAAAAAGCAAAGGCCTCCCGGTCCGCCCTTATCACGCCGGACTACGATCCGAGGCACGCTCTGAAATCCAAGACGCCTTCATGTCCGGTGAAGTCCCCATTATCTGTGCGACCATCGCGTTCGGAATGGGAATCGACAAATCAGATATCCGAGCGATTTATCATTACAACCTTCCCAAATCGCTCGAAAACTATACCCAAGAAATCGGTCGTGCCGGAAGGGATGGCCAACAAGCGCACTGCGAACTTCTGGCCTGCCAAGATGACCTTCGAACTCTCGCTAACTTTACTTATGGCGATACCCCACAACCCGATGCACTACGGTCCATCCTCCGTATTCTGCTAGACCAACCCGGAGAATTTGATATTTCAACCTATGAACTTTCGCGAGCTCACGACATTCGTCCACTCGTCATCACCACCTTGTTAACTTACCTCGAATTAGAAGGATTTCTCAGAGCCACTTCTCCTTTCTACTCTACTTACAAGATTTCGTTTACCCGGGATCTCGAGCACCTTTTGAACGGCTTCGATTCAACCCGTCAGTCTTTTCTCCGCAAACTTTTCGAGACCGCCAAACCAGGCTACAAATGGCTCGAGCTCAACCCGGAGGACGCGGCCGCTAAAATCGGTGAGTCCAAAGAAAAAATCGTGAAAACAATTGGCTATCTTGAAGATCTCGAGGACATCGCTGTCAAACCCTCCAGACTTCGACAGGGGTATCGACTTCTTAAGAAACCTGATGATCTTCCCGCTCTCACTCAGCGAGTGATTGATCTTTTTCAACGCCGCGAAAACTCGGATCTTCAACGTCTTCGAGGGGTAGTTACACATGCGCTAAAGCCTTCTTGTCTTTACGCATCGCTCCTAGATCATTTTGGCGAAGAAATGGAATCTTGTGGTCACTGCTCTCGTTGCCATGGCCACGCTCCGCCGCCAAATCTCCCTTCATCAGCCCCTCCCGATCTCACTGATGAAGATTTCAGCTTAATTCAAAACCTAGTCAACCTCAAGCAACCCGGTCTTCGAACACCCCGAGCTCTCGCTCGCTTTCTTTGCGGAATGACTTCTCCCGCCACCACTTACTCTTGGTATCTTCCCGATGGAGCGCGCCGCAAACAGCGCCTCATTTCCCACGATGCCTACTCTCTTCTCGAGCTTCACCCTTTCGAATCGATCCTCAAAATCTGTGAGGCCCAAATTATCCACTGATTCACCCCATGAAAAAACTCCTCTTTCTCGCCATAATACTTCCTGGCTTTGCTCAAGAACCAATCACTCGAATTGCCTGTGGTTCTTGTTACCGGCCGGAACGTGATAACGGGATTTTTAAAGCTATTGCAGCCGACAAGCCACAAGCCTTCCTGTTTATGGGCGATAATATTTACGCGGACACCGATGACCCTAAAATAATGAAAGAAAAGTACCGTAATCTTAATACCCAGCCAGACTATGCGGTTTTTGCAAAAACAGTCCCTATTATCCCAATTTGGGATGATCATGATTACGGTTTCAACGATGCGGGGCGTGAATACAAGATGAAGGAAGCGTCTGCTCAACTTTTCTTCGAAGCCTTCAACTTCCCAACCCAACACGAAGCCACGAAAACACCTGGTGTCTATCACTCACAGATTTTGGGACCCCAGGGAAAGCGGGTCCAATTCATCATGCTCGATACTCGCTACTTTCGAAGTCCATTAAAAAAGATTAAGAAGGGAAAACGAAAAGTCTATCAAATCGAAAAAGGTCCAGATGCGACTATTCTCGGTAAAGCCCAATGGCAATGGCTCAAAGAACAACTCAGAAAGGCCGCTGAATTACGCATCATTGTCAGCTCCATCCAGATCATTAACACCGAGCACCGTTTTGAAAAATGGAGTAATTTCCCAAACGAACGCACGAAGCTCTTGAAGCTACTTAAAGACTCCAGCCCAGGCCCCACGATTCTTCTTAGCGGTGATCGTCATCTTGCCGAGATCTGCCGAATACGAGCCAATGGAACCGAAAAACTTCCAGTTGACCTCTACGAAATGACCTGCAGTGGAATGACTCATGCTGGAGCACCTAATGACCCCTCTCATCTAAGGGTTCCCGGAACCTATTCGAGGGACCTGAATTACGGATTAATTGATATCAACTGGGGAAAAAAGAAACCAGAAGTCACTCTATCGGTAAAAACACCAAAGCTAGATGTCACCACCAATAGCGTCACCGTTCTCGACTTTAACGAGCATCCAAAAATCAAATAATCTAGCAATAGGTTTAGAGAAGGTCCAACTGGCTCTCCTCATCCTCAAACTTCACCCCCACCCCAAGAAGCCTTACTGCCTTTCCCTCCCCACGGCTCCACGCCAAACTAAGCAGTTCCCTGTAGACTGTTTCATCCATTTGTCTTCCCGCCTTCTCAGCAGTAGTCTGAGTGAAATCCTCAAACTTTAACTTCACCACTCTTGATTTAATTTCCTGACTGGATTTGTGCTTCACCGCCTCCTCAACTTCAGATCGCAACTTGCGGAGAACGTTCATGAGCCAGTCTACATCATCAATATTTTCCCGAAAAGTTCGCTCCTTCGAAAGCGACTTTCTCGAACGACTGACTGTGACCTCCCGGTCATCATTACCACGACATCTATCATAGAGTTCAAGCCCCCACCGCCCAAGCTTTTCAGCGGCTTCAACCTTACTCAATAACTGAAAATCGCCACAAGTTTCGATTCCCAAACGCGCCAAGGTTTCTTGCCCTTTTTTTCCCACTCCCTGAAGTTTCGCAACCCGTAGCCCCCGCATGAAACCATTTACATCTTCAAGCTTCACCTCGAGTTGACCATCAGGTTTGTTCCAGTCACTTGCTACTTTCGCAATCATCTTATTTGGAGCGATTCCAGCAGAAGCCGTAAGACCAGTCTCTAAATAGATAGCATGGCGAATTTCCTTTGCCAGTGCCGCACCAGATTCAGTACGATCACTAACATCAAGATAAGCCTCATCTAAAGAAAGGGGCTGAACGATATCAGTGTAGCGACCAAAAATCGCGCGGATCTTTGAAGACTCCTGACGGTAAACATCAAAACGAACCGGAGTCAGAATAATCTCTGGGCAGAGCTGCCTAGCCTTAAAAACCGGCATTGCAGAGTGACACCCAAATTTACGAGCCTCGTAGTTGGCCGTCGTCAAAACCCCCCGCCCCGTGCTTCCCCCAACCCCGACGGGTTTCCCATTTAGCGAAGGATCATCACGCACTTCTATGGCCGCATAAAAGCAGTCCATGTCAATGTGGATGATCGTCCGAACCATGAAGGTAATCTAGCCGGGCTAGATCACTGGAACAATCGACTAATTAAATATCAAAGAAGTCCTCACCGAAGGCTCCAGATTTTTGTAGATAGTAGTCGTAACCACCAGAATACTTTTTCACCTCTCCATCAGCGATGTGCCAAGTGTGTTCAGCGAGCGAGCGGATAAAGTGCACGTCGTGAGAAATAAAAACTAAAGTCCCCTCATACTGCTTCAAAGCGGAGACAAGAGCCTCAATGGAAGTCAAATCAAGGTGAGTCGTCGGCTCGTCCATCAAAAGAAGATTGGGGGGATCAACGAGGAATTTCACAAGTGATAAACGCGATTTCTCACCCCCGGAGAGAATTTTAACACGCTTAGAAACATCGTCCTTTTTGAAGAGAAAGGACCCTAAGATAGCGCGCGCTTCATTTTCACGCATACCACCACCAGCCTCAACAACTTCCTCAAGCACCGAATTATTTTCATTCAAGGTCATAGCGCGATGCTGAGAGAAGTATCCGATTTTTGTAGTTGTTCCAACATTCCGGCGGCCAGCATCTCCTTTTTCGATACCCGCAATCATCTTCATGAGGGTCGATTTTCCTGCACCGTTCGGCCCCACCAAAACAATACGATCTCCCCGCTCGATGTGAACATCGAGATTTTTGTAGAGCACGTTATCACCATAGGCCTTGTCTACATTCTCAAGGGAAATCACTCTTTGGGTTGAGCGTGGTGGCTGCGGAAAATGAAAATGGAAAAGCTTTCGTGGCTTTCGTGGCTTGGGAAGACGAACCATCTTCTCAATCATCTTCACTCGGCTTTGAACCTGCGAAGCTTTCGAGCCAACCGAGCGAAATTTATCGATAAATTCCTGGATGCGGGCGATTTCCTTTTTCTGGTTCTGGAAAGCCTTCATCTGTTGGTCATACCGCTCATCCTTCAGCTGCAGATACTTGGTATAATTCCCGGTATAATTTATGAACTTTTGCTCATCAATTTCGTAAACTTTCTCGACCACGCCATCCATAAACGAACGGTCGTGTGAAATAATGAGGAGCGCACCAGGATATTGTTGGAGATATTTTTGGAACCACATCAGGGAGTTCAAATCCAGATGGTTTGTTGGCTCATCGAGCATAAGGAGATCAGGCTCTTCAACAAGTAAGCGGGCAAGGTGAGCTCGCATGATCCATCCCCCTGAAAACATGTCAGCAGGACGATCAAAATCTTCCTGAGAATACCCCAAACCAGAGAGAATCTTCTTAGCCTTGGGCTCAAGTTGGTAACCATTTAGCTCCTCCCATCGATCTTGTGATTTACCAAATTCCTCGGAATCCTCCGCCATCGTCCTCATTGTCTCTAGCACTTCGCGGTGCTCTGCAGTGATGCCCATTGCAATTTCCATAATACTGGCATTTCCAGGATTTCCAGCTTCCTGAGCGAGGTAGCCCACCATGCCATACTCATCAAGATCGACAGTCCCTTGATCGGCGTCTTCTTCCTTCAGGACAATCTTGAAGAGAGTCGATTTACCCGCGCCGTTAGGACCGACCAATGCGACTCGCTCGCCCCAATTAATAGTCATTTCCGAGTTTTCGAACAGCACACGACCACCTAAGGCCTTAGTCATTTTCTTGATCGTCAACATGGCGAAGTGGATGTCAGGGCTGTTTGCACGAGAGTCAAGAAGTTTGCGATCAGGCTATCGGAGCCCCGAAAGGTCGCAGAGAGCTACCTTTTTACGGCTTCAATCCTAGTCTCAAGCAATTTAGCAGCCTTTGTTTTTTCCATTTTTTTCAAAACCCCGTAAAACCCCTCTAAGGTCGCGAGATGATTTGGACGCAAAGCGAGACCCTCACGGAAAGCGTTCTCAGCCTTCTCGAGCTTCCCTTCCTGAAGGTAAAACATCCCTAGCCTCCACTTCATCGGATAATCCACTGAAGGAGGGAGCAGATTAGAAGGACTTCCCTGCCGGTCAGAGGCAGAGCGAAACCAAGTCGCAGCCGATAGGCGAATTGCTCCATCTTGATTCTGAGCAATTAAACCACGAAGTTCTGGAACCATCATCAACAGGGTGTTCATCGCCCGCACCCAATCGGCATAACTGCTAGTCTTAGAGGCAAGCTTCTGCGTCTTCCCTAAAGCATCAACCCTGAGCAAGAACTGGTCGAAGAGAGCTTTACTGCTTTTCATGTCTTTATCAGCAATAGCCATGCGAACAGCCAAGTAGATTGCGATACAATTTCGGTAAGGCAAAGCGAATGATTTATCCTTGAACCATTGTTCTTCTGGCAAAGTCTCAAGAAGCTTCTGTCCCTTTTTAAATGAAGCAATATCGCTTCGCCCCATCATCATGCGTGCCCCGACATTGCGACCTTCCCAGAGCAGTAATCCCGCACCACGCGAAAAAAGGCGCTCCTCTGCGATTTTAATTTCAGCGAGCTTCTTTCCAACCTGTTCCGCCATTTTTTTCTCCCCTTTCATTTCATGCAGAGTGACTAGGTAAACCTTGGCACGGATCCAGCCGTCGCAATCATAAAGACTTACCTTCTCTTCGTCCATGTAGGCTTTGTAGGAGTTAGCAGCGTCATTCGCAGCTTGAATCGCTAGAGCTGCGTTACCACAACGAGCTTCGACATGAGCCAACATAAGGTGATAGGGAGGATATTTCGGCAGCAGTTTTACCAATTTACGGGCCACTGGTAACACCTCGTTACGAAGCATTGAAACATTCAAGGGAGCTTCGGCCTGACTGCTAACCCAAAACGCCATGACCGAAAGATGTTCAGGGTGTTGTTCTAGCATCTTCTTAATACCCTCATTCGCTCTTTTTTGACCTACCAATGGTTTGCCTCCGCTATCAAAGCCATCTCTCTGGAGAAATAGGGAAAATAGACGAGCCTGAATATCGGCAGGATACTTTTCCGAGAGTGAATTAAAGGCCTGCCCTGCGGCCCTTACACCGCTGGTCAAGAGGTAACCGGCAGCTTGTGCATATCGTTTCTCAAGATCGGACCAACCGGTTTTCTTTCCCGCGATCTCCGATTCCAGCAAATCAAGCATTCGATCGACCGCAGCTTTCCGTTCAGAGAAAAATTCATGTTGGCTTCCAGCCAAACTCATTGCAATTCCCCAATAGGCCATTAGGCACTCGGAGTCCACCTTCGCTGCCTCACAAAAGTGCCTGTAAGCTTCAAAATCCCAAGAAGCGTTCATTCGGCCAAGTCCTTGCGCAACGTGGCTAGCCGCTATTTCCGAGTTGGAAGAAATCGCCATGTGCCCCTCACCCAACGCGGCTATGACCCTCGGCTTCCCAAGTTTGATAACGACCGGGTGGATCACATCTTCCACCTTAAAATCGTCGGCAGCCAACTCAACGCAGAGCACGAAGTGAAACATCAAAAGCAAGGTTTTTCTCACCCCGAAGTTCTCGGTTAATCAGACTCAGTTGGCAAACAATCAATCAGTAACAAAGACCCAGACTCGACAGCGCACCTCAATCTAGTCAAAGCTGCAGCATGACCATCGGCCTCATTGGATGTGGAAAAATGGGATCCGCCCTAACATTGGGTGCGATCAAGAAAGGAGTGTTTGAGCCCCACCAAGTTTTGGCCTACGACCCTGTCCCGGAGGCTATTGCCGCGCTTGGAGACGGCATTTTAACTGCTAAATCACTAGAAGAAGTAATTCTGGAAAGTGACATCCTCCTCCTCTGTGTCAAACCCTACCAAGTCTCTGAAATTCTCGCCAAAATCCCTCCACTTGTTAAATCTTCTGACGAACTGCTTGTGATCTCGATCGCAGCCGGGGTCAAGATTGAGACGATGGAGGAAAGTTGCAATCATCAGGCGCGGATCGTAAGAACCATGCCGAACACTCCAGCTCTCGTTGGCGAAGGTGCAGCGGCGTTTGCGTTAGGCAAGAAAGCAGCAGATGCCGATGCCGATTTTACCGAGAAGCTTTTAGGATCAATCGGAATCGTATATCAGGTGAAGGAGTCATTACTCGACACAGTCACCGGACTTTCGGGTAGCGGACCTGCCTACGTTTACACATTTATCGAGGCTCTCGCCGACGGAGCCCTTCTCGAAGGCTTACCCCGCGATCAGGCACTCGCATTGGCAACCCAGACCGTTCTTGGAGCGGCACGCATGGTGGCGGATTCCGGCGAACACCCCAGCGTTCTTCGTGATAGAGTCACTTCCCCCGGCGGTACGACCATCGCAGGGCTCGCGGCACTTGAAGAGGGTGCCTTTCGATCTTCAGCGATTAACGCTGTAAAAGCAGCTACCAAAAAGGCCCGCGAGCTGGGACGCTAAGTTTCACTCCCAAAAACTGCCTTTTTTCTTTCTCTTAGTATCGCCCCAAGTCAGCTTCCCCTCAGACGTTTTTTTGAATGAACATTATTGCCATTGCTAACCAGAAAGGTGGAGTGGGGAAAAGCACCACTGCGATCAACCTTTCCGGTGCCTTGGCTCAAAAGGGTAAAAAAATCCTCCTGATCGACCTTGACCCCCAAGCTAATACAACGAGTGGAATCGGCGAAGAAGCCAGCTCGACCGGTTGCCTCTACCTGCCCCTCATCGGCCAAGCCCGAATTGAAGATAAAATTATCCCAACTCGTATTAAAAACCTATCTCTCATCCCGGGTGATATGGACCTTGCCGGAGTTGAAATCGAACTCGCACAAATGCCCGATTACTTGTCCCGCCTACGGGACTTACTGGGAAAACTAGGCAAAAAACAAGATTATGACTTCATCATTCTCGATACGCCCCCTTCGCTCGGGATCCTAATGACCTCAGCGCTTGCCGCTGCAGATGAAGTTATCATTCCCTTACAATGCGAGTGGTTTGGGTTAGAAGGATTGGCCAAAATCGTTCATATCATAGACCAGATCCGAGAATCCGGATCGGGAGCCTCGGTGCAACTTGAGGGCATTCTCATGACGATGTATGACAGCCGCACCAATCTGTCTAAAGAAGTCGTTGCACAGGTTAAAAGTTTCCTCCCAAAACAACTTTATAAAACCCTTATCCCTCGGTCGATCCGTATCGGAGAAGCTCCCAGCTATGGCCTTACTATTTTCGAACACGATCCGAATGGGGCCGGCGCTAAGGCTTATGAAAAGCTCGCTAGGGAGTTTTTAGCGCGAAGAAAATAAGGATCTCGTGATGTTTTGCAATAGCAAAATAAATTAGTGACAAGGATGCTGCTTGACCATTCTAGGCTCTCTCTCCATCGTCCCTGCCTGCAGTGCGAGTTATTTTTTGTAACTCTGTGATCCCTTTACCCAAACAACCTCTTTCCCAACCTAACTCCTTCTATGTCAGTGTTTGCACGACTTTTTGGCCTCCTGTCGAACGATATCGGAATTGATCTCGGCACAGCCAACACCCTTGTCAATGTCAAGGATCACGGAATTGTATTACGAGAACCATCTGTGGTTGCTGTAAAAGCCGGTACAAACGAAGTCCTTGCGGTTGGAGATGATGCCAAACGCATGCTCGGCCGTACTCCAGGTAATATCGTCGCAATCCGCCCTCTGAAGGATGGCGTCATCGCAGACTTCGAGGTCACTGAGGCAATGCTTCGCCACTTCATCAAAAAGGTGAGCAGCAAACGACGAAGCCACCCGCGCGTAGTCATCGCTATCCCATCAGGCATCACCGAGGTCGAACGTCGCGCTGTTAAGGAATCTGCCGAACAGGCCGGGGCTAGGGAGGTATACCTCATTGAAGAACCAATGGCAGCAGCGATCGGAGTAGGACTGCCTGTTCAGGACCCGTCCGGAAATATGATCGTCGATATTGGCGGTGGGACGACCGAAGTCGCGCTCATTTCCCTCTCTGGCATTGTATACGCTCGCAGCGTCCGCACTGCCGGTGATGACCTCGACGAATCAATCATTTCCTACATGAAACGGGGCTATAACCTGATGATTGGTGAACGCACTGCCGAGGATATCAAAATCCGAATAGGATCAGCCCATACTCTCCCCAAAGAATCCTCCATGGAGGTCAAGGGGCGTGACCTCGTCTCTGGCCTACCGAAAACAATCACGATCACCTCGCAGGAAATTCGTGAAGCCATGGCTGACCCGCTTACCACCATTGTCGATGCAGTTCGCACCACTCTAGAACGCTGCCCACCCGAACTTGCTGCCGACCTTGTTGACCGCGGACTTGTTCTCGCTGGAGGAGGAGCTCTCCTTCGCGGACTTGATAAGCGACTTCGTGAGGAAACCGGGCTTCCAGTCCACGTCGCAGAGGATCCCCTGAGCGCCGTTGCCGAAGGAACCGGAAAAGTCCTTCAGGAAATCACCTTCCTGAAACGTGTCACCAATTCCGACAATGATAAATCCGGATTCCGGAGATGAAGCCTCTCAATTTCCTAGCTCTTATCCTCTTTGTGGCGGGGCTCGTATGGGTTTTTACGCTAAGCGAAAAATCTGTGCGCCATATTCAGCGTTCCTACTACTCGGCAATCTCCCCACTCATATCAAAAGGGAGTGAAACCGAAGCATTCGCTAATAAATTTCTAGAAGAAGTCGAACACTCCGCAGATCTTGAAAAACGGGTCGAACAAGTGATCGAAGAACGTGATCGCTTTAAGCTTATAGCCGGACGGGTGCGCGAACTTGAGGCGGAAAATAATCAGCTCCGAAATGCGCTCGATTTTAAAAAGAAGACCCAATTTGATGTGGTTGCAGCCCGCGTCATTCGAAAACAACCTCAGATGTGGGGTAAAACTATAGAGATCGATCGTGGAACCGATGACGGGTTCGAAGCCGATCCTGAATTTGACCTTTGTGTCCTCGCCTCAAACGGCGGCTTAGTGGGCCGCCTCCAGCTTTCTGGCGAGCAAATTTCATCAGTGCTTCTGATCACCGACGAGATCTCGCAAGTCTCGGCGAAAGTCGAGGGCACTAGCGAGGTCGGCATCATTGTAGGCCGACAAACCACCTTTGGCCAGACGCCTCGTTTGCGGCTGCGCTATCTCTCTAAGACCGCCATCCTCCAAAAGGGAATGAAGGTCTACACCGATGGGCGGGGGAAGTTGTTTCCTCCAAACATTCCTATCGGAACTATCGAAGACTTTGAAGTAGGCCCCGTATACGGCGAGGCGGAAATCAAACCAGCGGTTGACTTCACCAACCTAAAAAACGTCTTCGTCATTACCGAATCACCCGGTGATTAAGACCAAGACATGTTGCTATACTCCATAAGCCTAATCGGACTCCTTCTCCTGAGCTGTATTGTTCAGCAGTTTCTTCCGTCTGTCTCCTCATGGTATGACGCTCGTTTTCTCATCCTCCCCCTAATCGTCCTCTGCGGATCAGTCACAGTCTCAACCGGTATTATGCTGATCCTCGCTTATCTCGGAGGATTTCTATGGGATGCTCAACAAATCCTTTCTGTCACGCAAGGCGACCCCTTCGTATATCAAAATTCACCAGATTCTCTGAAATTTGGCTACTCTGTAGTACTCTACACTTTGATGGGATTTCTAATGCAGGGAATCAGACCAATTTTCCGGGAAGGCAAATGGTATCTTTCCGCTATACTCGCAGGAGTTGCGATTTTTCTTTATCTCTTTGTGGAATATCTTCTCCGTGGGTTTGTCGGTGGTGGATTCCACAAAAATGACGGTATGATCCAACAAATTTGGGCGAGCTCGGTCCTCACGATGTTACTTTCCCCCCTTATATTTTGGATTCTATTTCGCGTTGCAGACCTTTGCGGTCACACCATCCGATACAAAAAATAGTCATATGGAACCAAAGTATCGCATAAGGCTCTTTTTGCTCACCGCCCTCATTCTAATGGGGTGTGGCACTCTTCTCTCGCGACTTTACGAATTTCAAATCGACCGCCGAGCCCAGTTCGTCGCCAAGATTCCTATCACTCACACCGTAGAAATTCGCGAACCGGGAGCTCGTGGCCGTATCGTCGATCGCAACGGCGTAGTTCTCGCCCGCAATCGGAGATCCTATGAAATTGCTTTTAATCTCGAAGACATTTACGTCGGCTACACGGAATATAAAAAATCTCTAACTGATGAAAACGAAAACCAGGAGCAGAACGAAAACCCACCACTGATCGAAATTGAAAGAAAGGCTCCAGACGATGAAATGATCGTCGAAGCCGTCCGCGAATGGGTGATACCTCAACTTGAATTATTTGGCCTCACGGGCCAACGATACACAAGGGACATCGGAACTCACTACAAGACCTATCGTGGCCTTGTTCCCTATCGCTACCGGCAAGATCTGACGCCAGACCAGTTTGCAAAAATTGCGGTCCGCAGTCACGAAATTCCCGGTGTGGAAGTTCGAGTCATGCCCCGTCGTGTTTATCCATACGGGGCCCTTGCCGGACACATTATCGGCTACGTCAAACAGTGGGCGAAAGGAGACATTCCTGACGAATATCGAGGAAAGAAAAATAAAAACAGACACTTCCAAGGAGATGCCAAAGGTCTGACTGGCGTAGAATTTACAACAGATGAATTTTTAAGGGGAGAGGCCGGAAAACGAATCCTAGTTCGCAATGAAAGAAACAAGGTCATCGCAACTGAAGACTACCAACCCGCCCGTGAGGGCGCCGAGGTACAACTCACGATCGACAGCCGCATCCAACTGATCGTTGCAAACGTCATGCGCCTCATTGGACGTGGTGCCGCCGTGGTAATGGATCCAAATACGGGCGAAGTTCTCGCCATGGTTTCCGTCCCGAACTTCGATCCTAACGACTTCATACCCGCAATCACGGAGGCTCGCTTCGCAGAGTACAATACAAATCGGGCACGCCCTCTCATAAACCGCGCAATCGGGCGCTACATCCCGGGCTCAACCTTTAAGCTTCCCACCGCAATCGCCGCGGCCTGCCACGAGAAGACAAATTTCTGGCACAACTGCCTCGGATTCAGCCAATTTGGAAATACAAAGATTCGCTGCTGGAAAACATATGGACATGGCTCCCTCAGCCTGATCGATTCCATCCAACGGTCCTGCAATCCCTATTTTATGTCACTTGCGGGAACCCTAGGTTCCAAAGCTATGGTAAACACATTCGAGCTGGTGGGCTTTGGCAAAAGATCCGGTATCCTACTCCCCTCCGAAGACCCCGGATTCCTCCCTGGAAGTGACACTTGGAGACGTAAATATCCGGGAGCATCAATGACCCGAGCAACTCTTGCGCAATTTGCAATTGGCCAGAGTCAATCCCTTGCCACCCCGCTTCAAGTCTGCTCCGTCGCCGCGACAATCGCTAACGGAGGGAAATACTACCAACCTCGTATCGTTCGCCGGATTCTTGGCGAAAATCCAAATGGAGAGGCGCAAGTCATCAAAGAAAATATTCCAATCGTCAAAACGAACCTAATCGATGAAGGCGTCACTAGAGCTGAAATGGACATGATCAGACTAGGAATGTGGAAAGCTGTTAATGAGCTAGGGGGAACCGCCACTAAGGTTGCTCTAGAAGATGTTTTTGTTGCCGCAAAAACAGGAACAGCTCAGACAGGCAAGACGAACATTGAACACACCCACAATGCCTGGACCACTTCCTTTGCACCATTCGAAAAACCTCGCTACGCCATCTGTGTGATGGTTGAGAACGGTAAAAGTGGTGGCGCAGTCGCCGGAGTTCTTTCCCAAAGAATCTATCGCGAAATCTTCAATATGGAGGCCGGATTAAAGATGCGAATTACCCACCTCGGGACCTATGCCGGAAACTTTGACCCTTTCGAGGAAATTGAAATTCCCGAAGGCGAAATCTATTCTTTGACTGATAATAATGAGGGTGAGACCGGCGATGAAATCGACGACGTTCTTCTTCCACAGGAACGACCTGCCTTAATCACCCCAAATGAAAATCTTCTCCCATCAATCGCGCCGACTCCTGATCGAGAAGCGGAAAGCAACTAATCAACCAAAATTTTAATCTTATAAACTAATTTAATCATATGATCCAAAAAATCAAAAACGCACTTGGCCTAACCAGTGTTGACCCTCGCGAAGGGCGCACCATCATTGTCAACTCAGAAACACTTGAACGTCGGACCGCCCTTCTTGAGGATGGTGTCCTTGAAGAATACAATGTCGAACGTAATGGCGATGACAACATCGTCGGCGGAATCTTCAAGGGCCGTGTCAAAAATATCGAACAAGGCCTAAAAGCGATGTTTGTTGATATTGGCCTAGATAAAAATGCCTTCCTTCACTTTTGGGATGCTATCCCAGCCGCACTCGATGGGGGGCTCGAAGAAATCCGTCGTGAAGGACGGCCACAAAAAAAACAAAAGAAAATCACGTCTAAGGACATCCCAAGCATTTACCCAGTCGGTTCAGAAATCATGATTCAGGTCTCGAAAGGTGCAATCGGCAACAAGGGGCCGAGGGTGACGACTAACATCTCACTTGCGGGTCGTTATCTCGTGCTGATGCCTTATTCCGATCAATTCGGCATCTCGCGACGCATTGACGATCCGAAGGAGCGACAACGCCTTCGCAAAATCATGCAGCGCCTAAGTGTTCCTGACGGCATGGGCATCATTATGCGCACAGTCGCCACCAGCACCCGCGCTCGCCATTTCGTCCGTGACCTTGCCATGCTCCTAGAACAATGGGAACAGGTCGAGGATATCAGAAATAACAAAAGCGCTCCGGCTTGCTGTTTCCGAGAACCGGATCTCGTGGAAGGCACCGCCACAAATTTCCTCACAGATGAAGTTGATAAGATTATTTGTGATGACGAAAAAACGACCGCACACATTCGCGAGATTGCCGCCAAGGTCTCGCGTCGAGCCAAGCGTAAGATTCACTACCTTTACTCCAAACAAACTATTTTTGAACGATTCGGCATTCAGAAGCAGATTGACGAGGCCTTCATGCGCCAAGTTTGGCTCCCCTGTGGTGGCTACATCGTCATTGATGAGACCGAAGCCCTTATTTCTGTCGACGTTAATACCGGGCGAAACCGGGGATCAAAAGACGTTGATAAGGTCCTTCTTCAAACAAATATTGAAGCCGCCGAAGAAGTCGCCCGGCAACTGAGACTTCGTAATATTGGAGGCCTTGTTGTGGTCGATTTTATTGATATGCGACATCGCCGCGACCAGCAAGCGGTCTATCGAGCGATGAAGGAGCGGCTCAAACGGGACAAGGCAAAAACCCAGGTCCTCCAGATTTCATCTGTTGGACTCATGGAAATGACACGTCAACGATTGAACGAGAGCCTTCTCGACTCAACTCTCGAGCCCTGCACCTATTGTCAAGGGCGAGCTCGGATTAAGACGACCATGTCCATGAGTATCGAAATCCAACGTCGCCTCAATACCGTGATTCAACGACAGAAGGAAAATGACGAAGACGGAGATCTGATTGTTATGGTCAATACCGATGTTTTAAATCGCTTTAAGTCCGAGGATTCTAAGATCCTCATGGAACTAGAACGCTCACATAGCGGGCGACTGATTTTCAGGAGCGACGCTAATCTTCACAGGGAGCGTTTCGCAATCATTGACGCCAAATCTGAAAAGCCTATTGTTCAGTATTAACCTTTGCTTTCTCTCAAAATGATCATCCCGATTCTACGCGGTATATTAGTGGGTCTCGGGATATTCATTTTCATCCCCCTCACCTCTTGTTCCGCCCAAAATCCCGCGACCAAGCAGGCACAAATACGATTGGGAAAAACGCATTTTCATTCTTTTGATGGGACGAAATTCCCTTACACCAAGTGGTCCTCCAAGGAGGATTCCAAACTAGTAATCATTGGAGTTCACGGTATCAGCGGGGCAGCATCGGACTTTCGGCCTCTTGCCAAGCATATCTTAGCCAACCATCCCAACATAACGCTTTACGGGGCCGAGACACGGGGACAAGGAAAAGACCCAATCAAAGAACGACGTGGCCATATTCACAATCGAGAAGAATGGTTCAAAGACTTGACGACCTTCACAAGCTTAGTTCGTAAGCGACACCCAAAAGCGAAGATCATCTGGTGCGGCGAAAGTATGGGCTCGCTCATTGTTCTCCATACCTATGCACAGATCAAAAAACACGGTGCCCGCTGCGACGCCATAATCCTAGCATCGCCCATAACTGATATTCGTTCTGATTTTCCACAATGGAAAATCTCAGCCGCAAACCTTGCTGGATTTCTCTTTCCGAAAGCAAGAGTTTCACTGGAAAGCCTCTCGGGGCAGGGTGACGTCCGGGTGACTAAGAACACCATCCACCAAGAGCAGGCCGCCACCAACTCATACCATATTCGCAAACACACTCTCCGACTACTCACCACTCTGGGTAAGATGATGCAAACTTCTCGGAAAGCTTCCCAACAACTCGATCTTCCACTTTTAGTTCTTCATGGCGGGAAAGATGTTTTTTCTGACCCCAAAGACGTAAAACGATTTTTTGACGGACTTCCGGAAAAAACTCATGCCACCAGAAAATTTTACCCTGAGAGCTTTCACCTTCTTTTTCACGACCACCAAAGCGACAAGGTTGTCGCTGACATAACCACCTGGGTTAATAATCTTCCGGAGTGAGGCGCACGCATTACCCTCTCCTGAGACAGTTGTTTTTCATTCGCTTCCCAAAATCACTCGCCTTCTGGAAGAAACCACGTGGACTAGAAAACAACATCTCGCCCAAAGAAGACTAATGTTTTAATCTTCCCCCATGGCAGCAGGTGGAAAACGAAAGGTCATCGAGAGCATCACCGTTCAGGAATTTCTGGAACGACACGGAGATGATCTCGAATTAAGCACTGAGCACCCAGTAACCGGGCTCGATCGATTGATTGAAGAGCCCGCAGTCAACCGTCCGGGGCTCGCCTTAGCGGGCTTTATCGACTACTTTGCCAAAAAGCGTATTCAGGTTTTGGGGAATTCAGAGAATTCCTATCTTGAAAAACTCTCGGACAAACTTCGCCTTGAGCGTTTCACAATTCTTTGCGAACAAGATATCCCCTGCCTGATCATTGCCCGTGGACATGACCTCTCGCCCATTCTCAAAGAAGTCGCTCGAGAGAAAAACATCGCTATCCTACATACTCCCCGACCAACTATGTCGTTGCTTAACGCCGCTACCATCAGCCTCGAAAATGATTTTGCCCATCGCACCGCCCTGCACGGTTGCATGGTCGACTATCGAGGTATCGGCGTTTTAATAATGGGAGAAAGCGGATCCGGAAAAAGCGAGACCGCAATTGGACTATTGGAAAAAGGGGCCGCACTGGTCGCTGATGATTCGGTTCAGCTGAAGCAAATTAGTGGAGAACTTTCGGCAAGCGCAAAGGACTTCGCAAGAGGATATTTGGAGATGCGGGGTATTGGTATCATCAATGTTGCCAATCTGTATGGTCTATCGGCTATTCGACCAGAGAAACGGTTAGACTTAGTAGTAGAATTAAAATCGGCAAGCGATCTCAACAAAGTCGACCGAATTGGCATATCGCAGAAAAAAATGCGAATCCTTGATGTCGAGATTCCGCTTGTAGAGATCCCAGTAGCTGCGGGAAGAGACACAGCGAGACTGATTGGAGTCGCGGCACTTGATCTCCAACTCCGAAAAATCGGCTACGACATGGCTGACGAGTTCAACCAAAGACTTCTTTCTCAAATGAACCTCAATCCGGATGGCTAGTGAATCCACATGGTCTGTCTATCTCATTCGTTGTGGCGATGATTCACTTTACTGCGGTATTTCGAACGATGTCGCACGGCGACTGACAGAACATCAATCGCAGGGCCCAAAGTGCGCCAAATATTTACGGGGGCGAACTCCGTTAAATTTGGTCTATGAAAGAGTGGTTGGAACTCGAGCAGAGGCCTCAAGCGAGGAATACCGGATCAAACAACTTTCACGTAAAGCAAAAGAATTTTTTATTGGTTAAAAAATTCCCTCTTGATCATAAAAAGACATTTGCCGCATAGAATGCTAATTCAAAGTGCAAACCTAAAAAGATACGGTATCTTACCAATGTAATGAATTGTCGAGTAATACCCCTACTTTCTTTTCTGTGCCTTTTAACTCATTGCTCATCGACGCCTCCTGACTCCTCGATAGGACCTTCAACTCTCCCGATCCTTTCAAGCCCGGCCCGCGCTAATGCGTGGGCCCCCCCCGAGAGAACCAAAGCAAAAAACGGTTATAGCCTTCTCTACACTAATCCTGCCAACAGCAAAGAAAAGCTCACGATTACCGGGTCAAGCGAGCTCATGTTCTTTCTTCTTTATCCGCCACATCTACGAGGCACTCGCATTGTTAACGGCAACACGGTTCAGATCAATGAAGCACAGCTCTGGAAAAAGGCACTGGTCGCGGAACAAACCGTAAAATGGTATCATGCTCACCTACCCTCGACGCACTACGGCAGTATTTTCCGGACCTTAGGAACGGAACTCAAAGATGGCTCAGGAAAAATCGGCCAATATCGCATGGAAATTGAGGGCACAAAAAACCAGATGCGAAACTGGCTTTCAGAGCTACGATTCCGGTAAGAATGAATGGACCGAAAACTGCTCTGATTACCGGAGCCAATGGAGGGATTGGATCAGCTCTGGCTCGTAAGCTTCACTCGGCTGGGACCCGACTTGTCTTGGCAGGAAGAAACGAGGTCGCGCTCAAAGAACTCTCGGCTGAATTGGGGGTCAAATTCCTGCTCTGTGATTTTACTCAGCCTGATGAGGTCGCCTCCTGTATTACCTTAGCGATCGAAGAACTCGGCGAAATTGAAGCGGTCGCTCATTGTATTGGTTCAATCCTCCTTAAACCGGCGCATCTAACCTCGATCCCCGACTGGCAGTCTGTCATGGATACAAATCTCAACTCAGCCTTCTACCTCCTCCACAACTTAGGCAGACCCATGAGTAAATCCGGCGGCTCCATTGCCTTTGTCACCTCAGCCGCAGCGGAAAAGGGTCTCTCCAATCATGAAGCAATCGCATCAGCCAAAGCTGGGCTTGCAGGGCTCACCCGATCGGCTGCCGCGACCTACGCGAGAAACCAGCTAAGGGTTAACTGCGTCGCCCCGGGACTTACAGACACTCCGCTTGCAGCCCCGATTACCAATAATGAATCGGCACGAAAATTCTCTGAAGCCATGCACCCACTTGGCAGGCTTGGAACTCCCAATGAAATTGCCAACGCCCTCTTCTTTCTCCTTTCACCAGACAACACTTGGATTACTGGGCAATCGCTTTCGGTGGACGGCGGACTCTCTTCCCTACAGACCAAGTAGTCGCCTACCAAGGCTATCCGCCGTGCCAATGGAGTTTCTTTCGAAGGGTCTCATAAAAAGAGTGTCCAGGGAGCCGCACCAATCTAAGGTTTGCGTCGTGGCGAGTGACTCTGACAACACTGTTTTTTTCAATTCGGAGAATGTCCCGGCCATCAACTGAAAAAAGAATCGGTTCCTCTCCATCACCAGCCGGTGAAAGCTCAATCACAGATTTTTCACCGACCACTAACGAGCGGTTACTCATACTGTGAGGGCAGATTGGGGTGATGACAAAGACTCCCGCGTGAGGACCAAGCAGAGGCCCCCCTGCCGACATTGAGTAGGCAGTCGAACCTGTCGGTGTCGCCACGATCAATCCATCAGCTCGATAATGATTTAATAGCTCCCCATCCACCCTTGCTTCGAGCGAAACCAAGCGACCAGTCTCTCCCCTCATCAACACCGCTTCGTTGAGAGCTAAAAATTGGTGTAACTCACCACCTTCCTCAGTCATCTCCACCTTTAGCATACTTCGTTCAACGATATTCATCTCTTCGTTAGCCAAATGATCGCCTAGCAAATCAATTTCCTCATCGGTGCAAGCTGTCAGAAAGCCAAGCGTCCCAATATTCACCCCCGCAATCGGAATCGGCCTAGGTCCTAAACGATGGAGGGTCTTAAGTAAGGTTCCATCCCCTCCAAGCGAAATGACAAGGTCAGCTCCATCGGCAAAGTCCAACTTGCCTACCTCCTGAATCAAGCGTGCTGTTTCTTCTTCAAGAACGACCTCGATGCCACGCTCTAAAAGACATTTTCGAACATTTCGCACCGCCATCGGAGCATCTGTCTTTCGGGGATGAGCAACGATAGCGACTTTCACGCCGCAACCCTAGCACTCACGCTGAACTCAGGCAATCGTTCCTTGCCTGACAAGAATTAACGCGACATCGTTGACCCATGCCATTGACACCGCAAGAAGCCGACCGCTACCAGCGACAAACTATGCTCAACGAGCTCGGCGAAGCGGGACAAGAACGTCTCAGGAATTCTTCGATTCTCTGCATCGGGAGCGGCGGATTGGGCTCACCAGCCCTTCTTTATCTCGCTGCCGCCGGCATTGGAAGAATTGGCATCATTGATCCTGACTCGGTCGACCTGTCTAACCTGCACCGCCAAATCCTCCACGACACCGATCGCGTTGGCACCTCCAAAATGGAGAGCGCTAAGGCGAGGCTCCACCAAGTTAACCCACATGTTGAGATTATCCTTCATGAAGGTCGCTTCGAGCCAGACAATTGCCTTGATCTACTGAGGCCTTACGACGCTGTTCTCGATGGCTCCGACAACTTCCCGACTCGCTTCGCCGCAAATGACGCCGCATTTTTCCTCAAGAAACCTCTCATACATGGAGCCATCTTCCAATTTGAAGGACAAGTCACAGTCTTCGCACCCCATCTCGGCGGACCCTGCTACCGTTGTCTCTTGCCAGAGTCTCCACCCGAGGGAGCAGTCCCAACATGAAGCGAAGCAGGTGTCCTGGGCGTGCTCCCCGGAATTATTGGAAGCCTCCAAGCCATGGAAGCAATCAAACTTCTCGCAAATCTCGGGCATCCCCCGCTTGGCAGACTGATTCACTATCGTGCCCTTTCCACCTTATTCCGGGAAATTAAAATCAAACCTGATCCAGACTGCCCACTTTGCGGGGACAACCCTACTATTACCGAACCCTTCACTGACAAAAAAGAAATGACAGAGCTTCTCGAAATCACGACTCTCGAACTGCGCAAAATTCTTACCGATGGCTTCGAAGACATCTTACTCGACGTTCGCGAACAGGATGAATACATGATGGCGCATATCGAAGGATCCGAACTCCTGCCGCTTTCAGGCTGGCCCAGCTCTGCCGTCAACCTTCCCAAGGACGCAAAGTATTACGTCCACTGCGCAGCCGGCATGCGGAGCGCTAGGGCAGGAACCTGGATGCTTCAAAATGGTTTCACAGACGTCACTAATGTCGCAGGCGGCATGAAACAATGGCTTCAAGAAGAATAAGCATCGTAGATTTCCTACTCTGCTAACTATAAAAAGCTCCGCCGAATCTTCGAGATCAGCTCAAACCCATATATATCTAGACACTGAAGAGTGTTTATGAGCTATCAGTTTGCACAATAAACTTTCAAGACCTCTCCGTAGCTTTAGGAACGCTAAAAAATTTTCTATCGAATAATCATCGAATCGAATCACCTCTTTTAAGAAGAGGCGACAAATTTAATGACTCGAGTTTTAGCGATATCATCATGAAGGCAATTTCGGTTCTGACGGAAAATGAGAAGCGTGCCAATTAAAGAAACCAGAGGCCCGAATACAGGCACGTTTGCAATTAAGTTGATAATTCCATAACGCTTAAAAGCAATCGTCTGAACACTCGCCTGAGATCCATCGAGATTGACGACCTGAGTCTTCATCACTTTTTTGCCAATACTCTGACCAGTAGAAGCCCAAAACGCCCACTGGATGCCAATGTAAGCAGCAATCCCAATGACGGCCAAGAGAAGTGTTTCGCCAAGCCCGTAAACCGAAGCGCCGCCTAAAAAGACATCTGAGAGCTTTTCAACAGCGACGAACTTAGGAGGTGAAATCAAAGCGTAGGCAACTCCAATTCCTAAGCTTAGCGGAATCATGATAAGAACATCAATTATCTTGCCCAATAATCGTTGACCCAAACTTGCATAATTATGCAATCCTGGAACAGCTGACTGAATAGGAGGTGCCTCAACTTGATTAACGGGAGGGCTGTATGGATTTTCTTCTGACATAGCGGAAGATTTAATAGTTATTGCTCTCACCTCACAAGATGAAACTTCTAAAGTGACCATTAGTTCTTAGCAGCCATAGTAAATTCAGTGTTCATTTGGCTACACCTGAGTTAACACCCGCTTGTCTCCATGTTCGAACTCCTTCAGACAGACCCTGATTGCAAGGCCCGCCGCGGCCGCCTCACCACTCCACACGGAGTCATTGAGACCCCGATTTTCATGCCTGTGGGCACCCAAGGATCGGTCAAAACCCTCCACCCAGAAGAGCTCCACCTCATGGAGGCCCAGATCATTCTCGGCAACACCTACCACCTCTGGCTACGTCCCGGGACCGACGTCATTGGCAAACTAGGTGGGCTCCACTCATTCACAACTTGGGACGGCCCCATGCTCACCGATTCAGGCGGCTTCCAAGTTTGGTCGCTTTCTAAGATTCGCAAGATTACGGAAGAAGGCGTGCAATTCCAGAGCCATCTTGATGGAACCCGCATGATGCTCAGCCCTGAAAAGAGCATGGAAATTCAGGCAACCTTCGGTTCGGATATCGCAATGCTCTTCGACGAATGCCCGCCCTACCCGTGCGAACGAAAATACGCTGAAGAATCAACCGCTCTCACCACCCGCTGGGGAAAGCGCTGCAAGGAGTGGGTCGAAAGCAACAGACCCACCAGCGGAAACGGTCGGCAACTTCATTTCGGAATCGTCCAAGGCTCAGTTTATCAAGATCTTCGCGAAGAATCCGCACGCGCACTCGTAGACCTGGATCTCGACGGTTACGCCATCGGCGGAGTGTCAGTTGGCGAACCGGAGGAAGAAATGTTTGCTGCCATCCAAAATGCTGAACCATTCCTCCCCGACAATAAACCGCGCTATGCCATGGGACTAGGAACTCCAACCCAACTTTTAGAAATGATCGGCCAAGGTGTCGATATGTTCGATTGTGTTCACCCCACCCGCTGCGCGCGCCACGGACAGGCCTTTACCCCCGACGGTCCTATTCATATTAAGAACAAGGCCTTCGAGTTCGATTCAGCGCCGCTCACCGCCGAAGCTCACCCGCATGTTGCTCGCTTTTCGCGTGCCTTTTTGCGCCACAGCTTCCGGGCCGGCGAAATTATCGCCCAGCGCGTCCTATCCTTTCATAACCTCCACTTTTACCTCCAGCTCATGGAAAACTCCCGCCTAGCAATCTCAGAAGGGCGTTTCCGGGAATTCCAGCGAGAATTTGTTGCCCGCTACACTGCGGGGGCCAAATAACCCTCTTTCCCCGAAATCAAGCGGTTTAGAGTTGCTTTCCTTCGCTGATCCTAGTTTTTTGCTCTCCCGCAGCGACCTTCGCAATTAGCAGAAATTTCCAAACAAACTACCCTTTCTTAAAATGACGACAGCATTATCGATTCTTGCACAGCAACAGGGCGGCCTGCTTGGCAACCCCATGGTCATGATCATTCTCATGATCGTAATGTTTTATTTTCTGCTGATTCGGCCCCAGAAAAAACAGCGTAAGGAACAAGAAGCCCGAGTCGCCGCGCTCAAGAAGGGTGATAAGGTTGTGACGATCGGTGGAATGCACGGGAAGGTACACCAAGTTTCAAAAGAGACCGTTACCATTAAAATATCCGAAGGTGTTCTCGTCCCATTCAATAAGGTGGCTATTGCAAGTGTTGATACACAATTCAGCAAAAGCGAAGGCAATATCGAAGAGAAAGCTCCCGAAGAAGCTCCCAAAAGCTAGTCACCCTTCGATCAAGCCATTCTCATAATTTTAAACTCTTTACCGCTAACCTAAACAGGTGCCGCAAGAGTATTTTTTCAGATTCTAAAGTCAGTAATTCATGGACCTCCAAGACAACCCTCTCATCGTCGTCAGCGCTGGTATCGCTATCGTCGCACTCATTTTCTGGTATGTCGCTACCGAGATTGATCGCCGCAAGCGTAACGTAGGCACAATCGCCATCGGAATCGTCGTCGCTCTTTGCTTGGTGGCTGTTCTTCCGGTGAAGGAAAAACTCAAAGGAGGAATCGATCTTGTTGGCGGATCTTCCTTCATCGTCGAAATCCAGCCAGGAAAAGATGAAGAAGGGAACCCCCTGCCCGTCAACGAGGGTGCGATTGAAGATGCCAAAGCAACTCTTTCCAAACGACTCTCCAAAAGCGGCCTGAGCGACAACCTCATGCAGCCTCTTGGTGAGAATCGCCTCATCATTGAGATGCCGGGAGTCGGTCCCGAACGACGCGACGAAATCCGCGAGACAATCCAAAGGACGGCCCGCCTCCTCCTCAAGAAAGTTCATCCCAACAGCAATCAAATTATTGCTCAAATCGAAGCAGGCACGAAAACCTTAGAGCCCGGCTATCAGGTTTTTCCAATTCGTCGCACTGACCCTGAGACTGGAAAAGTAATCGGCATGGATAAAATCCTTCTGAGCAGGAGGACCATTGTTGGTGGAGATAAAGTCGATCTTGCCCGCCCCGGCGATGGTCTTGGTGTCATTAATGTCTTGCTGAGTAAGGAAGGTGGTAAACGCCTCACCAATGCCACCAAGACAATGACAATCGGCAGTGACCGGATGGCTGTCGTCCTCGATGATGAAGTTCTCATCGCGCCTACCGTCAACGCCACTCTCGGACGCAACTTTATTGTGGAAGGCCTAGACGGACGTGAGGAAGTTCGCACGGTTTCGAATGCTCTCAACAACCCCCTGAAATATCCACTCAACATCCTTTCCGAGCGCAATGTCACTGCTCGCTATGGTGAGGAAGTCGTGCGCCAAGGTGTGACCGCCGCCATCGCCGGACTGGCTCTTACCCTTCTTTTCGTCCTAATCTACTATCGCTTTGCAGGTTTCATCGCTCTCATCGGATTATCGGTGAACATGCTCATCCTTTTTGGGGCCATGGCGATGTTTGGAGCCACCTTCACCCTCCCAGGGATAGCCGGAATCATCCTCACAATTGGTGTTGCAGTTGATGCTAATGTTCTCATTTACGAACGCTTGCGGGAGGAAATCGCTGGAGGGAAATCTCTTATCAATGCGATCCGCGCAGCCTACGAAAAGGCCTTTAGTGCAATTTTTGATGCTAACATCACAACCCTTCTTACTGCGATCATTCTTCTTTGGCGGGCCTCTGATCAAATGAAGGGCTTTGCGATCACCCTAACGATCGGAATTCTCTCCTCAATGTTTGCAGCCCTTCTTGTGACTCGTGTCTTCTTCTTCTGGGGAAGTGACACCAGGGCTCTCAAAAAGCTCAGTTTCATGAATCTGATTCCGGCTAAAACAATTAAGTTCATGGAAATGCGGAAGCCAGCCTTCATGCTCTCCTCCATCCTCTTGATAGGATCGCTCGTAGTCATGGGAACTAAGCGGGAATCGTCACTTGGTATTGACTTTCTCGGTGGAAGTATCGTGAACATCCAACTTAAGGAGGGACAGGAATTAAGCGAAGCCACCGTCAAGAAAGCCATTAGTGATCTGACTCTTGAAAAAAAACCTACAATTCAGCTCGAGCAACCTGTTGGGGCCGAAGGCGACCTCATCTCAATCAAGTACGCGAGCAACGATCTTGAAAAGATTGAAAAAAGATTGCGCTCAGACATCGGAATCCTCGGTGAGGGCCAAAGCATCGTGAACGTCCAACTTAAGGAGGGGCAGGAATTAAGCGAAGCCACCGTCAAGAAAGCCATTAGCGATCTGACTCTTGAAAAAAATCCTACAATTCAGCTCGAGCAACCTGTTGGGGCCGAAGGCGATCTCATCTCAATCAAGTGCGCGACCAACGATCTTGAAAAGATTGAAAAAAGATTGCGCTCAGACAGAGGAATCCTCGGTGAGATCAACACTGAAAAAAATTACGATATTGCGTTTGATAACGAAACGATTTCAGCCTCCCTTGGTGGCGAGTTTTTAAAGAACTCTTTTTACGCTCTTGGACTTGGTCTCCTGGCGGTCTTATTCTACATCAGCCTCCGTTTTGAATTTTCATTCGCCGTCGGGGCCTTTGCGGCTCTCTTTCACGATATCTTAATTTGTATCGGAGTTGTTATTATGTGCGGAACTGAACTCTCATTAATTCACGTCGGAGCGTTCTTAACGATCGCAGGTTACTCCATCAATGACACCATCGTGGTTTTTGACCGGATGAGAGAATCACTCCGCTCAAAGCGGGGTGATGTCGCCCAAGTCATGAACTTGGCGATCAACGCAACTCTCTCCCGAACCATTCTGACCTCGGTCACCACCTTTGTGGCTGTCCTCGTTCTCTGGATCTTTGGCGGATCGGCTTTGAAAGACTTCTCATTCGCAATCATGATCGGGGTGGTTGTCGGAACCTACTCTTCTATCTTCATTGCGGCACCTGTCGTCTATATCTGGAGCAAAAAGGGCAGCAAGCTTCGACAGGAGCTTATCGATGCCTCGCTCGACATGCCGAACGACCTTGCCGAGCCAGTGCCCAGCAAATAAGGCTGTTTCCACTTTCTAATGAAAGCCTGCCCGGAGCTCCCTCCGCGCAGGCCTTTTCAATCATTGCCAAAAATAGTTTAAGAAACTAAACCTTCCACCCTATGACAGTCGTCCGAATCACCCTCATGATGGGCATCTTTTGCTACGGCCTTCACGCGCAAGAAGCACCAATTGCCGCGACTGACCGCACCCCTCCCGCAAAAGAGGTCTTTGACGATGATGGCTCCCGCGTCGCTGTTTTAGGCTATCACGTTTTCCATAAGACCCTGCCCGCAACGCAAATGAGGATCCCCACCTCAAAATTCCGGAGCCAGATGGAAGCTATTAGAAAATCCAACATTGCGGTGATCACACTCGAGCAGTTCCTCGCTTGGCGTCGTGGCGAGGGAGAACTCCCACCCCAATCGATTCTCATCACCATGGATGATGGCTGGAGATCAGTTTACACCGAAGCTTTTCCCATCATGAAGGAGCTCAAACTCCCCTTTACAATCTTTCTTTATAAAAACTACGTGGGGTCCAATCGCGGTGGCCGGGCCCTCTCCCTCTCCATGATTCGCGAAATGGTCTCCAGCAAGCTCTGCACCATCGGATCTCACTCGGTCAGTCACCCATTCCCAAGCAAAATTAAAAAAGCAGCCAAGGAGGGTCCAGAAGCCTACGAAAACTTCCTTCGCAACGAGTTAGGAAACTCGAAAAAGTTTCTCGATGACACATTCAAAATCAAGGTGAACACCTACGCATATCCCGGCGGTTACTATACAGACGAAATGTTCCCGCTCGCGGAAGAATTTGGATATAACCAGCTTTTCACGGTAAAACCGGGGAAGATTCGGCGGGATTCCACCCGTTATACTTTGCCACGTTATATCGTGCTTGGAAATCACGACGCCGCCTTCAACGCCGCAATGGTTTTCCGTAATGGGGCTAGAGTTACCGCTATCCCAATTTCCCTGCCACACCCAACCAAACCTGAACCCGGAGAAATCATTGCTTCACGCCTTCCAGACATTGAAATAGATCTCTCAGGCGTAAAAGATCTTGATCCCGAATCGGTCGTCATGCGGGTCGCTGGGTTCGGCAAAGTTCCGCTGAAAGCTGACACCATGTCTTTCCTTTATAGATGGACCGTGAGCCGTCCCCTTAGACAGCCACTTTGCGAGGTAACAACTCAGTGGCGTCTCAAAGATAAGGAAAGTTACGAACCAGTCATACGTTGGTCATTCCGTATTGATCATGAAGCAGCATACCAAGCTCAGTAGGATGATTTCCTAAACTCAAAACGTGAAAAAATCTATTTTTGACCGCTAGATGGCAGTTTTCACTGTTAATAAGTTGAATTCACCCCGTGTTTCCCTATTTTTTATCAATTTTCACTTGCCCAAACCCTCACTTTCCCCTTTTTTCAGGGAAATTCCTTAAAACTCATGAGCAATCAAACACTCGACGGAGCTCAAGCTCTCATCAAAACGCTCGACGATCTCGGTATAGAATTTGTATTCGGCTACTCTGGCGGAGCAGCTATCCCAATTTTTGACGCCCTGGAAACAGTTGAAACTAAAATGAAGTTTATTCTTGTTCGCCACGAACAAGGAGCAGTCCACATGGCTGACGGCTATGCTCGCGCGACTGGGAAACCAGCCGCCGTCCTAGTTACTTCCGGACCCGGTGCGGGAAAATACCGTGACCGGTCTTATGACCGCTCAAATGGACTCGGTTCCAATGCTTGTGATTTGCGGACAACAAGTGACCTGGATGCTTGGAAAGGATGCTTTTCAAGAAGCCGATATTTTCGGAATCACCATCCCCGTAGTGAAGCACAATTACCTTGTCAAAGAGACCAACGACTTAGTCCGTGTCACTAAAGAGGCTTACCATATCGCAACCACTGGTCGCCCAGGTCCAGTCCTCATCGATGTTCCGAAGGATGTATCCTCTGGTGATTTCACCGCGACAATGGATCCCGAACTCGACCTCCCAGGTTATGATCCATATGAATCTCTCAATATCGACCCATTCAGGATAGAAGAAGCTGTAGCGCTCATTAAAAAGGCCAAGCGCCCTGTGATTCTTGCGGGTCAAGGCACCATGATTTCGCGCGCCGACAAAGAGCTAATGGAGCTTGCAACCAAACTCAATTGCCCCGTCACTTCAACTCTTCTTGGCAAAGGAGTCTTTCCTGAAACTCACGATCTAAGCCTCGGAATGCTTGGCATGCACGGCACTGCCTACGCAAACAAGGCGATGGTCGAGTGTGACCTCCTCCTCAACGTCGGCTCTCGATTTGACGATCGGATTATTGGGCAGCCCGATAAATTTTGTGCAGATGCCAAAATAATCCACATTGATATCGATCCAGCAGAAATGGATAAAATGATCGTTCCCGACATCCAAATCGTCGGAGACGCAAAGGCAGCTCTCACTCTCCTCAACCAAGAGATCGAAGAACTGGATACCGCAGCCTGGCTCAAGACTCTTGGCGGTTATAAAAAGAAATTTCCTCTCAGCTACAAGAAGCAAGGCGGGCTCCGCATGCAACAGGTCATTGAAGAATTATACGAACAAACAGAAGGCAAGGCTATTGTCTCTACCGATGTTGGTCAGCACCAAATGTGGGCCGCTCAATTCTATAAGAATGACGAATCGTATCACTGGCTCTCCTCCGGAGGCGCCGGCACTATGGGGTTTGGTTTCCCCGCCGCTATTGGCGCTCAACTTGCCCACCCAGAAAAAACCGTTATCTCGATCTCTGGTGATGGTGGTTTTCAGATGACTCTTTTTGAACTAGCGACCGCCGCGCTTCATAAGCTCCCCATCAAGATTGTGGTTCTCAATAACCACTACCTCGGCATGGTTCGCCAATGGCAGGAACTTTTCTTCGAGAATCGGGAATCCGGCGTCGACCTCGAGGGTAACCCAGACTTCTGCAAACTGGCTGCTGCTTACGGCATCCCCAGTGTCCACTTCAAGCGTCCCGCCGACTGTCAGCGTAAAATTGAAGAAGCGCTAGCCTACAACGATGGACCCATTCTGATTCACGCCGAATGCGTCAAATACGAGAACGTTTTTCCCATGATTCCTGCTGGAGCTGCTCTCGAAGACATGATTACTGAACCGCCAAAAACTCAAATGGCAAAGCCAGTCGGATCCACCTAAGCTTTCAAGCTATTCACCATCTCACACACCCTTTAAAAATGTCTAAAACGATTGTCACTACCGACACTCCAATAGAGAGCACCGCTCGCGGAGCTTCAAACACGCTTTCCATTCTCGTAAACAATAGCCCAGGAGTCCTGATGCGTATTTGCCAGGTCTTCTCTCGGAGAGCTTATAATATAGATTCGCTCGTGGTCTCCGAGGGCCGCACCGGGGCCTTCTCTAGAATGACCATCGACATCTCTGGAAATCCCCAGGGACTCGAACAAATCATCAAGCAGGTGAACAAGCTTATCGACGTGATTCATTGTTTCGAACACACCGCTGAAAACTCAGTCGTTCGCGAGATGCTTTTAGTGAAAATCATTGCGGACAAAGATGAACGTTCAGCGGCTCTTCAGGT
Organism: Verrucomicrobia bacterium SCGC AAA164-M04; assembly: GCA_000383735.1. Next base: position 69,496 of record KB912135.1, read on the forward strand.
CATTGAACACTTCGCCGGCAAGACCGTCGACATGACTCCAAAGTCTATGATTGCCATGTTCACAGGAACCACCAGTAAGATCGACGCCGTCGTTCTTATGCTCGGTCAATTCGAAGTCATCGAGACCATCCGAACTGGTAAGGTCGTCGTGGCACGCGGAAGTCAGGCTACTTAAGATCCTATTCCTTCAAAATTCTCAATCGCAAATCCCCAGTTAGGAGGATCCTTGCTGGGGATTTGTTATTTTAGAAAATATGATTAGGATTCACCATGCTTCCTAAACCAGTTATCGTCCATGGATTTTGGGCCACCGTGATGGTGGCCGCATTTTTCGTTGGCACGGCTTGGCAGAAATCAGCCACGGCGGACAGTCGAACATCAAAAACTCATGATCAAGCTACCCGTGGTCAATCTACTTCGCCCGCTCCCTCAGAAACGGGAATTTCAAGAACCACATTAACTCGATCCAATTCCGTCGAAAACGATCCTATTTCTAAACTACTCGAAACAACTTCATTTTTAGAATTAGGATTCGAAAGCCTCGCTGCGATGGCTTTAAAAGATCCCAACCAACTCAAACGTCGCCTTGCCTTCAGCCATCTCCTATCTGGAATGACCAGCGAAAACGCAGTGCAAATTCGTGAAGAACTGATAGCTGCTGGAGTTAATGATCGCGACTCTGAATGGCGTGACTTCAATTACGCTTGGGGCACAATTGCAGGTGAAGCTGCTTTCTCCACCTCACTCACCGCGGAGAAGATAGATCTCTACTCTGTAATCAGCGGTTGGGCATCCACAGATCCGACCGGTGCAATAGCCCTCCTTGACCAACTTCCCCAAGACCTAGCCCATGGCCCAGATAACACGTTGAGGACTCAGCGGTTACACCTAGAAAAAGGTGTAGTAGCTGGGTTAGCCGATCGTAATCGCGACGAAGCTACGAACTATGTCTCAAAACTTCTTGCCGAAGGACGAAGTGATGCGCCACGCTTGATGGAAACTGTTGCCAACGAGGTCATTCGCCAGGACGGCTCAATTGCAGCATCCGATTGGGTCACGACCTTAAAAGATGGGCCGCTAAAAGGCTCTGCTATGGGAGAGGTAGCCGAAAGTTACGCACGGACCAATCCAGCGTCCGCTGCGGGTTGGATTCAGGAATTTGCAGCTGAAGAATATGCGACGCGCGCAGTCGCCGAAGTCGGTAAAAAATGGGCCGAGCGCGAGCCTCTTGCAGCTGTCTCTTGGCTTGAAAAACTTCCAGAAGGGCAAGGTCAAAAGGCAGGACTCAATTCAGCCTTCGGTGACTGGGAGGATCGCGACCCCATTGCTGCCGGCAATTACCTTCTTTCTATGCCAAATTCACCGAAACGCGACTCCGCTATCCGCGGCTTTGCCGAAGGATATGCATGGCAGGACCCCAAGACGGCAATTGCATGGGCCCAAGATATTCAAGACCCGACAATACGGAACGAATCTCTAAAAAAGGTAGGCTTCGCCTACTACCGTCGTAAACCAGAGGAGGCGAGAACTTGGCTCACTGAAAGTGGACTTTCATCAGAAACTAAGGCTGAGATTCTCAGTTCTCAGCGGGGGCGCTAAATAAAACCTCCAATTGTCTGGAGAATCACCGAGTCACCACTTCAGGGATTCTTCTCGGCGCTTTCGTTGTAATGGAACTTTAAGCTCAAGGTTGGGACCTCATTTGTCTGTTCGCTAAAAAGTCATTCGCTAATGAATCCTGATCGCATGCGGAAGCATCGCTGATCGGTCCACCCTGCGGCTAATCGTCTAACGTTTTACTTCCGAACCCACGAACTTCTTAAAATCAAGAAACCAACTACTCCTATTAACAAAGTCACAATCGTCCCCAAAGCCTGCCAGGGATCTTGAATCATTAGTAGGATGGCCGAAATTAAGGTGGCTAAAATGAACAATAAAGGAGGGACTGCCTTCCACCCTTTAACAAGGCCCCGATGCGCGCCGAGGAAAAGGCAAAGAACCGAAGCTGCAGCACAGAGTGACAAGGTCAACCCGAGATAGCCAAGGAGGTCCTGTAAACTCCCGAAAAATATCAAGATTAAGGCTACTCCCATCTGTAAGGAAACCGCAGGCCAAACCTTTTTGCCCTGCAACACAAAAAACTTGGGTAACAACCCATCTCCCGCCATTTTACCATAAACGCGCGGCCCAGCCATCATCATACTCAAAACCGATGTCAGAAGAGCCAGCAAAATGACAAAGCGGACAAAGTTTTCAAAACGCCCACCACCAATCCAGCCCGCCGCCAGCGCCGCCACATCGGCTTGGCCTAGAACCACCTCTTTTGGGGGAGCTAGAACAAAGAGACCATTCAACATAAGGTAAAACAAAATCACAATTGAGGTGCCTGCTATCAGTGACTTTGCGACTACATGAGAAGACTTTGATTCTCCCGCGATATAGACAGCAGCATTAAATCCAGAATAACTGAGTGAAATCCAAATCAGGGCTTGGGCAAAGTTTAAGATAATGGAGCCATCAGCCGGACTTCGCGGAGCAGTATTCTGCCATTCCAGAGAAACCATACACCATGTCCCATAGGACAATAGTACTGCTAATAAGGTCAACTTTAGTCCAACCGCAATATTCTGTGTCAACGCTCCCACTGCCCTCTTCCCTCCATGCGTCAACGCTCCTAGAACCACTACGATTACCGCCGGCAGCTTATGGGGGAGATCACCGGGTAAATATTCTTCAAAAGCCAGCGCCGCATAGGCAATCGCGCCACTAAATCCCGCCAAGAGCGAAACCCACCCAGCGACGAATCCCACAAAGGGAAATCCCGAGGATGACAAGAACGCATATTCACCACCCGAAACCGGCATTTGTTTGACCAGCAGACCGTAGCTGAAGGCTCCGCACAAAGCGATAGCTCCAGCCACCAACCAAGCCAGCATCACTAACCAAGGATCACCGAGCGACACCAGCGTGAATCCCGAAGTCGTAAAAACTCCAGCCCCTACCATGTTAGCGACCACCAAAAAGGTCAGCGTCCAAAAGCCAAAGCCCCTATTATTGGCCCCACGCATCAATCCTTACGAAATCGTAAAAAGTAATTCTCCTTGAAACCGTCGATTTTAAGTTCCTCCACAAATGTCAAACCAGCGTCTTCGATCTCCTTTCGAAACACTTCCTTCCCGGCGCGAACGTGACCTAGGAGCCACTTACGAGACACCCCTTCGATCCTTTCAAAATCAATCACAACCACCGTTCCACCTGGCTTTAGAGATCCAAGCAAGGATTCCATTGTTCCACGGGGAAATTCAAAGTGATGATACGTGTCGCAAATAAAGGCCACATCAACTGAGTTCGAAGGCAAGGATACCGAGTTCTCGGGACTCAGGATCGCAGTGATATTCTTCTGCCCCTCCTGCTCTGCACGAGCCACAATATGCTTCAAGAACGGCCCTGAGATATCGACTGCTGCAACCCAACCTTCCGGTCCCACAGCCTCTGCAAAGAGTCGGGAATAAAGACCAGTCCCGGCCCCAATGTCAGCCACTACCATCCCCTTTTTAATTCCACAGGCTTTCAACACTGCTTCTTTCTCTTGAAAAACTTCGCGGCTTTCAACTTCAAATCTCTTTAGCCAATCATCCACCTTAAGTTCAGGATCGAGGAATTTTTCGTTTATTCCGGGCTTCACACTCTTTTCATGAGCAAGCCCAGCCTTCTCCTGACCAAACAAGGATATTCCAGCAAATAGAATAACCGGCAGAGATAGTGAGAGTAATCGTCTCTTCATTATGCACGCAATCCTCGCAGACCAGCGTTCCCTTTCAAGCCACAAACATTTTGTAAGATTCACCTCGTTAAAGCTGCCGGTAATTCCTTTTCGGAGACCCGCCACAAAAAAAGAGGCTTCAAACAAAAAAAGAAATCAAGACTCTACGCCTTGATCGCTGCGAAGGCACTGCTTTGAAGACCTCACCTAGACTCTCGCCAACTCATCAGAAATAATTTACGTCCATTACAATGTTCAGAGATCGCATTCCGCTCATATCCTATCTAGCGCGCCCGGCCTCGGCTTTAGATCTTGCAAACGTGCTTGGACCCCCACCTGAAAACTCTCAGAAAGACTGGATCAAAATACAGCGTTCAAAAACTCTCGAACTCTTCAAAAAATATGTCTCCGATCGGAAGGCTTTGAGGATTCCAGATACCCTATCACCTCCGCAACAGAAAGCATGATCTCATGCCAATATGATTGGGAACAGCCTCTCAATTTTAGAGATAAACATTTTAAAAACTAAGTCGTAAATCGACGCTTTTGATCCCAATAAAGAAGGCAGCCCAATCGCATCCCTTTTTCAAGTTCTCCTACCATGTCCAAAATTCAACTTCTCCTAGCTCTACTTATCACCCCTCTTTTTTCATCAGAGCGCCCCAATATTGTCGTCATCATGGTCGATGACCTCGGATTCTCGGATATCGGTTGCTATGGTGGGGAAATCGAAACACCAAACCTTGACCGCCTCGCAGCTAACGGACTCCGCTTCTCGCAATTTTACAACACCGCCAAATGCCATTCTTCGCGGGTCTCCCTTCTCACCGGACAATACTGTATTGCAGCAGGCGATGTCGCCCTTACTCACGCTGTCACTTCGGCTGAAGTCCTTCAAGAAGCCGGTTACTTCACCGCCATGACCGGGAAGTGGCATCTCAAAAAGGAGCCCACTGACTTTGGTTTCCAACGCTACTGGGGACATCTCAGCGGCGCCTGCAACTTTTTCAAAGGCGACTCCACTTTCCGACTTAACGGAGAACATTGGGATGTCCCGAAATCCGATTTCTATACCACTGTCGCGAACGTTGATTTTGCCCTCAAGTTTCTGCAGGAATCGAGAAAGGCCAGGAATCCCTTTTACCTCTACCTTGCTTTTAATGCTCCACACGCACCCCTTCATGCCCTACCCGGAGATTACGCAAAGTATAAGGGGCGCTATAATGCCGGCTGGGACAAAATTCGTGATGCCCGTATAGTCAAACAGAAGAAACTAGGCATTCTTCCCAAGGATCTCCGCCCGAGTCCACGCCCCCTTCACGTTCGAGAGTGGGGGAAGATTGTTCCGTGGCAACAGAAGTATGAAATCAACCGCATGGTTACCCTCGCAGCCATGATTGATCGTGTTGATCAAGAAATCGGACGCCTCGTCGAAGATCTTGAAAAGAACAAGCAACTCGATAACACCCTTATCCTCTTTGTCTCCGATAACGGAGCCTGTCCCTACGATCGCCGCAAACCACTTCTCAACGTCGAGCCAACTAACGGCGATACTTTCCTCGCTGATTCCACCGGGTGGGCCTGGGCACGTAATTCTCCTTTTCGTTACTACAAACAAAACCAATTCGAAGGAGGAATCAGCAGTCCGGGCATCGCGCATTGGCCCGCCGGACTAAAAACTAAACCTGGAGGAATCTCCCACACTCCCGTTCACCTCATCGATGTCCTACCCACCTTGGCCCAAGTTGCCCACGCCAAGATACCACAGATCCACTCCAGAAGGGAACTCCGTCCTGTCTCAGGAACCTCCTTCGCACCAATCTTTAAAGACAAACCTATCTCGCGAAAAACACCACTTCATTTTCAGTTTGCAAAGGACTTCGCCCTGCGCGACGGAAAATGGAAAGCGGTTAGCTTTAAAGGGGAGGAATGGGAACTTTATGATCTTTCGGGCGATCGCACCGAACTTAACAATTTAGCAAAAAAGCATCCCGATCGTTTGAGAAACATGGTTGCGCAATGGCAGAAGATTTCGAGCGAGGTGCTCCACTCGCCCAAGCTTGCCGATGCAAAAATGATCCCAACGCAAAACCCCCACAAGAACCGCGAGTGGACGTTTTTCTCGGACTCTCCCCATCCTTCTGAAACTAGTCCTGAACGCCGACCACGCAAAAACAAGGGACAAGACCCTCTTAAAATTCGTGCCCGAAAAAATACCAGTCTCGTTCGTGAAGGAAATGCTCTCTTTCTAACCTTCACAGGCGAAGACCCCGGCATTGCTATGGACATTCGCAGGCTCAACGAATTTGCGATTGGCCCCTACTATCTAAGTTTTGACCTCACAACCGATACGGAAGGAACCGGTGAAATCTTTTTCACCACCAACCAAGCCACCATCTTACCAAAAGGTAACCACCTTCGCTTTCCAATCGTATCATCACCCAAATCGCAAAAGATCCAGGTCGAACTTAAAACCGCAAAAAAGCTCTACCAGCTTCGCCTTGATGTTTTAGAAGGCCCTGGAGAAGCCGTGATCCAAAACTTAAAACTCTTGGACCATGACAAAAAAACGTTGATTAATTGGACCCCGATCAAAAAGTAGCTTGGTAGGAGAATTATTAGCATCCTTTCAATATTTAAAGGCAACGGCTTCTCGATCATTACGCACCAATAAGATTCGCCCTGCCAAAACCGGGTGATTCCAAGTTCGGTGATCTAGAGCGTCAAATTCGAGGACGATCTTCTCTTCTTTTGGGCTAAGCTCGAGAATCGTAACACCCCCCTGTTCGCCCTGCACGATGATGTGGTCTCCAACCCCAAGGATCTGGCCGTGCCCATAATTCCCTCCGCGCCAAACTGACTTCCCACTCTCCAGATCCAAACAAGTCATCCGTCCATCGTTAAGCCCATATAAAAAACCATCTTTTACAATCATGTCGGCGAATTTAGCCTTCAATTTAAGACTGTGCCAAAGTTCGGTTGCCTTAAATCCAGTCTCATCCTTTTTAATCTGAATCCGATGGGTCCCATATCCGTAGCCACTACTTGTAATAACGGTGTCCCCCACAACGAGCGGTGAAGCACAGTTGCTCTGCGGATTTCTGATCGGAAAGGACCAAAGTTCCTTTCCAGTTTTAATCTCGAATCCGGCCACCGCCTTTTGCTGAATTGCAACAATCTGTCTCTTCCCCGCTAGAGTCGCTACCACGGGCGAAGCATAGGAGGAGGGATAGTTGCCAGAACGCCATATCAACTCACCCGTATTTTCAGAAAAAGCTCCAAGACTTTTCTCAGCCTTACTTCCCAAAGTTACGATGACCATGCCATCAACGATCAAGGGGCTGCAACTTTTAGCCCACTTAGGGACACTTTGATTCGTCTCCTCGAGGATATTTTTTCCCCAAATCACGACCCCTGTTCGGGCATCCAAACAAGTCAAGATACCCGTCGCGCCCAGCGAATAGACCTTCGAATCTGCCACCGTCGGAGTCGACCGCGGTCCATTGCCCCCCATCGATTCCTCAAATCTAACCTCTTCCGAATGGGTCCACACGGCATATCCAGTCAGGAGCTCGTAACAAATCGTTGTCTCTATCAAACCTCGCTGATCCATTGTGTAAGCAAAATTTCCGGCAACTGCAAACGCTGACCATCCCTCGCCCATTTCGATTCTCCATAACTCTTCTGGCACTTTGCCCTCCCAGCCATTCGGCAAAAGTTCACCCGTTACCCAGTTATCCATATTTTGACCTAGAAACCGTGGAAAGGAGGCAGGACCAGTAGTCTTAATGAGCTCTCCCTCCTGAGCCATTATCCCGTATATTTCAGGCATCTGAGTTGCCGATTGATTAGACCAGCGCCAGGAAAGTTGGGGGAAAAAGCTACCAGTGTGGCCATCAATTCTCACCAAAGCCCCGGGCAATAACATTAACACAATACCAATCACACGATGTTTCCAGCGCAACCTACTGAAAAAAATAAGCCAGCTTAACGCCACCCCTATCGCAGCGACCAAAAGAAGTAAATCCACCGCTCCTCCCCACCCTTGCTCTACGAAGTGTGGAATACTTTTCAGGACAAGCCACGCTACGACCACGACCAATTCCATAATCAAAAGAAAACGCCAGCGGGGCCCTTTCCTAGGGGATGCCAATTCAGATTTCATAAAAGGATCTTATCCCGAAAAGCCCATCTCTCAAGTCCCTCGTCTCCTTTAAACGTTAGTTCAATAATTCCCATTCAAAACAAAAGGTCCTCCCTTCGCCTATAAAAGTCTACAAGAGCAAGATCTAGAACACTCAAGCACCAAAGAGATTTCCCGTAGATCTCGCCCCCTCTAAAAAATAAAGCTGCTCCCAGGCTAAAGACATAACTTAATTGAGTAGCTAGAGCAACAGAATCGCCTCCCACATCAAACGACTCAGTAATTGGCGATAATGATCAACGACCACAACCTTAAATCAATCGACGCCTGTAAAAACCCCGAATAACTTGCTCCTAAGGTCAAGACCTATCCCAGAAGGATCAAGGATGGAACAGGCCAGCAGGATTCAGAAAAATAGCAGATCTTGAAAAAACGGTCACCCAAAAGGAAAACTAAGGCTAGAAACGAAAACACTAACTACCCGCGTGAACTGAAATGAAATCCCTTCTCCTCCTCTTAATCGCTCCTTGTCTACTTTCGGCAACCACCACGGATAAACCCAACATCCTCTTCATTTCAGTTGACGATCTTAACGATTGGATTAGCCCACTAGGTGGTCACCCTCAGAGTATCACGCCTAATTTTCAGCGCCTTGCTAACCAGTCGGTCCTCTTTACCAACGCCCACTGCCCTGCCCCCGCTTGCGGCCCGTGCCGCGCAGCAGTTCTTTCAGGAATTCCCCCATACCGATCGGGTCTCTACGAAAACATGCAGCCGCTAAGACAAGTGATGCCCGACATCACTCTCATGCCTCGATTCTTTTCAAATCACGGATACCACTCTTCTGGTTCCGGCAAGATTCTACATTATGTCATCGATCCTCGATCATGGGACAACTACTTCCCTGAGAAAGAAAAAGACAATCCATTTCCCTTCACACACTACCCCGACAAGCGTCCGGTATCACTTTCGCGCGGCGGCCCTTGGCAATACATCGAGACAGATTGGGGGCCACTTGAAGTCACGGATAAAGAATTCGGAGGTGACTACTCGGTAGCGGAGTGGGTTTCAAAGCAACTTGCTAATCCTCCGACTGATAAACCATTTTTTTTAGCCTGCGGTTTTTATCGACCCCATGAACCATGGTTTGTTCCAGCAAAGTATTTCGCACCCTTTCCTCTTGAGAAATTAAAATTGCCGCCCGGTTACCTTCCTAATGATCTCGATGATATACCGCCTGCTGGACAAGCGCTGGCTCGAAATCGTTACTTCCCCCATATTCAGAAAAGCGGCGAATGGAAAGCTGGTGTCCAAGGATACCTTGCATCGATTCACTTCGCAGATGCCATGCTCGGAAATGTTTTAGATGCCCTTGATCAGTCCCCACGCCGTAAAAACACCATCGTCGTTCTTTGGTCGGACCACGGATGGCACCTTGGCGAAAAAGAACATTGGCAAAAGTTTACAGGGTGGCGCGCTTGCTCGCGTGTCCCTATGATGATTCTTGCCCCAGGGATCAACCCAAGCGTCTGCGATCAACCAGTCTCTACCATCGATCTATTCAAAACTTTAACTTCGCTGTCAGGGATTACCGCACCCGAAAACATTTCGGGCACAGACCTTTCTCCCTTACTCAAAGATCCGAATTTAGACTGGCCTCATATCGCACTCACCCAACTCCGAGGCCCCGACGCCTACGCGCTTTCTGGAAAAGATTTTCGCTATATTCATTACGCAAATAACGAAGAGGAACTTTATAACATCTCGGAAGATCAATACGAGCACACCAACCTCGCGAAGAACAAGGAATATGAAGATATACTCATAAAGTTTAGAGAGGAAGGACCATCAAAGGGAGTTCCTCTGCGGCAAAAGAGACAATCAAATAGCGTGAGAAAGACTCCACTCGTGGAGTTAGACCGCAAGAACAAACCTCTCCCCTCACGAAAGTCCTCTACCCGCGTTCCTTTCGCTATCAAAAATTCAAGCAGCGAACATTTACAGATTTTCTGGATTAACCAACAAGGACAGCGAAAGGCCTTCGGTAAAGTCCACAAAGCCTCAAATCGAATCATGCAAAGCCATGTCGGCCATTCATGGGTGATCGAAAACGAAAAGGGTAAATTTCTCGGCTCTGTGATCATTCCCAAAAAGGGAGCCCGGATTACTATCGAATGACGACTTTAAGAACTGGCTCTCGAGCTTGCATTTAGCGAGTCGACCTTTTGTGTAAGAGACACACCGCTTGATGTGGGTAAAATTTTACGGCGAAAGATTCTTCCAAATCAAAAAACTCCCCACTGATCCTTAAAATTCACCTCGGAAGGAACATCTAGCGGTTGGTGTCTCATAAATAACAATCTCACATAACCCGAGCAAATCGTCCTCAAGTTTTCGCCAAAACCAAGCCGCCATCACCTCGATAGTTGGACTTTCCAGCCCCTTAATATCATTAAGATAACTGTGATCCATGCGATCAATCAGCGGATTCATGGCATCAGAGATGCATTTATGATCATAAACCCAACCAATTTCCGGATCCACCTCGCCCTCGACATGAATCTCAACCTTGAAGCTATGACCATGCATCTGTCGACATTTATGGTCAGCAGGTAGACTCGGTAAAGTGTGAGCTGCTTCAAAGCGGAAGTCCTTGATGATTCGTGCGCGCATAATTCCTAAAAGAGATGTGACTGAGGTGAGGATAGGCTTGTCTCCTCTGCCGTCCATCGCCAAGTTGCTTTCGTTTATGGCCAATCGTATTGACACTACTTTCACCCACCTTCGCGAACAAGACCGGAAAGCCTTCGTTGCCTATGTCGCAGGTGGAGACCCTAATTTTGATCGCTCGCTCGAGATCCTGCATACTCTCTCCGATGCTGGAGCCGATATCATCGAACTCGGAATTCCATTTTCGGATCCTATGGCAGATGGAATCGTCAATCAATTGGCAGCGGATCGCGCCCTCAAGTCGGGAATGAGCTCGCATCGCATTATCGATCTCATTAAGGCCTTTCGTAAGACCCACGATACTCCGCTAGTCCTCTTCACCTATCTGAACCCAGTCTACGCCTATGGTTTTGAGGCCTTTCATAATGATGCAGCAGCAGCAGGAGCGGACGGTATTCTGCTGCTTGACCTCCCCCCTTCTCAAGCAGCAGTGAACCCTGAATTCCTTCACGGGAAAGCTCTTCATCATATTCATCTCATCGCGCCCACCACCCCTCCGGCCCGTCGTCAATCTCTCGCCGAATCATCACAAGGATTCATTTACGCCCTCTCCCGGACCGGAGTCACTGGAACTCATTCTGCACCCTCTGAGAGTATCGCCACTCAAGTCGCTGAAATCCGCGAAATCACAAAGACTCCGATTTGCGTGGGATTTGGGATCACCACTCCAGAGCAAGCAGCCCAAGTTGCAGGCTACGCCGATGGCGTAATTGTAGGTTCGGCAATTGTAAGAAAGATTCAAGAAAACGCTAATGATCCCAATGTCGCCCAAAAACTGAGGGGATTTGTGACCCCTCTCATCAAAGCAACCCACGCCGCATAAACTGACATGATACTAAATTTCACCAAAATGAACGGAGCCGGAAACGACTTCGTGATCATCGACAATCGCGATCTCAAGAAGAGCCTCAACAAGGATAAAATCGCACATCTTTGCGATCGCCACCGCGGTATTGGTGCCGACGGGCTACTCGCAGTAGAGCCAGCAGAAGGTGAGGCCGATGTTAAGTTCCGCTACTATAATGCGGACGGCGGTGAAGCTGAAATGTGTGGTAATGGCGCCCGCTGCTTCGGCCGTTATACCGCCCGCCTTCTCGGTGAAAATCTTAACAGCCTAACCTTTGAAACGATAGCGGGAACGCTCCGAGCTGAATTGATCGGTGATGAGGTCTGCATCGATATGTCAGACCCTGTTGATCTAAAAATGGAAGCCCTAATCGAAGCAGCTGGGCCAGTCCACAATCTCAACACGGGAGTTCCACATGCCGTCGTTTTTGTCGAGGACCTCGAAAGCTGTGACATTCTTAAAAATGGTGCAGCGATTCGGTATCATGACTCGTATGAACCAAATGGAACCAACGTAAACTTCGTCAGCGTCATTGAATCGCAGCACCTTTCAGTCCGCACCTACGAACGTGGAGTCGAGGGAGAAACACTGGCGTGCGGCACGGGAATCACCGCCTGCGCTCTCATTCACCATCTCCAAACCGGTGCACCTTCTCCAATCAGAACCGATGTTCGTGGCGGCGAAACCCTCTCAATTGCATTTGAATCAGGCCCCAATCGTAGTTTTTCGAAGGTTACCCTGACTGGACCTGCCGATTTCGTGTTTGATGGAGTCATCACGATCTAGGAAAGATGCGGCTTTCCACCATGGAATTTGTATGGTTTTCTTTAAGGAGAAACAATGGAACTTGATTTCACAGATACTCCTTTCGACACCAGATCGATTAAGCCCCACGAGATCGAGGAGGTTTTCGAGGATCCGTTTTCAATTCGACTCCTCCCCGACAACGAACGCGCTGATGGCGAAGCCCGGTTTTACTTGATTGGCAAGACCATCGGAAGCCGGGGGCTGTTTCTTTCTTTTTGGTCAAACGGAAAAAAAGCGCGGGTAGTTTCAGCCCGCGACCTCGTTCAAGACGAGGAAACTTATTATGAGCGTAAGTTAGCTGAAATGAAATAACCACCCTCTTATTTAATGAACACCATCTCAGATTGGAACGACGTTCCTGATTTTGAAACCGATGAACAGGAGCATCAATTTTGGTCTGAGCATTCATTGAACCCTCGACTTATCAATGCCTCGGTTCACGCCCCAGACTCCAAGGAGTCGACCACAATAACCCTCCGATTTGATCCCCGAATGCTTTCTCGCATCAAGCGGATTGCCAGATCACGATTTCTAAATTACCAATCGATGATGAAACAGTGGCTCGCCGAACGAATGGAGGAAGAGATACGCCGCAGTGGGGAACAAGATTCGTAAGTCCAGCTCAGGTAGAATTCAACACTGGTATGACTTCCAAAAGGCTTCGCCAAAGCCCTAAATTTTGGATTGGCTGTTTTACCCTCTGGTTCGCCGTTCTCAATCTACTGTCCCACGGAAACAAATTCCATCCGCCAGGCGTATTTGCTTTTGATATTCCCCACTTTGATAAAATAGTTCACTTCGGATTCTTTTTCGGAGGAAGCGGCCTTCTTTCAGCGTCACTTTTCTTAGCAAAAAGACCATCTTGGCGCAGTCTCATCCTTACCGTTACATTCTCTCTTTCACTGGTTGGTATTTGGGATGAATTCCATCAATCATTTTTTGAAAACCGAACCGGTAATGACCCAGGTGACTGGCTCGCGGATACCCTTGGGGCCTTTTGGGGCAGCATCATTTTTCGCAGATATCATAAATGCCTTTCGTAACCGTGAATCTCGTCCATTTCCACTTGCGGATCAAGGAATCAGCCCGAGTTTTCTCTAACATATTATGATCTCGTTTCTCACCCATCCTTTGACCACCTTCTTCGGTGGGGCAGTTCTAGCCCTTATCGGGATTGGGATTCTCCTGAGCACGAAGATGGAGGGTAACAAAACCGCTCAATTTGTTAAGGATTACCGTGCTGCAATGACCAAGGCGGGAGAATCCGGACCATCAGCCAACTCCTCTGCAGAGGCTGCAGCCATCCAACGTTTTTCCGAATTCCTCAAAAACGTCGGAGATCGGATCTATCTCGAAGACCAAACCGCTAACGTATATGCCGAGGGAGCCTATCTCGACGATACAATTGCAACTCACTACGGTCCTGACGAAATTCAAAGCTACTTCCTTCAAACAGCAGAAACGATGACGTCCTTCGAAGTAAATATTCTAGATTCGGTTCGATCGGGAGCTGATCACTACATTCGTTGGGAAATGATTTTTGCTGCGCCAAAACTAGCAAGTGGGGATCCAATCCACTCGGTCGGAATCAGTCAAGTGAGATTCAATGAAAATGGTAAAGTTGTGTTCCACCAAGATTTTTGGGATTCGGGACGACATATTTTCGGACAAATTCCGGTTGTTGGTGGAATGATTGGAATCATAAAAAATCGAATGAAATAGGAGTGGAGTATGGCTGAAAAAACTCAGAAAAAGCAGCGATCGCTATCGACACCTATTCGGGTGATCGGTCAATGGTTGGATTCTGACTTCCGTAGGGAGGAATTACTCAGTCCAGAATCCCTACCCGACCAGATGAACTGGGAAAGAACTCTTCCTTTTATTTTTCTTCATCTTGGATGTCTTGCCGTTTTTCTAGTCGGTTTCTCATGGGTCTCGGCCGCTTCCGCAATTTTTCTCTACCTTTTGCGAATGTTCGCCATCACAGGCTTTTACCATCGCTACTTTTCTCATCGTAGTTTCAAAACGTCACGAGTCGTTCAATTCTTTTTTGCACTTCTAGGCAACAGCTCTATGCAGCGTGGTCCCCTTTGGTGGGCAGCCACGCATCGTCACCATCATAAGCACTCCGACGAAAAGGTTGATGCACATTCTCCTGTTCATCACGGCTTCACCTGGTCCCACATTGGCTGGTTAACCTCCATGAAGAATTTCCCCACAGACTACCAAGTTATTCCAGATCTCAAAAAGTTTCCTGAGCTAGTTTTTCTCAATCGCTTCGATCAAATCGTCCCCTTCATTTACGGATTACTCATGATCTCGATAGGAGCCGTGCTAGAGATATTCGCTCCAAGTTTAAATGTTACCATGTGGCAATTTTTCATCTGGACCTTCTTTATTAGCACAACCGCTCTTCTCCACGGGACGCTCTTTATCAATTCGCTTGCCCACGTTTGGGGAAAGCGCCCTTACGAAACAAAAGATGACAGCCGGAATTCTTTTTTACTTTCGCTTATTACCTTAGGTGAGGGTTGGCACAACAATCACCATCGCTATCCCCATTCAACCCGGCAAGGATTTCGTGCCGCAGAAGTTGACTTTACCTACTACGGCCTCAAGGCCCTATCATGGATCGGTTTGATTTGGGATCTCAAACCTGTCCCGAATAAGATCAAAGAGGAGGGCCAAAGCCTCTCATGATACCAGGACGTGAAAAAATCGCGATCGTTGGCTCAGGAATCTCGGGTATGGCGTGTGCTCACTTTCTCCACCCCTTTCACGATATTACACTTTTTGAGAAAGACGATCGGATAGGCGGGCATTCTAA
>KB912136.1 GCA_000383735.1 Verrucomicrobia bacterium SCGC AAA164-M04
AGTGATCGCAGAATGGAGGAAGAAGTATAATGAGCTCCGTCCCCATCGGAGTTTGGGAATGAAGACTCCGGAGGAATTTGCGCTTGGCTGGGAGCCGGGAGAAAGGTGGCGCGCTCAACATGCTCCCTGCGTTACGGCCTCCGGCCTTCACTCCGGAAGCATGTTGACATCAGGCCTCAAACGCTTATCCAGAGATATCAATCCTCTCACTCTAAGTGGGCCATAAACTGGAAGGGTGGCACCGGCACCATTCCGCGAGTGTGGAGAGGGGGGTGGACTCAAAGCACCAGCGACAGACCGAATGTTGAAAAGACATTCCAGAACCCTAGAGGGCAACCACTCCTACGCAAGCGCTGGCCGATACCTTTTCAGACACAAGTCTACCTTTCTCTCGCTAAGGCAAGGTAAGGCATTCCCGCCCCCCAAACTTTCTTAATATTTTTTCAAAGGGTTTCACCTTTGAGATGTCTCTTTCTATGAAAAGAATGCCTCATTGTGTCCCAAGGAACCTTAAAAACCTCAATAATGCGCCTGCCTGGTAAGAAAAAGGCGGGCCCTGCAAAGGCGCCCTTGGAAACTGTCTTCGCTGAAGAGGAATCTCCTCTCCTGCGATATGCCTTTGGGCTCCTGGGACGACGCGAATTGGCCGAGGAAGTGGTTCAGGATGCCTTTCTCAAGCTCCACAAGCATTGGGAAGAGGTAGAAATCCCCCGCGCCTGGCTCTTCCGCTGTGTGCGCAATCTTTCCCTCAATGTCATTCGAAAAAATCAACGCGAAACTCTCGATGGTGAAGCCGGGGAGCGCCTTTCTTCCGGCGAGAGGCCGGACAAGGAGCTCGGTAACCTCGAGGCCGTTGGGTTAGTGCAGACACTCGTTGCTGAGATGGACGAGCGGGACCGCACCATGGTTCGCATGAAATATTTCCAAAATCTCAAGTATCAGGAAATCGCCGATCAGCTCGAGATGACCGTCGGAAACGTCGGCTACCGCCTGCACTATTTGCTTAAAGATCTCGCTGATCGTCTCAGAAAATCCGGAATCGAAGGAGGTCTCTCATGATCACCTCGTTCCACCATCCATTCAAATCATGAACGACGACCTTCAATCATTCATCGAGCCGGAGCTCGAAGCCCGGCTCGTCGCCCTTATTCTCGAGGAAGCTTCCGCTTTTGAAGTGGAGGAACTCGAGCGTATTCTCAAGGAGCGACCCGAAGTGGCGCTTGCCAAAAAACGTCTCGAAGAGGCTCACGGCCTTCTCGGACAGGCCATGGAGCAGCCCGATGATGATGACGACTGGAAACTTCCCAGCGATCGTCGTGAAAAGGTGCTTGCTGCTTTTGATGAGGGGACATCGGATCTTGATGATAGCACCCTCTCCAAAGAACGTGGCATTAGCATTGCCCAATGGCGTTCGATTTACGCCACCGCTGCCTGTTTGATGGTCGCGGTGGTTGTTCTTGCTCTCGTCGGACCGATGAAGAATCAGATTCCGGAAGGTGAATCTGCCTTGGTATCATACTCGGATGGCAGGAAGTTTCTTGAGGAGGATATTAGGGGCCAGGAAGACATGCTTCGTGAGATGCAGGCAAAGAGTGGAAATGATAACGATTCCAGGTTAGCGGTTCTTTCCCGGTATGAAGAAAATGCTTTCTCCAACAGTGAGAAAACGGCCAAAGAGTACCTTGCAGACATTGATGATGGATTGGGGGCGATTTCTCCTGATGATGCGCTCGCAACGATCGAATTACACAACGGGCAACCGAAAAATCAAAACCTGGCGGGGCTCGATGGGGTGCGCAATTCAAGAAGTAAATCCGAAAGGACGAAACTCAAGAGAGCTATCTCCATAGAGGGAGAAAACTTGGATGCTGTCGCCGCGCTTGGCGATAAAGAACTAACGCGTGCCGATGGAGAAAAATCCCTGGAGTCCAAATCCAAGAGTTTCGAGAGGGATGAGCGTTGGAGTGGCCGGGTTGCGAAGACTAAGCCTGCCAAGAAGCCTTCTTCATCGATGGCGCAGGCGGTTCCGACGGATGCCAAACCGGCCAAGGGGCCGAAGGCCACTGCGACCAATTCCATCAGTCTGGCTTCCATCCCTGTTCCTGATCTTCTCCGTGGGCCAGACGCCAAAATTGATTTCGACGAAGATGGATTTGGCGGTGATCTTGGTGGTGGCTCTGCAGGAAGAGGCGTTGAACTCCAAAAACTTGCTGAGAAATCGAATGCCCGGTCATTCCCTGTGACTCCTGCGTCACCTGTTTCTCCCAGTTTCGATCCATTTGCTTCGGAAATCAGCGGCGGAGGTAGAGGAACCGCTGAGGGTCAGGCCGATCCGTTTGCGGCGGGAGACGGGGATAAAGCCTTAAAAAGCAGCTCGACCAGCGGAAAAGGGTATGCAGGAGGTGTTGCTCACTTTGACGATCGATCAACCGAGGCAAAGGACAGAAATACTTTTCAACGAAGGAAAGCGCTTCCGAAAAATGGAAAAGCAGTGGATGGATCGGTCCGTTCTGCCGACATTAATGGTGCTGCCTCACTGAAAGAGAGGATGGTTGAAAAACGGGATAGTTCGACGGATGTTTCAGTGGATCGGATGCTGTTGAAGCCACGCGAATTCTCTTTGAGTGGGAATGAATCGTGGAAAATGGAAAAAGCGAAGGGCGAAGCGTCGACGAACGTGGAAGTGGGAGGATTTGTGACTGAAATAGCAGGACTTGATATTGAAGAAGTAAAAAAGGAAAAGGATTCGAAGAGCCGTTTGCTTGGGATGGATTTTTCTGATGAGCGGTTTGAGGGTGAGAAGAACCCAGAAGGCTTTTCAAGAAAGAGTGGGCTTGCCGCGAAGATTGATGAATTTTCCAAGCAGGACAAAGCTGCGCCGGGGCAGGTCGTTGGTGGCATTGCCACCGGTGGACTGAGGAGCCGCGAATCATCAATCACGACGAAAAATGTGGAGGGGTCTGAGTTCAGCCTCGCCAAAGGTCTGCGCGATCTTGGTCGCTTCGATACTGTTGAAAAGGAATTCAAGGAAGCCCTTCAGAAAGACCCAGCCAGCAAGGAGGCTCGTCGTGGGCTGGCTCGGATTGCTTCTGAAAAGTCTGATTATTACCGTTCGTCATACGATGAGACCAGAGCCCGAATGCTTCAAGAGGTTGACAAGACATGGGAGCTGGCAATTCCTTCGGGGGACGCGCAGGCTGTTGTGGAAGAATCCAAGGAAGATGATCAAGAGATTGATTTGGAGGCGATTCCTCTTTATACTGCTGCTGATGAATTTGGCGTAAAAAGGCGTGGAATCGCGGCGAAGTTGCAGAATATCATCCTTCCCGAAGTGGATCTGAATAATGTCACGGTTGAGGAAGCCATGGCCTTGTTGGAGCAAGGTGCCTTGGCTCATGATCCTGATGGGGAAGGATTAACCCTTGATGTTAGAAAGCCGAGAGTGATTGAGGGTGGCGCAGTTGCCGGGGGCGGGTTACTCGGAGAGGTAATCGATCCTAGTGCCATAAAAATCGATAAACTTTACCTCAAGAATGTCCCCTTGCAGGTGGCCGCCCAGCATATCGCCGACAAAGCAAAGCTGAAGTATCGGGTCGATGAGGGTAAAGTGACTTTCCTTCCGCTGACGTCAAGTGAGACAGCCGATATCGTTACCCGGCGTTTTGAAGTTCCGGAAAACCTTGGGGCGTTTCTCAGTAGCAATGGAGGCGCCGCCGGGTCTGATGACGATTCCTTCGCCACTCCTGAAGACAATGGCGGAAGCGGGATTAAGGACCGGCAGCCGATTGTGGACCTGTTGAAGCGGCAGGGAGTCGTGTTTATAGATGGGACTTCCGCATCATTATTGACAGATTCGGGTTCTCTGGTGGTTCGAAATACGCCCTCCCAGTTGGAGCTTGTCGATGCGATTTTAGCTGCCTCAGTTCAGGATGCTGAAAAGAAAAAAGCGGAGAAGGAGGCCAGAAAACTTGCGCAACAGAAGCGTGTGAATTTCGAAACTCTCACTACCGAAAAGTCCGACTCCACTTTCTCGCTCAATGTCAGTGATGTGAGCTTCAAGTTAGCGAAGTCTTCCTTGTCGCAAGGTAAGTGGCCCGAGGCGGCCAAGGTGCGTCCCGAGGAGTTTGTCAATGCGCTCAACTACGATGACCGCAAGCCGAGCCAGTCGGAGAAGGTCGCTTGTGAGATCGAGCAGGGGGCTCATCCCTTCATGCAACAACGCAATCTGATGCGGGTTTCGATGAGCACGGCGGCTTTGGGGCGCAATGCCTCGACACCACTTCGTCTCACTATTCTTCTTGATCAAAGTGGTTCCATGGAGCGTGCCGACCGAGCCGAGAGTGTGAAACGGGCCTTTGCTTTACTGACCGACCAACTCAATGCCGGCGATGAGATCACCCTCGTCGGTTTCGCCCGCACGCCACGATTGCTTGCCGAGCGGGTGAAGGGGAATGAGAGCAAAAATCTTTTGGAGATTGTGTCGCAACCCATCACGGAAGGCGGAACGAATCTTGAGGGAGCGCTCGACAGTGGAATCCAGCTTGCCAAACAGCAGTTTGTCGATGGAGCCCAGAACCGCATCATCCTTCTTACTGATGGCGCCGCCAATCTGGGAGATGCCCTTCCCGCAAACCTTGCCAAGCAAGTTGAGAAAATGCGCCAGGCCGGGATCGCCTTTGATGCCTGCGGAGTCGGAGCGGATGGCTTGAATGACGAAGTTCTTTCCTCGCTGGCGAAGCAGGGTGATGGTCGCTACTACTTTCTTGATCGTCCCGAAGACGCTGACGATGGCTTTGCCCGACAAATCGCCGGAGCGCTGCGTCCCGCTGCAAAGAATGTCAAGGTGCAGGTCATCTTCAATCCAAGGCGCGTGTCGAAATTCAAGCTTTATGGCTTTGAGAAGCATCTCTTGAAGAAGGAAGACTTCCGGAACGACACCGTAGATGCGGCAGAAATGGCCGCGGAGGAAAGCGGGGTCGCACTCTATCACTTCGAAGCCCTTCCCGAGGGCGAAGGTGATGTGGGTCACGTTTCCGTGCGCTTCCTCGACACCGCAACCGACCAAATGGTTGAGCGCAAATGGAACATTCCATTTGAGGAAGACGTTACAAGCTTCACTGATTCCGATCCAGCTCTTCGCTTGGCCGGCACGGCCGCTTTGTTTGCGGAGAAACTCAAGGGCTCCGCCGTTGGCGAGCGCGTGCAGTTAAAGGAACTTCGCAAAGAGGCTGATTCCCTGCAGGGCAGCTATCAAAGCCAGGCGCGTTTTCATGAGCTACGCACCATGCTGCAGCAGGCCGGAGAATAATCCGTCTCAATTTTACATAGCCTTTACCCAAATCATTCACCCCCAGTCCGCTAATACTCTTATGAAATTCCACCGACTTCTTCCGCTTCTATTCTGCTCTCTCCTTCGTGCTCAGGAACCCGTTGAAAAAGCGGAGGTCAAGGCTGAGATTGGAAATGAAGGCAGCAAGCTCACCATTGAAGCACACGGAGTGAAACCCGAGCCAAAGCTCTTCTATACCGTTGAGGCGGAGTCGAAGGTCGCGGTTCATCCTGAATTGTTGAAGGAGACGGTTTCTCTCAAGTTCAAGGTGATTCAAGGTAAACCCAAGCGGCTTTCGGTCTTGCTTTCCGGTGGAGCCGCGGTGGAGCAACTTGATGGGCCGGATGTAGGGTCTTGGGCAGTGCGAAAAGAGGGCAAGCGGCGCTTTCTTGATATCAAGCCCAAGGATGAAAAGAAGGGGAAGGAGTTCATCGCTTTCGTGACTTTGGTGCAGAAGGATTTCGACAAACCAGCTCGCATGAATCTCACCGGCGTGGGTGCCGGAGAAGCCTCCTCGATTGCGGTAAGTTATCAGATCACCTCATTCGATGGCATGGCACATCGTCTGGTCACCGCGAAAAATGCCTATCCTCTGGAAAGTGAGGATCCCAAGCTTGATCGTCTGGTGTCAAATTCTCTGGCGCAACTTCAGATCGATCTCTTCCGTTCTGCTGCCGAGCCGGGACCGGTTGAACTTCGAAACCTAAGGTTGCAGGGCGAAATTAATCAGGAGGAAGGTTCTGCGCGCTTCCGATTACAAACGACCGCGATTGTCTCAGGTAAGCTGCCGGTGAAAATGAATGCTCTGAGCGGCCGGGCTGCCCCCACCGCACCCTTGGTGACGGCGGATTATCGCTTGATCCTGGTCAAAGGCGGCTACCAAATCGAATTCTACACTGAAGGGGTGCATCAGATTGATCTGTCCTTTGTCACTCCGCTGACGATGTCAGGAGACTGGCGGGGGATTGATTTCAAAGTGCCAGGTGGTGCGGTGGTGCCGGTTGAACTAACCGGTATTTCCAATAAGGCCCTCTTCAATCCGGTGCTCCCCGTGATCCCGGTGCCATCCAGTAAAGTGATGCGGGGATTCCTTCCTGCCTCCGGCCATCTGCAGATGGCCTGGCAACCCGAGCGCAAGACGAGCGACGGGAAGTTGTTCTTCACCAGTGAGGGAATGAGCGAAATTTCAGTGGGAGCGGGACTGCTCAGACAGGTCGCGGAACTTAAAGTGAAAACCCTTCAGGGGACACTTCCATCCTTAAGCTGCCAGTTGGAGGGGGTGGGAGAAATTCTCGCTGTGGAAGGTGAGAATGTCCTGAGCTGGAAAGTGAGTGATAAGAAGGTCCTGGAGATCGTCCTGAGCCGTCCCGTGACAAACGAGGCTGTTTTTTATGTGCGCTCCCAATCGGCTCTCGAAGCCCTGCCGGTCCAGGTTTCGCCGCTACGACTCACCCCGATTGGGGCGGTCCGACATTCGGGCTACTTTAGGATTTATAATTCCGGAGCAGTCCGTCTTGAGGTAATGAAGACCAGTGGGCTAACCCAGTTGTCTCCCGATCAATATCCTGAAGCGGTGAAGCTTCCGGGGGACAAGCGGCAGATCTTCTATTATCGTTATCCCTCGGCGAAGCGCTCCTTCACCGTGGCTGCAGATCGCGTGAAGCCAGAAATCAATGTCTCCCAGCTCCTAAGTTACGAACTGACCGAGACCGATCGTGTGCTTCATGCCGATCTTGAATTGGATGTTCGCGAAGCCGCCATTCGTGAGTGGGAACTGCAAGGGCCGGGAGATTATTCCGTGGTTGCAGTGACCGGTGCGGATGTCGCGGACTACGTGGCGAGCGAGCCGGAGAATGGACGTCGGCGCATTAAGATTATCTTTGGAAAAGAAGTAGTAGGGCGTCGATTGGTGAAACTCCACCTCGAGAAGAACGAGCCAGCCGAAGCCGGTGATTGGAGTCTTCCCATGCTGACTTTCACCGGGAGCCAATCGGTTCGAGGTGAACTTGGTGTAAGTGCCGCTCCGGGTTATCGCGTGAGCCCTGGTGCGAACGAGGGCTTAACTGAAATGCCCTTGAATCATTTCCCGAAACGCGGACCACAGTTGCAACAGGCTTTTCGGATTCGTGGTGATGCCTGGGATGCCACCATGGTGGTGGAAGCTCTCAGTCAGAATGTGCAGGCCGATGTTTTTCATCTCTACTCACTGAAAGAGAACACCGCGTATGTTTCGATCCTGGTGAACTATTTTATTACCGGAGCCCCGGTTAATCAATGGGTTCTCGCTCTTCCCGAAGGGGTGGAAAACTTGAATGTGGATGGACGCGACGTGCGGGATTCTCTGATCGCGGAGGGGAAACTCACCGTGCCGTTGCATCGACCTGTGATGGGAGCGTATCAACTTCTCGTCACCTATGAACAGAATGCCGATAATGGCCTGAGCTTGGGACAGCTTACTCCGGAGTCAGTGCAAGCTGAGCGTGGGTTTATTCAAGTGGTCAGTCCGGGGCAGGTCGAACTGACCGAAGAGTCCGGCTCGAAGAATTTGGTGAAGTTGGATCCGCTCGAACTTCCCGCCGAATATCGTCTCATGTCCCACGCGCCTTCCCTGGCAGCCTGGCAATATACTACACGCCCGATCTCTGTGAAAGCCTCGGTTTCCTGGTTTGAGCGTGGCGATCCTGCCCGCCAAGTTGT
Organism: Verrucomicrobia bacterium SCGC AAA164-M04; assembly: GCA_000383735.1. The sequence goes on from KB912136.1 coordinate 8,027, forward strand.
CGAGTATGCTGATTTTTCAAGCCGTATTGAACGCGACGGCGGAGTGGTGACTGAGGCGATCTATGATGTCCGTTCGCGTGGTGAACGAAGACTCCTTCTCGATGTCCCCAAGGGGTTGAATATTCTCGAAGTAAGAGTCGATGGAGAACAAGTGACCGTGAGGGAGTCTGGCGATCAGCGATTGATTCCTCTCCCGGAGGCGAATGGCCCAAATAAACCCGTGCGGGTGGAATTACGCGCGAGTAGCGCAAGTAAAGAGGGTTTAGTGACCCTAACCGCTCCCAGTGTGGTGGGAGCGACCCAACTGATGACGCGATGGAAAGTTCTTCCAGATACCGGTCATCTGCTAGAACCAATTTCAGCAGTTGGTATCGAGCGTCTTACTGAGTTTACCAAACAGAATGGCTTCCTGTGGATCGAGAGAAATGCCCTTATTTCGCTCCTCCTCCTGACCCTTATTTGGTTGGCGGGTTCTCTCTTGTTGCGATTGAAGTCAAACGTTTCTATCATCGGGGCAGTTCTTGTTTTGATTGCGGGAATCGCAGCTCTCAATCTGGGAGGACAAGGGATGGAGCAGAAATCTGAATTGCCGGATTCTTTGGAATACAGCGTGCCCGTGATTGCTCCAGGACAAGCACTTAGTTTGGTCGTTGATCACCGTCAGGGTGGGGCGATCAGTGGCTCCCATGCCAGCGCCCTGGGCTTGGTTCTTGCGGTAATCTTTGCTTTGTCAGCATGGCAGTTGCCAAGCTATCGCAAACATTGCCTCTCGTTGGCAGCCTTCGCGCTTGCATTCGGCTTGTTGGCCCGGGTCGGCGGTGCGGGATGGTTTTTTGTCGCTCTTGGGGTTGTAATCCTGGTGCTTCTTGGCTTTGCCATTTTCGGGCATTGGGCCAACTGGAGAAACCGGCTTCTTGATTATTGGGATGGTGACGATGACGGGGAATCTCCCGAAAATACGAAGCCAGTTCCTGATCCAGATCCTGAGCCCGAAGGTGTTAACGATTCAGATTCTGAAACCGAACCGAAATCTCCCATGAAGAAGACGGCTAAAAAGTCCACGAAGAAAGCAGCTCGCAAGAAGCAGGCCAAAAAGAAAACCGCCACCAGTTCCGCAATTCTTGCCGGATTGTTCCTGACATTTAGTTCCTCCCAATCCGAAGCTGCCATCGATTCCCTGAGTGAAGTTTGGTCGATCGAAGGACGCCGACTCGAATCGAAAGTAACGATGCAGGTGTCGGGTAAGGCGGGGGAGCGATTCGTCTTCCTGAAATCGCCTGCGACGCTCACTGACTTTCAGGGAGTCGGAATGAGGATTCTTACCGAGAATAACCAATATCATGTTGTTCCGGAAACCGACGGGCAATATACCGCAACCTTTACTTATCAGGCTTCCGCCACCGATGTCGTGAAGGGAGTTCCGGTCCTGAGTGGTCTGGCAGTGGTGAGGACTCTTGAAGTGAATTACGAAGCCGATGGCTGGGCCATCCAATCACCGTCGGCAGTTCGACGACAGGTTCTCGCCTCTCAAAAAGGAAGTCGCGCCAAGCTCTGGCTGGCACCGGAGGAGAAGTCCTTGGTGAAGCTGAGCCCGAAGGCCCGCGATGTGGCCTCGGAGAAGACGCAATTCTATGCGGAATTGGATCACCTCTTTATTCCCGGGCCAGGCGTCATCGATGGTCGGCATCGCTTGCGGATTCGTCCATCCCAGGGGCAGGTGAAGCAATTGGTGGTCACCGTTCCCGAGGGCTTCACGGTGAGTGACGTCAAGGGGTCGCAGATCGGACCGTGGCGATTTGATCCGGAGAACAAGCTCCTTAACATCGAGATCAAGCCTTCCCAATCGAAGCCATTTCAATTGCTTGTGGAAACCCAACGGGCCCTTGCGACGCTGCCTTCCGAAGTGACACTGGTGCCAATGCGCGTCCGTGGATCAGCCGGCGAAGTGGGTATGATTGCTCTCGCCTTTGGCGGAGAAGCGCAACTTGACCGTGCGGTTGCGAAGGGTCTTTCGGTGGTGAATATTACCGATTTCTCAGGTGGATTAATTCCGCTGGATAAGAAAAAGAAACCAACCGCCTCGATTCAAAAAGTTTACCGTTACGCAAAGGCGGCAGGTTCTCTGGCTGTCAAGGTCGCTCCGGTGGCTCCGGAAGTTCGCGTGAGTTCCAACCAACGTTTGTCGATTGGTGATGAACGCACTGTTCTCGGTATTGATCTTGTCGCAAAGATTACCCGCGCCGGGGTCTTCAGATTGAGCTTCCCGCTTCCTGCTGGATTCGAAGTCGAATCACTGACCGGAGGAGCATTGAATCATTGGGTCGAAGTTGAAGAGGTGGATCAGCGCATCGTGGTAATGAATCTCAACGGGAAGACGATTGGGGAGCAGAAATTCTCTCTCGTTCTTACCGGAGTGACCCCTGCGATGCCGGTGGAGACATGGGCTGTGCCTAAGGTCGAACTCCGTGAATCGACGAGGCAGTCGGGCCAACTTCTCGTTGTTCCAGGTCGTGGAATTCAATTGAAAGTTGATCAACGTCAGGATCTTTCCGCTCTCGACCCTCGTTCGGTTGGAGGCAATGAACCGGGCTCTCTGGCCTTCCGGCTTCTTCAAAAATCATGGACCTTGTCCCTGATCGTGGATCAATTGGAGTCATCTCTCGCGGCTCTTGTTCTTCATGATGTGGAATTGCGGGAAGGATATACCCGTTCGCGCATCGATCTGAGATTGACGATTGAACATGCCTCGATTCGTAACCTTGGAATTGAACTTCCTGGACTTTCCAACGACGATGTCAATACGGTTAGGGCTTCGGGCGGTGAAGTGCGAGACATCGTGCAGTTGGACGACGGAAACTGGCAGATCCGCTTTAAGCGCCGGGTCATTGGGTCGACAAGTATTCGGATCGAGTATGAACAGAATGGCGATGCCAGCTTGTTGAGAACCTGCAAGATCCCCTCGCTTCGACAGCAGGAGTCCTACTTGGCTCTTCGTCCCGGCGTCCGCTTGGAATTGGTGGTTGAGCAATCAAAAGAGTGGATTCCGATTGATTGGGTCTCCTTACCGAAGAGCCTTCTTCAGTTGGATCGAAGTGGAGCTCCGGACAAGTTCTTCCGTACGACACAGGTTGGGGGCGGGGTGAAGGTTTCCTTGAAACGTCACTCTGTCATGAGTGGGTCCAAGATTCGCGTGACCTCCGGTCACCTGCTCACTGTCGTCTCTCCAAGTGGAGAGCTGATGAACCAGGCTGATCTCGAATTGGAAACCTTACAGCGTGGGTCGCTTTCAGTGACCCTGCCGGCTGATAGCCGACTCTTCGGTGTCTTCGTTAACGAAGAGAGCGCTCTGGTGGTTAAAGATGGCGATTCCTACCGCTTTCATATCACCGGGGATGCGGGAGGGCGTAATGCCAAGCTTCGGGTGACCTATGCCACTACCGCGAAGGCCGACTCACTGAGGAATCTCAACCTGACCGCCTTGAAGATTGGTGAGCCTTTAGAAAATGTCACCTGGGTGGTGGCTGTTCCGGAAGGATATCGCCTTGCCGGAAGTGATGGTGATTTGGATTTGTCCGAACGGGGAGATGATTCCCGAACGACACGGAAGGAGTATCTTAGTCTCGTTGCCCTGAGAGAAACCAAGAAAAAGGCCAGCGCGCTCGGACGATTGGGGAAAGTTTCAAGTTATCTCAAGGCCGGAGACCAAGGGAATGCGACGGCAACTTTGGGGCAGGTTTACAATGGTCTGGCTCTGGATGCTGCGACCAATGAAGATGCCGGGATTAAGTTGGAAAAACTCATGACCGAGCAAGCTGAGGTCGCTCTAAATACGCGCCGTCAGAAATTGTATTTTGATAACAAGGCGCAAGTGCGTCAGAATGATGAAACAGCCCAGATCGAAGTGGCAGCCAATGCCAACCCAGTCTTTACCGGTAATCTTAACTGGGGGAAGGATGACTACGCCAATGTGAAGGTTGGAAATAGCGCTGAAGTGAATCGCGTTCTTTCCACTATCGCAACCAAGTGGGTTCGTCATCAGCGGGGCACCGAGCCGGTGACCCAGATGCTGGATCCGGTGATTCCGATTTCTGGTGTTTCTGTCGAGTTCACTCGCGAAATTCAGGTGAGCGGAGACGAAGCGCTCTCGCTGCAGCTTGAGATCGCAGGCGAGCAGGAGAAACCCTCATTCGAAAAACGGGCCATGTTGATCGCCCTGATTCTCCTCTGCATTCTGGCGGGAATCGTGGCCACCAGCCGCAGTGCAAAAAAAGCGTAATTTCAGATCGTCTTCTTTTCTAAAGCCTCTGCAGAAATGCGGAGGCTTTTTTGTGGACTCTTGGCCGTTCCAACCCCCAAAAAACTTGACTCTCAGGCCATCTCCCCTGACATCAACGCCGCCATGTTGACGATCAAGAAAATGACCAAGGCCCTCGGAGGGCGAGTTCTCTTTGAAGAGGCCGATATGACCATCAACTGGGGTGAGCGTGTGGCATTGGTTGGCCCGAATGGCGCGGGGAAGACGACCCTCTTTAAAATTATCCTCGGGGAGGAAGATCGGGATTCAGGAACCTTCGATCTCGATGAGTATGGCATGGTGGGCTATCTCGCCCAGGAAGCCGGAGATCCCGGTGAGGCGACTATTCTCGAAATTTCAATGGGAATCAGCGAGGAACTGCAGGCTGACTGCTAGGAATTTGCTTTTGGCGGGAGGGCCTTGAAGGCGCCTTTGAACCGGAGCGGAGGGGGTGAAAGGGGGTTGTTTGTTAGCTCTGCCATGCGATCTGCCGCGAAATAAATAGCGAGTGATGCCGGCGAGAAAAATCCATAAATAAGAAGTTTATCAAGGTGGTTAGCAACGATATTTATGCTTGAATAAGCTGTTATTTTGATACCGTAAGCAATACTTCCATCTTCGACGGGCGCGTTGTGATCTATTTTCTTGAGGGTTAGGTAGGTCAGAAGAAGGTTCTGTATGCTGGGCACAAGCATAACGACGATGAGAAGCCATAAGATAGGGTCTGGGACAAGCAATGCTACACTAATGGCCAGTATCGCTGTTAGTAGCGCTATTAGGCCATCTGCTAGAAATAAAAATGAGAAGCTTTCTGTGCCTGTTTTTACTGCCCTCCACCGCCTTAAGCCATGCGTACTAGGAAAAAATGCTGCCACGACAAAAAAAGTAATGTGGAGATTGCCACTTTCCTTTGTGAAGAAATACCATCCTCCTATTCCGCATAGGATCAGGGCACCGATTAGACTTGATAGAAAGGAAGGCTTTAAGGAGGCCCTAAAGGTACCCTTATGCCCTCTTGCGATGGATTGCATCACAGCATTGTTTAGGCCCGGCATAGAGAAAATTGTAAGGATACCAACAAGACTTAAAATAAACTGATATTCACCAAACTGTGTTTGGCTCAAGGCCCTTACAAGAACATATATTGTGATTAGCCCTGATAACCTTTTTACTCCGTTTAAAGCAAAAACAAAAAACGTACTTTTAAGAAGGGCTTTATGATCTATAATTTTTCGAATGAAGCTCATTTTATATTTCCCAAGATACTTTCTTGCCTAAAGCTTCTTCAACATAAGAGCGAACAGATAAAAGTTGATCCTTAACTATTGTTTTTAATGCATCATCTACAAAGTGTGGCGAGCTTACTTCATTTGATGGGTTTCGGATTTGATAAGATTGTCTTGTATTCTTTGTGTCCTCACTACCTTCTATATTTTGATATGGAACCCCTAAGAAAGAACAGAGTTCATAGCAAGTCTCAGTTATATTATTTGTCCATTCTTCAAAGAGAAATATTTTGATTTGCTCTCGTGGATAATACTTAAAAAGCTCTTCAAGATGAAGGTCGTAACGATTGCGAAAAAGCAAGTTTAAGCGTGAGTTTCCTTGCAGTTCATTTGTAATTTCCTCTTGAAGCGTTGTCTTAATCTTCCCTTGGCTAAAATTCTTTGCGTATAATGATTCAATTCGGGCCATTGGATCGCGTAAGCTCACAATGATTTTTGCATGAGGATAATGGTGGTGCAAACGTGCAATAGTTGTCTCTTCTTGAAAAAACTCTATTCCCCCCTTGGCATTATAAAGCGTTCCTTTTTCTAGGTATAAGGGGGTGGCTTCGCCAATGCATTTTTCTTCATTATAGCCATAAAACATTTTGAAATAATTTTTGAGGTCTTCACGATATTTTCCAGCATGATTAAAATAGTGGAGCTCTTTTGTGCGAGGCATAAAGATATCAGGATGTTTTCCCAAGAGATGATGTAAGTACGTTGTGCCCGCACGTGTTGCTCCGGCGATAAAGAAGTCGGGCCCACGATTGGGAGTGCGCCCCAACAAAAGAGCTATATTTTTTCGAATGCTAAATTCGTTTAGAAATTTCATTTTTTAAAATCTTTGATGGTGAAAGCAAGCACGCTAAAACTAAGAACGCTTTGCTTTTCCAGGGTTTATTCCTAAAATAGTAAAATCTTGCATAAGCCTGCATGATTGCGCCGTAATAAACACTATTTTTTTGTAAGTATTTTTTGTGTTTCTTCCGAAGCATTAAAGCATATTCGAGGGGCTTACGTCCTGCTTTATCGGTTGTGTGCGTTTTGTGTTGAGTTACTGACTGCTAGGAATTTGCTTTTGGCGGGAGGGCCTTGAAGGCGCCTTTGAACCGGAGCGGAGGGGGTGAAAGGGGGTTGCGGGGGAAAGAGGGGCGGAGACGGTGGTTTGGTTTGGCGGTGGGCAGTGTTTCGCCAGGAAAAGTCCCTGATCCACGCCCTATTTTACTGAAGCCAGGAGACTTTAGCACGGTTTTTATGGCACGAGATCGTAGATTCCCAGTCCGCCTTGCCAAGGTCTTTTTTGGCAGCGGTTTTTTTAGGGCACCAAGCTTCTTTCCTGTCAGCTGTCGTCGAGGACGAGAGTCCGGCCGTCGCCGAGCGGGATCTCTTTGGGCTGCCAGACGGGACTTTGGTCGTAGCACTCGGGCTCTGCGCCGGTGGGGTCCCTTTCCTGGTTGAACCAGTTCAGGTCCGGGTCGTCATCCGGGGTCCATTCCTTGATGGCCTGCCAGGGTGGTTCGATGGGCTCCATAGTATCGATGTCGAAGGGCGGGGGCGGCGGGCGGGGGAGATGAATGATGCCCTCCCAGAGGCCGTGGAGGCGGAGGAAGAATTCGATTTCCTCGCGACGGAGGACCTTGCGTATGGGCTTCATGGTGCCCTTGCAGCTGGGACACTGGAGGGGATCACCACCCCAAACCTTGAGAATGAGATCGCGCCAGAGGGGGCGCATGTCGCGAGCCCGACACTTGGGCGGTGCGGGGATGAGGAGGATCTGGGCGGGAGGTGTTTTGGTGGGCGGAGTCTCGGGTTGGGATGGCGGGATGATGCGGTCGGGAATGGGGGAGGTTTGCCCGCGCGATTTGTTGGAGTAGAGGCCGTAGTAGCGAACGGTTTGCTGGCCTTTGGGCGGGAGATGAAGAAGGGCAGCGGCAATGAAGTCGGGGGCTTTGAAGACCTCGAAGTTGCGCTTGGTGGTGTGGTGGCGTTTGGAGCGGTAGATGACAGTCTTGGTGGTGGCGTTCCAAGTGATTTTCTGGAGGGAAAAGGGATGGCGGAGGAGGTATTCTGCCAAGCGCTTGCGACCGGCGGCGTCGTGGGCGGGGACGAATTCTTTGCCGCCGTGGTGGATGCTGAAGCCGGAGTGTTTCCAAGAAAGGAGACTGGCGAGTTTTTGGGGGCTGATGAGTTTGGCCTCCTGGAGGGCGTGGAGGAAGCGATGCCGGAAAAGTTCGATGGTGGGCGCAAGGTCTTCGGCGGGCATGCAGTGGAAGCGGCCATCGGGTGTGAAGAGTCCGTCGGCAGCGAGAAGGTGGAGGTGAGGGTGGAAGATGAGGTAGTCGCCGAAGGTGTGGAGGGCGGCGATGGCTCCGATGCGGCCTTGGGGGAGGTTGAGCCTGGTGCGGAAGGCGTCTTGAAGGCTTTCGACGGCGGTATGAAAGAGTATGGTGAGGGGCTTGCGGCGTTTCCTGAAGATGCCACGCAGGACTTTTGGGATGGTGAAGACGAACTGGCGGTGGGGAACTTCGTGGCAGACCGAGGTGGCGATCCATTCGCTGGTGGAGCGGACGCGACGTTGATGGCAGGAGGGGCAGAAGTGGCGACCCTTGCAGGTGAAGGCGAGGAGTCGTTCGTGCCCGCAGTCGGGACATTGCAGACGGGTAAAGCCGGAGGCGAGGTCGCCACAGCGAAGAAAGGCTTGGACGGTGGCGACGGCAGACGATGGGAGCGGGCCGAGGGATTTGCGGTGTTGCTTTGCGTAGTCGTCCAAGAAGTCGTCCCAGCCGTGGTGGACGAGCTGCCATAGGGGAGAGGCGCGGGGACGGCGTGGCTGGTAGACGGAAGACACGAAAATTGTTCATAAGAACAGTTTTCATGTAACGCAAGGTCGGGAGGGGTTGTTTGTCTCCAGAGAATATAAAGATGGGTGAAGGGAAGCCGTTTTCCCGGTTCTTCGTTATTGTGACCAACGCCATGAAATTACCGCTCCTGAGACCTAAAAAAAGACCCGCGGTGATGACGGGCCCTTTGCTTCAGTTCACCAGCCCGACGACACCATCGCAGAGGCCGTGGAGGGCTTCGCTGCGGTGGATGGTCCTGGGCCTTGTAGACTTCGGTGAAGGCGTTGAAGAGGCTCCAGAGCGTCTGGGGGCGGAAGGCTTCGTGGCTGGGGGAGCGCCATTCACCGATCACGTTGGGGACTTGTTTCGGGGTTATGGCGCGGAAGTCCATGGCTCGGATAACGAGGTCGTGAGGGGTCCAGTCGGGGACCGGACAGTCGCGGTAGGCGTCGATGCGACGATCAAACCCGTGGAAGCGGTCGCCCAGTTTGCCGACCGCAGATACTTCCACGACGGTTGGCGTGATCTACGAAGGTCAATTCACCCCGATCAGGGTGCGCCTTTTCGAATGGGGGGCATTCTCCGGATTCAGGGCGGGAGGGTTCGCTTTCCGGTTCCTCGCGGATGGCAATCGTGGGGGTGAAGAAGGGACCAACAAGCAGCCGCGAAAGCTCCGGCAGGAAGAAGGCGCTAAAAACAAGGGGCGGAAATCACCTCAGTTTTTCGGAAAGATGTCAGGACTTGGAAATCGGTTCTCGGGACTGTTTTGGAAAAGGTATTCCTCCCGGGGGATCTGCATTTTGGGCCAGCTTGCCGGACGGATTCGGATGACTCTCCCGCTGCGAATGCCTTCGATGATCAGATCGGTTTCGACCCGGACCTGAATCCCGCTGCTGCCCATTGGGACCTCTCCTTCGGGCTGGCTTACTTCAAGGATCTTGCCACTGGACGCGACGTGGCCCGGGCCATAGTGGCCGGCGGTGTGTTTCAGGGTGTTTTCGGCCCCATTCATTTGTGCGCTGATCCCTTTCTTGAAGTCAGCATAGAGAGAAGGGTCCATTCCGCCGAAGAGGGTCGCGGTGACGGTGGCGCGGCCAAACTTTCCATACTCGACGGCATCGACCATGGCGGGCATCCAGCGGCTGCGGATGAAGCTTTTATGCGTCTCGGCCTGAAATCGGGCGGCGTTTTGAATGGCGGCGTCGTCCCACCAGATGTCCGAGATATGGAAGCGGGTGAACGCGCCGCTCAAGCCATCTCCTGGCGACGGCTTCCAGGTGATGCCGAGGAGGACGGATTGGCCGCCGAGAGCTTTCTTGCCGCTGGCCGGCCACTTTTTTTCGGCGATCAGGTCGGCGATGCGAAGGCGTTCGCGACCGCGCCAAATGCGGGTGGCGGCGTCGAAGGTCAGCTCTTCGTCCTCGAATGTGCCATTGTGGTCGGTCTTCGGTTCCCGGCTCGCAGTGATCTTCCCGGCCTCGTTCTTGAGTTCCACTTCTTTCAACTTCCAGACCAAGCCCTCGCGCAGACAGTGGCTGGGTTCGTCTTCCAGAAGGAGGAGATGATTCTCGGCTGGCGCCGTGCCGGTTCCCCGATAATGCCCCACGTCCTTCTCCTTGTTGTTGACCGGGAGCACCGGCACGGAAGAGAGCTTGGGGTCCGGCGGGAGAAAACCCTGGACGTGCATCACGGTGCCGAGCGGGACATCGCGCAGATCCGCCGGAGCGCCATGATACCGCACAATGCCATAGGGAAGCATGGCGAAGGGCTGCGGGTCATTGCGGTAAAACTTTCCCTCGCCCGCCACGCGGAGGCTTCCGCGGCGGTTGGCATGATCGACGAAGACCAGTTCGCCGCGATAGGAGTGGGCTTTTTCCAGCGGAGGAAATTCTCCCGCCTTGGGGCGAAAGGGTTCATCTGCAGTCGCGACGGAGGAGAGCGTCAGAACGAGCAAGGAAGCCCTAAGAAAGAGTGCACGATTCATATCCCGATCACCTTGTTGCTATCGCCGAAATGGTCGGTCTCGAGCCCCATTTTTTGAGCCATGAGGAGTAACAGGTTGCTCATGTGGGCGTCGCTGTTTACCGGGCGGCCGCAGATCTGGTAGTGCGCGGAGGTGAGGGCTCCGTCCGGGTCCACTGAATAGCCTTTGAAGCCTTCGGCTTGGCGGTTGAAGTCGAGGTGGCTGCCGTGTTTCAGCCCAAGGCCGGTGCCGCCGGCGAGCACCAGCGGGAGGTTGGCATTGCCGTGACTGTGGCCGTAGCACATGCCGCTACCGAACAGTGACATGGTGGTGTCGAGCAGCGGCTTGCCGTTGAGGTCCTTGGTCTCGGCCAGGCGAGTGAGGAAGTAGCTGAACTGCTCAATCGCAAAAGTATCGTAGTTCGTCAGCTTCTCCATGTAGCCGGCGTCGCCGCCGTGATGGCTGAGCTGGTGGCGGGATTCGGTGATGCCGATTTCGGGAATGGAGAAGGCGTCCCCTTCACCGCCAAGGCTAAAGGTCGCCACGCGGGTCACGTCCGTTTGAAAGGCGAGCACCATGAGATCGTAGACGGTCCGGAAATAGTCGCCCGCCTGCGTCTTTGGAATGTCGCGTTTGGTGCGTTTGCGATCAGCCTCTGAGATCTCGGGGAGCGGGGTGTCGAGCCAGTCATCAGCCCTCCGCGTACGAATCTCTGCTTCACGAACCGAGGTGAGGTACTGGTCGAGGCGACCTTTGTCCTCGGTGCCCATCTTTTTCTCCAACCGCCGCACTTCGGCGAGGTTGTCATCGAGGACGCTGGCCTTTTGGCGCAGGGACTTTCGCCGGGCGGCGACGCCGCCCTTCGGTTCCTCAAACAGGGAGTCGAAGATTTCACTGCAACGACGAAGCGCGGGCAATTGGACCCCGTCCGCAGTCCAGGCGAGGGAACCCTGGGTGAGGGCGATCTCCATTGAGGGGTAGCGTGTCTGTTGCGCGGTGATTTCGGCCATCTTCTGGTCCACGGAGATGGTATTGCGATCCGAAGGTCCCAGTTTTCCGCCGGTCAGGAAGACCGAGATGCAATTGTGATGGTGCCCGAGCGCTCCCGGATGGTGCAATCCGCTGACGGGCGTGATGACCTCGCGGTGTTTCTCCAGTGGTTTCAGCGATTGGGAGAACTGATAGTCCATCCCGGGGGTGAGAATCTGATAGTTCAACGAGTGAACGCCGTTGGCGAGATAGATGAAGGCGCTGCGCCGGGGTGAAGCCGTCGCTTGCTCAGCTGCCCGCAGGGGGACCATGCATTCCAGAAAGGGCAGGGAAATGCATGTGCCCATCGCGCGGAGGGCGTGGCGACGATCGATTCGCCAGGATTGGGAGAGGTAGTTCATGAATGCTCTTGGGTGTCGGTGAGTCCCGGGTTTCGAAGTTAGCGTTTTTTGACCAGATCGGAGAGGGCCACGGCGCGGATGATGTCTTTGATGCGATAATCATTTTCCTTGGCCTCCTTCCGGATGGCCTGAAGGTCGTCTTCGTCATCCACCGTCAGCACGCGGCGCAAGGCGTAGGTGCAGAGGTGCTCGATGAAGGCGCGCGCGACCTGGTCGCGGTCCTTGAGCAGCAGCAGCTGAAATTCGGAGGCGTTCTTGAAGGTGCGCCCATCCGGCAGGGTGCCGGAAGCGTCAACCACAGGGTCTTCACCCTTGCCTTTTGGGACGTGCTCCCGTTCGCGCCATTGCCCGACGGCATCGTATTGATCCCAGGCAAAACCCAGGGGGTCGATTCTCGCATGGCAGGACGCACAGTTCGTGTTGCTTGCATGTGCCTCCAGCCTCTGGCGGACGGTCACCTTGTCACCTTCAGGCGGAACAGGTTCGATGGGGTCCACGTTTGCCGGTGGGGGTGGGGGTGTCTTGTTGAGAATCGTTTCGCTGAGCCAGACGCCCCGGTGAACCGGGCGGTGGCGGGTGCCGTCCGAGGTCAGGCCGAGTATGCCCCCCATCGTCAGTAAGCCGCCGCGACGATCTTCGGGCTTGAGCGAGACCCGCTGGAAGTCGCCGCTCTCGGGCTCGGGCAGCCCGTAGAAGTCACAAAGCCGGGCGTTGACCACGGTCCAGTCGGAATCGAGGAAGTTCCCGATGGGCAGATTGTTGGTCAGCATCTCGCGGAAAAACTCGACCGGTTCGGACCGCATGCTCGTCTCGAGCCAGTCGTCGTAGGTCGGGTAGAGCGTTCTGTCTGGAGGGAACATCCCCACGCGATGCAGTTGCAGCCACTGGCGCGAGAAGTCGTCGATGAAGCGATTGATGCGATCGTCCGTCAGCATCCGGTCCACTTCCTTGCCCAGCCCATCGCTGGTGAATAAAGCGCCACCTATGGCTGCGGCGATGAGGCGCTCATCGGGCATCGAACTCCAGAGAAAATACGAGAGCCGCGCGGCGAGTTCCCATTCAGTGAGACGTTCACGAGCCACCGGATCGCCCTCGACAAGATAAATGAAATGCCTCGAAGTCAGCACCCGCAGCATGGCCCCGCGGAAGGCATTGGCTGTTTTCTCGCCGGCCTCTCGATCGGCGCGGTAGGAATCCAGGTAGCCCTTCAGCTCGGCCTTCGTGACCGGCCGTCGCCAGGCGCGTTCGGCGAAGCGCTGCAGATGCTCCGCCACCACCTCGGCAGAGGCGTCATCAGGAGGCAGCATGCCTTCGCGGCGGGTCATTTCTTCCTTCGACACCAGGGGGCCTTCCCATTCGATCCAATCAAGGATCACGGTGGAAAAGATGCCGTTGCCATTTTCATCGAACATCTGCGGCGCGTTGGGATTCAGCAGCGCCGTCTCACTACTGTGGGTGAAAAGGTAGGCCTCCCTGCTCGTGAGCGCTCCTCGGAAGGCCCCGCCGCCCCTGCGGTCGATCCCGTCGGTGGCAACCACCGCGAAATGGAGGTCGGCCGGCATTTCCAAAAAGACCTCGAACTCATAAATCTGAGGCTTGTCTTCCGGTGCCGTGAGGTCGAATTCGATGATCCCGTCCACGGTTTCCTCGCCGGTTCGTTTGCCGATACTCAGGTGAGCCGGTTGACCTCCGGGCGGGCGGATTCCGCTGGCCTGGAGGCGCGCTTTGTAGAGTCCGCTGTGCTCTGGCCCCGTCTTCCCAAACCAGTTTTGCTGGAGTGCGACCTGGACCCGGCCGGGGAACATCAGGGAGCGAAGTGGTCTTTTGATACCGAAACGGTCCAGGGCTTCCTGCTGTTTCTTCCCGCCACCGTAGCGCAGATCGGCGGCTGTCTTGCGGACTTTTCGGGCTTCGCCGGACGGGGCGGAAAAGGCACGATCGAGGACGAGATTCGCCGCGCGGTAGTAGCGGTCCATGTGAGATGGCGAGAGCGAGAGTTGAGAGCCGATACGCTCGAATCCATGCCACAGGGTATCCTCATTCAGTTGCCCCGGCTTGGTCGGATCATAGCGCACCCCGAGTAGGTCATAGACCGTATTCTGATATTCCTTCCGGCTCAGACGATAGTGGGCCACCTTGGGTCTCGCGGCCATCCGCGCCGCTTTGCCTTCTTTGATCCGGGAGTCGAGTTCCCCGATGAACCTCGCGATTTCATTCTGTTTTGGCTGCGGCTCGTCTTCCGGTGGCATTTCGCCACTGTTGATTTTTTCGACAACTTCCGCCCAGAGATGAGAGTCTTCGCCCCGTTGAAAATTGCGCGAAAGCTGATCGAGGCGCAGGTCGCCCTTTTCCTTGTCCGGTCCGTGACAGCTGACACAGTGCCTCTCGATAAAGACCTCGAACGGTTCCTTGGCCGAGACAATGGTCGCCAGGGCTAAGAATGGAAGAAGGGGAAAACAATACCGGTTCATGGTCATGTTGGATTGAGTCCGTATCGAGGCGCTTGCTGCTAGATGACGTGGTCTTGTCAGGTGGAGGTCGAAACCGCCAAGCTGAGAGGCGTTATGACAGGCAAGAAAACAGAATCAACCAAATCCTACGACACAATCAAGCTCGGTATCGACGCACACGGGAAGTGGTATGACGCGGCCCGGCAACTCGACGGAGCAACCACGCAACCGGTGCAAAAGATGGGATAGCAATACTCAACCAGAGCACCCCGGAAACCGTGTGCCAACTTTGAGATGAAGATTCGACAAGCTTCTTGCTACTCAGACTTCTGGCGGATCGTCAAATCCAGCGAGAATTGCAGCAACGTCCTCCTTCTTAACGTGCACCGTGTTACTGCGAAATTCTCGTTCGATATCAACTTCCCATGATTCCATGCCTTTCACTTCATCCAATTGGACTGGCCAAGGAAACGCCGCCTCCCACACGATCCCCTGTCTCGAAACAACCATGCACTTCCTTATTGACTTTTTTCAGTCAGAGGTGCGTTTCGAAGTCCGATCAGACCAGCGACTTGAAAAATCGATGAGCTGCCAATTCTTTGTCTGAGGAAGAAAAAATCAACTTCTATAGGATCTTAGTAGTTCACCCGAAAAGTCGGAGAATCCTCAGGCTTTGACTGCCTCCGATCGTAGAGCTTTGTCGTCGAAACATTGGCATGGCCGAGCCATTCCTGGACCTTGGCGATGTCGGCGGCATTCGAGAGGGCGTTGGTCGCGGCAGTCGCTCGCATCGCGTGATTGGAAACTCCATTCACATCGAGGCCGGCCACAAGGGACCATTTCTTGATGACGTTCCGGTAGAGTGAGGACTGGGAGAGGGGAGCAGGGTTGTCTTCATCTCGGTTGTTGCTCAAGGTTCGAAAGATGGGACCGCCTCGTTCCTCCCGATGATCCACTAGATCCAGGTATTCTTCGACGAGACGTTGGGCCGCAGGGTGAAAGGGGACATAGCGAATTTTTGAGCGTTTCCCGAAGATCCGGAGATGTAGGACGCCTTCACGGCTTTGGATATCACCGGGGGTGAGATTGGCCAGTTCGGCCGCACGAAGTCCGTGGAAGAGGTAAGTTGCCAAGATGGCCCTATCCCGGATTCCCTTGAGAGTGTCTTCGGGAGGGGCGGTGAGGAGGGCTTTGGCTTCGTTATCGCCAAGGGCGGGAGTTTTTCCTTCGTAGGATCCGCCTTTGCCAGTTCTTCGTCGATGATGCTCATGCCGTCGCAATTTCAAATCCA
>KB912137.1 GCA_000383735.1 Verrucomicrobia bacterium SCGC AAA164-M04
GATGATGAGCTTGTAGTCTGGGTGGACATCGGAGATGAGGGCTCGGCCATTGCCATTAGTATCGCCGAATTTCTCCGCGATAACGCACCTGCTCGCTGTATCAATCCCATGAAAGATGGGGAGAAGGCTTTGAGAGTGGGTCGAAACTCCAACCGTGGCGGCACTTTCATCAATCCCTCCAAGGTCGAGGATAGTGGAGAAGAGATCTACGCAGTGGACAAGTTTGTCAGTCGCTCCAGTGATACGGATATCAGGACCAACCGCAAAAAGTGGAACATGAATTCCGCCTTGATAGAGATCGCCCTTGGCATGTCCATTCCCAAAAGGAGCCTGGACGACTTGGCCGGGAGTCCCATTGTCTCCGATGACGATAACGTTTGTCCGGTTAAGATCTACGACGGTGAGAAGGCGTCCAATCTCGGTATCAAGTGCTTCAAGAGCACGAATGTATTGATCGCTATTCGAGGAGCCACTGGTGGAATACCCGCCCACTGGCGCGAGATTAGAAGGAGGGCTATGGAAGGGGGTGTGGGGAGCATTAAAGGCCATCCAGAGAAACCACGGATTGGTTCCTTGAGAGACAATAAAATCGGTTCCTTCATTCACTTGGTCAGTGGTAGTGTAGCTAGTCACATCCTCAGTGATGGTTCCATTTTCTAGTTTATCCCAAAGAGTATAGTTTGTGACACCACCTCGGCGGATCCCGGCAAATTCTGGCCAGCCACCACGGACTGAGGGCGCATTGGCAGTTCCTCCTAAGTGCCATTTCCCGTAGGAAGCCATCTCGAAGCGAGAATTCTGGGCAGTAAAAATTTCGGCCAGCGTCAACTCGGATGTTGGTAAAATCGAGGAAGCAGAGGGATTCCCAACCGTGTGCTCAAAGGGGTGACGACCAGTGAGGATGGTGGCGCGAGTTGGGGAGCAGAGGGGCTGAGAGTGGCATCGGGTAAAGCGGAGTCCTCGCCTCACAAGGGCGTCCATGTTAGGAAGTTTGGGGAGGGCTATCCCAGTGGGATTATCGAAAGGAGAAGCGTCAATCCCCCAATCATCGATAATCAGGAGGAGGATATTTTTTTCCCCTCCACTAGAGAAGAAATTCTCTGAAAGATGCGTGCTATTAATGACAGCTTGATGGTCGCCATCGGGTAAGGTGGCACTATTAAAACAGAGGGTAAGAATACCGACGGAGCGATCGTACGATGAAATGTTAGCGAGGCTGATATCTTGCGCCCCAACCTTGAGAGAGTTAATATTTTCTGGAAGAGGGGGATTAGCTGAGAAGCGGAAAGTATAAGTGGTCGTGAAGGTATTATTATCAACGAATCCGCTATCATCATAGGGCGCAACAGCGGCCTTTTTGACCCGGTAAAAATTATTCGAAAGAGCAGCTGTCTTATCGCCAACGACGAGTTTATCTTGGTCAGGATTGACACTGGAGAGGGTGGTCTTCCAGCTGCCGCCTCTGAGCGAAGGTGATGTTTCTAATTGGTAGGAGCCACCTTCCACTGCCTTCCATGTGAGGGTGATCTCGTCATTCCCAGTCTGGATAGTGTCAATGCTGGAACCCTTTTCTGCACCGCCTTCAAAGAGGAGTGTTACAGGCTCAGTGATAGAGTTAACGTTTCCTCCGGCGGGAGTGCCATAGTATTCTCGCCCCATGGCATAGGGAAACACTGGAGTGCCATCGGCTGCGATCGTTATAAAGTAAGCATAGGTGCCACCGGGGAATTCAGGGGTCACACATAGGCGCCCATTGTGCTGATCCAAGTCGCCGGAATTTAGAAAGTCGTAGTCTTCAATATAACGTCCAAGAACGTAGGCGTTGTTGACAGGCGGACCCTGTTGATTGGTAGAAAGATTGGCATTTCGGTTTTGGAAAGCTGCGGCCCAAGCGGGAAGTGTGGTGCGCCCCGTGGTGGCAAGATTCGTGGTTCCATTTGTCCCATCGCGTTTCTGATAGCCTGAAACCATACGGCGGACCGTAGATGAAGGATTATTGGCATCCGAATAGGCATAGGGGCCGTAGATCGGAAGGCCATCAGCAGCCCAACCGAGAATGGGCGAGTGGTAGGAGTTGAAATTTTCGGTGTAAGTATTGGTCTCGAAATCATGATCCACGCTATCGCCAAGTTGGTGGCGAAGGCCAGGAGGGTTCGCGTGGTAGTGGTAGGTAGGGCCAGCTTGGTGAGCATTCCCTGCATCGAAAGTGACCGATTCATTGACATAGGCATCGCGATTCCAGATGCCATCTCCGGTGATGCCATTGTTTGGCCTAGAGTCTGTAGAATTGCTGTTCGAGTAAGAAAAAGCATCCCGAGAATCAAACATGGAGACACCATTGACGTAGCGTCCGATCGTTCCGAGACTTGTACCTATTTTGTTGGTTGGGATAGTCGGGGTCCGAGGGATACGGTAAAGAATCGAACGGTTGCTTGGGTAGTTTGGAAAAAGATTGGTTTTGGCGGCATTGAGAAACCATGGCCCCATCAAATGGGAAGCTAGCCCAGTCGTTCGGATATAGACCCAGTCATTTGAATAAGAAATCTCATGAATATCGGCATAGGTCGGTAAGCTTTGATTTCCTCGTCCCCGAAACCAAGTGACGACAGATTGGTTTGACGCTTCGGCTTCTTTCGTCTCGTAGAGTCGAGCGTATTGGCCAGAATTATCAGTGGCCCAAGATGAGAGGCGCGGATCAGCGGAGAGAGCGGCAGGAAGGAAGAGGAACAATATGCCTAGGCAATACCTCTTTAGACCTTGTGGTGTTCCACCAGAAGCTAGACAGCTGACAACTGTATTTAGATTGAAATTTTTCATAGGTCTTAGTTTTGGCCGAGTGGTTGGGGCCTTAGGAGCGTCGCTTTAAGTTGTGATGAACGATAAATTTTGCCAGAGCGGGACGAGATTCAAAGGTGAAGTCCAAACGATCCCACCAAAAAAATCCTGCTTTTAATGTCATCATAAAGTGCGCGCGAAGCCCATCCTGCTAAAGCACAATATTAATCTTTGGGTGGTCTTGACTCTTCCCGGGGCGCCTGACGACGCAGGGGGCGACCACCGCGACCCTCGATTTTCACTCCTTTGCTCTTCCCTGCGAGCTGAGCTTTGACGGACCTGATACGCCGTTTAATAAAGGGCTTAATGGCAAATATATCGCGCTCAACAGCGGAGTTTTTTCCGGAGCTATCGCCTTCAATCCCCATATGAAATGCTATTTGCTCTTCTTTGCTAAGATACGGTTTGAGGGCGTTCGTAAAGATATCTACTCGCTCGTAAAGATTTTTCTCGGTGAAGGAATCCTTCATGAGTTCGTTCAACTTTTCTCGGTAGAGCTTGGAAAAATCCTTGTGAGTAAAGAGACGTTCCAAGAGAGGGATATTAGAGGTCCAAGGCCGCGTGATATCCCACTCGGCGAGCTTCTCGGGAGTCGTCCCCATGGTGAAGGTTCCAAAAGCTTCGTTCACATCCCATGGAAAAAGACGAACCTTATTATCGGCCCGATCAACCATCAAATAATAATTGTGAGGCGCTCCAATGTAACTGTCTAAACTGGCGAGGAGGCTAGTGGCGGCGAGGTAGCCCGCATAAAAATCGAGGTCCATTTTTTCGCCAATCTGGTTTGAAAAGTCAGTGCCGGACACCTCCCCAATGAGGCTGAGAAAGTCACCGAATTGGGTGATCTGCTCCTTATTATCTTCCCCTTCCTTGATGTTGAAAACCTCCTTATACTGTTCGATCTCTTCACCGGGGTGTTGCCAATTAGCATGGGTCTCAGGTTTCATGAGGAGGCTACTCTTCGATTTTTCACCAAACTTGCGCTCCAGATAGTTTTCATCCACCTGCTCGATCAAAACATAGATGCCCAGATTTTTTTTCTTTAGTTCACCCTCAATGGAAAGACTCACCTTGGCCCAGCCCGTGCCTGGTGTCGGGATTCCAGCTGCTTGGTAGACCTCGTAAGCGAGCTTCTCCTTCATGAAGGCGGGATCTAAATAGGAATTCGACAAATTGAATTTGGTCCGGCCGTGAAGTTTTTGTCCAGTGACAAAGCGGTTGGTGTCGATTTTCAGAGGTCTTTTGAGTCCATCGGAAGAGAAGCGGTAAGAAGAGTTTCCTTTAAATCGAAGACCAGCGTCTCCAATTTTTTCGCCATTAATCGTGATGTCAGCTTTGACATATTCGAAGCTCTTTCCAGCTCCACCTCTTCTCCCACCACCAGGAGGTGGCCCATCAGGGCGCCGGGACCGACCACGTGGCGGGCCGTCGGGAAGAACTCCTCCTCGCGGCGGGACACCTCTTCCACGTTCGTTTTGAGAAGGTTGCATGGACTCCCAACCTTCCTTGGTGAGGGAAATATCGATTTCCACGACGTGATTGTCTTCGTAAACGGAACTCCAGAAGTCGTTGGATTTATCCTGATCAGGGGAAGCCTTTGTTTCCTCGCCAAATACGAGGGTAAGAGAAAGAGATATGGCAGCAAGAACTGTAAGAGTCATTGACCAGTTTGAAGAACAATACAGAGGTTTCATTGAGCTAGATGAACGAGGATACCGATTGAAAATGAATGCCCCATGAATGAGAACTTTTCTTCTCCGCCATCCGCTACAATCTAAAAGCGCCTTTAGGTCGCTCCCCCGACGAGTAAATTTGGAAGCGCTCGCTCGGGTTAATCAATACAAGTTAATACCGCCCTTCTAAAATTGGCGAACTTGCAGAAACATTCGTCCTGCGATGAATCCCTCTCCTTCGACAAGATAGCTGCCCCCCTCAGGGCCCGCTGTTATGCTATCATCCAGTTCGACCCAAGTCTCCAGATCAGAAGACCGCCAAACTTGGTAAATCTCTCCATCCTGCCCATTCCAAGTGATCGTCATTCCATCTTCAGCAACCGTTACCGTTTCTATCTGGAGTTCGGCCTTCTCCGTTGGCTTGGAAAGAGCTGTGTCTGTTCCTGCCCAAAAACGGAGCCCTGTGTCTAAGTTGATCGTTGCAGTGTCTCCAAGGTTAGCAATCGCTGCGAGGTTCGTATTATCACCATTTCCTGCAGCAAAGTTTCCTCCGAATATACCAAGCCCAGCCGCGTTCGCTCCACTCCAGTTATTCTGAGTTCTGGCAACTTCAGTCGTATCGACAGTGGTTCCACTACTGGCTCCATCAACAAAGAGCTCCCATTCGATTTCGCTGGCATCGTATGCCCACACAACTTCGACCTCTCCCCCTGAAACTTGCGCATCTGTAAGTTGATGAGTTACCACTCCCAAGGCNCTTCCACTATTAGTTGAGTGGTGCAGGCTCAAAGTGGCTGCAGCTTGATTGTAGGAAACGCTTGTTCCAATTGTTGCTCCACCGCTCTCCCAGATGACTCCGTTACTTGTACTATCACCTGCGTTGAAATCAATCGAGACCGCAAAGGTAGCGTCCTTTGTAGTAACCGCCGCAACTCCACCAACAGTCCGATTTTGATACGTCGCGCTCTGCCCGATCGTATTGACAGTCTCGGAAGGCTCCCCGAGATCAGCCAGAGCACTCACACTGACAGTTTCCGATGAAGCAGCGCCAGTGAGAAAGGCACTTAGAGCAGCGGTTCCCAGACAGACTGCGGAAAGAAGAGAAGAACAGAGATCTTTCATTAACTAGGTGTAACAAAATCACAGAGCCCAAAGCAATCTGACTTTTCGATAATCATTAAACGACGGATGCTCAGGACGGAAGAACTCTTCCCACAAAGATAATCCTTGATCAGGTTTGCATTAGAATTCGGCTATTGCAGGGTGGGCAGACACTGTTTTAAATTCCCTCCTTTGACTCCCGATACCTCGGCCAGACCTAATAATAAAGGCAGACGGTTTTCTATCCAAATTTCATAACTTATGCGTTTTCTACTCTTCTTTGCTTACTTCACCTCTCTCGCCGCGAAACCGAACCTTCTCCTGATAACCGTCGATGATATGAATCGTGACTCGATTGGCTCCTACGGCTGCTCAATCAAGAATATCACTCCAAACATCGACCGACTTGCCGCTGAAGGCATTCGCTTCGACCGTGGCTTCGTGAACGTCGCGATCTGTATGCCTTGTCGTGCTGTCCTGATGACCGGCCGCTATCCGCAAACCAGCGGCGCACTCGGGTTCGACAAAATTAACCCTGAAGTGCCCAGCCTCCCCGAGGCGCTTGATAAGGCCGGCTATTACAACAGTCTGATCGGCAAGGAAATCCACGTGGTGCCCTCTCGTCACAAAGCCTTCCACCGAATCGACAAACAAAAAGATCTCGGCGGAGGCCGCAGTGCCAGCGCCTATGCCAAGGCTGTCCGTGCTTCAATCGAAGAAGCCAATGACGCCGACAAACCATTCTTTATCATGGCCAACGCGGCCGACCCGCACCGTCCCTTTGCCGGGGCGAAGGGCGATTCCTTCAAAAAGATCCCGTTCCCACGAAAGATCGATCCAAAACAAGTTCCGGTGCCCGGCTTCCTTCCAGATCTTCCCGAAATCCGAACCGAATTGGCAACCTATTTTCAATCCGTCGCTCGTGCCGATCAGGTGGTTGGAGCAGTCCTCGATGAGTTGGAAAAAAGCGGCCAAGCCGACAACACCTTGGTCCTCTTCTTGAGCGATCACGGCATGCCTCTACCCTATGCAAAGACCAATTGCTACCTTGCCTCGAACATCACGCCCTTCATCCTGCGCTGGCCCGGCCACATCAAACCCGGAGTGACCGATGAAAAGAATTTCGTCAGCACCATCGATGTCGCTCCGACTTTTCTCGCTGCCGCCGGTGTCGAGAATCTAGAAGGCGCCAACGGCCTTTCCCTGCTCCCTCTTATGAAGGGGCTTAAACAAGCAAATCGTAATCGGGTCTTCACCTTCCATGAGCGCCCCTACTCGCGAAAGCACCTGCCGATGCGCGCCATCAATAATGGTGACTTCCTCTATATCTGGAACGGCTGGTCGGACGGCAAGACGCAGTTCCGTAACGAATCGATGAGCGGCCTCACCTTCAAGGCAATGAAGAATGCGAAAGACCCAAAGGTCCGTGCTCGCGCTGATTTCTATCTCCATCGCACCCGCGAGGAACTCTACGACCTACGAAAAGACCCAGATTGCCTAAAGAACCTACTTGGTAAACCAAGTGACAATCAATCGGGCCAAGTCAGCGCTATGACCAAGGCCCTGTGGCATTGGATGAAAGACGTCGATGATCCCGATTTGGAGCTTTTCCAAAAACAAGTCGAGCTAGCATTGGACTAATCCACTCTCAACCACAGCCCCGGCTTCCCTCTCCGCCAAAAGCAGATTCCTCTCCATCTCTTATCTCGCATATCACTCGCCGTTTCGGGACTTTCAAAAACAAGGAAATCGAGATCGACTTTCACCTCAAATCGCCAATTGTCCGGCTCTTATGGCAGCCGCTCTAGATCTCGTCGTCCTCTTTGAAAATGAGGCCTGGCAACAACCACTCTTCGATGTCCTCGACCAACGTGGGATTGCTTATGAAAAATATGATCTTAAATCTGCGGCCTTTGGTGGACATGATCTTCCCAAAGCTCGACTCTACTTTAACCAAGCAAGCCCGAGTGCCTACGTCCGAGGCCGCCTGAGGGTCGTTCCATTCACGCTAGCCTTACTCAAGAACCTTCAAATACAGGGAGCTGAAGTTCTCAATGGCATCGATGTCTTTTCCTTCGAACTCTCAAAGAGCGCGCAAATCGCTAAGCTCAACGAACTCGAGATCGATCACCCGCGCTCTATCATTTTCAATGACGCCGAGGCCTTGGCAGGCCGGAATGACTTATCTTTCCCGGCAATGCTAAAGCCAGAACAAGGTGGCAGCGGTGCTCGCATGAATCAACTCGACTCCCTCGACGAACTCCGCGAGCTGCTCGCCAAGAATCCCAACCTTTGGGAGCCCGACCAACTCTTACTCTTTCAGGAATATCTCCCTCATAATCCAGAGGTTGGTATCGTCCGCATGGAGTTTCTCGGAGAGGAACTTCTCTATGCGATGCGAATCGTCACCCATGGCCGCTTCAATCTATGCCCTTCCGAAGCCTGTAATCCAGTCGAGGCCGGTAAAGAAGGAGCCTGCGCCATTCCCGACCCTCAGGAAACTGACGCCAGACCGGTTGAATTCTATCCCTACCTCGATCTTCCAGCTGAAGCTCTCAAAGCAGGAAAGCAGATTGTCAAAAGCGCCAAGATGGATGTTGCAGGAATCGAATATCTTGAAACGCCAGATGGTCGCCGTGTCTTCTATGACATCAACGCCAACTCCAATCTCCGCAAGCCTATCGGAGAAGCATTCGGTTTTGACCCCTTCGAAAGGGTCGCTGATTTTTTAGAACAAAAATTACAGAGCGTAAGATAGGGCTATAACTTTGCTGGGAGCTTGTATTTTTTGATCTCGTTGCGACCCAGCAACACCTTCCCTTTACGCCAAAAGAAAATTCCTAACAGTCAGTGAAAGTTCCCAATAATTGCCAATCTCTCCTTCTTTTATTGGCTCCTATCGCCGCTTCCGCTGCGCCCTACTCCGTAGAGGTTCTCGCGGATAACCCGGTGGCTTTTTACCGACTCAGCGAAACTTCGGGAGCCACAGTCGCACTCGATTCCTCTCCCAACGGGAACCACGCCACCTTCGTTGGAACGGCTTTCCCAACTCTTGGAGTCACCGGGCTCACAGAAGAAGCCAATACCGCTGCAGAATTTAGTGGTAGCTCGACAAGCAAGTCACGCATCCTCACTCCACCACTTTTTAATCCCGCTCTCACAAGTTTCACGATCGAGGCGCTTTTCAAAACCGACGCCACTTCCCAACAAGCGGTCGTCCAACAAGACGGAGGAAAAGGGCGCACGCTCTTTTTCATTTCTTCAAGTAATAATGACATTCGCAGTTTCCTTGGCGGTGCCACAAGGAGTAGCGGAACTTCAGCGGTCGTGGAAAAAGTGCATCACGGAGCTCTCGTCTACGATGACTCTACCAACAAGTGGACCTGGTATATCGACGGAGTCGCCACGGCCTCGGGCACGGTCAACCCAGAGTCATCGAACGGAGGTTTCTTCATTGGAATTCATAAGAACCTCAATGGAAATTACTTCGACGGGACAATCGACGAAGTGGCCTTCTACACTCACGCTCTCCCAGCCTCACGTATCGCAGAGCACGTTGCGGCGATGGAAACCTCGCCCCTCTTAAACTCCTTCACTGGAGCCCCGGTAAGCATTGCAAGCGGCGACAGCGCCACACTCTCGTGGGACATTGCTCCTGAAGTCACCGCACTTTCCATCAGTCAAGATATTGGTGATGTCCTGCCTCTCACTACAAATGGAATCGGCGACCTCAGGGTCTCCCCGGTCGTCACAACTGCCTACACTCTCACTGCCACCAGCCCTAGCGGAACCGCTACCGAATCCGTGATCATTTACGTCGACGAGCCAGCAAACTTTCGCCTCAATGAGTTCGTCGCCCAAAACGCCGGGCCTGTCTCTGATGAAGACGGGGACGAGACCGACTGGATTGAAATCAAAAACACCAGTAACACTCCTAGCGACCTCGCCGGATTCTATCTCACCGACGATCCCACTAACCTTACCAAGTGGCAATTTCCCTCGACTGCCTTAGAGGCTGGCGAACTCATGCTCGTCTTTGCTTCTGACAAAAATCGCGCAGTTTCAGGTAATCAACTGCACACCAATTTTAAGCTCTCCTCAAATGGGGAATATCTCGCTCTTGTCGAGCCCAATGGCTTGACCATCCACGATGAGATTGCTCCATCCTACCCTCCCCAGTATGTCGGCAGCTCCTATGGTCGTCTCGCAGATGACAGCTCGGGTTACTTTTCCGAATCTACGCCGGACGCAGAAAACGGCACCACGACTTTCAGCGGTTTCGTTGAAGAAGAAGTTCTAGCCGATATCCCGCGCGGATTCTACGACGCCCCATTTCTGGTCGGACTCAGCAGCTCCGATTCCGCTCTAGCCATTCGCTACACGACGAACGGATCTCCCCCCACCGCGTCCACGGGAACGGTTTACAGCACTCCGATTTCCATCAACTCCACAACCATCCTCCGAGCTGCTGCTTTTCGCCCCGGAGAAACACCGCGAAAAATCACCACGGTCACCTACCTCTTCCTTGATGACATCATCAACCAACCCTCCTCCCCTTCTGGTTACCCTTCCATCTGGCAACCCGGCACAAGCGCTGACTATGCCATGACTTCAAGCGTTGCTCCTGACAAAGATATTATCGATGCCCTCATGGCTCTTCCAACAGTCTCAGTTGCCATGCCCATCGACGATCTTTTCAACAACAATGCTGACCCCGCCTCCGGGGGTATTTATGCAAACTCGACCATCGCCCGCGGTTTCCCTTGGGAACGCGCCTGCTCAGCGGAATTCTTTGGATTCCCACACGGCCAAGAACTACAGATTGACTGCGGGATGCGCGTCTTCGGGAATGCCAGCCGCTGGACCTCCCGCCCAAAACACAATCTCCGTCTCGTCTTCCGCTCGGCCTATGGCCCCTCTGAACTCGACTTCCCAGTTTTTGGAAACGATGCCTGGCCAGACAAGGTCAATAGCTACCTCCTCCGTGGACAGAATGGCGATTCATGGTTTCACCCAACTCAGAGCTCACGTAATGAAGCGCTCTATATTCGAGACCAACTCGCCCGCAGTCTGCAACTTGCGATGGACCGCCCAGCCAATTTCCAAGAACACGTTCATCTTTACCTCAACGGAATCTACTGGGGCCTCTTCCACACTCTCGATCGTAATGAAGACAACTCGATGGCGCAGCGATTCGGCGGCGCAAAAGAGGATTGGGACGTCATCAAATCTTCACGGACAAATGGCATGGAAGCGATCGACGGAGATCTTACCGCCTGGAATGCCATGCTCACCCAGGCTGAAGCCGGGCTCGCCGGAACAACAGAATATGCCGCGATGGAACAACTGATCGATATCGACAACCTGATCGATTACCTCCTCGTCAACTTCTACGATGGTAATACCGACTGGGATGATAACAACTTCCAGGCGGCGCGAAGAAAAACAGGCGATGACCGCTGGCGCATCTTCGTCTGGGACTCCGAGCGCACATTCCGCGGTGCCTCTGATAATCAAACCAACAAGAACTTCGCCAACCGGACGACCCGTCTTCACAAAAAGCTCCGAGACAATGCTGAATATCGTCTGCGCTTTGCAGACCGCATTCACAGACACTTTTTCAACAACGGCGTGCTCACCCCGAGCAGCGTCGCCAACGAACTCGACAAATGGATCAACACTCTTGAATTGCCACTGATCGCCGAGTCTGCTCGTTGGGGAGATGCGCAACAGGCCAACCCAGTTGGAATGACACGATGGCAGACCGAAATCAACTATCAGAAAAACACCTATCTCCCCAACCGTACTGCCACCGTCCTAAACCAGTTTCGGTCACAAGACCTCTACCCGTCGGTTGCAGCACCAAGCTTTAGCCAACACGGAGGGAATGTGAGCACGGGCTTACAGCTTACCATGACCGCGCCGGCCGGCACGATCTATTACACGCTCGACGGAAGCGACCCCCGTGATGCCTCCATCGCGAGCCCGAACATTTCCGCAAGCGCACTCAAATATAACCCGAACATAAGCCCCGTGATTGTATCCTCGACTCACGCCAAAGCACGCGTCTTGTCAGGAGCAACTTGGAGCGCACTCAATGAGGCCTCCTTTTTTGTCGACGCTATTCCCGCCGACAGCACTAACCTCGTCATTTCTGAACTCAACTACCATCCACAAAGCGACGACGATGCCGTGGAGTTCATCGAACTCATGAATATTGGCAATAATGCTATCGATCTTAGCGGAGTAGAATTCATCCGCGGCGTTACTTTTAACTTTGATCAAAATAGCACCCTCTCCATCCCTATTCTCGCCCCGGAAGAGCGGATTGTGCTCGTTGGAAAATCCGCTGACTTTGCCATCGAATATCCTGGAATTCCCATCGCCGGAGAATTCATTGGCGACCTCTCCAACACCGGCGAAAACATCACCCTCCTCGCCGCTGACGGAAGCACTATCAAGGACTTCCACTACAACGACAAACTCCCTTGGCCGACCAGCCCCGACGGCACAGGCTTCACCCTTGTGCTTATCGCTCCTGACAAAAACCCTGACCCTCAACTCTCGACCTCCTGGCGCTCCAGCGCCGCCAGAGGAGGTAACCCCACTACTAGCGACGCCCTTTTCTTCACTGGAGACCCTACCGCCGACTTGGATTCCGATGGCATGACTGCTCTCCTCGAATACGCTCTCGGCACTGACGATTCCGCTCACAATCAAGCCAACAACATTTACGATCTCACTGGTTCGCAAAATAATCTCACCTTCGTCTTACAGCGAAACCTCAGTGCCGATGACACCATTGTTGCCCTTCAAACTTCCTCTGACCTTCAAACCTGGGTCAGCGCTGATGGACTTCTCGAGTTGAGCAAGGAAGAAAACCTCGGCAACGGCAACGCCCGCTTCATATGGTCCCTCCGACCTTCCACCGAAACCGGAACTCAGCTCTTTGTCCGTCTCAAGGTCGAATTAAGAACATCGCCAAAATAAGATTCATTAATCAATAGGATCTCCCTTCCCACCGCTATGTGATTAGCCCAGTATCAACTTCCCCTTTTGATGAGAGTAAATTCCCAGTAGCGAGGTCAGTTTAAGCCCCGTTAATTTAGGGTTACCCCCCACTTTAGGAGTCCTTCATATCCCCCGCGATGGGAGAACCAAAATTGTAAATGTATCGCTTAAATTACCCCACGATTTTTAAGGTTGTTAAGACGTCGGACCGTGTCAACAAGCCCATCGACCACCACCTCAATATAAGTTCGCCCCATCGTGGTATCGACTCCATGACCAGGCACCAACTCGCGAAGCTCGGCAAAAGCTTGGTCGTCATGGCGGAATAACTCAACGAACGCGCTAGGGAGTTTCCCAGTTTCCGCGTTGGCCCTAAGGAGCGCACTTACCCAACCATCGTCAGAAGAAAGGCATCCACGAGTTGTAGGCGCAGAACAATGAAATGGTCCGATCTGATCATTCGCTCCCATTTCAGAAATAATTTGTGCATTTTCAGCCATCGAGAGTCCAGAGTCCCCACAGTGCGCGGCGTCGATGAGCGCCCTAAAAAATGGACGACCAACTTTTTCATTCAAACCATCAAGAATTGGTCGAATTTTCTCAAGTGAAGTGAATGTCGCAAATTCTCCAGGGCGTAAAAATTCGAGGTTCCAGTTCTTAACACATGAATTTGCAAGATCTGCCTCTTGGAATGCTCGAAGGTGGAGTTTGATATTCTGTGTGACTCTATCTTGGAAATCATTGTCGTCAGAAGGAGATGTTCCCTCCATCCATGGCTCAATTGAAGTAGAATTGATTTCAGTTGTATGATTACGTTTAGCAGCCTCAATATTGTGGAGCAGCTGGGCAACGGCCTCATCTTCATCCTCTGAGTTCATGGGATCAACTCCCCCAACCATCATCACTAATTGGGGCTCGATATTCAGTTCACGGAGATGCGCAATTAGCGCATCTTTCTCCGAAGGCAAGGTGTTTCCAAATGAAAGGAGTTGAATGAGATCAACTCTAACGGGGGAAAGCTCTAGAAGTTTCTTTGTTCCGGAAACCACGACAAATTCTCCATCTTCATCTCGTGGGAGCAAACCCTCCCCGTTTGGAACTAAAGCCTCAAGAACACCAAGGTGAGTCCCAAGAATTCCCAATTTAATCCCAGAAATATTTTCGATCTTTCCCAGCTTCATACCCGACAACCTAGAGATGGTTTAAGTCGAGGTCCAACCTGTTATTACGCTCACATCCCTAAATTTAAGTTTATACATGAATCTTCAGATCCTTATCCTTAAGAAGGATAAGATTGGCTCAGTGGGTATTTTTTCTTCTCAAAGCGAGTCGCTTTTTGCTATTTTCTTTAACTCAGAAAGCCTAAAAACAAGCACCTCCCCTCATTTGATCATAAAAAAACTATCCAGATCCAAGAATGAGTCTTTTGAATTCAGGGCTCTTCTTAGCATCGCAAAAATCGGAATCATTTTGGGATCTTTAAATCCCGCACAGGCAACAATCCTCATTGGGGGAGATATCCTGAACGGGAATCTAAATGCTGGTAATGCAGACGGAGACACAACTGACGATAACTTTCAATCAACTCCCGACTGGGTCAATGTGGCTGGCGCTCAAACCATGCAATGCACCCGGACGAATTTAACTTCTCCAGATAGCACTCGCAATGCCGTCTTATCCCTAAGTGGCGATCGTAATTTTGGATCCGAATTCGGCCCTGATGGCTACACCATTAAAGCGGGTGATGAGTTTGATATCCAATATGAATGGCGCGATGCCTACAATTGGAACGACGCTTTAGACAATGTCACCGTCACTCTTTTCACGACAGATGATGATACGATAGAAGGCAATGCCACCCCTCTAGTGGTCGACCTCTCTGGACTAAGCACGACCAATAACACCTACGAAACTGTCAATCATGATGGGGTCTACATCGCCACAGCTGACGATGCTGGAAAAAAACTTTTTCTAGTTTTTGCAGGACAGGCCGGTGAAGGAGGTGACACAAACGGATTTGCTCGATTTGATAATCTTGTCGTGGAAGTAAATCCTTCTTCGACCGTTTCACTTCTCATTACAGAGATTCAATATCTACCTGAAACATCAGAGGTGACTTTAACTTGGCCTAAAACTAACTCCTCCTCTTACCGAGTTAAATACTCCACTGACCTCATAGACTGGAGTAATGAATTGGATGACGAAGTCCTTAGCGAGAGTGATGAAAAACCCGGAGATCCATCACAAATCACCGTTACGTTTTCACTTTTTGAGGGGATTAAGAACCAAAAATATTTGTTCTTTAGAGTGGAAGAGTAGTCTTCCTCCACTTTAGAAAGTCACACAAAGCTAAGAGCGTTTTTGTGGCCCTATTGGAATCTACGTAACCATTACTGGCTGAAGCACAACTTCACCCAGTAACGCTTTTAATCTTCTGAGACAGCCGTGATAGAAACGGTCGCAATTTTTCAACTCTCTCCCGCCATAATAACAACTCTGCTATTGAGGGTGCCAACGATAATCATTTGACCGTCTGATCTGGGCATGCAATTTTATGCATCCTTCTATGAAAGCCTTTTCCATCCTCTCCTGTTTTTTTCTGCTTTCTGTTCCACTTCTAGGCGAAAAAGTCACCATCCAGAAGATCGGCGGGAAAGCCACCTTGCTCGTCGAAGGTGAACCCTTTGAGGTTCATGGCGTAGGCGGCGATGGGGACTTAGGAAAACTTAAGGCGAGCGGGGGAAATGCTGTGAGGACCTGGGGTATCGATGAAAACACCCAAGCCATTCTCGACGATGCCCATATCAAGGGAATCAAGGTGGCCCTCGGCTTCTGGCTTGGCCACGAACGCCATGGCTTCAGCTACACTGATTGGGACTCTAATGTCAACCAAGCCGAGAGTCTCTTCGCAGCTGTCAAAAAATACAAAGATCACCCGGCCCTTCTTCTTTGGGGGCTCGGAAACGAAATGGAAGGATTCGAAAAATCTTCCAACCCCGCTATTTTTACTCAGATCGAATATCTAGCTCGTAAGGTAAAACAGATCGATCCACACCATCCGATCATGACGGTCACTGCAGAGATTGGGAAAAAGCAGATCGAGGGGCTCAATCGCTTCTGCCCAAGCATCGATATTCACGGAATTAATTCTTACGGTGGCGGACCTTCGCTTCCCAAGCGATATCGCGATGGCGGTGGATTGAAACCTTACCTCATCACTGAGTTTGGCCCTGCAGGAACTTGGGAGCGGCCTAAGAATAAATGGGGGATGCCAGATGAAATTACGAGCACCCAGAAAGCCGCCGCTTATCGCAAATCATACGAAGCCTTCACCGCCGATCCTCTCTGCCTCGGCAGCTTTGCCTTCATGTGGGGGACAAAGCAAGAGGCCTCAGCAACTTGGTTTGGCATGCTCCTCTCGACCGGTGAAAAAACAGCTTCAGTCGATGAACTGACTCAACTTTGGACTGGCAAAGCCGCCAAAAATCTCTGCCCTGTCATCGAGTCACTTGAGCTCGGGCAGCCAAATGAAGAGCTCGATCCCGGATCGACTATCACTGTAAACCTCAAAGCCACCGATCCCGAAAACGACCCGCTTGATGTGCAATGGATCCTTACTGAAGACTGGAAGGAAGTGGCTGAAGGTGGAGATTTCCGCGTGGCCCCACCAAAGTTCCCTAAAGCAATCCTTCCCGGAACAACGGGCGAACAAGCTAAGATTAAACTTCCCAAAGGCGGTGGCACTTACCGCATCTACGCCTTTATCCGAGATGGTAAGGGCTCTGCTGCGACCGGTAATATTTCCATCAAAATCAAAGGTGAGCGTAAGCCCATTCCGGCTGAATCGCTCGACACTCCCGTGGAAATTACCGGTGCTTCACAAAATGGGCCCTGGGCTGCGAGTGGCTGGATGGGCAACACAGCTCAACTAAGAATGGACGAAGCCTCGACCGAGAATCCGAAAGTCGGGAAAGAGTGCACTAAGATTAGCTTTCAAAGCGAATCCGGCTGGGCAGGTGTGGTATGGCAGCACCCCGCTGGTGATTGGGGTGATACTCCCGGCGGCTTTGATCTCACCGGCGCATCCAAACTTAGTTTCTGGGCGCGCGGCGCAGAAGGAGGCGAGAAAGTTAGCATCGGCATCGGAAACATCGGAAACGATAAGCGTTACCACGATACTTTCAGCGGAAAAAAAGATCTCACCCTCACCGGCGAATGGCAACAATTCAAAATCGATCTCACTGGCAAAAATCTTACCCGTATCAAGTCGGCCCTCTACTTTACTACGAGCTCGGATGGCAAGCCACAGACCTTCTTCCTTGATGGCGTGATCATTCAGTAGCGTGATTCTCGAGGAGCCCCCTAATCCTCGCCCAAGGGAAAATACATTTCACGAATCTACTGATTGGCACGCCGTAAGTTGATCCCAGAAAGAACGGTCTTCCCGGTTTTCGGACCAAGATCAATCCGGAGATTTCCTTCATCCCCAATGCGGACGGAAGTGGCCTCAAGGACATATCCTCTTCTGATACCCCCAGCTTTTTCTACGACATTCAACTCATCGATGATTTGATCTCCATTCACTGCGACCGAAAACACCGGTAACTTCTCTGAGCCATCAGGTTCACAAAAAACAAGGCGTAGATCGTAGCTTCCCGGCATAAGACCTCCAAGAATCGCGGAGTGAAGTCCCTTCACGCCGGACCCAGCGACCCAGGGCCAACTTTTACCACCCTCGTGAAAAAGTGAATGATGGTAGAATTTTTCTAATTCGGACAACGGTGGAACGGTCACAAAGTCAATTTCCGGAGAGGGCCCTCCCACTTCCGGTTGATCCAGCCACATCGTCCCATCCTCAGTGACGCGGTCACCCGGGGCTCCTAGATTGATCCCAATCACTTGGATCTTCCCACGCGTCTTTTCGAGTGGCAATTCTCCCCACGAAGCCCACTGCTCGAATTCGGGCGGCATACTCACCAAAGCCACCGCCATCGGCAGGGGGTAACTGCAAGTGCACCCTTCGTAAAAGTAGGGAAGATTCAACAATCCATTTGCCGGGATAATACTGTTAGTACACCCGGACCGGGGACCGCTAATGTTGATAGTGCCACTTTCAATCTGCTTATCGTAGAATGCCGGGGTTCCAGATCGCATTGTATAGAGCAGCCCGTAGTCCACCCCTCCGTCACATCCATAGCTTTTTGGAAAAACGCGGGGCTCAGATTCCAGCGTCATTGGATTCGTGCGTGTTCCAGCCTGTGGAGCTTTTGGTTTCCAATCGTCCTTTTGTCTGGGTGGGCGATACTGGCTTGGCTGCACTGTCTTGAGGTCAATATTTGAAAACGACTTTCGCAGTGCAGGAGCTTCTTTAGCACTCAGGATCCTCCCAGTGTAGACATCTGAAAAAACGGGTGCTAGTAAGCGGTAATCAACCTTGCCAGTGCGGGTTGTTTCATCGGTCCAGTCCTTTGGAGTTGAGATCATCACGCCATCGATAAACTTCGGTTGCGGCGAACGCTTGAAATGGCTTAGGGAGTCATCGAACCACAAGACTCCGAGAGGACCACGCACTCTCTTATCCCAGCTTTCTTCCCAATTCCCTTCATAATTGGCTGAGCCCAAGAGTGCTCCCTCACGCGTGATCACCTTCCAGTCAGATCCGGTCCGAGATCGCTTCGCACCCTCAAGATCAAGGTCGTCCGAAAGCGGTTCGCCTGACCGCGTCATCAGCTTGCCTCCAAATGGACGGAGGGATTCATACACTCGCTTCAATTGGGTAGCATCGAGACTAGTCGAATTACCAATTACAATTAACTCGGCAAAATAAGGCGGCAAGATGACTGAAGTCGGATCATCCTCGATAACTGAAAGTTGCTCACCCGTTACAGAGCTCACCAAGCTTTTTTCCCGTATTTGTCGTACTTTCTCAGGCCTTGAATCGACTATGATCACTCGAAAGTTAGTTTCCGAAAGGAGAGATTCAATAAGCTCCAAATCATCCCCGGCACCTAACAGCAGCGCGAAGCCGTGGGTCTGATCCAACTTCAAAAAAAGGCCCTGCTTCCGACCTTTAGCAAGTCTGACTTTGGACGCCTTGTGCTTGGTTGGCTGTTTCAAACCGGGTCCAAAACAGCTGATTTCCCCTGCCTTGGTTACTACAAAAAGTTTTTCGTCCGCCACCAACATTGAATGAATCGAGCCTGCTTGTATGTCGAGATACCCATCGCTGAAATGCATCTCACGTCCCGCCACCGTAATTTTGTTCCGGACTCCTTTCTCGCCCTTGAAATGCGGCTTATCTTCGTGGACACGGTAATTGACTTCCTTGTCGAACAACAAGCCACGCCGCTTCAACTTCTGCCTCTCGAGCTCTGATGGGGTTGACGCAAACCATCCGCCGGGAAGTCGACCTGGAGCCGGGAGTTCAAAGGACTTCAATTCTCCAGTTTGCAAATCAAACTTGGCCGGATAAGCCTGACTACTCGGGACGATCAAATGCCCAGTATCGTCATCAATCAGAAGATATCCTTGAGGCGCTAATCCTCCAAATGCCTTAGCATTGTGAGGATGGACTCCATAGCGGTAAGACGATCGATCGTTCCGCCAAATCGTTTCGCCCGTCGCGGCATCGACACAGAAAACAAAAGTCCCTTCCAGTGGCCAAACCCCTGCCGCGAAATAAACCCGGCCTTCGTGCAAAACCGGACCTCCCCGGATCGGCCACACCGAAATCATACGCTCGTTCCCGATGACTTTGCGCTTTGATGGCACCGCTCGCTTTTTCCAGACCAGCGATCCGTCTGAGGCATTGACGCAATAGAGACATCCATCGTCAGATCCAAAAATAATTTTTCCCTCGCCTCCAACAGGAGCAAACCTGACCGGGCCATCGGTGAAAAACTTCCAGACCTCCTCACCTGTTTCGGTGTCAAAAGCTGTTACGCTATCGTCTCGTGAGGATCCTACGACAAGTCTTTTCCCAAGCACGATCGGCTCATAACCTGCATCAAACTGTAATCGATTATCACGATAGGCTGGTTTCAAAGGAGGCAATCTACGTGACCATTGATGGCTCAAATTTTCGGCCAACACTTCGGCCGATTGAGCTGTTCGCCCAGTATCATTTCTCCACATCGGCCAGTCGGCCCCAAGAGCCAAGCCAGAGAAAATTGAAACCATAATTATCCTTTTTAAAAATACCTTAATCGTCATAAAAAATCCCTATCTCTGATTCTACGTTGCTACTACCGTTTGTTCCTCGAAATCAGGACACTCCCGAAGGCTAACATTAAAAGTATCACCCCAACGACCATTACCCACGGCCGGCTGATCAAATCCGTCGATCCAGAGCCGAGGGTTTGTCTTATCTTTTCTCCGTCCATACTTTCATCACTCAAAGTCCCGATTCCTAGCAGAGGGGGAAGTGACTTTTCAACCACCACCTCATTCCCCGCAATCGCGTCTTCCCAGTTCGCTGAAATCAACAGATCAACTCCAGGGTTTTGATTCTTGATTTCACACGAACACGCTCCACAAAAATAGGAGGAATGCTCGAACATGTTGGCGCAATTGATTCCGCGGGCGATGAGGGGCTCTAAAACACGGCCTCGCCCAAATACCGGGAACACCATCGGTTCATTCCGGAACTCCCCAAGGTCTGACTCCATGTGCAACAACATCTCCCGGAAAATCGACTCCTCTGGGTTGGTCCTAGCAATCCGCATCAAAGAAAACTTGATCTTCAGTGGAATTGACGAACGTAACGTAGCGTTCAAATCGCGCTCGTTCCCTGCCGAAATCTTCCGTGCCTCCGCGACGGTCAGCACTCCATCGGGAATCTTCAATTCAGCCTCAGCTTTCGCAATAGCCTTTTCGATCTCTACCACCGCGCGGTCATCTTTTTCTTTATTTCCCGACTCAATCAGGACCCAAACCGCGGATTCCCCGCTGAGAAGCCGATTCACGATTTCACGCCGCGCTGACGAATCAACCAAGGTTTTGGTATTTGCCATGGTCAAAGCTCCTGACCAGATTGGGGGGAGCCGCGGACCAGTCGATCTTGGTGGATAGAAAAGTTGCATCGTCGCAGCTGAACTTTCCCCAATCTTTTGGGGGTCAAGTCTAACCTCCAAGTTTAGATTCCCCAAATCAGACCCCCCTCCCGATTCTAAAATTTTACGGACTTCGTTCTCAGCGGGCGACAACTTCCCGCTCGCTCCAGGAACAATGACAAGCGTGTAAGAGTCCCTCTCCCAGCGCTCCAATGCAAAGCGGAAAACCGGCACCTGACAAGCAAACCCAGCAATCACAATCCCAAAAAAGATCATTCCAAACAATCCGGCGTGACGGAATCGGGGCTTCTTTATCAACTGCGTCACACCCTAGTCTGTCAGTTGGCGAATCAGTTGCAAAGCCCACTTTCTATTAGTTCTAAGTCCCTCTATATCTCCGCACCGATGATGACCGAGATCCGGATCAAAGATCGGATCCTACAGCATTTTCTTGTAAGTCCGAACCAAACAAACACTCTTATTTTACTGTGAAACGCGTTCTTCCCATCTTTTTCCTCCTCGGCTCCAGCCTCTTTGTTCTCGGGGCTCCGCAACCCAATATCATCGTCTATTTTACCGATGACATGGGACTAGGTGACACCTCCGTCTATCAGGACTGGTGCGGTAATAATGACGACGTGCAACTACACACACCTAATATGCAACGCCTCGCAAACATGGGGATTCGCTTCACTGACGCTCACTCCCCACATAGCCGGTGCTCAACCTCACGCTACGCACTCATGACCGGCCGTTACTGCTGGCGCTCGTCCCTCAAACACTGGGTTCTCTTTGGTGTGCAATGTGATCCTCTCATCGAAAAAGACCGCCCAACCCTCGCCACTTTTCTCCGCCAATCGGGCTACCGCACCGGAATGGTAGGAAAGTGGCACCTCGGTCTTAGCTATCGCAAAACTGACGGAACTGTAGCAGATGGCTGGGACGGTGCGGACCTCACGAAAGGAATCGCGGACGGCCCGAACGATCACGGCTTCGACTTCTTCTACGGGATATCGCGGAGCCATCCCACGTCCGGACCAGATGGGATGAAGCGAAACACACCTGACCAAAGTATCGGCCCAGGCTGGATCAGAAATCGTCATATCCCCGGCGCAACCGGAGATGGTAAAAAACTCGACGGCTCGTATGTCCTAAACGAGATCGGCCCGAAGCTCCACCAAGCTAGTCTCGAGTTCCTCCGCGGAGCCCATAAAGAAAATAATCCTTTCTTCCTCTATTTCGCTTCGCCGAGCAATCACACCCCGCATACCCCCTGTGCTGCGATTGCCGGACAAAAAGTTACCGGTGCAAGTGAGTTTGTGAATGGCGAGAAGACGGGGCTCAAACGCCTCGACTTCGTTTACGAAAACGACGTGCAACTCGGCCTCATCCTCGACTATCTCGAGAAGCATGAAGATCCACGTAATCCGGGACACAAGCTCATCGAGAATACTCTCGTCATTTTCGCAAGCGATAACGGATCGGAGAACAAGTCCAAGATCTATACCGGCCCGCTGCGCAGTAATAAAGGATCGACCTACGATGGTGGTCACCGCACGCCCTTCTTCGCATCTTGG
>KB912138.1 GCA_000383735.1 Verrucomicrobia bacterium SCGC AAA164-M04
CCCATCTCACGACGAAGACGCTGGACCCGTTTTCGATTCACCACGAGGCCGTAGTCGCGTCTTAAAAGAGTCACTAGGGAGCGACTTCCTCGACACGGGTCGATGAGATAGAGTTCATCCATCAATCTCTTGATGCGCAGGTTTTGCGCACTCTCGGAAACGAGTTCATAATCTTCCGTAGAGCGGGCGAGATCAAGGAGTTTACACTGTCTTCTCACGCTCAAATCAGGATGCTTTTTTTCAATCAACTCGAAACGATCCCCCACAGACCGACTTGTTTTGACTTTTTTCGCAGAAAGTCGATTTCGATGGTCTGCTGTCCGATTTTGGCGTGGAGATTGTCCTTTTGCGCCTCAAGGTCCTCCTCGGCGAATTTCTTTTTCCCGGCCCCAAAGACGTCGCTGGCGCCGTCGAGCATCTGCTTCTTCCAGTCAGAAACCTGAGCAGGATGGATCTGGAATTCCTTGGCGATTTCGGAGGCGGTCCTGATATTTTTCAGAGCCTCAATGGCGACCCGGGCCTTAAACTCGGGATCGTGTCTTCTTCTTTTACCTTTCATTATTAGTGGTTTTGGTTCGGTTTTTTAGCCGCCCCTGTCCACCATAATCTTAGCTTAGCTTATGGCCCGAATTTCGGGGTCCACCTCACACAGGTTCTCTTCGTCTGGGTTAAGAAAACAAGTTAAATAAGTTAAACAAAAAAATAAGAGATGAATATTACAATTATCGGATCAGGTTATGTTGGCTTAGTTTCAGGAACATGCTTTGCAGAGATGGGGAATAAGGTGACTTGCGTCGATATCGATCCATTAAAAATCGAGAAATTAAACCAAGGAGTTATTCCAATTTTTGAAGCTGAACTAGAAACCATGGTTTCAAAAAATGTCAGGAATAAGAATTTGTTTTTTACAACTGAACTAGATGAGGCTCTAGAAAATTCGGAAATCGCCTTTATTGCTGTTGGAACTCCCATGGGAAATGATGGCTCTGCGGATTTACAATATGTCTTAACCGTTGCCAAGTCTATCGGACAGTCAATGCAGAATAGATTGATTGTGGTAGATAAATCTACCGTGCCCATAGGAACTGCTGATAAGGTAAGGGCTTCTATCCAAAAAGAATTAGATATCAGGGATTCGGATTTAAAGTTTGATGTGGTATCCAATCCTGAATTCCTAAAAGAGGGAGCAGCTGTTGCAGATTTCATGAAACCCGATAGAGTCGTCGTGGGGGCAGATTCAGAATATGCCTTTGAGTTGATGAAACAATTATACTCACCGTTTTTTAGATCACATGATCGTTTTATTACCATGGATATTCGGTCTGCGGAGATGACAAAATATGCAGCTAATGCGATGCTCGCCACTAAAATATCTTTTATGAATGAAATGGCAAATATTTGCGAAAATGTAGGTGCAGATGCCAACCAAGTTAGGATCGGAATCGGCTCGGACCAACGAATAGGGTATGGTTTTATTTATCCTGGAATTGGTTATGGGGGCTCATGTTTTCCAAAAGATGTAAAGGCTCTAACAAAATTAGCAAAAGAACATGGCTATGAGCCAAGATTAATGTCTGCTGTTGAAGAAGTTAATGATGCGCAGAAGTTGGTAATAGCTCAGAAAATTGTAAACCGCTTTGGAGAAAACCTAACCGGCTTTACTTTTGGGCTTTGGGGCTTGGCATTTAAGCCTGGAACCGATGACATGCGGGAAGCTCCTTCCATTTATGTTATTAAGGAACTAGTACAGCGGGGCGCCATGATAAAAGCCTATGATCCAAAGGCGGTGACTGAAGCGGAAGAATATTACCTAAAAGGCATTCAAAATATTGAGTATGTTCATACAAAATACGATGTTTTAAAGGGTTCAGATGCCCTAGTGTTACTGACTGAATGGAAAGAGTTTAGATCACCTGATTTTCAGAAAGTTAGGGAGCTATTGAAGGCACCTATCATTTTTGATGGACGAAATCAGTATCATGCTTGTCTCCTTGAGGAAAAGGGATTTGAGTATTATCAAATCGGGAAGAAATAATCTAAAATACTAGTGAAAGAAGGGGAGATTTGTTACGCTCAAAGAAGGGATTTTTTTGGACAACCTAAGTTTTTCTCTTAATACAATAATTCTAACTCGATGGCTTGAGCAAGTAACTATCTCCAAAGTAGAAAATACTGATTTTCTTAACAAGTAGTTCAATAGCTTTTTGGTCGACCTAACATTCGAGGCCTAGACTGATCGGAAAAGTAAAAAATGGAGTCTTACGATGTCTGTATAGTTGGTTCGGGACCTGCCGGCGGCACTATCGCGAACGAGCTAGCCGGTTCTGGCTTGAAAGTCTGTGTTCTTGAAAGTGGTGGTCGGAAGACAACAGAATTTGGCGATAGTCTGCGCGAGGTCGAGTCCCACGGTATTGTTGTAAAGCCTCATAGCAGGGAGCGCATTTTTGGGGGGACTTCTACCACCTGGGCTGGATTATCAGGGCTACTCGATGAAATCGATTTCATGGAACGTGAATGGGTCAAATATTCCGGTTGGCCAATTGAGCGTGACGAACTGATGCCGTATTACATACAAGCTGCTGACCGTTTTCGTTTTCCCAAAAAGGAAATGTTCGAACCCAAACATTGGAGTAAAGTTAAATCAGAGGGTTCTTTTGAAGTAGTCTGGAAGACACTAGAGCAAAAAGTGTTTTTGGCTGCTGCTGAACCGCAGAATTATTCAACGGAATTTACGAGTGTTTATCAACGTGATGATACAAATTTAATCCTAGATGCTTCTGTTATTAGTATTGAGGGTGACGCAACCTCAGGTCGAGCTACTTTTGTGAAGGTTGCACGTTCTGATAAAACAATTTTCAGATTAAAAGCTAGGTGTTTTATTCTTGCCGCCAATGGAATTGAGAATACCCGCCTCCTTTTATCTAGCAGATTTTCGTGTGAACAGGGATTAGGCAATGAAGAAGATCAGGTGGGACGCTACTTTATGAATCATATTAAAGGATATCATGGGGTAATTAAGGTTAAAAGACCGATCAAAGAACTACCCGCCTACTTTGGATTTCTCTCAAATGGATTCGCAGGCTATATAGGGCATAGGATTAACGAAAAAACGCAGCGGGATAAAAAG
The DNA here is from genome assembly GCA_000383735.1 of Verrucomicrobia bacterium SCGC AAA164-M04. The sequence goes on from KB912138.1 coordinate 3,128, forward strand.
CTACTCAATTCATACATTCGTTTTGAGCCTATCTTTGGCTGGTCGGACAACCGTGGAGTCGAGTCGGCAATTTTTTTTATTAAGCGGCTTAGCTTTGTCATGAAAAGCTTTCGGCGGTTACATGGACGAAAAACCATCATGCTCCGTGATTATGCGGAAACAGGTGATGACTCCGAATTGCAAAATGAGCGGAAAAACGTTTTACAGTATATGGGAATGGTAGGTGCTATCATCATAAATTTCTTTTCTGTATTAAAGTATGCCTACTTTCGCGCCTTCAATAAATCGTCACCAAAAATCCATGCAATCCGGATTCGAAATTTTATGGAGATGGAGCCTGTTCCCGAAAACCGAATTTTGTTGGGTGAAGAGAAGGATGTCTTGGGGAATCGTCTGCCGGTCGTAAAGCACCGGGCAACAGCTCTTGATCAGAGAACTATGGTTGCATTGCACGAGTATTTGAGTGATGAAATTTCGCGCGAGGGTTGGGGAGAGTTAATCTCAGATATTCAAGAACGAGGTAAACATTGGCCTATAAATGGCGATGCGTCGCACCACATGGGTTCGACTCGGATGGGAACTAATCCGAAGCACTCTGTTCTTGATAGGAATTGCAGGGTGCATTCGTGTCCCAACGTTTATATTGCGGGAGCTTCTACATTTCCAACTGGCGGTAACGTTAATCCAACTTTTACAGTTGTAGCTCTTTCTATCCGGCTGGCAGATTATCTGAAGAAATCCTTAAAAAAAGATGAAAAGTAGTAAGCGTAATCTAAGAACAAAAATTCGAGACCGGCTGTTTCGTTTCAAATTATCTAAGAAGAAAGTTTCAACCAAAAACTTAGAAAGACTTTGCCAAGAAAATGCGACAAAGGAACTGACTCTTGTTGTGCACTCTGAAGATGTGAAGTATGAAGCAGACTTTCCCAACGCCTTTACTGTAACTAAGCGAAAGGATGTACCTGCAGATATGCACGTAGATCTATATTATCGAGATTTAGCGAAGATAAACAATGAAAGCTATTCTGTTATTTTGTGCACAGGTCTTTTAGAACATATCCCAGATCCTGACCGTATAATAAAGGATTTTCATCGAATCCTTAAGCCTGGTGGACGCTTAATCATTTCCGCAAGCGCTGTTTTTTCCTTTCATGAGTGCCCGGATAATTTTTTTCATTTCACACCATATGGTTTTAAAGTTCTCTTTAGAGAGTGGGACGAGTTTGAAATGCTCCGAGGATCGAGCCAGCCCTTTGAAACCATCGGTATTCTTCTTCAGCGCATTCACCTTCAGTGTGACATATTTCCACCAGTAAGGCTCTTGAATGAAATTCTTTATCGAGCAATCCCGTTAATGGATAAATTCATTAGCCAACAGTACGAAACAGTTCAATTTAAGAATCATAAAAGTGTCACTGATTCTATGATGCCTTCAAACATCCAAGCGGTAATCAGAAAATAGTATCATTGTTTCTATCTCCCCTTGAACGTAAAGCCTCCCTAAGGTTAGAATGAACTTTGATCAACTAAAAGTTTTCTTATTAGGGCATTTAGCCGTCACTCTTCAATTATTAAAATACCTCGACCAGTTTTCGGATTTTAGTTTAAAAGTCAACGTTATGACCTTGGGAACAAGTTGGATTAGAAAAAACAAATATCCGTCTTCCCTTGAAATCTCCGAACCTCCGAGCTCAAATTATTTCTTATTTAAAGGAGATTATTTAAGAAAATTGACGATAAAAAAGGAAGTTAAACTCAGTTTTACTTAAAATGAAAATACTATTAACTGGAGCAGCAGGATTCATTGGCGCTAGAACTGCAGAGATGCTAATAGAAGCAGGCCATCAAGTTGTAGGAATAGATAATCTCAACAACTACTATGATATTTCTTTGAAGAGATATCGATTGTCTAAAGTTGAAAATAGCGAAGGATTTTCATTTTATGAAGTGGACATTGAAGATAAAAAATCCCTCGATGAATACTTTAAAAAATATGACTTTGATGCTGTGGTAAATATGGCAGCTCGTGCCGGTGTAAGAGCAAGTTTACGCAATCCTTTCGTTTATCTATCGACCAATACCTTAGGCACCCTAAATATTTTAGATTTAATGGTGAAATATGATGTTTCTCGATTTGTTATGGCCTCGACTTCGTCTCTTTATGCTGGGAAGGCGATGCCTTTTCTAGAGTCAGCAGATGTTCGTCAGCCCCTTTCTCCCTATGCAGCAAGTAAACTAGGTGCTGAGGCAATGTCCTACAGCTATCATCGACTTTACAATCTACATGTGTCGATTTTACGTTACTTCACAGTTTATGGTCCAGCGGGTCGCCCAGATATGAGCCCATTCCGGTTCACCGAGTGGGTCAACCGTGGTGAGAAAATCAAATTATACGGCACTGGTAAACAGACAAGAGACTTTACGTTTATTGATGACATCGCGCGGGGAACTATTGCAGGAACAGAAAGATGTAGCGGCTATGAAATATACAATATCGGTGGAGGAAATAGCCCGATCAGTATTAATTGTATGATCGGAGAAATTGAGAAACATCTCGGGAAAAAGGCAATCATTAATTACCAGCCATCAAGTGAGGCTGATATGCAAGATACAGCCGCATGTATCGATAAAGCGGAAGAAATACTTGACTGGCATCCAGAGGTAGATCCAATAGAAGGTCTCAGGCTGACTGCGCAGTGGCACATAGAGAATCGTGATTGGCTTTCAAAGGTCGAGCTGTGATTGATACGAAAAGGTCCACTTTAATATTAATGATCACCACACATCAAGTCTCAGGAACTCATAACAGACTCTAACCTATGAAATTTGGGGCTCTCATCACCAATTTTAATTCCTCAGAAACTCTAGAACGAGCTATCAATAGCGCTTTAAAGCAAAATATCAGCTTCTCAAAAATAGTTGTCGTAGATGACTGCTCTTCAGCAAAAGAGCTTGAGGCTGTCCAAACTATTTGCGCACGTTTTGATGAAATTGAACTCCATTGTAATGAACATAACCTTGGATACGCAGGTTCCCTAAATCAAGGTGTTAAGCTATTGGTATGCGATTTTATTTTCATTTTAGATGACGATGATGAAAGTCTTCCATGGAGGGTTGAGATGCAAGGCAGGCTTTTAACCGAGGGCTTTGATTTAGTCTATTCTTCAAGGTTGGTAGATAGCGCTGGAAAGATTTCTCTGAACCCGAGCGTTGATTTTACAAAGCTTTTACCCCATTCATTGGGTATTCTGAATCTTCTGTTCACTGGTAGGTATAAACAGCGAATTGAGGGGCAATTTGGTAGTTGTACCCTCGCTTTTCGAAGAAGCGTGTTTATCAACCTAGGCGGCTTCGATACTCAATTTCGTCGGAAAGCAGAATGGGATTTTCTCATACGGTGTGCCGATGTTAAAAGTAAAATCATTTCAACCTCCTTACCTTGTATTATCCAATATAAAACTGAAGGATTTCGGGGCGAGAAAAGCCTTTCACTATCAAAAGAGATGGATAAGAGGTTAATAAGTAAGCATTATGATAAATTGAAGTCTTTAGGAATTTTAAATCTTTCTAAAATATACTTGGCCGCAAATCTATATAAATTCCATCGGAAGAGATTTTCATTTTTGATTAACTTAATAATATTAAAAGTATTAAGGATATTAAAATATGATGATATAAAAATTTCAACAGACAGTCCGTAGCGGTTATTTCATGAATTAGCTGGCATTTTTTGAAATCATCCGCTGATTAATAGTTCTTTTTAATGGGTGCTTATCCCTTACCAAAGATTTCTAGCGTCAAGTTTCGAAATTGTCTAAACCAAATGAATCAATATCCTAAAGTAACTATCGGAGTTTGCGTTTTTAATCCCTCAGACTTCTTTGAAAAAGTACTTAGAAGCTTTGCAGATTTGACCTATCCAAACATTGAAATTCTGATTTATGATGATGGCTCAGATTTGAAAAACAATTGGGAGATATCTGCTACTTTACCTGCAGAAACAAGGGTAATTCGATCCCAAAACAATTTGGGCATAGGTTATGGAAGGGCAAAAATTGTGGAGGAGGCTAGAGGAGAGTTTATCATGTTTGCTGATAGTGACGATATAAGTATATCTGATCGGATTGAAACATCCCTTGAGTCTTGGATAAAAAATCACAAATTAAATTGTATTAATTTGGTTTATGGGTGGTCAGTAAAAATTTATCCCAATGGAAATCGGTTCGAGGAAGAAAGCTCAAATCTCTTTTTTAAGACTGGTCAAATTATTAGGGCTACCCTCGATGGCGAAAATATTGGAAAGCTCTTCGCGCCTGCGAGTGTTTTATTTTTTTCAAAGAACGAAATTTTGAACAATTTTGATCCAGCGTTTCGGAGACTTGAGGATATTGATTGGTTGTGGACACTCAATAGACTTAGCGATATCAATATTATCACGACAAAAAAGCAAGTGGTTGAGAGATACGATTTTTCATCGAGCCAAAAGATAGAAGCCAACCTTCAGGCTGAATTACAATTGATCGATAAGCATCAGGGGGAGATTGGGCTTGGTGAATCGATGTTTCAACGCGATTGGGCTCTTCTCAGGAACTCCTACTTTACTAAAAATTATGGTAAGTTTTTAAAATGTACACTTTTTTTACTGCTCCGGAACAAACAAAAAGGGTTCCAAAGACTATTGAGGGGCTCAAAAAGCAGGATGAGAAAGGATTTGTTTATATTTAAACGAAAACCAGAGTAACTGGCCGAAACCGTAGCAATTTTGCACTGCTAGATTTGTTTACGAATGAGTTACCAAAAGATTCAACGCTCAAAAAAAAGCAAAATTATAAGGCGGGAGTATAGGATTCAGGATCGACTTAATGTCCTGTTTTTTGTCCATCTTTTTCTTTGTATCCTTGGTTTATCGTCTCTAGAGGGTACTCAAAACAGCTCATTCATTTTAGCCCTATTTGATTTATTATTATTCACTCTGGTAGGTTTACTAGCATGGAGATCTCGAATTAAATTAAATTGGTTTGAAGTAGTATCTTTGGGTTTATGTTTACTGGTTCCAACCATACTATTCCATCCCAAGCAGGTTACCATTGTCGTTAAATTCCTTTTGTTAACTTTGCCGATCTTGATTCTTTATAAGTCTGTGCATCTGAGTTGGCTTACTCGTAAGCCTGGAAAAGTCTGCATGAAAATAGCTGTAGGTTTGATTTTTTTGAGTCTTCTAGCAGCGGCCTTTTTTAGGATTGGAGAAGTGCACAGCGGAGGATTTTTCGGTTCAAGATATTATGGAATTTTTGGTGATTCAGTCTCGATCTTTGTATACGCTTCTTGGGTTTATTTTTCTTTAACAAGAGATAAACAATGGCAAAGTTTATCTGTTGTGATGGTAGTTCTAACCGGTTCCAAAATTTCAGCAGTTTTGGTCGGGTTAGACTTGCTGAGGAAACTGTATTACTTCCGAAAGATGTATGCTGTTCTTGTGGTAGGCTCAATTTTGGTAGCTAGCGTTACTGTTGAGTTTCTTCTCCCAGAACGCGTTTCTTATTCGTTGAACACGAGAGCGCTACCAGCTCGGTGGGCATTTGAAATATTTAAGGAAAATCCGATCAAAGGTCTTGGCTTTAACAATTCATCCGGATCTATCTCAGAGGTGAATTTTTATGAACTAGCTGACGAAGGGTTGATCTATTCGGTAACAATGCTTGATAATACTATCTTGAGATTGTTGGTTGAGTACGGGATTTTCGGCTTTTTAATATTTATGATTTTAGTGAAAATTATCTCCTCTAATAGAGGGGGGCTAAAAACCATAATGATTATATTGTTGTTGCAGACGTTTCATTGGTTTGAGCCAATCTCAAGTGCATTCTATAGTCTTTTATTGTTGGGTTGCATCTTTGAGCTTGAAAATAGGAGGGAAATAATTCTGAAATCAAAAAAGAGAAATGTTTTCTTAAAACAAAGAGACTCTCTTGGTCCATGAGAATTGCGTTGGAAGAAGTTTATCGTGTCCCCTTTCCTTCCTTTTTTTGGGTTTTATGATTTACAAAATTAAGTCTTAGGATGTTGATAATTATGAACCAGTTAACTGCGGTTTAATCTAATCGTGAAAGTTTCTCTTCTTATACCTGTGTTCAATGCTGAGGCATCTATAGTCAATGCCCTTCACAGCGTTGTAAACCAGACAGTTTCTCCAGACGAAGTTCTCATCTATGATGATGCAAGTAGCGATGATACTGTCGAGTTAATTGAACGAAACTTCGCTGAGGTGAAAATTATTAGAGGTTCAAAAAATCGAGGGGTTGGGTTTGCACGGTCTAAGTTGCTTGAGCGCGCTAGGGGAGACTATGTTATTTTTCTTGATGCGGACGACATCATGCGGCCTAACCGAATTGAGAAACTTCTAAACTTTGTTCGTAACATAAGATCCCATTCTTTTGTTCTGTATCATGATCGCGTCGCTTCAAATGGTACGACTGAGTATTTGATCAAAGGTCCTAAACTGAAGGAAAAGGATTTTGGTAAGCACTGGTGCTATTTGCTTGGTGCGTATCAGGATACAAGTTTTTCGGGGTCAACAGCTACTTGCACCCTTTCTGGTTATAAAGGTTGGTTTGAGGCGATTGGTGGTTTTGACAGACGGTTCAGGTTAGCCGAAGATACTGATCTTGCTATTCGAAATTCATTATCTTGGGGAAAAGTTTTTTGTATTAGCGAATCCCTTTTAACGCAGAGACTCACCAACACGTCTTACAAGTCAAGATCAAGGGAGTTGTTTTATCAGAAAAAACTACTCTTAAAATACCGGGGTTTAATGAGTGAAAGAGACGTCAAATTTTCATATAACTGGAATAAAGTTAAATATCAAAGGTCTATTAAATCATTAATAGTTTGTATTTTCCTAGCGCCTATAAGACTAAGCTCGAAAGTGTTTAATGCCTATAAATCCGGTGAAAATTACTACAAAAATGTTTGGCGGTAAAAATGCCTTGTTCGAGGGTTTTAAATTTCCATGAGAGTTTTTTTGGTCAACCTAAATTAGGAATGAAGAAGCAACTCAAAAGTAATAAAAATGAAATTATCTTTTTTATTAAGGACCTGACAGTTAGGGGAGGAGCTGAAAGTGCGCTTGTGAATTTAGCGCGTTCAGATGTCAAACTAAAAATAAAGATCGTAACCTTCAGTGCTATACCTGAAGATATTTTACTCGATAGCAGATTAGAAGTAGAATCCTTAGGGGGATGGACTACTGCTAGTTTGATAAAACTAGTTTCAAAGTTAGCATTCGGTTCGAGAAAAAAAACTATTGTGGCATGGCTTCCCAACACATATCTACCCTTGGTTTTCCTCTGTAGGATCCTAGGAAATCGCTTAATAAGCTATGAGCACCTGGTGGTCGAACATTACAGTTGTTTCCAACAATTTTTATTACGCTTCGCTCGTTTGTATGGGCAGAGGGCGGTCGTGACACCATTTGCTCACAAGTCCTTCCAACAATTGTGGCCAAATACGACAATACTTCCTAACTTGATCGATCTTCAAAATTATAGCCATGACAAGAAAGACAACACGGCCCTCAAGGGGTTGTTTGTTGGTCGATTTTGCAGACAAAAGAACTACCCAGAAGCCGAAAGAATTATCCTTGAAATCCGTAAGAAGCAGCGTGCAACTTTAACTGTTTACGGAAAGGACCATCCTCAAAATAACCATGCTTGGGTCGAGTTGAAGGGACAGGTTGCTAGAGTTCCTTATCATCGTTTTAGCTTCCTAATAATTTCTTCACTGTATGAATCTCATGCGCTAGTAGTTTATGAGGCATTGATAAGTGGCTTGCCAGTAATTTGTAGACATAATTTGGAATGTGTTCTCCCAGTAGTTGAGCTAAATAAACTAATTTATTTTTACGATGAAGAAGATATCAATTCGCTCGACCTAGAAAAATACCTTAATAAAGAAATTGACCGATTAGAGGTAAATGATGCGGTGGCAAGATATAATAAAAGAGCAAAAAAATTATGGGAAAAAATCATAAATTAGGTTACAATGAAAGGCTTTTTTGTGGTGGCTTCGTAAGGCGAAAGTTACACCTCGCACGATTTGAATGGTTGCGCAAATTCTCGCATCAAGAGGGTTTGGAGACTCCGGTAATCGTTGAGCTTGGTAGTTTTGACGGTCGAAGCATTTTATACCTACCCGTAGCTAAAATGTATGTTGGATTAGATGCACGGTGGGAAACCCCCGATGAATTTATTGATAGGGATTATGTAGAGCATCATGTGTGCAGCAGTCCATCGGACTTTGAGGCCCATCTAAGAGCTATTGATTACTTTGTTTCTCTTGAAACAATTGAGCACCTTAGTGCCTCCGACGTGAAAGGTTATCTAAAAGCACTAAGCAAATCCGAATTTTCCGCTGGATTCATCACAGTCCCAAATGAAATCGGCCCCCTCTTTGTCCTTAAACAATTAGTTAAAAGGATTTTTTATGGGAACGAGTGGGATTATACCTGGGGTGAATTCATCCTCCAAGCCATTGGAGCGGTTCACCGAGTGCCCCGAAACCAACATAAGGGATTTAGCTATCGGGTATTAGCGAGAGAGTTGGGGGAATACTTCCAAGTTGAACAGATGTCTGTCTACGGGAAATGGTTACCATTATTTTTAAGTTCTCAGATTGGATTTATTATTCGGCCTTTGAAAGTGTCAAAATAGGTCTTTGTCTCAGAATCTTTCTTAGACCAATATAACGGGAAAAGTAAAAAATTAGCTAGTTCTTATGATTCTAATAGCATTACGGAACATTTATGGGATTGTAGGAGGAGTTGAGAATATGGCAGTCAATCTAGCTAATATGTTTGTTAGCGAAGGGCATAAGGTTGCGTTGTTGACTTGGGATTCTGGTGATTCCAATGAAATATTTTTTCAAATTGATAAAAGAATTAAGATTTATTCTTTGGGTGTAGATGGAAAAGTTTTAGATCGAAAATCCACATTCTTCGAGAAGATCGGAAGAGTGGCTCGGTTGAATTCAATCTTAAATAAGAATAATTTCAGGACCGTGTTCTGTTTTCAGCTAGGAATTGTTCGTTCGTTTGCTGCTATTAAATGCTTTCATTCGTTTAGGTTAGTTGCTCTTGAAAGAAATAGTATTCAGCGATATAAATATAACACTGAAAAAAAGTGGTTAAATAATTTAGTAATATTTTTCTTTGTTGATAAGGTTGGTCTCCAGGCTCCTTCGTATATTCTTGATTATCCTTGGATTTTAAGAAGCCGATTACAGGTTGCTCCAAACTTCTTAAACGACGAGTTGAGCATGACTCCTTTTCCCGTGAAGAATTCCAGGTCAGAGTTAACAGTTGCAGTTGTCGGGAGATATAGTTTTCAAAAAGATTCCGATAGAGTGTTGAGTTTTGTTAGCCAATTGGCAAAAATTGGAGGGGTAAAGATCGGGGTTTATGGCAGCGGATATCCAAAGGTCGAGAAGTCACATATGGATCCTAAGGTGAAATTTTATGGCCCCGTTAAAGCTTGGTACAATGAGAAAATTGATGTTTGTGTTTTGCTTAGCCGTTGGGAAGGAATCCCAAATGTGTTTCTTGAGTCAATGGCATCAGGGATAGTTTGCCTAGGCGAAACTAAGACAAAGGGGGTAAGGGATTTATTAAATTTCGATCGGGGATTTCTTGGTCGTGACGAAAAAGAATTAATAAAAATAGTTCAGTCCTTAACATACGGGAGGATCTCCTTTGAGAATACAAGGATCAACGCCTACTACTTTGCTCAACAGTTTAATAAGGATAATGTCAAAGGTTGTTGGTTAGCATTCCATAGAAATGAATAAGATTTTGCACATCCACATGTATGATCAGCTTTCTGGTGCGCAGCTCGTAAGTTATCATGAGTTTAAAGCTAATAAAGATCTGTCATCCCAAATACGGTATAGTCTCATTACGAATGGGAGAAGTCTTGTTAATAACAAACAAGATTTCTCGGATAGGTGCGCGGAAATTGGAGTGGATTGTGAGAAAATTGGAGAAATGAGGAACAAATTATTTTGTTTTTCGGATTTCGTTGTATTGAAAAGAATTAGAAGATTTATTATCGAAAATCAAATAGACATCGTCCATAGTCATTCTTCGAAACCCGGGTTATATTGTAAATTACTCAGCTTGACTTTACGTGACGTTAAATTCGTGCACACGATACATGGATTAGCTTGGCATCCGTCTGTCGGAATAAGATTTTTGATAAGGATGTTTGAAGTTATTTCGAGTATTGGATTAACATCTATCATTTGTATGAGAAGGGTCGATTATAACCTTTTGAGAAAGTGGCATAAGAAAAAGCCACACTTTTTATTTAATAGCGTTACTTATCGCTCAAACCAAAAAAGTAAGGCGGCAAAAGGAGTATTGTGGGTTGGAAGGTTTTCGTATCAAAAGAACCCAGAATTTGGATTAGAGGTAGGAAATACTGTTAGCGCTAGTATTAAAGAGACTTTTAATTTTTTTGGTGAAGGTCCTTTAAAGGAAGCTCTCTTAGAACGCGCAATTAGATTCGATAATTCGGCCGTAAAAATAAATGGATGGAGTGATTCCATTGAAAAAGAATATCAGAATAATCGGGTTTTACTTATCACAAGTAGGTATGAGGGTATGCCTCTAGTGGTTTTAGAGGCGATGTCATATGGTATTTGCGTGGTAGCCAAGTATTTTGAAGGTATTGAGGATGTTATAGATGGGAAGAATGGGTTGGTTATCAGGGAGGAAAAGATCGATTCATTTGCGAGAAAACTTATCCAAATATTGGAAGATGATGAACTGGTAGAATCAGTTCAAAGGTGTGCTTACCTGTTTGCGGAGAAAAACTTCAATCATTTTGAGAGGGTGAAAAAACTTAATGGAATTTATGAAGCTGCTGTTTCGAGAGAAGGTGATTAGATTGAGAGGATAATAGTCGTTTTGTATGGAATGAGCCGATCACTAAACTTTAGGAGCGCAGTAATTGTGCGGCGTTAGGAACACCAGTCGCTTAGTTGGATCTAAAAGCTTTCTCTATTTTTTTGAGAATCAAAAGTTTCTTTAGGGTGGCTAAACCAAAGGAGATGAAACATTTTTAACTATTTAAGAGGATAAACATTATTTTTTCTAGATAATATTCGCTGGTGGTGATGTATGAACCGAAAGCCCATGGGCTAAAGCTTAAAGCTTGATCGCTGGGGATATGATAAAGATTTCTGCTTGGTCGGAGGGTCCTCAAATGAAGTGAGAGCCGGACGGATTCTTGAACGCTAGAGAGGCGTTAGGTGCTTTTTGGGCTCAGAACACCTCCCTAACAGAAAAAACAATGTTTCTTGTGATAGCCAAAAAATCAACCACGCTTTTTTCAACCGCTAGCTTGTCGCCACTCACCTTTTCTAAACGGGTTTCCTTTATTATTTAATCTCAATTAACCTTCGGCGATGAATTAGGAACGTATCTTCTGTATCTATCTTTTGGTTACCTTATATTCCGGCTTTCAAGGCTGAAGCTTCCCTTTCCTGGACCGTCTTATCACATGAGTATGATGCGCCGTTTATATAGAATACATCGATTGCTTGATTCTTAAGTCGAGCGCAAAATAGTGAGTTTAGCAGTCAAATCAAAGTTCTTTCAAAGTCAGATCAAGTAGCGCATCTCATATACAAGGCCTAAAAACAACCAATTTCAAGAAAGCGCGTCCAACATGCTTCCTGCATTGCGGCCCACGGCCTTCACTCGGGAAGCATGTTGACATCGAGGCTTGAATGATAAGTCAAAGGCATCAATCGCCTCACTCTAAGAGAGTCGTAGACTGAAGAATAAGCATAAGCAAAATCAATCACAGTGAAAATAAACTTGTTTCAGAAAATAAATTTAGGTCTCAAACATCGTTATCTACGAAAGCTAGCTAAAAACCAAAAGCATTTTCAAAAGCTACTCGAATTCAAAACAAGTGACACCTGTGTGCTCATTGGCGCAGGACCAAGCCTTGATAAATCTCCCGACCTTGAAGCTGCTCTTGAGAAATTCGATAGTTTTGGATGTAATCACGTTTGGAGAAATAAACGTATTTCAAAGCACAAGTTCACCTACTATGCGTTAGTAGATCGCGAATATACGAAAACATCTGCTAGGGAAATTGTAGCAAATGCTCGCTCACAAAACTTCTGCTTCGCCTTTAAAAACGGCATTCTGCTCCCTATAGTTGAATTGCGCCGGAATGACTTTTTTGTATTCAAGACTAATAACTTTAACCAAGATTTCAAAACTTCCAAGCTTGTCAATAGGGATATCATATATACAGGGAATGTTATGCCTTTCATGATTCAAATAGCGATGCTTTTGGGTTATAGAAAAATCATCTTGTTCGGTTTGGATCACTACAAAAATATACCTAAAGACTTTGAAGCCCGTTATTTCGACGGATACCAAAAGTCGGAGAATTATAGACCAGTGACTGAAGAAAGAATCCAACTATTATCTCATTTTCACAGTTGGTTAGAAGATCAAAGTGAAATACTCGGTAACAAAATTTTTAATTTAACGCCAAATACCTATCTCGAGTTTTACGAGCGTAACAGAACCATCGCAGAGATCGAAAAGCTCCCATAAGTAATACGGTCAACCAGTGGAACAAAATTTCAGTGGTTACGCTCCATTTTATAAACCTTTTAGGATGAGACGACCGGCGCCCCTTAACAGTTGTTCCAGACTCGATGTTAACATGCTTGCTGGATGAAGGCAGGTGGCCGAGACGCAGGAAGCATTTTGAGCGCGCTACCTCTCTTTTGGGCCCCAACTTTTTGCAGATTTATCGTCTTTTTCATCTCCAAACCTTGGCATGAACGAAGCTCGTTATACTCTTTTTCCACGTTGTAATAGCTACCTATCTCGCCAGACTTTTCGAAAAAACTTGTCGTGTGAATTTCTTGCGAATCCATTTTGCTAGGGATAATCCCGATCAAGGGCTTTCGTAAGTTTGGTATCTGCAACCATCGTTATCTCAAACGGTTTATATCATTAATTGAGGGCTGGCACCGAGATTTACTCCTTTTGAAAGAAACTCTACCTGCGTAATTCCTTGTTGTAGAAATCGCTAATCAATAAACGACACCTCCAAAAGTTTCTCCCTTTTTCATGTTGTTTTTCATAACATCAATTCCTTCAGACCTTCACATTCAAAATAAATGTTCTTCTTTGGAGGTAGCCATCCTTGAGATAATCACAAGCGATTTTCAGGGTATCATGCTTAAAGTTTTGAAGTCCTCCAAAAAGAAGCAGAAGGCTACGCTATCGCCCGATCCTTAGTGGATCCTAAGTCCCCTGTGTGTAGACACGAATCTGTAACATGACTACCAAAAGCTGAGACAGCTGAGTAGTAAAAATCCCCTTCATGTTTTCCTTAAAACAACCAAATATTTAAATGGTAATGATGCGCGATTCTTTCAACGTAATTAAAAAAACTACAAAGCTACTTGATGCAAGTGAAAGAAGACGCTTGTTCATGTTGTTTATTCTTATGTTTATTGTTACGGCTTTTGAAATAGTTGGCATTAGCTCAATACCAGTTTTTTTAAGTGTTTTAATTTCTCCAGATTCAATACTCAAGAGTGAATATATAGATTTTATTCCTCCTTTCATCGAGTTAAAAAATCCGAGAGATCTATTATATTTTGGTGCAGGCTTCCTCCTTTTTGCCAATGTGGCTAAAAACATAATAAGTTTTTTCTTTTATTACTATGAAGCTTCATTCTTATACGACACTTATTCTAATATAAGTTCAAAATTATTCAAAAGCTATATGAATGCCCCGTATGCATTCCATTTAAAACGAACAAGCGCGGAGGTAATCAGAAATACTTATATAGAAACTAAGTATATTGTCACAAGTACGATGGTTTCCTTAATGGGAATTGCTTTTAACTTGATCCTAATATGCGGGATATTTGCTTTTTTGGTGTATTTCAATCCTGTTGTAACGCTATTGTTAACTTGCTGCCTGGGAATTGCAAGCTTTCTAGGTTTGCTAAGATTACGCAAGACTACTGAAAAATATGGTAATCTGGCCCAATCGAGTAGAACAAAAATCATTGAACATGTCCAGATGAGTATAGGTGCTTTGAAAACACTTCTTATTTCAGGACGCCAAGACTCTCTCGTCAAACAATATGAAAGAATAATTAGAACTTTCTCAAAGACTTTTAAATTTAGTAAAGTTCTCGTCAAATCAACTAGGCCATTTGTCGAAGTTTTAACAATGACCTTATTATTATCGACGGCAGTCGTTTTGGCATGGTCAGGTTATGAATTTAGCGCTATAGTAAATGTCCTAGCACTTTTTGGATCAGCGTCTCTACGGATGATTCCATCGACTCGAGAATTGTTGGCGTGCATCACTGATTTAAACTACCATAAAAATTCTTTAGATCCAGTATTGGACGATCTTGAAGAAACTTCAAAGATAGGAGATAATAAACTTGGTGAAAAAGAAAATATATGTGGTATTCCCTTCGAACAATCTCTGAAAATAAGTGGTCTTTATTTCAAGTATGAATTAGGGAAAAAATATGTTTTACAAAATATTAATTTTGAAATCAAAAGGGGGCAGCACATTGGAATTGTCGGTGCGTCAGGTTCAGGCAAGTCTACACTTGTCGATGTAATCTTAGGTCTCCTTAGGCCAGATAAAGGGGAGGTTTTAGTCGATGGGGAAAATATCAATAAAAATCTAAAGGCTTGGGCGGGACAGATCGGATATATACCTCAACAGATTTTCATATGTAATGAGTCTGTGAGAAAAAACATTGCCCTAGGCATCGAGGATGATGAGATCGATGATAGCAGGATCTGGAAAACAATACAGGAAGCTCAGCTTTCATCAGTTGTGGAGATGCTGTCTGATGGAGTCAATACAAACCTTGGAGAGGGGGGGCTAAGACTCAGCGGTGGGCAGCGACAAAGAATAGGTATAGCTCGGGCACTTTATCAAAAGCCTGATTTAATCATAATGGATGAGGCTACCTCTTCACTAGATAATTCTACTGAAAGGTCTTTTCTAGATGTGTTGCATCAAATGAAGGGTAGAAAAACTCTGATAACGGTTGCTCATCGTTTAACCACGATTAAGGACTGCGATGAAATCTTATTTATGGAAAATGGTTTAATTCGTGCCGTTGGTAATTATGAAGATTTATTACAAAAATGTGACGGATTCAGAAAAATTGCCAATAACAGCCCGAGTTAGATCTCTCGGGAGAGCCAAAAGTTTTGAAAAATCTTGTCAACGGTATGAAAATAGAAAATAAAAAAATGTTATTATTAGATTGCACTTTTAGGGACGGGGGTTACTACACAAACTGGGATTTCAGTGAAGACTTAGTCAAAAATTATATTAACAAAACTAACTTACTTCCTCTCGATTATTTGGAGATAGGTTATCGTTCAGTCCCAATCGAAGGATACTTCGGCGAATTTTTTTATTGCCCTGATTATATCATCGATTTATTTCATAAGAACAGCAGCAAGAAATTAGCGCTTATAATAAACGAAAAAGACGTTCGTGTCGGAGATCTTCGAAATCTTTTGGATTCTTGTTCTCAAAAAGTGGATCTGATAAGGATAGCAGTCGACCCAAGTAACTTTGATCGCGCACTAGTTTTGGCGAAAACAATTAAAAAAATGGGTTTTGAAACAGCCTTTAATGTGATGTATATGTCAAACTGGATGTCAGACGAGTCTTTTATTCAGAACCTAAGTAAAATGGATGGATTTGTAGATTTCTTTTATATGGTTGATTCGTTTGGAAGTGTCTATCCAAGTGATGTGAAGGAGGCTATATCGAAAGTTAGAGCTGTAACGTCTGTAGAACTTGGCTTTCATGGACATAACAATATGGAGTTAGCCTTGATTAACACCCTCACGGCTATCGATTACGGAGTTTCATTATGTGATTCCACAATTACGGGCATGGGACGTGGCGCTGGAAATCTCAGCACTGAATTGTTATTAACCTCGCTCGAGTCTAAAGGCGCTATCAAATTAGATTATAATGCTCTAGCAGGAATTGTGGAACAATTTATGAGGATAAAAAGAAAGTATGAATGGGGAACAAATCTAGCTTATATGGTTTCAGGTGGTTATTCTCTCCCTCAAAAGGAGGTTATGAAGTGGTTTACGCAGCGATACTATTCGTTTGAAAGCATAATCACCGCGTTATCTTCCAAAACTAGATGCCCAACTCAAAAGACTGAATTTTCAAGTATGTCTTCGGTAATAAACGATTTTGAAGGTAGAAAGGCAATAATTATTGGCGGGGGTGATTCTGTTTTGAAAAATATCGACGGCTTGAGGAAGTTTTTGGAAATTAACAGTGACTACGTCATTATTCACGCAAGCTCCAAAAATTGTTTTTTATTTAAGGGACTATCGAATATTAGTTTTTATTGCTTGATCGGAAATGAGGGATATCGATTAGAAGAAATATTTGGTGATTTAACCTTGTTCAAGGATTATTGTGTTATTCCTCCTAGTCCACGGCAGATGGGGACCTATGTGCCTTACGAATTAACTGAAAGTGTCATAGAATTAAAAGGGATGTTTGTGGCAAAAGAATACGGTGATGCGCATACTTCGATTGCGCTGCAGGCTTGTATTGAGCTGAATGTAGACAGAGTAATGTTGGCTGGCTATGATGGTTATCTAGGAGTGGAGATCACCGAAAAAGAGCAACAGCTGACAAAGGAAAATTTACATATTTTTAATATTTTCCAAGAGCAGAAATTGGAGTTGGAGAGTTTAACCTTTACTGAATATGATAATATTATCCAGTCGTCAGTTTATAAATATTTGAACATTTGAAAAGTAAGAAGTTTCAAAGTAAGATAAAAAATAGATTTCTCGTCTGGCCGTTAATAATTGATAAAATGATTTTAAAATGGGTAAGACCGATCAACAAATGGTGAAGCGTTATAAGATATTCCTGCCCGTTCGTAGTGGTAGTGAGCGAGTTTTAGGAAAAAATACACGAAACTTTGCAGGCAACGATTATGGTCTTTTAGGAGTCCGTTTAAAGGCTCTATTGCCACTTGGTTTTCCGATAGTAGTTTCGACTGACGATACGACGGTGATCGAGATAATTAACGAAATCGATAATTCACTCATAAAATTAGATCTTCGACCAAAGAGCTTATGTCTTTCTTCGACGAAAGTTAATGATTTAATTCATTATGTTGGAGAATTATTCGACATCGGAGATACCGTGATATGGTGCCATGTTACTGCACCATTTTTAAAAACCCAAACTTACCGTGATGCTATATCTGAGTACGAAAATAATAGTTTTACCGACAGCTTGATGACTGTTTCACGGATTCAGCAGTTTATCTGGGACCCAGATACGAGGCAATGTATTAACAATCCCCAAGGAAAAGAGAAATGGCCGCGTACTCAGGATTTGAAACCTTACTATGAAATCAACCATGCTTTCTATATCAATTCAGTGGAGAACTATAGGAGATATACTGATAGAATAGGAGTCAATCCTTTTTTATTTGAGTTAAATAGGATTGAATCTTTTGATATTGATTGGGAAGATGATTTCATTCTCGCTGAGAGACTATTCAGGGCATTAAAATGAAGGAGAGGGTTATAATCTGGGATTTTGACGGAGTTATTATTGATTCCAATGAAGTAAGGGAGGCAGGGTTTAAAT
Organism: Verrucomicrobia bacterium SCGC AAA164-M04; assembly: GCA_000383735.1. The sequence continues at coordinate 20,857 of KB912138.1, forward strand.
TTGCCTTGAGCGGATTCAATGATGCGATGGTAGATAAATTATTGGAATTCCATCGTGAAAATGGTGGGCTGTCACGATATAGAAAGTTTGATTACTTCTTCAAGGAGGTAGGTGAATTACCGCAAGGAAAAAATGTGGAACACTATCTCAAAAAGTTCGGAGACTTCATGCAAGAAAACCTGTTTAACGTTAAGTTGTTAAATTTATCCGTGATTGATTTTATAAAATCTTACCAGGGTAAGCAATTTATCGCTTCCGGCTCAGACCAGTTCGAATTGAGACAATTGTGTAAGTATATTGAAATTGATTGCCTGTTTCAAGGAATCTATGGTTCTCCGAGAGGCAAAAACGAGATTGTGTCAGAGATAGTATCGGAGTTACATTGTGGAGCGGAAAATTTTGTCCTAGTAGGCGATAGCTTGAATGACTTCGAAGCAGCTCAGGGTAGTGGAATTGACTTCATAGGGTTTTCTAAAGATTTTAGGATCCAATCATTATCAAACGTTTTGATAAGCCAACTTTAATTAAGTGCTTCTGCGGGGAGGGCTGACAGTAGGCTACGGCGGTTACTCACTGAACAGTGCACCCAAGCGAACGAAAGATCGTTTCAACATTGTGGGCCTTCCTGACGCCGCGGTCCGGGAATCGGGTGACCGCGTCACCACCGCGATTCTCGCCCTCGACAGCAATTTTTTTACGGCGTATTTATTGCTAAACTTGCCCAGGGTTTCAAAAAAGAGAGTGGCCGCCGGCAGAAACAATGGTCTATGTTGAATAAGAGTAGAAATGCGAAATCGACGTTATAAGAGAAGAAAAGGTGGCGGATGAAAAAATCCGAAGATATTGACACCCTTCCAGCTTATGGCCCACTTAAAGTGAGAAGATTGACATTTCTGGATAAGCGCTTGAGGCCTGATGTCAAGATGTTTCCTGAGTGAAGGCCGGAGGCCGTAACGCAGGGAGCATGTTGAGCGCGCCACCTTTCTCCCGGCTCCCAGCCAAGCGCAAATTCCTCCGGAGTCTTCATTCCCAAACTCCGATGGGGACGGAGCTCATTATACTTCTTCCTCCATTCTGCGATCACTACTCTCGCTTCACTCAATGTATAGAAGAGTTCTCGCGCCAGACATTCACGGCGAAACTTGTTGTGAAAACTCTCTACAAATCCATTCTGCCAGGGACAACCAGGTTCAATATAGAGCGTTCGAATCATTTCCTCGGCAAGCCACTGCTGCAGGGACTTCGCTACAAACTCGGGCCCATTGTCACTACGAATATGATCTGGAGCACCGTGACGCGCGATGAGTTCACTCA
>KB912139.1 GCA_000383735.1 Verrucomicrobia bacterium SCGC AAA164-M04
GAAGAAATCCAACAAGCGCGCGGTTGTCGCAGTGCGCTCCAACGCTGCGCCCATCCCTGGCCAATGGAAACTCTTCCTCGATCATCGCTTCGCCTACAACGGTGAGCTTCATCCTATCGAACTCTACAACCTCGCCATCGACCAAAAGGAACAGAAAAACCGTCTCGCTGACCCAAAAGCCAAACCCGCTCTCGACTTCCTTATTAAGGAAGCAAGGAAGGCCAAGGGCGACGGCGGATCAACACGTTAGTTTATCATAAGTATGAATGTCATCCCAGTATCGAGGTATCTAATTTTCTTAAAACACTCGCAAGGTTCCCCTTATTAAAAGAAAACTTTTAATAGTCTAAAGGATTTTTTGGAGCTTTTCCGAGCACGGAAACTGCTTCAACCTAGCTTGGATAGTATTATTAGATAAAGACCTTCAAGAAGATGATCGCTCAATTCTCTCTTAAGCTTGCGACCCTCCTGCAACCTTACCTCTTCGAAATCTGTTTGGCCCAAATCGTCACGGTCTTGGTCCTCTGTAGTGATACGATCGACCGTTGTTTTCGCAGGCTACTACGCCCGAACCATTTTATCATCCGTGTGACCGGATTTGTGCTTTTAAATGCTTTTGGTTATGGCTTTGCAACCCTCGCGGGAGGAAGTGTCCTCAAACAATTCTATCTGCAGATTAATCTTTCGCTGAGATACCCAGTCATTCTAGGAATCTTCATACTCATCGGTATTATTGCTGAAAGAATGAAACGCTGCTAAAAGTGAAAAATCATTAAATGAAATGATCACTTTAATAGGCATATATTCCAACTCCCTCCCTTTTCCTTCAAAAGAAAATTCCTACTAGTTATGAAACTCACAAACTCGCTTGTTTCTCTAACCTTTCTCTTGGCATCCTTGGCTCAAGCCAATCTGATCGCTTACTGGCCTTTTGACGATCTAACTGGAGAGGTTGCGGAAGATGTCATCGGGGGATATCACGGAACGCTCATCGGTGGAACTTGGCTTGAACCAGGCAAGGTAGGCGCAAGCGCTTTAGAGGGGGCAGGCGCCGATGAAATCTTGTGTCCCGCAGAGGCCATCTCAACCACCGAGGATCTCACGCTAGCTTGGTGGATGATCGATAACCAAGGCAGTTGGGGAACCATCATGGATAAGTCTTTCACTGATAGCACCTCAGGTTTCGATATTTTGGTTCGCCCGACGGGCACCGAAGACAGCCCGCTTCGCTTTCGGATCGGTGGTTGGCAGGCCTATGGCGGATGGGGAACTGAATGCCGGCTTCCTGCTGGTGCTTACGAGGATGGGGAATGGGTTCATATCGTCTGTGTTTATGACAGCGCTACTGACACCGCTAGCATCTACGTGAATGGCAAATTACCCGAAAACGGAACCCTTAATCCAAAAACCGGGATCACTGGCGAAGGCGGATATTGTGAAGGGGTAAACAACACCACCGCTCCGCTCTATCTTCGAGGTGGGAAGGAAACCTTCACGGGGATTCTTGATGATGTCGCGATGTGGGACAGACCACTTAGCCCCGAAGAAATTACAACAGTTTTTACCAGTGGTCCTCTTGCGGTCGAAAGGCCTGCCAAGGAACTCGCTGTTACCTCATTTGATCTCTCCGAAATCACGGGCGAATTCACTCTCACTTGGAACTCCAACATAGGGGAACTCTATGCCGTCAAATATTCGACAGATCTCATCAACTGGGATGCCGACCTTGATGATGGAATTCTTGCCGATGAGGGTGAAACCACCTCAAAAACTTTTAAGCTTACTAACCTCGATAATCCGAAAGCCCTCTACTTCCGGATCGAAAAACAAGAGGAATAACTTGAACACGGGCTTACGAAATATCAATGGGGGTAGGTAGGAATCGATTGATTCTCGGTTAGTACAGGTCATTATTTACGAACCTTTTCTCTAGAAGAAATTAGATCCCCCTTTCCAGCGCAAGCTTCCCTCCGGAATTGACTTCCTAGCAAGTTCCTGAAATTGCATCATCTAGCGATGCAAGTCTTTATCACCTTCATAGGTTTTACCGCTTTCGTAGCATTCTACTCGTGGTTTCGCTTGCGGAAAGAGGAGCTTTCTACCCAAGATGGATACTTCTTAGGTGGTCGAAGCCTGACCGGTGTCGTGATCGCTGGCTCGATGCTCTTAACCAATATTTCGACCGAACATTTGATCGGGATGAATGGGAGCGCTTATAAAAATGGGTTCATCATCATCGCGTGGGAAGTCACTTCTGCATTAGCCTTAGTCGTGGCAGCCACCTACTTTTTACCCACCTATCTAAAAATGGGATTGACCACGATCCCACAATATCTTGAAGAACGATTTGATGCCACTACCCGGACAATGGTTGCCTTGTTTTTGCTCGTTTCTTTCGTGGTCACTCTATTACCTATCGTTCTTTACACGGGAGCTATCAATTTAGAGAGCATCTTTAACATCTCTGGAACTTTTGGGATCAGCCAGTCGGCAGCGTTATGGTACACCGTTTTAGCGATTGGCTGCGTAGGTTCGTGCTATGCTATTTTTGGGGGACTCAAAGCGGTCGCCTATAGTGACACTATCAATGCCATAGGATTATTTTTAGGAGGGTTATTAGTTCCGATTTTGGCGCTATGGAATATCGGGGATGGTAACGTCTGGGGAGGCTTAGTGAAAGTCTATGAGCATTGCCCTGAAAAATTTAATGTGGTGGGGGCCTCAGATTCGGCATTACCTTTCGGGACTTTGTTCACTGGATTGGTGATTAACCAACTCTATTTCTGGGGGATGAACCAAACCATCATTCAACGTGCCCTGGGTGCAAAATCTTTGGTAGAGGCTCAAAAAGGGCTCTTAATCACGGGGTTGTTAAAAATATTTGTCCCAGTGATCATCGTTCTACCTGGGGTGATTGGTTTCTATTATTTTGGAGAACGGTTTTTTGGTGACCAAGATCTCATTTATCCAGAACTGATCAAGAAGGTCCTCCCTTTAAGTTTCGTAGGATTTTTTGCGGCGGTTGTGATGGGCGCGGTCCTCAGCACGTTTAACAGTGTTTTAAATAGCACCGCGACCATCTTTAGCATGGGAATCTATAAGAGACTCATGAATCCCGGGGCAAATGATCGCCAAATGGTGCGCGCAGGGAAGACCGTTTCCATTATTCTTGCGGTCATCGCGATTTTAACAGCTCCCTTAGTAGCGGGAGCTCCAGACGGGCTCTACGACCTCCTTCAACAACTCAATGGGATCTTCTTTATTCCTATTGCTTCTGTAATGCTCGCTGGATTGTTCCTGCCCAAAATTTCAGCTCCGGGAGCGAAAGCCGCAATGTGTGTGGGGCTTGTGTTTTACATCAGCGCCGAATTCATCTTTAAGGTCGATATTCACTATGTTCACATTTGGGGTATTGAATTTGTTTTGAATATGGCTGTCATGTTTGCGGTGACACATTTTTATCCAAACAAGAACCCATTCCAACCGAAGGATCAAGGACTTGTGGAAATTGAAGAATGGAAACATACCAAGGTCTTTAGCGGCTTTTTGGTCATACTCATTGTGGGAATTTATATTTGGTTAGGCTGGCTCATCTAGTAAATGTCCCCAGAGAAATATCTCCAAATTATAAAATCCTCCTAGGCGTTATCGTCCCAATTTTAACACCCGTAGCCCCCAGCATGAAAAACCTAAAAGATAAAACCCCTGATATTGAAGACCTCTGGGAGGAGAATTTGCGTAGTCGCTATCCTGAAAATGGAGAGAAAGGGAACGAGGATTTTCGAGATTATAGCGATCCGGCAAGAGATACAGTGCGGGAGTTTTACCGCCTAAATCATCTTTATCAGAACTATGACTTCGTTCTTCAGAAAAAAGAGCAATATACGAAACTCAAGAAACGGAAGATGAGCCTGTGGGAGGCTGTTGAATTCTTGAACACCCTCGTCGATGATTCTGATCCTGATACTGATTTGGATCAAACTCAGCACTTGTTGCAGACCTCCGAAGCGATCCGGGCTGACGGTCATCCTGATTGGTTTATCCTAACCGGTTTTCTACATGACCTCGGCAAGATTCTCTGCCTCTTTGGCGAGCCGCAATGGGCAGTCGTGGGAGATACTTTCCCAGTGGGATGTCAGTTTTCACGATCCATTGTTTACCCCGAATTCTTCAAGGAAAATTCCGATTTTCACGACCCACGTTTTAACACAAAATATGGGATTTATGAGCCAAATTGTGGCCTCGATAAGGTCCAGCTTTCATGGGGTCATGACGAATATTTATACTACGTTCTTAAGGAGTATTTACCTGAACCTGCTTTGTATATGATCCGCTATCACTCGTTTTACGCACAGCATAAAGAAGGAGCATATGACCATTTAATGAATGAATCTGATCATTCACTCTTTAAATGGGTTAAGCGTTTTAATCCTTATGATCTCTATTCCAAGTCACCAGTCCCTCCCAATGTTGCGGAATTAAGACCCTTTTACGAGGACCTTGCTACCAAGTATCTGCCCGATACGATTGCATTTTAAATGCAAAGAGTGATACCTTAAGATGACGCGCAAATAGAATGAAAAAAAGCACCAAGGTTTGTATTGTGGGGCTCGGAAGAGCCGGTCGTTTCCACTTAGCTTCGATTAAGAAACTTGATTCTATTGAGTTGAAGTATGTTGTTGATCCAGCCCTCTCAACACGGGATGACATTGTTCAAAATAATGATTTCATTTTACTAGAAGACATTGAAGAAGCGCTAGCAGATGACGAGCTTGATGCCGCGATTATCTCACCGCCCACCCAGTTTCATTTTGATTGTGTGACTCGATTCTTAAAAGCTGGCAAACATGTCTTCACCGAAAAGCCTCTTGGAAAATCCCTTACTGAAATCGAAACCTGTTTTGAACTTTCAGCTAAGCAAGAAAAGGCGTTATTTTTAGGATTCCAAAGACGATATGACCGAAATTTCCGAGCTCTTAAATCAAAGGTTGAAACCCTTGAGCCAATAAAAATTATTAAGACAAGCTCGCGAGACAACCCCCAGCCTTCATTAGATTACTTAAAGATTTCAGGTAATATTTTCCACGATATGTTGATTCATGATTTCGACATGTTGATCTTTCTTTTAGGAGACGAGCCTCCCATTTCGGTTTTTGCCTATGGCCACGCTTACGATGAAGACATCAGGAAGATTCCAGATCTCGATACCGTAATGGTGATTCTTAAATATAAGACAGGTTTGATTTGCTCAATCGATACAAGCCGGAACGCTATTTATGGATATGACCAGCGGCTAGAAATCTTTGGTGAGGGAGGCATGGCGATCGCTGAAAATGAGAGGAATCATACGGTGCAAATGCACACCTCACAGGGAATGGAGGTTCCAGCGATCAATGAGTCATTCCCAGAGCGATACAAAGAAGCTTATACTGCTGAGATCGAGGACTTTACCGAAGCGCTTTCACAGGGCCGATTAACAAACATTCCTCGGAATGAATGTATTTTAGGTCATTTACTTGCGAATGCGGCCCATCGATCTATTGAAACCGGAGCCCCCGTTGATTTTGAGGATTATTTAGCGTCCCAGGGCGTTGATTTGCGCGAGACCTAGGCCCCTTAGAGGTGGTGCGGAACCATTTGGCCCTATTAATCCACCAATTCTTGATAAACCTTTTCAACGAGATCAACCATCCTGGCTAGGGAGAAATCTTGATAGACTTCCTCACTCAAATTCTGAGTTTCATGGCACACCTTATCCAACTCGCGTAACACAGACAGAATTTCCGCAAGGAGCGGTTCAGGCTCAAACTCATAAAAAAGACGGCCCACAAAGTTATCCGCTTTTAGAATTTTATAGTTTTCCCGCGAAACCACTGGGGCCCAATACGCAGAATTTACCGGAATCACTGGTATTCCGAGCGCCAGCGATTCGATCGCAACTCGACCCACCCCCAATGTCAGCGAAGTCTCCTTAAAAAGGGGGACAAGTGATGGCAGGAAACCATGAAAAACTACCGACTGCTCTGAGGATCCCGTGAAGGGTTTAGCAACTTCCTGCACCTCCACTAGCCGGTTCCCATCGCCAGCAATATGCAATTTCGCATTTGGGAATTGACGCAGCAACGAAGGCCAAACCTTTTTCAAAATGATAATCAAAGCCTGGCCATGACGCCGATCTACCCGACTTGCATAAAGCAGATTTAAACCCTGAATCTTGTCTCTCAAGGCCCCACGGTCTTCTAGAGCCAGCCCATTATAAATCACGCAGCATTTTTCCCGAATTACATCTCTCTCTCTCAGAGTGCTTAACCGATTCGGAGCAACGACAATCATCCTGTCAATCCAACGACGCATGAAAGCAGGACGAGAATCTAATGATATCCGACCATGGATCGTCGCTACAGAAGAAATACCAGTGAGAATTTTCACAATCGCTGAAATTAGGATCGGTAGCCGCTGATGCCCATGGATGATTTCGATCTTCTCAGACCGAATGAGTTTCCTCACTTTAGAAACAGCCCCCAATAATCCAAAATCAGTGAAGCGATGCTGGATAAAGGTTACTTCGGCATTCAGGCACTCGACCTGCCGGCCTGATCCCGACATGACAAAGACTCGATGCCCGGCTTCTGCCAGCCCGTTCGCCAACTCCCGGACGTGCACCTCGGTCCCACCAAGATCAAAATTTTTCACCAAAAGTAGGACCTTCATATTTCAATAGGCCAGAGCCCTCTTTGCACTCCCTGACTCCTCCACTTCTTGGTCATTCCGGTTTATGCTGCAAACTTTCTTTTTATAACCCCAGCATTCACAATGATGGTGATGCTCCAACGCCTTTCGTCTTCTAAGCAGCCTCATGTTACGACGGTTCTTCAAAATAGATCACCCTTCAAGTTCAAACGAGAATTTAGCGCTACCCCCGAGCTTATTTGACATAAGCTTCGAGCCCTCTGGAAGATCACTACCACCTGCTTGCGGTGCGCGTATCAAAAAACTAAATAATCCCTCCAATCCAGATTTAGCCTTGGAATCTTATGCTCGATTTTACTCTTGTTCTATCCGTAATCGAACAAACCAGTCAGAATTTGAATTAGAAGGCGGTGTGAGGCGAACTATTACCGATTCTGTTCCATCTCCATTATCGACCGGCCCTCTCTCCACTTGCATCGCCAAGGAAGCACTCGCCGAAGTCCAAGGGATCAAATTATTGGATGCTTGCACCGTATAATTGAGCCCATAAATCGAATAACCATTCCCGGTATCTCCTGAGGCATCTCCTGGATTAATACCGCGCAAACGGCGGTAGGTGAACAGAAGGTCTCCCGGTGTGATCGAATCTTCAACGAGTGTCGAAATAGCGGCATCTCCTCCTTTCTCAGGATTACCTCCAGTGGCATATTCCATGAGATTACACACCCCATCGAAATCCGGATCTGCCAACGGCGCCTCATCAATGAGAGTATAATCTGTAATCCACTGAGCATAACCCTGCGTATGACCCTGCGCCGCTTCCACAAGAACGGTGATTTCATCGACCTCGCCACTTTCTGTTTCAAGGCTCAAGACATGAGTCCCCGCCTGATCAAAAAGCACCGAAGAGCTCAGATTTTCATCATCTCCAAAAGTCACTGTGCCCGGGCCAGATTTCCTCGTCCACTTCACACGCCCTAAAGGTAACCCGCTCGCCCGCGTTCCATCCAAAGTTAGATCAAAGGCAAGGTCCGAACTCGTTTGCGACCGTTGATGGACTTCCACTGCGATCACATTTTCTCCGGCCACTAGATCCAACGGATTGAGCTCCCAATCGAAAAACGTTTTCTCGTCGTCTCCTCCAACCGTATCCTTTGCTGGGGTGGAATAAGTGACTTCTCCGGGATCCATATTGATGCGCTCTACTTCATTCCCATTCAGATAAATCACTGCCCCATCATCAACGAGGAGACTTGTAGTCAGTGCTGAATAATCAGCCGGATCATTGAGATGAAATCTCCGCCGGAAATAAGTTGTGATCTGTTTTTGATCGTCTACTCCGCCGTACCTAACCTTGGTGATCTCATCGTCGTCTCCATAACCAAACTTCGCTAATCCGACCTGCCAATCTCCATCAAGATACGGCAAACCTTTCCAGCCGACTGTCGGGGCAAAGCCCTGATCATCAAACTTCCAGTAATCTCCTGCTGCCACAAATTGTTGCCGCGATTGAATCAGCCCAGCTAAGTTTGTCTTGGTATTAACAACCACTGTCACATCAAGACCTGCATCAGGAACCTCAACTACCGCCAATTCATCATCAATGATTGTGATCGAAGCGACTCCTTCCGATCCCACAGCAAACAAGTCAGTGGCGACCGGTGTTACAAAAATTGCCTCACGTCCTTCTCTTAGCGAATCATCGATGATCGAAACCTCAAAATCTACACTCGCCTGCCCTGCTGGTATGATCACACTCTCGGGCACTCCTGAAAAGTCAACCCCGCTAATTGCATCGCCGCTCACCACCAACGAGACCTCAAAAGCCTCTTCTATCGAGCCGGATCGCGTGACTTCAACGGTGGAAGTCGCAGCGCCATTCTCCCAGAGAAATCCGTCGAGAGCTGCAATCGAGACAACATTATCCGAAGCAACCGAAATCAACGCCGTAGCCTCCACCCCATCGGAAACTGCCGTCACCGTATAATTTCCAGGAAGGCTAGCGCTAAACTCACCGGTGAGAGAAAGATCGGCACCTTCTGGAGCCACCGACCAGATTGGCGTCACTTCCCCAAGATTGCGTGACCCACTCAATTCGAGATCAAAACTCAAATCACTACTCATCGCATCTTCCTGATGAATCTCCGCCGCGATTACATTCTCCCCCTCCACCAACAATTCCGGGTCAACTGCAAAATGAATTAGAATCTCCTCGTAGGTCGATGAAATTTCATTCCACGCTTCAGTTCCGGAACTCACGGTTCCCAACGTCAAATTATCACGAGCAATCTCAGAGCCATTCAAAAAGACCCGCACACCATCATCCCGCTTCACCGACAACTTCAATCGTGATACTTCGCTCACATCCGTCACCGAAAACCTCCGACGAAACCAAGTCGTAGTGTGCTTGTCAGCAGCATTTGAACCATAACTCACAACCGTCGCTTGGCTGTCACCATAGCCCAACTCGGCCACGCCAGACGCCCAAGCCGAGTCATCAAAACTTTCATCCATCCAATTTGTCCCCGGATTCACTCCTGTATCAAGATAGTTCCAAGTATCGCCCATTGGCACAAAAACACTCTCAGCTTGAGTATTGTTCCAAACTTGTGATGTAAGCTGCACCGGGGTCGCAACATCGGACAAAGTATACCGAGGCGTCACCGTTAAGACTCGGGTAGGCGCTCGAGGAACCACTGAGCGATGACCCCAAAAATCTACCCCTTCAAGATCCGGACGAGGCGTGACAGGCATTGCCATCGATGATTGAAAAACCTCCCCATCTCGCATCGCCTTAATTGTGATTTTCGACGCAGTCGAAAGACCTGCCAAAAGATACGTCCCGTCCTCCATCGTGATTGATTGTTGATCCGAACCTTCCACGGAGACCCGCGCTCCCGCTACTGGCAGGCCGCCTTGCAAAACACGTCCACTCACCACTCCGTTGCTGGAGGGGTTTCCCACTTTAACCAAGACCCGATCTCTAGAGATACCCCCTTTACGATCCGAGCATGTCACCGTCACCGCATACCAGCCCACCCTGCTCCATCGACGACTCGCATTCGCCTGATTCAGACCTTCCGGTGCAAATTCATTTCCAATATCGTAATCCCACGCATACGCCAGCGCATCGCCGTCCGGATCACTTCCATTCGCCGTAAAAGCGACCTCCTGGCCCACCGACACAGCTAAAGTATTTGCCGTAAGAGAAACCGTCGGGGACCGATTCGTCCCTCCTTCAAAAACCGCTGACAATTTTGGCTGAATCAAAAAGTCCGAACTTGCCGAACCATTGTTCAAGCCATGAATCGCGAGGACATTCTCCCCCGGCACAAGAGCCGCCAGACCCAAATCGACAATGAATTCTTGATAATCTTCCGCCAGACTGTCCCTGCGGTTTCTAGCGGCACCAGAATCCCATTCTAGAGACCCCGGAGCATTATCCTCCGCGATTTTCACTCCATTCAAATAAGCTACGAAGCCATCGTCATATCGCATCCTTAGTTTCAGCGAGGAAATATTAGCAAGATCAAGTTCCTCATTGATATTAAATGGGACACGAATGTAACAAGACTCGCTGTTGTTTCTCATCGACGTTCTTACATCCACCCCAAAATAAGGGAGGTAGTTTGAATTAGTATCGTAGCCCACTCCCAATAATCCTGAGAAAGGCCAGCCACTGTCATCGAAATTCAGGGCCGTCCAGTCGGTTCCCGTTGCTGTCAGGGAATCGGGAACGATGGCAGTGCAATCGTCATTTTCACCTACAAGTGGCACTTCGTTTCCCGTCGCCAGATGGACGTGAACATCAATATACTCATTGGGTGCGGTTCCACCACGTGCAACCGGGGTAACGCTCACATTGCTTTCCGAATCGGTATAAGTCCGCCCTATCAAGAGAGGAGCATCCCACTTATCGCTATTATCTCGAGTCGTAGAGCCACTTCCTACCGACCCTTCATCGGAGTAGGGAGTCATGTCCAACAAGGTGCTTGTCCCTCCACCACTACCTGACCAATTAAATAGAATCCCGTTCAACAAAAAATCATTATCAGAATTTCGATTGGGCTGGCGCCAAGCCGTCCGATAGCTCAACCAATATTTTGGGTAGAGTCCCCCTGAGGGAATCCGAATCGCCCGAAGTCCCGTGACGTCTTGATCGTCATTTTGGTATAGCCGATATGTCCCCGATTGATCACCCGTGGTAATATCGACAATGTCACTGTCAGTGACCCAGTCCAAGCGCCACTTTTCGTGCACCGTGAAATGCGGTAAAGCCGGATTGTTCATGTCACTTCCATTTTGCGCACTCATCACACTAAACCGATGTCCATACTCTATCCGGCCGGCACCATTGCTCGGGGTCGCTCCACGCGGGCTGAGATCGCTCGTATAGTTGTAGTAAGCATGCGATAATCCCAAGTTATGCCCAAACTCGTGACCCGAAGTCCGCAACGAAGTGTAACCTTTTTGATGGTGACTTTTTCTTCCACCCACCTGCGCTATTCCGGCATAACCACCAATTCCACCATCCGAAATAATGGTGTAGAAATCATAATTCCGATAGTCCCAGTCCAACCCCTTTGATTCCCCAAGAATAATCGCAGCAGCGCGTGCTTCGTCCATCATCTTACCCAGCCCCTGCTCGACATAACCCGACTTGTTTTCTGCCAAAGTGATAACGTCTGGAAAGACCGTAGTGACATTCAGTTTCCCATATGACGCAATGCGGTAATGCTCAGCAACATCGTCCTGATGACTCTGCGCTGTTGCTAGAGAAACCGGCTCATACCCTAGGTCCTGATCCGCAAAGCGAACTCGTAAATAAAGGATTCTCTTGCTACCCTCTGTCCACGTGCTTTCTGCTATCAAAGATTCACTAGCCCGGACTACCGCTGGCCCCGGAACATTTTCATCCGCCACTGTCTTTGCGATGTAAAAATCAAGCTCCTCTTCACTCGCAAACTGCCTTTGCTCACCAAAAGACTCGGCCAGCAATCCCTTTCGTAAAACCGGGTCAGGCGAAACTGCCATCACATCATCGAGGGAAATCCCATGAACCGAAATCCGATCTTTGGTAAGCAACTCAGCCCGGCGACCATAAGTAAATGCTCGATAGCGCTTCTCATTTACCGTCACAAAACGCTCCTCGTCCGGTGCCCTTACCGGCCGAACAAATCCACCAGTATAACAACTTACCACGCGCTCAAATTCTCCTGCATCAGAAATCGAAACCTCTAGCAACTCACTAATTTCTTCCGGAAGCCCTACTCGACCCTCATTCGAAATCGCTCTCTCCAAAGCCTCTCTCGGATTAGTCCTAATTAAGTGTTTCATTGTCACTCTCCGCTCTCGGGCAAGAGTCAAGCCTTCATCCAAGTCAATCCGCTCATCAGATTTTCGATACGCTTTTAACCAGTCCTGAAATTCTTCCGGCGCTTCCCAAACAAGATCAATCTTTTCAAAATGCCTTTCCTTTTGAATCTGCTGAACTACTTCCCCCTCTTTATACTGGGACTCCACAGGTCGTCGATTCAACCACACCAGACACACCAATAGAACTGGCATTCCGACACAGATCAATCGCACTGGTTTCATTAGTTGCTGGGAAGACTTACGTATAAACCTTCTTGAGGCCAAAAGCAAATTCCGGTTCCCTTAAGTAAGGGGTCTAACGCTTGAAATGCCGGTCGGCAAAGTTCAAGTATTGTTCCCAATCATAGGCCGTGACTGCATGTGCCCCATTACGGAGGTGATAGCCAATCGTGCCTTGGACTGGGGCGTTGGGTGCCGGCATCTTTGGACTTGGCAAGCCAGTCTTTCCGAAAAGCTCATAAACAGGAGAGACAGCGAGCGCGGCGAGAAATTCTCCATGGGGATCAGCCCATTGATCCTGAGTGGCGCTTGCGACATAGAGCGGACGAGGAGCTACGAGCGCTAGCAGCATGTGTTGATCGACTGGTAGGTCTTGTTCTCGATGGGCAAACTCTGCGTGATTCCTGCAGAACCAATAGCCAACCGGCTTGATCATGTGGTGAATCCTCTCACCAAACTCACGGCGATAGAGCGCAGCTCCACCACATCCTGAGTTATTGCTGATCACAAGGCCAAAGCGCTGATCCTGAGCCCCTGCCCAAAGGGCAGTTTTCCCAAGACGCGAATGCCCGATGACCGCAACCTGTTTCGCATTAATAGCCGATTCAGATTCAATGATGTAGTCAAGCATCCGCGAAAGACCCCATGCCCAAGCGCCAATAGTGCCCCATTCACCCGGATCAGGTTTTGATTGATCATCGCGATAAAAGAGCGGGTGAATGCCATCGGTGAAATCGTGTTGGTAATTGTCTGGATCAATATCTCCGCAATAAGCGGTAGCAACAGCATAGCCCTTTTTTATAAGTCGTTCGATTTGCCAACGTTCGTGGTAGACCCCTCGAGTAGCCTCGGTCGCTCGGTTATTCTTAATTCCGATTTGAGACTTCCCAGCCATCCATCGAGGGTTAATTTGAATCTTTGAGTCAGCATGGACAGTCTGATTGCCATAAAAATTGAGGCCCATAAAACAGGGTGCTGGTTCATCTACTTGGTTAGGGAGGTAGACAAGGAGATCGATCGACAACTGCTGCGCGTCATCAATGATGATCGAAATCTGCTTGCGAGTGGCACTTCCATTGAGTGCTTGTGGATCAGTATCAACAATTCGAGTTTGGAAGGGACCAAGGTCTCTAGAAGGCGTTTTGCCATAGATATGACTCTCAAGAAGAGCTTGAAGCTCAGGACGTCGTTTTTCATACCAGTTCTTGACGAACTCAGGGCCCCTAAGGTCGGACTTCAGTAATTTCGGGAGCCGATATTCGGGCACTTCTGCCTCAACGTATTTTGTGTCGGCTGGTTCGGCACCATTTAGAAACGAGAAGAGAGAGAGCAGGACGACATAAAGCCTGATGCTTGGGTTTCCTTCCAGTGACTTAATCCAACAGATCATCCAACCACCATACGATTCCTGATCGAAGGCACCATCGAAAATTAGACTTAAGAGGAGAGGCTCGATTGGATCAAAATCTCAGCAGAAAAACTAGCCGCGTGATCACCTTGTTCCCCCATCTACCTCCCTTCCCTAATTTCCCAAATAACAATTTCAGCCCTTCAACCTTGAAAAGGATTCAACCTATTGACAGAAACACCCTCTCAACAAGAGTAAGCAACTTCATGAAACTCTTAAGCCAGTGGCTTTTCGCCGGTCTCATCTTGACGAACTTCACCTTCGCCGAGGAAGGCAAAGGTCTTAACCCAACTCCTCTTTTCAATGGCAAGTCCCTGCAAGGATGGGCTGCGCTTCCTGGAGGGACTTGGTCTGTTGAAAATGGCGCGATCGTAGGCCGAAGCCCCAAAAGTGAAAAACGACACGGAATGCTTTTGTCCGAAAAGCAATATTCTAATTTTGTGGTAACCGCAAAATTTCGGGTTTTATCGGGAGACAGTGGGTTTTATTTCCGCTCAGACCGGGTCAAAAGCAACGTAAGTGTCAACGGCTTCCAAGTAGAGATCGACACATCTCAGGAAACTGGAGGCCTTTACGAGACAGGCGGACGAGCGTGGGTGAAAAAACCTGATCTCGAAGCAGTGAAAAAACGGGGCTACAAGGCCGGGGAGTGGACTAGCATGGAGCTCCGCGCGATTGGCCGCGATATCGAAGTCAAAATTAACAACGTCCTTTCGGCTAAACTGACCAAGGACAAAGGCCGGCTTAAGGGCCACTTTGGACTCCAGCTCCATGGAGGACAAAAAATGCACGTCGAATACAAAGATATTCAAATCACTGAACTGATCGAAGAAGCTGGCTTTGTAGAATTGTTTAATGGGCAAGATCTCACCGGATGGCAAACCAATGGAAACTGGGTTGTCGAGAAAGACAATGTTGTCACCTTAAAACCTCGCCCCGGCGAAAGCGGGTGGCAGCGTTATCCCGATTACCTTACGACAAAACGTAAATACAAAAACTTTGTTCTCGATCTCGAATTTAAGTTCAACAAAAAGGGAAACTCCGGGGTCTTCATGCGGATTGGCGATCTAGAAAATCACGTCGATCATGGTTTTGAAGTTCAGATTCTCGACACCCACGGAAAAAAGAAATTTGGGCACCATGATTGTGGGGGAGTGATCCGAACATCTGCTCCCAAAAAAATGGCAGTGAAGCCAGCCGGAGAGTGGAACCGCTACACTATTACCTTAAACGGCAGTCAACTTAAGGTCATCCTCAACGGAGACCTTATCCAAGATCTCGACTTGAGCCAATCCGCGATGAAGGATCGCCCGAATGAAGGATATATTAGCTTCCAAGACGAAGCAAAACGAATCTGGTATCGGAACGTCCGGATCAAGGAGCTTCCCTAAACGTTTTCATTCGATAATCCGCCGGATACATACCCTTCTTAAGGCTTGATCCGCCTCTTAATTCTCCTAGTTTGGCCCACCCTTGATCGACGGCGAATTGCCTCCTCTTTCATCCAAAAGAAAACTCCTAACAATCAATCAATTCATGAGAAGTAAACGCATCGTCATTATTGGAACACGGACATGGGAGCTAACTTCCATTCACATGGAATATTTCGTTAACAACGATGCTAACATTGTCGGTATTTTGGAATCACCTACAGAAGGGATCACAACCACAACATCAGGTGGAAGCTCAAGCAAACCCATTCATGTGATCGCTGAAGAGCAAAACATCCCCATCGTTTGCGGTAAGCCCAAAGATGATGGCATCATGGATCAAATGCGTGATTGGGCTCCGGATGTAATCGTCGTCATTGGGTATCAGTTCTTCTTACCAGACGAATTTCTCAATATCCCACCCATGGGCGTAGTGAACTTCCACACCTCTCTCCTACCCCGCCATTGTGGCAGACATCCAGGCTTCTGGACGATCTGGTATGGTGATGAGAAATCTGGTATGGCCGTTCACTTCATGGACTCTGGATTAGACACCGGTGAGATTGCCTATAAGTCGTATGTGCCGGTAGAAGATGGTGATACAGTCGATACGCTCTATGATCGAATCTGGAAAAATGATGAGCCTATGATCAAGCAGCTGCTCGATGATATTGAGACCGATACCATTCCTCGGACCCCCCAAGACAAAAGCCAATACACCTACAACTATGTCCCCCATGAAAAAGATTTTGAACTCGATTTCAGACAAGACGCTCAGCTGTTAGTAAACAGACATTTAGTGAAGCCCTATAAGTCATACATCGTTCTTAACAGCAATCATTACCCAGTTTACGAATGCCAAGCGATTGATGAACCAACGACATCCCGTAACTTCAAGTTGAATACCCCTTACGAATGTAATGGGAAATTGGTATATATGACACCAAACAAATGGCTTCAAATTGACCAGCTCATGCTCGAAGACGAACCTCATCCTGCGCTAGAACTTGCACAAGAGAAGGTCGGGGAAATCAGCATGATTAAAACGGGATAGAGGATAAGACCCTTTCTCTCTGTCCGATCCGGTCTGACGAAGACGTTCCCCGCCATGAGATTAGATCCCCAAGCGAGTGCTTTTCTTGCCGCTGTCGCGGAACTGAATTCACCAAAATATGAAGACCTCCCGGCCGACGAAGGCCGAGAGATCTTCGCAAATCTCTCCGATTTTTTTGGCACCGGGCCGGAAGCTGCTTCCCAACAAGACACCGAGGTGCCAGGTGGCCCCAAACTGCGCCTCTACCGCGCAGCCGGTCAAGGACCGCAACCGTGTGTCATGTATTTCCACGGTGGCGGCTGGGTGCTGGGGAATATTGAAACGCATGATACCTTGTGCCGTCGCATTTCTGCCCAAGCAGGTGTAACTGTCATTTCTGTCGAATATCGCCCGGCTCCTGATGACGTATTCCCCGCCGCGATCAATGATTGCTACGATGCAACGCAATACGTCTCGGATCACGCCTCAACACTACAAATCGATCGGTCTCGTATCGCCGTAGCTGGAGACAGTGCGGGTGGCAATCTTGCTGCTGCAGTATCTCTCAAGGCCCGCGACGAAGAAGCTCCGCTGATCCATTCTCAATGGTTAATTTATCCAATCACCGACGCTAATACAGAGACCGACAGTTACAGTAAATACGCTGATGATTACGGACTGACCAAGGATCTTATGGCTTGGTTCTGGGATCAATACGTCCCTAACGTCGAGGAGCGGGGGCATCCACTTGCCAGTCCGTTACGCGCGGCATCTTTGAGTGGACTCCCTCCTACCTATTTGTTGAGCGCTGGCTACGATGTGCTCTACGACGAAGGCCAAGCCTATGCCGAGCGGTTGCGTCACGCCGGTGTTCCAGTCACCGAACAAGCTCACCCAACTATGTTGCACGGATTTCTGCATACCTCCGAACCCTTCGATGAAGCTGTCACTGCCATGTCCCAACTGACCTCTGCGATGAAAGGCTTCTTCGCCGCCGAAGACTGATAGCCACTCGGCCTTTCCTCTGCAAATTTCTACGTTTTAAATCAAGCTTTGGACCTTTAGGGTGCCCAACTATGAGCGCGACCTCTACACGTCTCCTTTATACGCTATTGCTGTTCGCCTCGATCATCAGCAAGGCTTCTGCTGACAAAGCATTTATCCACCCGGGCCTTCTCCACTCCCGAGCTGATCTGGATCGTATGAAGGTTGCGGTGGCACAGAAGAAAACTCCAATTTTTGAGGGCTTCAAAGTGCTGTCAGCCAGCCCGCGATCGCAGGCTAGCTACCGAAGACTAGGACCTTTTCCTGAAATCGGAAGATCTCCAACCATTCGTATGAGCGAAGCTAAAAGCGATGCGGAGGCCGCTTACCAGAATGCTTTGATGTGGACTATCACGGGCGAGCAGGCCCATGCCGATAAAGCGATTGAGATCATTAACTCCTGGGCCGGCTCACTTAAAAAAGTGACCGGGATCGATGGCGTCCTAGCAGCGGGACTGCAGGGCTTTAAGTTTGTCAACGCTGCCGAACTCCTCCGCCACACGAACTCTGGCTGGTCGGAAGAGGATGCCAAACGCTGCGAGAAGTGGCTCATGGACACTTGGCACCCCACCATCAAACACTACGCCCACTTCGCTAATGGCAATTGGGAAACCGCTGCCTTACAAACCAAGATGGCAATCGCCATTTTCTGTAATGATCGTCAATTATTTGAGGCAACTGTGCGATACGCGATCGCTGGAGCAGGCAACGGCAGCATTCCTCACACGATCGTCTACCCGAGTGGCCAATGTCAGGAATCCTCGCGTGCTCAACACTATGCACAGCTGGGATTGGGCTTATTAGGTTGCGCGGCCGAGGTCGCGTGGAACCAGGGCGTGGACCTCTATGGCTGGAGAGATAATCGTATTCTTGCAGGTTTCGAATACTGCGCAAAGTATGGCCTTGGCGAGGATGTTGACTACCAGCCCTACCTCGACCGCACTGGTAAGTATGGAATCGGCGGGCGTAATAATCCTTACACCAAGATCTCCCCCGCCAGTCGCGGTAACTTTTACCCGATCTTCGAGCGCCCGTTCAACCACTACGTAAAACGCCGGAGAATCGAGGCGCCTTACTCCGCTCAAATCGTCACAAAGAAACGACCGGAGGGCCACAGTGGAGACCACATCGGGCTCGGCACGCTCACTCACTGGAGACCACCATTCGAAACGGCAAAGACCGCTAAACCACCCGGCGTGCCAGCGGGCCTTATCGCTCGCACTACTCGCGAAGGAATTCGCATTACTTGGGTGAGATGCGTAGAACCAGACAGCTGTGTCGATGCCCAAAGTTACACCGTGTATCGTTCAACAGACTCCAGCGGGCCCTACCAAAAAGTTGCCACTCAGCTTTCCTCCCCTACCTACCACGACACAAAGACAAAACCTAGAACACTCTACTTTTATACGATTACTGCCTCGAATGAAACCGGCACAAGTGCGAGCTCCGCAAAGCTCGCAGCGAGTTCAGGTTTGCCAGATGGTTTTATGAGCATGGATGTCGGCAAAGTGGGACTCCCCGGCTATAGCGAGTTTAATGGCAAAGCCTTCACCATGGAAGGTGAAGGCCATGATATCGGCGGCATAGATGACTCCTTCCATTTCGCCTACGCGCCAATGACTGGCGACGGAACAATCACCGCGCGTATCATCAGACCAATGAGTTCGCAGTGGACGAAACCCGGCGTAATGATGCGCGAAACCCTCGATGCTGATTCGCGTCACGCATCGGTATTACTCATCCCACACTGGAGCGGCGCGCTGGTCACCCGGTCAAAAAAGGGCGGTGAAACGACCCTCCATAAGGCGCGACATCTCGGCGAAAAGCATGTTATTAAAAAAAACCGTTTGAGCACGCCTTACTGGTTACGCCTGATTCGCTTCCGTAACCGCTTCACTGGCTACATGTCTTCAGATGGGTACAACTGGAAAGATCTTGGCTCTGCCGAGATTCCCATGGCACAAACTTTTTATGTAGGGCTACCCGCTTGTTCTCAACTCGACAAGGTCACTACTACCGTGACTTACGACCACGTTAGTATCCCAACATGGCGAACCCCTCCCCCCAATG
Organism: Verrucomicrobia bacterium SCGC AAA164-M04; assembly: GCA_000383735.1. The sequence continues at coordinate 19,271 of KB912139.1, forward strand.
GCAAAGACAATCTGATCGGTGCTCGCCCCGAGCCACGCTGGCATAAAATCCCTTGGCTAGAAAGACACCGCGCCTTTAACGCGCGCGTGAAAAAGGGCAAGGTAGACTTACTGATGATCGGTGATTCGATCACCCATTGGTGGGACAAAGAAGGTGAGGCAGGTGGTAAAAAAATCTGGGACCAATATTACGCAAAACGCAATGCCGTGAATCTAGCGATCAGCGGTGATCGCACCGAGCATGTGTTGTGGAGATTGGAGAACGGAAACATCGACGGCATCTCGCCCAAGCTAGCCGTCCTAATGATCGGCACTAACAACCATAGTAGTAGCCCGCCCGAAGTTACGGCGCGCGACATTCGGCTAATCGTGGGAAAACTAAGGATCAAGTTGCCGAAGACAAAAATTTTAGTGTTGGGGATTTTTCCGCGTGGCGGCAACGATGATGATACCGCAAGGCAAAAGAATATGAAGGTCAATAAACTCATCTCCAATATTGGCGATGAAGACGGAATGATACACTACCGAGATATCGGCGCGACCTTCCTCGACGGCCGCAGAATGAAAAGCGATCTCATTCCCGACGGCGCGCATCCCAACCAGAAAGGATATGCAGCATGGGCAAAAGCGATGGAACCAATAGTTTCGAGTCTGCTCGGAGAGACCACACCCATAGGTAAATAGGTAGCGCCATCTCAAGGATCAAACTTAGCAGCTTCACACAACCCTCAAGCAGATAGCGTAATCAAAGAAATTATTCTCCCGCCCCTTTAGCTCGAAAGAGGAAATCACCGAGGTCCGATTAATCGCCCGTTAGAAAATCACATCAATCAGTCATTTTCCAAAAGGCCAGCGTTCGAATTCACCACAAGACTGGAGGGCTAAGACTGCAAATGCGGTACCAGTATTTGTGATATAATGCTTACTATCTTCTGCGGGAGAGCGGGTAAACCAACTCCCGCTTTGACGTTGATTGTTCTTCAGCCATTTTATTCCCTTTTGAAGGCGATCATCTTCGGCAGGGATCCCCATTTCGCGGGCCACGATAATAGCGAGGCCAGTCCCATAAGCATCCGGGGTATTGGGATCGTGAGGCTTTTTATCCATGCGCTCATAATCTTTCCAATCAACCAAAAATGCCGGCGTAGCCCACCCTCCACCATCGAGCTGCTTCGATAGCATTTCCTCGAGGACCTCCTTACGCTTCGAGTCCTCCATTAAACCATCGACTCGTATAGATGCCCAAGCGAGCATCATACGATGATGGAGAGAGTGCGCCCGATTGTCTTTCAGGAACTGGCGTATCTTTTCCATTCCTTTTTTGGCAGCCTTGCTTTCCCCGTAGTTTCCTGGTGCGATCCCGACAGCCAGGGCGGCCAATGTCACCCCAAAGTGGTCATCAATCTCCATTGGAGCCCATCCGCACTTAGCCCAGTCCCAGCCACCATCACTCCGTTGCGTCTTCCACATCATGTCCAGCGTTTGCCGAGTTATGGCCGATAATTCCCCTGAGGTCTGGACGTCATTAAAAGCAAGGGCAGACCCTACGACTACCGGATTGTATGCGTGCTTTGGAGGGGTTTTTCCTTTTCCCCACCTCTTCATGAAATAGCTTTCAAAAAATCCCCGAACTTCCCCAGAGTCCTTCAATACCTCGCTTAGGGCGGGTCGAGCCATGAGATAAGCCATATTAGTATGGCACGTGACACAATTACGGCGCTTCTGCCATGCGAGTGACGTGTTGTCTAGATATCGGGCCGCTTGTTCGGCTGAAAACCTTTCCCGGAGTGGTTCGTCCGCTACGATTCTTTTTGCTGAGGAAACGTTTTCTAAAGTGATGAGATCTGGCTCTTGGCAAAGTCCACGCGAAACAAAAACCAAAAATATAAGACAAAAACTAAGATATCCTTTCACTGAAAATTCTGTGTATTAACGTTCGCTTTCGAACCTATTGTTATCGGCATGCCGGAGCGAGCCAATTCCTCCAGTGGGGCCTCCTTCAGCATCTCCAATCTTGCTTGCCACATTAGAGCGAGACAAACACCTACGAAACACGCTATGAGAATCCGCCTCATTATCTTCACGATCACCTCCGGGTTTTTCCTAGCACCCTGCTGGAGCGAGATCAAAAAAGCCGCCGATGCTCCCCAGCCACTTTCCCCAAAAGAAAGTGCGACTCATATCCGTTTACCGGAGGGGTTTCGTATCGAACTCATCGCCAGCGAACCAATTGTCGAGGAACCTTCATGTATCGCGTGGGACGAGCACGGGCGCGTCTTCGTCTGCGAATTGCACGGCTACAATATTGAAGGTCATATTGATACCGAAGAACTGAATAAGACTGGGAAACTCGATAAAACTGTGCGGCGCGTGCGCTGGGAGTTCCAGGGAGGACCTATCGCGGAAGCGGCTGCCAAACGGCAGACCGGAACGGTCAAATTACTTACTGATACAGATGGCGATGGCCTCATGGACAAAGCCACCGTGTGGGCTGACGATCTACCACCATGCTATGGCATTTTGCCCGCGAATGGAGGAATCATCGTGACATGTGCGCCACATATCATGTTCTTCGCTGATCGCGATGGCGATGGAGAACCCGAGGTCCGGGAGACCCTTTTCACCGGCTTTGCCACCAACACGATCGAACGTGGTATCAATAATCCGATCTGGGGACTCGACGGCTGGATCTACGTCGGCAGCGGCAGCGGTGGAGGAACAATTACGGGGCCAAGGCTCAAGACGCCTCTTGAAGTAGGGAACTCAGATTTCCGCATTCGGGCCGACGGCAGCGCAATCGAACGAGTAAACGGCAGCGTGCACACCTTTGGCCTGACAATGAACGACGTTGGCGACCGCTTCCCTTCATC
>KB912140.1:0-1544 GCA_000383735.1 Verrucomicrobia bacterium SCGC AAA164-M04
AGCCCACCTATCGCCTCATACTAATAAACAAACTATCAAAAACATTATTAAATTAGATGCTATGCAGAACGATCAGGCTTCATTATTAGAGTATAATAATACCGAGTTTTATAAGCCTAAAGATATTTATTTGAATCAGATAGAGATATTTGATAATAGGTCTATCTATAAGAATGTTGATTTAGTTCAATATATTGATAATGATATAATGGAGATCAAGATTAAAAAACTAAATGAAATAAAGTATAAGAAAAGAATATTACTTTTAGAATTACAGGAGTTAAAAAATGGTTAAAAAAATACAAGACAATCTAACAAACATAGTAGTCGTATTAGGTCTTATCGCTTCTATTGGTGCTGGGTTTACAAAGTTTGCAAATATGGAATCTACAATAGAACAATTATCAAATCAAACTGCACCTGACTTATCAGGTATAGAATCAAATGGATTTGCAATAACAGATAACAGTACAGATATAGCAGTTATAAAAGAGAAACTTAAAACACATAGTCATAATAACGATCATGCTCACGATAATACTGATGTTAAAATTCTAAAAAAAGAAATAGAAGTTTTAAAGTTAGAGATTCAAGAATTAAAAGAAGAATCTAAAAACCCACTTGAATAATGCACTATGTATTAGCCTTTAGTATCTGCTCTGCAATCACAGGCTTTTGTAATAGTACAGCATTAGTTCCTGTGAAGTTTAATACATGGTCTGAATGTGTTATAGGTGGAAGTCAATTAACTATTGAATATGTAACAAAAATGGAAGATAAAATTAATAAGGATAAACTCTATATCACTTATTTCTGTAATGAAAATATCTCTGACAAAACCCCAACTTAAAGTATCTACAAGTCAATCAAGGTTTAGAGTTCTTATAAGTGGTCGTAGATTTGGTAAGACCTATTTATGTATTACCGAGATGATGAAGTACGCAACAAAACCTAATCAGAAAATCTGGTACATAGCACCTACATTCAAAATGGCTAAAGAGATCGTATGGGCTAATCTAAAAGAAATGCTTAATCAGTTTAATTGGATAGATGATATTAATGAAACTACTATGACTATTACGATCAGAAAATCTAATAGTACAATCTCATTAAAGGGTGCTGATAATTATGATGGATTAAGAGGTAGTGGATTAAACTTTCTTATATTAGACGAGTTTGCAGATATAGATAAAAGAGCATGGTATGAAGTATTACGTGCTTCTGTTGCTGATACACTTGGTAAAGTTTTATTCTGTGGAACACCAAAGGGATATGGTAATTGGTCATATGAATTATATCTTAAAGGAAAGCAAGACGAAGAATGGGATAGCTACCAATATACTACTGTTGAAGGTGGTATGGTTTCAGCAGAGGAAATAGAACAGGCTAAACAAGACATAGATATAAGAACTTTTAGACAAGAGTTTGAAGGTACGTTTGAGAATTATGCTGGCATTTCTTCTTTAGCCTCTTTAATTATTTCTTCAGTTATAATTTCTTCCTCTGGTTTTTCTTCTACAATTTCTTCTACAACTTCTGGCTTT
>KB912140.1:1638-21855 GCA_000383735.1 Verrucomicrobia bacterium SCGC AAA164-M04
CTGGCATTTCTTCTTTAGCCTCTTTAATTATTTCTTCAGTTATAATTTCTTCCTCTGGTTTTTCTTCTACAATTTCTTCTACAACTTCTGGCTTTTCTTCCATTATTTCAGGCTCTTTTTCAGGCATAGATATTATCTCTATAAGTTCTTCAATCTCTAATTCTTCTTCCATTGGTGGTGCTTGTACTATTTTAAATTCTTCTTCAAACTTAAATTCTTGTTTAAATTCTACTTCTTGAAATATCTCCTCTTGTAACTCCTCAAATATGTTTTCTATTTCCTCTATAAGTTCATTAGATAAAACTTCATTATCATAAGTCATAGTAACAATTATATTATCTACATTTGCACCACCTAGTGTTGAGGGTGCGTTAGCGTCAGTTCCAGCAATATTAAGATTACCTAAATTAGAATCTACTCCATTGTATGTAAGTGAATCTGTAAAGTTAGCACCATTGATATTAGTTACATCAGTTCTAATCTTTGTACTTGTGGCTAATACATTACCATCTGAATCTTTGATCTTTAATGTAACTGTAAATGAATCTGCATTACCTCTACCACCCCAACAACCAGCAACACCACATTCTCCATTCTGTACTTCTACTGTGCTATTTAATGTAATACCATTATTTAACATAGCTTGTGTTATGGTGTCTGTTGTTAAATTAAACTGCTGTTCTATTGAACCACTATCTCCAAATTCTAAATCATAATTACTAGCTACATTGTTTAACGTACAGCAATCATTTAATACTTGGACATCTCCATTAGTAGTCCAACCATTAGCATTTCCTGTTTCAAAATTATTATTAATGATTAGGTTATCGGTTGTTATTTCTTCTGCTAAAGTTATATGGGTTAAGAGCATTAGCCCACTTATTAGAGAGATAATTCGCATAAGCAAATCCTATTATTAATGTTATTATCCAAATCATTAGTTCCTTACTGAATCTATGAAATTATAAACTCTACCAAATTGTTTATCGATACTTATTAAATCTTGCTGTATCATATTAACTAAAATTTGTAATTCCAATAATGTAACTAATGTCCATGTTGCTAAACCCATTAAGATTGTACCTAATAAGCCTATCAACATTGTATTAGTTTTTCTCGTCATTTAGTGTGTAGTTCTAATTTCTTTGATTCTATTTTATTTAACTTCTTATCTATTTTTTCTCTTTTTTTGATTCGTTTTATATAAGTTTCATAGTCTGGTCTTTCATGTCCATACTTAGTCCATAATGCTAAAGCATCTTTACCTATCTTACCATCTATTGGACAAGGTGTACCAGCATTTATCATAGCTTCAAATACCCTAGAATCCTGACAAAGCAAACTCACACTTCCTACTTTCATTCCAAAGTCATATAGAACTTTAGCTAATTTAATTCTTTCACAGTTCATATCTCTATTAGTTTTTCCACCAGAAAAGCCTGTACCAAATGTCTGAATACCTACTGATACTCCTGTTGCACAAACGTCTTGCGATTGAGCAGAGAATGATGGTGCTGAAGCAGTATAAGGTGCTGATTTAACATTAGAATGATTAGTAGAGTTTGATGTAGTATTTGATGATGAGCCTGATTGGTAAGTTGTACTAGATTCTGAAGTATATCCACCCTCGATAGATGTATTAGAGCCAGATGTATTTGTTTGTGTACTGTCAGGATATGCTGGTTTAACAAGGCATAATAAACAAAACAATACAATTAAGACTCCTGTAAAATAATAGTTCATACTTATCCTCATAAATTATTTCTTTTTCTTTTTAGGTGCATCTGAAATAAACTTATCAAATAACACATCAAGCATACTAAAAAATCTATAAAAGAATCTATCTATCATATCTTAAATCCTTTTTTCCATGATTGAATAGCCCAATAAGCTGGACTTAAATTCTTCTGACCTTTTACTTTAGCCAATATGGGTCTGAATCTTGCAAAGAAACTCTTTTGCCTAGCTGGGATATTCTTCTTGATAGACATAGTTTTAGAGCCAAAATTAACCTTTTTAACTCTGCCTGAACTTCTGTCTTTTACAAATACTTTAAACTTCTTAACATCTCCACGAGATGGTTTGTTTAGTTTAACAGTTCTGTTTTTATATTTAGCCATATGGCATAAATATCACATATGGATTAATTAATAAATTAAAATAATGTTAGTTCTATTCTGGTTTATTTTCTATTAACTTTCTTTGTTCTTTTATTACTTCTAATGCTTTGTTTAATTTTCTTAAAGCTACATCTCTTTGAATCCTTGCTTGATCGCACTCTGATCTAGCTTGATCTCTTTGTTGTCTTAACTTTAAAAAAGTATTCTCTCCTATATCCATATTATCTTCCTTGTCCTTTATATCTTGTTAGTTTTTTATTTCTTTTTTCGCTTTTATTCAAAGTCTTTTTATGACGTTGAGGTCTTTTGGGTGGTTTATCACGAGGTGTGTATAATGAGAAGTTTTGTTTAGCCATCTATATCTTCTGCTCTCCCTTCAATGATTAATGGTAAAGGTTCAACAACAGTTTCTTGAACAGTACGATCTTTCATTCCTAAATGGTTTTTTGAAAGCCAGATCATCATATTAGGATTACCTTTTAAAGCACTAGCCCACATTCTCTTTCTTAAACTAGCTTTACCAATGTTTTTATTTTCCTCTACTAAATCGGAGAATCTTCTTTGTAAGGTTCTAGCAGATATTCCTACAACAGAACCTATTTCTTCTTGTGTGCAACCTATTTGGCTTAAATTTGCTATTACTTTCTCATCTACCTTTTTATTAGGTCTGCCCATAGATTTTGTTTTAATTGTGTCTTTTGCCTTATTTATGTCGTTTTTCATAATCTTATATTTCTATCTTTTTCATATGTTTAATGCAACCAATAGGAAAGACATTTCTATCACTAAAAGATTCTTCATTCTCATCATAACTAGCAAATGTTTTAAGATGTTTGTTATCTTTAGAATAAATATATCCTGTGGTTGTCATCAAAGCTGGTTTCATAGAATCAAATTCTTTTATTCCAGCATGACCAGAATCTCCTAAAATATCCCACCACTTAATTTCATAGAAGTAGTATTTCTTGGTATTTATTGAAATGTGTCTAAACTGTGTCTTTTTCTTAACCATTTAATGTTTTGTATTATCTTCTTGGTTCAATACTGCTCTTAAATATTCAATTTGCATTTTAAGTTGTCTATTTTCAATACTTAAAGCAATTATTCTTAATCTGCAATATTTAAAAATTCGGAGTATTGCTTTCATTAGTAAGGTTTAATTGGTTCATCTTTCCATTTATGTTTTAAATATTTTTTTGAGCCTTTTCTCAACATATCATAATGACCTTCTTCTCCTATTTTTTCATAACCTTCCTTGCTAGACTTTTTAATAACACTATTTAGTATTTGTTTATTAGTAGTTTGTTTATTAGTATGAGGCGATAGGTGGGCTGTAGGTGGTTGTGTATCATCTATGTACTGAAATTTGTCGTAGTTTATAACACTTATTATAGTGATTTTTCGGCTAGGGTGGTTGTGGCTGGGCGAGAGGTGGTGCAAACGAGTGCTAATCATGCCTCGTCTTTTCAACCTTAAGATTAAAGTTCGCATTTCAGAGTAGCTTATTCCCCAAATGGTAGAGTTCTTTCTTAATGGAAATATTAATTCAGTTCTCTTAACAAAGATTGGACTATCTAAAAATTTAAGAGTCTTATCCTGATGACTAGCAGAACTAATCATATAAAGCCAAATACTAGATTGGATTAAATTCTTAAAAACTTTGTGCTTCCATACATCTCGATAAACTACAAAGTAACCTGATTTCCTTGATTCCATTATTCACTCTCTCTTTCTATAATTTCAATTAATTGTTTTTTTGTATATCTGTTTAACAGAGTCTTAATTATATTTGTGGTCTTTTTTTGTTTTTCATATTCTCTTGCTTTATTGTTAGATATTACTTCAAAGTGTTCATCTCTCATTTCTGCCATTATATTTCTCCCTTGTGTTTATTATAAAAATTAAACAAGTCATTAGCTTGTTCCATGTCTGCTACTCGTTTTTTTACTTCTTGTAGAATGTTAGTTTCTTTCCCATACATATCTTCAAACTGCTGCTTACAGTTATGAATACTAAATTGTCCTTGATGATGATCGTAGCAAAGTGGAATGGTATCGTAGTGGCTCGATCTTCTGCCTATTCCTAGCCCAATGGGACGTATGTGATGCACATTAGCTGGTCTTTGACATACCCAACACCCTAAACTAGCAACCTTGCTCATATGCTCTCTCTCGGCTCTTGTTGCTACTTTCTTCTTTGCCATACTATCGCTTGTTTTCCATATTTAGTTTTTCTAGTCATACCAGAATTAACTACCAAGTTTAATTCTTGTAGTTCGTGAACCCTACCACAAACAGAACTTAAAGGCATTTCTAATTCATCTGATATTTCATAATTAGTAGATGCTTTCAGTTTAACAAAGTCATAAACCATTTCTCTTTTAGTTTTTATTTTAGGCTTGATTGTGGCAAGTGCTTCTTGGCTTGTATCTGTATAATTTGCTGATTGGTAATCAGTATCAAATATATCTAATTGTTTCATATTTTTTGATCTACTGTTATAAGAGTATCATTGTGACAACCACCATGTGCAACAATTAATATTTCTTTTTTATTTTTTTCAAAACCAGTTCTATGTTTGATTTTATTTGTTTTCATTTCATAAGGCATACCATTTGTATTCCAACCAAAAGAAATACAATACCCTTTAGGTTTTATAATTCTTTTTATTTCATGGGCATATCTTGAAAATGATTTAATTTTACCAAATCCATCATAAACTTGTATTATTTGATGTATAGAATATGGTGGGTCAAACAATATGCCATCAATAGAATTATCATCAAATTGTTTTAAAAATTCTAAAGCATCTAAATTATAATCGGTATTATAATCTGGGTTTAAATCATTAGTTATTAATTTATTTTTAAAAATACTATCATTGGCAAAAGGGTCAATCCATTTACCTTTTAAATATTTTTCTATTAATTCTTTAATAGGTTTAATTGAAAAAGTATTTTTATGAGGCATAGCCCATTGTCTATTTATTATTGTTTTCATTTTTTTTTCTCCCTTTTATTTTAATTAGACTTTTTTAAAGATTGTATTCTTTTTATTTCATTATTCCAATCATCAACAAATTTTTTATATGATTCTGGAATATCAGTTCTTTCTATTTTTTTATAAGATGACCAACACATTCTACCTCTTGATTGTCCATAATCCCAAACACCAACTCCAATATGTTTTTGAAATACTTGCTCGTTTTTTTTGTTTATGATTGAATCTACACCTCTATGACAAAGTGGACATTTTATTCTATTCATATCTTTCTCCCTATTATGATTAACCCAAATGAGAGAGAGTCCATCTGGGCTAATCTAGTATATATGATATGAAATATAAATACTTGTCTTGCGACTCTCTCGTTATATATTTTTTTTTTTATATTCATATCTTTAATTGATTCGTTTTTTATATTTAATTTTAAAATAAAACAAGAAATAAAACTTGTAAGGGTTAAATTAGTTAAAAAAGCTAGTAAAATAGCCATTTATTAGCTATTTACAATACAACTCAAATTTTATAGATTATTTAAATGTTAAATACATTAACTAACAAAGGAGAGAGCATAATGAAAACTAAAAAAGAACTAGGTAATAAATATTATAATTTATTATCTGATATTACATCTTACACAAATGATAGAAGCACTTTTGAGTTTGAATTAGAAAGTGTTTTGAGAACTTATGTTCCAGCTAAAGTTTTAAAAGTATGGATAGCTAGAGCAGAAGAAGTATTAGAGCAACACGAACAAAAGGAGAGAGCTTAATGAAAAAACTTACAGAAAAACAATTAATTAAAATCTTAACTGAAATATTACCTGACGGTTGGGATAAGAAAAGTGTTCAAGTTAGAACGTGTCCTTATTCTAATTCAAAAAATGTAAAAGAAGTTTCAGCAACTGATGAAGTATTAGGTCGTAAAGTTTGGTTTTATTATTACCAAGATGATAATAAAAATTGGGTTTTAGATATGGACGGTGCTAACTCTTGGGATTATCTTTCAAGTGAAAGTGAATATTATCTTGGTTTTGGAGAATACATTGAGGAAAAATTTGTAAAATTTTTTACAGATTTAGGATTGTATCCACACCCTCAAAATCATTATTCATATGTTGTGGGGGAAAATTAAAATGGAACATTTATATTTAGCTTTAGTATTATCAATAGTAATAACTTTAATATGGGGAGAGAAGTAATGGATAAATTTATTTTTAAAATATCTTGTAATACTATTACATTAACACCACTTACAAAAAGAAAATATTGTCCATTTTGTAATGGTAAAGGTTGGCATCAATACGATACTTGTAAAGACGCTTGTGAATTATGTGGTGGATTTCCAAAAGTTTCTTTTAAAGATTCACTTACTGCTGCTTTAGAAGATGGTTCATATAATGTTGGTTATTTTGAAAAATATTTTTCTAAAAGTGATTATGAAAAAATACATTTAGTTAGAGATTTGATGAATGAAAAAGATAAAAATTTTGAATTAACAAATTCTAAAGCATATGAAGATACACCTAATTGGTTAGAAAGGGTAAATGTATAATGAGAATACCAACTAAATCAAACTTTAGTAGAGAGATTGCTAAAAAGTTTAAACAGATTTTCCACCGAGATATGACTCTTGGTGGATTACAAGATTTACAGGAACAGTTAAATTTAATTAATCCTGTAGATACTCATTTGGTTAATCAAGTGAGTCAATTAAAAGGTAATAAACATGAACCTAAAAAAAATGTTTCAAATGCAAGAGCAGTACGACAAGAGTACACACAAAGAGAAAGTATTGCTGGAACAGTTGCTAAAAGTGAAACAAAAAAAAAAGAAGTTGGCTTGGCAGTTACATCAAGTTAAGTACCACCAACCGACTTTATAACGAGAGAAAGAAACAAGATATGAAAAAAACGATACTTACCCTAGCGATCTCTTGCACCCTATTATCTGCGTGTGCGTACAAACCCATAATAGATACTGCTGGAAAGTCAGGAACTTTTAATACAGACCAAGCTAAAGAAATAACAAACGATATGCAGCATTGTAAAACACTAGCAAATAATAATACTACTTTTGTTGGTAACATTCTGTATTGGTCTTTGAGTCCTACTATGGATACTAAAAAAGAATCATTAACTAGAAAATGCTTAACCAATCGAGGTCATAGTGTCCTTAACTAAAAGACATCAATACAAGTATTTAACTGAAAAACTAAAGTTTAAATACCTAGACCTTAAATACAGAGAAGAAGTTTCTACTAATACTGACCCTAGCCTTATTAAAGACGAGGTTAATTTCTATAATGAATATTATTATAGATTAGATTTCTATTCTGGTTGGCTAGAACGAATTAACAATAAACATAACTACATAGGAAATAATAATGCACAAACCAAGAACTAATACCAACGTACTAGAGATTAACCAATCGCTTATAGAGTTAATGGCAGAATGGAGAATAAGTGAAAAAGATGATGAATTAATCTTTACTAAAATAGCTGGATTGCAGTTAAAGAAAATTAGGCTAATTAAAGGTTACACACAGACTAGGGTAGCCAAAGCAATTAATATAACCTTTCAACAAATTCAAAAATATGAACGAGGACAGAATGAAATTAAATCAATAAACCTTAAAAAACTATCTGAATTTTTTAATGTTTCATTTGACTATTGGATTAAACCTATATTAGATGCTAACTTAACATTATTAACAAAAAGGAGAGAGAATGTGTACCCAATCAAAAACGACATCTTCATGGAAAGATAAAAGAATCGAAGCCATGAATAAAATAATAAAACAAAACCACTACAAAACAGAAGCACTTATTGAAGAATATAATAGAGTAAGTAATTCTAAAGCAGAAAACAAAAAACAATATAAAGGAGAGAGTAATGACAATCGTTAATACAGAGCATGGACACAAAGTAGAGTTCAATCAAGAAAAACACGTCTACATTCATAATAATGAATATGTAGTTGGAACAAGTACAATACTTGGTAAGTTAGCTAGTCCAATGTTAGAAAATTGGAAAATAAGTAATCAAGTAAATGCTTTAAAAGATGAGATGGAACGACAAGGTATTCCATTAGATAAAATAGACTCCATAGTTATTAATGCTAAAGCTAACGCAAGAAAGCAAGGAGATGGCATATTATCTATTGGCTCAATGGTTCATAAATTTTGTGAGTTATGGGTTAAAGGAGAAACATTTACTGACCCAAGCGACCCAATAGTTAAAGGTTGCTTTGATAAGTTTAAAAAGTTTTGGACTAAACATAAATTGAAACTTATAGAGTCTGAAAAAATTTTATATTCTGAAAGAGGTTACTGTGGAACTGTAGATTTGATTGCAGAGGATTCCCAGAAGAACCTATGGCTTATAGATATAAAAACTTCAAAGGGTATCTTTGTAAATATGATTCATCAACTTCATGCTTATAAACTTGCTTATGAAGAACAGACAGGCAAGAAAATACACAAGATGTATGTTGTTAGGCTTCCTAAAGATAAAGCAGACTTTGAAGCTAGACCAATCTTGTATAAAAAAGAACATATGAAAGCATTTCTTGGATTATTAAGTTGTCATAAATCCGAGTTATTATTCAATGAATCAGTAAGACAATACAACAAACTAAAAAAAGGAAAAAAAAATGTATCAAAATAATAAATCAAACTATGATATGCCATTCTGTGGCTTAACATTAAAGCTATATGAAACAGGAAAGAAAGCACCTAGTTTTGAATATAGTGCTTCAGCAGCTAAATCTAAATTTATGTGTAGTTTAACTAAGCAACTATTTGAATTACATGAAATTAATAACTGGTGTAACCTTCCACAAGTTCAGGCTTACTTTAAAGCTGGTTACAATCTTAAATGGGCTTCTAAAGTTCAACAAGCTAAAGAAACTAAATATGGTGCTGATAGTGAGCAAGTAGTAACTTGTTTTATGGTTAAGCCTTATCAGGGTGGACAGAATGTTGATGGTATGAAACCTATTGCTCAAACTATACCTCGATATACACCACAACCAATGACACAGGCTCAACCCTCTGCACCAGATAATGCTATGCATGTTAATAATATGTCTGATATGGACGATGAGATTCCATTTTAAATATGAATAACGATTTACTTATAAGCGAGATTGAACAATTAAAAAGAGATTTCGCTTTTAAGCAAGAAGAACTACAGGCTATGTATATGGAAAATAAAAGTTTAAATAATAAGATTGGATTGTTAGAAAAAGAAAACCATAGTTTTAAACAACAAATAAAACAACTAGAGGAAGAACAAGAGGACTTGTTAAACTACCCATGATAATATTTGGACACCCAATACATAGAAAATATAATAGACTTGTAGTAAAAACAGTTGCTATAATATTTGTGATTGTTATATCAATAGGGTTAATGTCTTGTGATAAATTAGAATTTGACCCAACAACAAGTGCTTTAAAATATATAATAAAGGAGAGTAAATGAGTTTAAGTAATAAATCATATGAAGAACTAGAAAAGGCATCTACTGAATGGAGTATAGCACATGGTAAAGTTATAATTTTAAATGAAGGTCTTAAAGCAACTTATTCTAAATGCTTCTTAAAACATAAGTTAGATTCTAAAACTGTTATTGAAGCTGAACATAAAGCTAGAACAGATGAAGATTATAAAAAAATTGTTGATGTTTATGCAGAAGCTGAAATGGCTTTAGTTAAAGCTAGGTATCATTATAACAATTTAGATAAGTATGTAAGTTTAAAACAATCTGAATTAAAAAGAGATTTAGCTTTGAATGGTAAAGTTTAATGAATTTCACTAACGAGAATTGGATTGCTCCCTTGTTAATCAGTTAGTGAATAGAGTTATTAGCGAGAGTTAATAATTTGGTCTATGGGTGGTTTGCTCTCTCTCTCCACCCTAGATTTAATGTCTAGTTATTTCAAAATACTTTAAGCTAGTTTTAGATGTGATGGGAGTTTCTGTATAGTTATAATCTATAAGATCAACTTCAGGATTCTTTCGTATGTCATATAATATTCTAAGAAGTTTAGTTTTGCTTGGAGTAACATCTATAAATCTAAAATTTACAAAATGACCATATGGATTGTGAGATGTTTCTAATCTAAATTCTACATCTATAATTTTTGCGTCTACGTCCATTGAAAGACTATACTATTTTTTTTTAAATGCTGAAACACCTTTAATACCTAAGACAGAACTATAACCCCCAATAATTAAACCTTGTAACCATAAAGGAAATCTATCTATCTGATCAAAAAATGCGTCTAGCTTTGCAATAATTTCTGGGTCATTTGAAAAGACCCCCCAACCAGCGACCAACAGAGGGATTGAGATAAGACAAAGTACGATCTCATCTTTTAAATCGTTTGATTGATGTTCTTTGATAGTTTTAACCATTTCGATCTCTCCATCAATAACCCTCTGCATTTGTTTTTTTTCAGCAACAGATTCTAATATTTTTGTTTCTTTTTTATTTTTATAGATTTCTGCACCTGTTTTAAATCCAAATTTTAAAAGTCCTAACCACATATTATAAATAAGTATTATTTGTTAATATTAATAATGTTGCCCAATATAGCACAAGAATTGAATAAATTAAATAAGTGATGTTCATTCACTCCTAATATTCCTTATTTCTTATTTTGCAACTCTTTTGCTAATTCGCAATAATGAATGATCTTATTCCATTTCTCGTTAGGGTTTTCTCCGACCTTATTTCGAAGTGCGTATTTTATAATATTACCTTGTATAAAGTCTAGCTTATTCTTTACTATAAACTCGATAGGTTGGATTTTATATTGCTTATAGTGCTTCCCACCTATTTGCTTATCAGTAGCCTTTAAATTGCTTCTATGACCCTTTAACCTAGACAATTTTACCTATCCAGTTACCCTTTTTATCTAATACCATAGGAAGGAGTCTTGGAATACCATCTAATATAATTCCACAACCAATAATAAATCTAGTTCTAAAATTTTTAGCATATTCAAATGCCATTGATTTTTGATTAGTTAAACAACCTACATTCATTCCAAAGAATAGATTGTCTGGGTTAGCCCACCAGCTGATAACAAACTTTGTATGATAATGTCCTTGAACTGCTGACATACCCATAGCTTGTGATACTTTTAAAATATCAGCACTTAAACCATGAGTAAAGAAACACCTTTGACCATTAGACATAGTTAAAGTTATATTATCTACCCACTTCCACTTTTTAGTACCTAAAAAATCTCCATAAGATTTAATAAATTGTTTGCTCATTCCAAACTTTAATGCTCGTCTAAATACTAGACTAGAATGGTTGCTATCAACTTCTGTAACTTCTGGAAATATTGTTTCTAGTTCTTTAATATATTTTCTTGTTAAATTAAGTTCATCTCCAGCACTAGGTAAATCTGGGTTAGAGTCGTGCATAGATATAGCATGAAAATCAACACTATCGCCTATGTTAATAATTTTATCTGGTTTAAATTCTTTTTTGATTTCTTTTAAAAATTTGATTGAGTCCTTATGATGATAAGGAATGTGCATATCAGAAATGACAAGGATTCTTTTATTCTTCATACAAGTATAGCTTGTAGCCTATTTTGACAATAATGTAAATATCACATAACCCATTGCACTAATCAATGAGCCTGTAGAGATTAGTAAAATTTTCTCTAATCGTTTTACTCTTTCTTCTATTGAATTAATTTTATCGTGAGTTAGTTTTTGCATTATACGACAAAGTTTTTCGTGTGATTCTATTTTTTGTAATGCGTTTTGTTTAGCCATTACTTTTTCTTTCTTGGCTTATACTTTTTAATGCCTTGTGAGATGAATATGTTTTTATACAAAGAAACCTTTTTACCAAACTTCTTATCTGCTTTTCTTTTTACAGCTTTATAGGCTTTAGATTTTTTATTAAAAGATTTTGGTTTTCCTAATTTCTTTGGTCTAGCTTTGGCATATATAGGTTTCTTCTTCATTACTTCTTCTTTTTCTTTTTCATTTTAGATTTCTTTTTAGGTGGTCTACCTTTTTTAGTTCCGTAAGTTCCTTTTCCGTATGGCATAATATTATCCTATTAGTTAGTTAGTTTTCCACCAGACCATTTAGCATCTGGTAATCCATTAATATAATTCTTTCCATCAAATGTCAAAACTTGCTTTCTGTTTGAATCTTGATTAAAGCTACAATGAACCCAACCTGAATTAGGGTCTTTATCTTCTTCTTTCCAAAATTCTAAAATCAATTGGTCAAATAAACAGTTATTTTGAATCCATAAAGCAACTTCTAAATTACTAACATTAGCTATTTCAAAATCAACAGCTTGTCCTTTTGTATGTTGTGAGGTCTTGGAAGATTTAATGGCTTCGCATAATTTTTCACTACGATAACCAGATGTAACTATAATTGGTTTTTCAAACTTTGCTCTTACAGGCTCTAATACTCCATAACATAAATCAGTAAGGTTTTTAATTTCTCCAGCACCAGCTTTGTTAGTTATACCAAGCCTGATTGCAGTAGAGGACTTTTCAAATTCGTGAAGTTTAAAATTTTTAGAAAGTTGCATGATTAACTCCTTTGTTGATTAACGGGCTGTCGTAGGAATTCCTGTACTTGTAGTGAACGGATTTTCAGAGAAAGCCATGTAAATATAATTATTTCCAGAACCATTAACTCTAATAGATGTCATTCTAAGTTTAAAACCTTGTGCTGTAAAATCTAAATTAGCTTCTGAAGTATATTCTACATCAGTTTGATTTGGTGCTAAACTGTCATCTACTAAATTAAAAGGAGATCGTTTGTTATCCAACACAAACCAATCTTGAGAAGCATTATCTGTAATTTTAATCAACAAAAAAGCTGGTTTAAATCCCAGATGAACATACGTACCATCAGCATTTCCATTACCTGTGTAACTTCCAAATTTTGAGTAGCCTTGTTTTTCTGCAAATACATAACTTATAAAAGTATCGCTTGACGCACCTGTACCATTACCACCACCTGTTGAATATACTGTTGAAGTAGGCAATGTTCCAAAAACTGAACTTGCAGCACCTACAGCATTTGTTGTGTCCATTGATAAATATTGTGTTGCTGAAAATGATTTATTCCAAAAAAAACCAACTACCACTATCACTTTTTTTTCTACTTATTATAAGAGCCGGTGTAGTTCCTAATCCATGAGCAATTGTTTCAGCACTTCCAGTACCGGTGTAAGAAATTATAGCAAACCCAGCATCAGTATTTACACTTCCAGCACTATCAATACTTCCTATTCCTGTTGAACTTGCGTCATTGGTAAATGATGTTCCAGCTTTCCAGTTCCATGATACAATGTTAATAGTCCCACTATCATTATCGTTTACAGTAGAATCAGTACCTACAGTAAAACCATTGCTATCAAATGATTTAAGCATCTGCGCTTCTGTTGCTTCTTCTGTAGTAGTATTAGAGCCTAATACTTTTGTTGCACCTCTAACAGAATCAAACAAGGCATGATTTGCAGAAATAGTTCTATTTTTAAACCAAACCCAATCTGGTTGCATATTTGAATTACCATCTAAAGTAATTCCTTGTGCATTTCCTGTTCCAGCATATGTCTTAACTTGAAAGTATGCTGTTGGATCGTCTATTATTGTATAAGCCATGATTAATCCTTTGTGTAACCTATGTTAATTTCTTTGCATGAGTGTAACGAATGTAAAGCCATTATCCATACTCCGCTAGGTTTTTTGTGTTCAACGAAAAATAACCAGAAGGCACTGCATACTCAAAGTTTCCATAGCCATCACCATCTGTGTTGCCAGATGAGATTGCATAAGGTGGAGAACCAAAATTAAAAGTTGTTGTTGTATTGGTAGTATCAGTATCACCTAAAGCAATAAAAACAAAACCAGACCTACTTGAAATATCTATTGCACCAGTTGAATTTTGTGTATTACCATTATTTAAAAAAGTGCCATTTTTGCTAAAGTAAAGACGATCATTTTCTAAATCAAGAGCAACTCCAATAACATCATTTTCATCAGCAGTTGCAGTTGGAGTAAAAGTTATGTTTGCACCATTATGTTCTACAGCACCAGCATTTCCGGGTTTATACCCCCAACCATAAGAATTATTTCCCGGTGGTTTATCATTTATAATGTTTTGAAAAACATTTCCAGTATCTCCATCAAATACAATACCAATAGCAGCTTTTGGTGACGAACTTACCTTACATTCTAAATACCATTTACCTTTATTAACTCCAATAGTAGATACTGAATAATTATATGTTCCCACAGTTCCACAACCAACTGCTAAATTTCCTTCAGCAAAAGTTACTCCAGAACCTGCTACTAAAGGATTAAATGTTGCAAAATTATTTGTGCAAGTATCAGTAGATTGATCTATTGCTGTAAGGTTATTAACTGCAAAGTGATTAGTATTACCACTTGTGTCTGCACCTAGTCCACTAGCATTTTGAGAAGTTCCAGATTCTTTAAATTCTAAATAAAATCCATTAGTACCAAAAGTTAAACCAGATACATCTTTTGGCTTCCAAATATTACTGTCCTCATCAAATTCTCCAAATGAAGTTGGTGTTAATGCTTGACCATCAATACCTACAACTTCACAAAAATAACAAGCTGCAAAAGCATTTTGTTCACTATCTTTACCTAGTGTGTTTAATTCACCAGATAATAATTTATGATCCATGTTTTGATTAGGTGTGTAAGTTTCTGTGGCAAAAGAAGTTTCTTGAACTCCATTGACATAAATTTTTTGACGATTTGAAGAAGTACCTTGAGAACTGTCAAAAGCCACCACAATATGATACCAAGCAGAAATATCTCTAAAAACTCTATTAGTGTTTAAGTGATAACCTTCTGTTACACTTCTATAAGTTAAAGTATCATTAGTTTCAAATCTTATAAATTCTCTACCAGAAGCACCAGCACTAAATAAAACTTCTTCAGCACCAAGTTCATTTCTTTTTATCCATAAAGATATTGTTCCTTTATCATGGTGTGTACCATCACCACTAAATGTTTTAGATAAAATAGCACTATCTGCTCTATTAAACCTACATGAGTTAGCTACATTAAAACCACCAGTTGCTTTTATGGAGTTAGTTCCAAGAATAATCATTAACTCTCCAATGTTGGAAGTTCGCCTAATGGTCTTGATTGAACACCATCACTATCAGTAGTGTAAGTGTATAAAGTTTCTAATGCTGGAGTGTTACTTGCATTTGTTATTGCAGTTTCCATACTAGCTTGTTTAGTTCTAACTGCATCTCTGTGAGTAGATATAGCACTAGGTATAGCAGTAGATTTTTCTGCGTTTCTAGTTATGTACCAATCAGTATTAGATAGTATTCCAGCTACTTGCTGTTTTAAAGTTCTAATTAATGTTGTTTTTAGTCCTTCAACTTTTACATCTCCAACATCTTTATCATCTGGTATTAAACCATCTGTATTATCTTGGCTTGTATATAAACTATCTGCATGAGCCTTTGGTGTAGCAGTTCCATAAGAAGCTGTTACAGTTCCATCAGCAAAAGCAAAAGTTTGATTAGTATTAATATACCATTGTTCATCTTTTTTATTGCTGTCATTAAATACTACTTCATAAATACCTATGGCATTTAATTCTGATGTTGACCAAAACTGAAATATTTTAGCAGTAGTATCTCATTGGGCAGACTTTGATAAAAAGAATGGTCGTAAAACAAACAACACATCACAACAAAGATTCTTTAGTGCAGATGTAGGAATGGATTTTAGTTCTGAAACAGTACAAGACATTAAATGGGGTAGAGAATAATGTTTAATTGGTTTGATAAATTATTAGTTAAAATAGCAAAAAAAATATTAAATAGGTATGCACCTAAAGGCGAATTTATTGCCTACATTAATAAAAAGGAAGAAAAAATATTAAAAGAATTAGGTGGATATGGAAAACCAGTAAACGAAACAGGAATTAAATCTTTTTTTTCTTTAGGTGATATTGTTGATTTTGGTAAAAGTATTGCTGCACCAGTTCTAAAATATGTTTTAAAACTTAATCCTTTTCTTTCATTAGTTATTAGTCTTGGACTTGCTTGGTTAATGCGACCAAAAATGCCTGAAATGCCTGACTTTGGTACTAATGATTTTGACAATTATGAAAAAGGAATTTTATTAAATAAACAATCTAATGACGCAAACATTCCTGTAATCTATGGAGAAAGAATGATTGGTGGTACTAGAGTTTTTATGGAAACCTCAGGAACAGATAACACTTATTTATATATGGCTATTATCATATCGGAAGGAGAGATAAGCGATATAACAGAAATAAGAATAGATGATAAAGTAGTTACATTGTCAGGCGATTTAGCAGATAACACTCAAAGAACAGTAGCAAGTAATGATGCTAATTTTTATAAAGACTCTACAAGTTTAATTACAGTAGAGCCTCATTATGGAACAGATGGACAATCAGCATCAAGTTTGTTATCAACATTATCTTCTTGGGGTAGTTCTCACAAACTATCTGGTCTTTCATATTTAGCTATAAGGTTTAAATGGCATTCAGACGCATTTGTAGGTGTTCCTAAAGTTCAATCAGTAGTACAAGGTAAAAAAGTTGTAGCTTATAATTCAAGTTCTGTTGCTCAAACTGCTGCATTTTCCAATAACCCAGCATGGTGTTTATTAGATTATTTAACTAATGAAAGATATGGAAAAGGAATAGCCATAGCTAATATTGATATACCAAGTTTTTATACTGCATCTGGAATTTGTGATACAAAAGTTACTCCTTATGGTTCTGCAAGTGATATTGATGTTATGGATTGTAACGCAATTATAGATACATCAAGTCCTGTAATAGATAATGTTAGAGAATTTTTAAAAGGTTGTAGGGGTTATCTTCCTTATGTTAGTGGTAAATATAAATTAATTGTTGAAACAACAGGGTCATCATCAATTACAATTACAGAAGATGATATTATTGGTGGATATACTTTAGCAAGTCCAACTAAAAATTCAAAATATAATAGAGTTATTATTTCATTTGTTAATCCAGATAGAAACTATCAAGTAGATGAAGTACAATTTCCTGAAATAGATGATAGTGGTTATGCAACAGCAGATAAACACGCAACTATGAAAGCTGTTGATGGTGGATTCTTATTAGAGGGAAGATTCGATATGAAAACTATTACTTCACCATATCAGGCTTTAGAAATGGCAGAAGTTATATTAAGAAGATCAAGAGAAGCATTAGGTTTATCTCTTAATGTTAGCTTTAGTGCTTATGATATAGCCATAGGAGATATATTAGGAGTAACACATTCTAGTTTAGGTTTTTCAAATAAACAATTTAGAGTATTAGCAATTAATTTTAATGCTGATTTTACATTAGGTTTAGACTTAATGGAACATCAAGATTCTCATTATACTTGGGCTACTAAAACACAAGTAGCATCAACACCTAGTACAAACTTACCTAACCCATTTGTTATTCAACCACCAGCAAGTGTTACATTAGATGATGAGTTAATTGAATATAATGATGGAACTGTAATTGTAGCTTTAAATGTAACTGTAGGTGCTTCTCCTGATAGTTTTATTGATTATTACCAAGTAGAATACAAATTAAGTACAGATTCAGATTTTATTATCTATGCACAAGGGTCAGGATTAAATCATAGAGTCTTAAATGTAATTGACCAAAAAATTTATAATGTAAGAGTTAAAGCTGTAAATACTTTAGGTGTATCATCAACTTATGTAACAGCGACTAGAACTATTGTAGGTGCGATTGAGCCACCAGCAGATGTTACAGATTTTTCTTGTAATATTTTAGGACAAGAAGCACATTTATCATGGACACAAATACCAGATTTAGATTTAGCTTATTATCAAATTAGATATTCAACATTAACAGATGGCACAGGAGATTGGGCAAACTCTGTATCTTTGGTAGAGAAAGTATCAAGACCAGCAACTTCTATAAATGTACCAGCAAGAGTTGGAACTTACCTAATTAAAGCTGTAGATAAACTTGGAAACTTTAGTTCTAACGCAACAGCTATTGTTTCTAATGTTACAGGAATACAAAACTTTAACTCAATAACTTCTGTATCAGAACACCCTGACTTTGATGGAACATTAACAAACACAGCAATAGTAGATGGCACATTAAGATTAGATTCTTCTGAATTATTTGATGCAGCTAGTGGAAACTTTGATGCAGAAACAACTAGATTTTTTGATTCAGGTGTAGCTAATGCAGACTTCTTTGCAAGTGGTAATTACTTATTTGCAGATGTAGTGGATATAGGTGCTAAACATACTTGTAGACTTACAGCTACTTTAAAACAAACTTCAGATGACCCTGATGATTTATTTGATAATAGAATAGGATTATTCGATTCTCAAAATTCTAGTTTTGATGGAGATACACCAGCTAACTCTAATGCACATATTGAGATTGCAACAAGTGATGATAACTCTACATTTACATCTTTTCAAAATTTTGTAATTGGAAATTACACAGCTAGATATTTTAAATTTAGAGTTGTTTTAACTTCTAGTGATTTAGCTTCAACTCCAGTGGTTCAAGAAGTGTCAGTTACAATAGATATGGAAGATAGAATATTTAGTGGAAATGATATAACATCTGGTGCAACAACTAAAACTGTTACATTTACAAACCCATATAAAAGTGCTAATTATGCACTAGGAATTACAGGACAAGGAATGGCAACAGGAGATTTTTTTCTAGTAGAATCTAAAACTATTAATGGATTTAACGTAACATTTAAAAATTCAAGTGGTTCAGCAGTATCTAAAACATTTGATTTTATTGCAAAAGGGTTTTAAAAGGAGTATAAAACAAATATGGCACAACACGATTATAACATAGCAAACGCTTCATTTCCCACAGTTAGATCAGACATTAATGATGTTTTATCTGCAATCAATACATCTAATTCAGGTACATCAAGACCAAGTGGTGCAGTAGCTGGAACGATCTGGCTAGATACATCAGGTGGTGTAACTGCTAACATTTTAAAATTTTATGATGGGGGTGCTGATATAAATTTAGCAACGATTAACACAACAGCGAATACTGTCGATTGGACGGATAGTTCAGTTGTAGCAGATTTAGTAAATGACACTTCTCCACAATTAGGTGGAAACCTAGATACTAATTCACATAATATTGGAATAGATGATGCTCATGGAATATTAGATGAAAACAGTAATGAGCAATTAATATTTCAAACAACAGCTTCAGCAGTTAATTATTTAGAAGTAACAAATAGTGCTACAAGCAATAATCCATCTATATCTGCAACAGGAAGTGATACTAATGTTGGAATAGAATTTAGCACAAAAGGAACAGGGGCTATTAAATTTAACGATCTAGCTTATATTCCACAACAAGCATTATCATCATCTTCAAACGCAGTAGCTTGGGACGTTCAAGCTAAACCAAACGCATATCATTTAACAACTGAAAATACGACTTTCTCTGCACCAACTAATGCAGTAGAGGGTGCTTTTATTTGTATTGAAATTAATTACAATGGTTCACACACTATTGCTTTTAATACAATATTTGAATTTGCTGCTTCAACTGCACCAACATTTACTTCAGCAGATGCTAAAACTGATATTCTTGTTTTCAAATACAATGGTGCTATCTGGCAAGAAGTAGGTAGAACATTAAACCTTAGTGAAAGTTAAAATATGTACGCATTAGTAACAGATAACGAAATAACAAAATTTATTAACCATCCTAAATCTTTAGTGATTGGTGATGTAAGATACCCAGCTAAAATATTTCAGTTTTGGTCAACATCAGAATTAAATGCCATAGGTATTTATGAAGTAGTATTTAATGACAGCAATAAAAAAGATGAACAATGGTATATTAATACTAATCAAACTTTTGCTTTTGCTGATGGAACTGTAACAGCTTCTTATGGAACTGCTACACCAAAGGCTCATGCAGATAGTTTATATACAAGCCAAGATAATACAGATGGTTTAATACCAGATGATAAAGATGTTGGAGATGTAAAAGTTGAAGGACTAAAAACA
>KB912141.1 GCA_000383735.1 Verrucomicrobia bacterium SCGC AAA164-M04
TGACTCGAAACGCGCTTGTAAGATTGCGAGGTTAGCGCCATGTTCCGACGAGGTTATTTTAGAGCCTTTTTTGTTTCAGATGAGTTCTCCGATTGTCATTCCAGAAAATGCCCCGTTCAACGCTGAGCAACGCGCTTGGCTCAGTGAGTTTTTAACCAATGCGCTTGGTGGCGCATCAGTTGAGGTCGAGCCACCAGGGCCGGCAATTCCCGTCACAATTCTGTGGGGAAGTCAGACCGGTAACTCTGAGGGCGTCGCTAAAAAGTTTTTTAAAGCTCTCAAATTAGGAAATTATGAACCGCAGGTTTTTGACATGGCATCTTACGACAAGAGCAAGTTGCCAACCGAGAAAAATCTCCTCATAATTACGAGTACTTACGGTGACGGGGAGCCGCCCGATAATGCCTCTGACTTTTATGAATATCTCATGGGAGAGACGGTCCCTAGCCTCAAAGAGGTTAATTACTCAGTCTTTGCACTTGGTGATAGCGAATATCCTGACTTCTGTCAGTGCGGCATCGAATTTGACCAGCGTCTCGAGGCCTTTGGCGCGAAGCGCATGTTCAAGCGAATCGACTGTGACGTCGACTACGACGAGCAATTTGCAGAGTGGAAGCAAGGTGTTATGACGGCTATGGGCGGCAGCGGCAGGATAACGGAGGTCGAGGAAGTCGTTGCGGAGGAACCTTTCGGTAAAAAGAACCCCTTTCCTTCGCCTCTGCTGAATTCTTTCGATCTAAACAAGGAGGGATCGGCACGTGAAACCTATCATGTGGAGCTTTCTCTCAAGGATTCAGGCTTAGAATATCAGGTTGGCGATGCCCTTGGCGTGCTTTCTCACAACCCAGCCCAAGTTGTGGACGAGATGCTTCCTCTCCTTCCTTTTAATGTGAAGGATTTTGTGCCACTCCCAAGCGGAGCTGAGGTTTCGCTCCGCGAGGCTTTGATTACTTCTTATGACATTCGTAGTCTCAATAAGAGGCTTCTAAAGGCTTGGTCGGAGCGATCTGGTTCGCCTTTTCTGCGCGCGCTTGTCGAGAGCGGGAGCCGAGAAGAGATCGAAGAGTTCTGTTGGGGCCGGGAATTGATTGACTTGATAAATGATCATCCGGCCGACTTCGCAGATGGCGAAGAATTTGTAAGTGTGCTCAAGAAATTACAACCACGTCTTTACTCAATTGCCTCCAGTCCAAATGCCCATCCTAGCGAGGTTCATTTGACTGTAGCAATTGTTCGCTACAATTCTTACGGTCGTGATCGGGGCGGGGTTTGCTCCACTTACCTTTCGGATAGAGTCGGTGATGTTTGTTCTGGGGTTTTTGTTCACAACAACAAGGCTTTTCGGCTACCCGAAGATCATTCTAAGGATATTATTATGGTGGGACCAGGGACTGGAATTGCTCCGCTCCGCGCCTTCCTTGAGGAACGCGAGTTTTCGAAGGCAAACGGCCGTAATTGGCTTTTCTTTGGTAACCCTTGCCGGGCCACCGACTTTATCTATGAGGACGAAATCAATGCTTGGGTGGATAACGGCACCTTAACCAAGCTTGATTTGGCCTTCTCTCGTGATCAGGAAAACAAAATCTACGTTCAGGATCGAATGCTTGAAGCTGGAGCCGAACTTTGGGACTGGCTGCAGGGTGGCGGATATTTCTACGTTTGTGGCGATGCTTCCCGGATGGCAAAAGATGTGGATAAAGCTCTCCAGACAATTGTGAAAACACACGGTGGTTTGAGCGATGAAGAGGCAATAGACTATCTCAAAAAACTCAAAAAAGAGAAGCGCTACGCTCGCGACGTTTACTAAAAGTCGATGCTGGTTTTTTGAAACGGAGGGTTAAGACTTGGGGTATGAGTGGATTGGTGCGTGTCGAACCTGTTGCGCTTCTGCCGACCCCGGCGGGATGCGCTGTTTTTTTGGGTGACGGTAAGAAAGTAATCGTTTTTTACATTGATCCAGCGATCGGAGCTTCGATTAACGCGGTTTTAGCGGGGACAATTCCCCCGCGCCCTCTCTCGCATGATCTCTTTTCGCAAACGCTCGAGGCGTTTGGTGCGGAGGTCCTTCACACCACCATTGTGAAGCAGGAAGGGGAGGTCTTTTTCGCACGTTTAATCATTAAAGCTGAGAACGAGATTATGGAGAAAAAAATCGTGGAGCTTGACGCTCGCCCAAGCGATTGCCTTGCTCTTGCGGTGAGGCATGAGGCGCCTGTTTTTGTGGTCCCGGATGTTTGGGAAAAGCTAGAGGATATGAGCGAAACTCTCGATAGTTTGAGAAATCAGGAGAATCCGCCCGAGGGTTTCGGAGTCTAGCTGATTTTAAAAGATCACTTGCGAGACTAATAAGGGGCTCTAAACTTTCGCAAATGAGCACACCATCTTATTTAAAGGAGACAATCCTCTTGAATCCCGAAAAGCGCGTCTTCCCTACGTTTGATTTAAGCCACCTGCTGGATACTGTTTTTGCTCCAACTCAAGGTTGTCGTGTATGTGTCCTAGTGGACTTTGAGTCTCCTTTGACGTGGATCAAAGATTTTGCATTTCGTGATCAGGATGAGTTTGAGGTCCAGAACAACGCATATCATTATTTTTATGAGAGGCTTCAGAGTGGAGTGCTCGAGGAATTAGGCATGAGTGGCGGCGAGATGTTTGCTTATAAGTATACCTACGGTTCAAATCTCGATCTAAGTGACGAAGTCTGGGATACCGATGGGAATCAGCTCTCATTGGATCGCGATATCTACTCGAAATACGACATTATTCTTTGTATTTCCACTTGGTCTGCGACGGCTCCGCTGACTGCCAAGTGTAAGCAATTCGACTTTCGTGGGGCAACAATGCACGGAATGAATGACATTATTTTGAGTTCAGGTCTCGCTGTAAATTACCAAGAGGTTTCCGATGATGCTGAGAAAATGCGAGCAGCGCTAACAGGCGCCGAATCGGTGGAGATCGATTTTGAACTCGAAGACGGTGTGATCCTTACAGCATGGCTAGGCCTCGGCGGACAGGAAGCGCAGAAGTCACATGGTCTTTGTCGAGGAACAAAACCAGACATCGCTAATCTTCCGGCGGGCGAGGTTTATTTTGTCCCTCAGGACGCTCGTGGAAAGTTCCCGATGAAGTATGAAGACGGGACCCTTGGGGTCTTAGATGTGGTGAATCGTGATGTTGTGAAGTCTACTCTTATAGAAGGTAGTCAAGCCACGATTGACGAGCACAACGCTCGCCTTGCTGATGATCCGATGACTGGAACTCTAGGTGAACTTGGATTTGGCACGCAGGTTTTGCCGGTCTCATACCAAGATATTCAGGATGAGAAAGTCTTAGGGACTTGTCATCTTGCGACAGGTCGTGACGACCATTTAGGTGGCGATATTATCCCTGAAATGTTCAAAAAGCATGAGAACAGCACTCATGACGATATTTTGTTTGCGCCTCACAAAACACCAAACTTCAACGTGAAAGAGGTGCGTATGAGCTGGGGGGATCGTAGTGAGGTGGTGATCGAAAACTTTCGACCTAGCGCTTATGTGATGAAGGCCCTTTGCGAGAAATCGCTTGGAGAATTAGTTCCAGCTTAGGTCATGGTTTTGCGATGGTGAGTATCTGAGTTACTGTTTTTATAATACTCACTTAATTGAAACAATTACTCTAATTTACAACGCTTTTCCTTTAGATTACAAGAAGGCGTGAATTTGGAACCCCAGCAAAACAAGAGCTCATCACAATTTCGTCCGTGGCTGGAAAAGCACGGCTCGAAGTTCCTGTTGTTTGCAAGACAGCAGACGCGAAGTATCGCGGATGCTGAAGATGTTTTACAGGACGCTCTTGTGAAGTTGGCTCGCAAGGTCGAGGAGGGCTCGTTTGTAGGGGGACAGGATGCTTGGATCGCCTTCATTTACACCCAAATTCGCCGGGAGGCAATTGACCTTGGTCGGAAAGATGACCGACGGAGAAAGCGCGAGGAAAATGTCATCAAGGATGATCGGTCTCTTGGGCGTGACATCGAGATGCCTCTTTTTGAAGGAGGGGCAAGTCAGGAGGAAACCCGCCAGATTCTTGCTGAGGGCATGAAGACACTTCCCACAAAGTTTTCCGAAGTAATTAGCATGAAGCTGTGGGGTGAGCGGACTTTTGCGGAGATCGGTGAAGCCCTAGAAATTTCGCTCAACACGGCGGCTTCAAGATATCGATACGGAATAGAGGCTCTTAGAAAACAACTCGCTACGGCACGCTTGAATGATGATATTTAAGAAGCTAATTGAAACACGTAAAAACTAACAGTTCTTCGATTAAGATTAAATTATGGATATGGACTCCAGCACCCTAGAAAGCGAACTCAAGAAATTGGTTCCAACTCCATTGCAAGACTCTCTGCTTGATCAACTAGATGATGCGATGGCAGCTGCGGGAAATGAAGTGTCCCCTTCAAATGAAAAGATTATAGTTACCGCATTAGACACCGATCTTTCGGATCTTGAAGAAAGCCTTCGGAGACTTGTTCCTTACGGTGTCCCGGAAAATTTGATTTCCAGACTGGATGACGCGATGGCGCGTTGGCATGAGGAGGTTCCGGTTGATGAGAAAATTGTGGAGATTAACCGGGGTGTCAAAAGGGGGGGGGGCGTCGTTTTCTGGCATTCGATCGGTGGCAGCAGTCGCCATTCTTGGCGCAGCAGCTGCAGTTTTTTCGAGCAATCTTTTTTCTGAACCTGATCGAGTTGCGGAGCGGATCCCAGACCTCACTAACGGGCTCACCGCGCCAGTTGTTTTTATCCCGAAGGATGCGCGAGCTTCGGTGGTTTCGGCAAAAGATCATGGAGTGGTTTGGACTAAAGGCGGGCAACCGCTCCGCTGCCTAGAGGTCCACGTTAATAATAAGCTGCAGTTCGTCAATGAGCGTGGTGAAAAGTTAATTATTGAGCAGCCCAAAAGAGAGGTGACTTTTACGCCAGTTAAATTCGATTAAACAAATTTTTTGAGCCAAACCGCTTAACTTTTAAATGATGGGTCCTGACATTAAAATTACGACAATCGGATTGGTTGCTCTCTTTGGTTCGTTTCTTGATCTTCCGGCGATTGAGCGGCCAGATGGAGATGGCAGTAATGAAAAAATACCAGCGCAACCCAAGGGGGGCATTCTCAAAGATGATCAGAAAGGAGCTGCTGGAGCTAAAGCTGCGCCGAAACCAATGCCAGTCAACAAGGTTGCTTATCTTGGAGTTCGTGGGGACGAATCAAGCGAAGCTCTTCGTTCGCACCTTGAATTTGAAGGGGGGCTCCTTCTCAGCACAGTGAAGCCCGCCAGTCCTGCTGGTCTTGCCGGTCTTAAGCGATTGGATGTTATTGTGTCTGTTGACGGTAACAGCCTCACTGATCAGGACTCACTTCGCAACGTGATCACTAGCTATAACCCTGGTGACGAGGTGACGCTTAAAATTGTTCGTCGGGGAAAGAAAATCGAACAAAAGGTAACGCTTGGTGAAGCTCCTGAAATTCAGAATCTACCTCTTCAAGCGATCATTCCAAACCCTGCCGCTGATATGAATCGCTTGCTTAACCAGCAGCTTGAGAATGCTTTGGGTGGCCTCGGCGATGACAAATTGCAGAAAGAGATGATGAGGCAGCTTGAAAAGGCTCTTGGGAACGATGGGGCTGGCTTCAAGCAATTTAAGTTTAACCTCGGTGGGAATATGCTTGAGGAGAAGGATTTAAAACTAGGATTCCGTGGGATCGGTTCAATGAAGTTTGTCGATGAAGAGGGTTCGATAGAAATGAAGATGACTGATGGTCAGCGGGAGCTTTCGATCCGAGACAAAGAGGGTAAACTTCTTTTTGAAGGACCTTACGATAACGATATCGACAAGGCGGCGGTGCCTGAGGAATATCGCGAGCGGGTTGAAAGAATCGATAGTAGCGGTGATGAAAATGGATTCCGCCTGAGGTTTAATGGGAATTTTCTCCAGGAACAGAGAGAGGGCAGGAAAGATATTCCCCAGAAAAATGGTGAGTAACAAACTCGTGGTTCTCGAAACCTTCTGAAGGACCTAGATGGTGAAAAGCTTCATCCTAATCCATTTCTAATCGATAGCGGGGAATTGAGTGATCAACTTCCTTGGCGTAGCGGTCAATGCCGCCGTCAACTCCGAAGGTATCGGGTAGACCGTGTCCTCGGAACCACGCGCAATGGTCTAGAACGCTCCGACCTTGATGGTCAATTAGAACCACTTTCTGATAATCGTTCTTCTCAGCAAACAAGCTAGTTTGTAGCTCTTGGGTCATTAATTGTGCGCCCGGCAGAGTGATCGCCTCGAATTCTTCGCGAGTGCGAGTGTCCAGCAGAATGAATGACTCCATTTTATCAAGTAAGGCTTTCAGCTCGGTGGGCGAAATCAGCATACTGGCGTCGTGTTTTTGACTTTCGGCTAGACATCTGATGGCGCCGTCCAAATCGATGCTATGACTTTTGCAAACCTCCTCGAGCGTTTCTTCGAGCTCATAGGCACAGGATTGGCACCCTCCAATGTGAAAGGCGGAGAAAAGTGCTCTCCGAGCCCCCGGATACTGATCTAGGAGAGATTTCATAGAAAGGTCGGCGTGCAGCTCAGTCGGCATGGCCAAAAGATGACAGATAATCTGTTGGGGGAAAGAGGTGAGTTGAGTCTTTCCAAGGCCTAAGACCTTTGACAGGTTAGAAGGTGCAACGACTTATGGGACAAGAAGACCAAGAACCTAAAATTTATCTCCTGCCGAATTTAATGACGGCCGGTAATCTTTTGTGTGGATTCTTAGCGATCTTGACGATTTTTAAAGGGATGCAGGCTGATGATCTGCTTGGGGCGAAGGATTATTACCAAACGGCGATGCTTTATATATTTGGATCGTGTTTTTTTGATTTGCTTGACGGTCGGTTGGCCCGGCTTGGGGGGGCAGGAATCTCCTTTTGGTCAGGAGTTTGACTCTCTTGCTGATATGGTATCGTTCGGGCTTGCGCCCGCTATGTTAGTGTCTCGGGCGGTTCTCGCCGATTTACAGTTACCTGAGATTTTCGATCCCAACGGCACTAAAGAGCGTGGTTTGACGTGGGCGATTGCCTTTATTTACCTACTCTGTGGGGGGATCAGGTTAGCACGATTTAACTGTCTCGCTCGAATTGGATCCACGAGTGGAGACTTTCGGGGGATTCCTATTCCAATGGCCGCGGGATTTATTGCTTCGCTCACCTTTGTTATGATTAGCTTGGCTGAAAATGATCGATCGTTGGGGCTTTGGTCTTTTGTTTTAGCCGGGATGATACTCGGGGTTTCGGTTTTGATGGTGAGTAATGTTCGCTATCCAAGTTTTAAAAAGATTGATCTAAAGACTAAGGCAAATGTTTGGAGCCTTTTGGGGTTTGCTCTCCTTTTGGGGCTCATTGTGAAGTGGACAATCTATACTCCAGCTGCAATTTTCGTCGTTTATTTGGTGCTCCCACTCTTCATTGGTAGGAAGAAAAAGGCTAAAGGTTAACTTAGCAAGAGTATTAAGGTTTTATGAAAACTTGGTTGACTTGACTAATAAATGAGAATAAGTGTTCTCAAGTTTTATGTTTAGTGGTGTCTTTTTTAAGAAGTCTCTGATTGGCGTTTTTGTCGCCGCATTTACCTGCGGATTGGCAATGGGGCTGACCCACAAAGTTAAGAAAGCTGAGAATCTCTATCGTATTGCGCTAAAATATGGAGTCTCAATAGATCGCCTTGCGGCGTTTAATGGGATTAAGGATAAGAACAGCCTCGGTGTGGGGCAGGTGTTAAAAATTCCTTCGGGTAAGGTTGCCTCTCCGGCGACAAAGGTTCGGAGAACGCCAAAATCTTTAAGGGTCATCATTGATGCCGGCCATGGTGGCAAGGACCGCGGCGCAGTCTGGGGTGGCGTCCGAGAATCGGATCTCAATCTAAAAGTTGCTCGTCGCGTCGAGGCTTCCCTGAAAAGTAGGGGATACTCGGTGACAATGATTCGCCGCAGCGATGTTTTTGTTGATCTGCGTCGTCGGTCACAAATTTCAAACCGATATCGCAACTGTATTTTTATTAGTATTCATTTTAATGCGACTTCTCACACGGGAGTTAGGGGGGTGGAAACTTTTTATGTCGGTAAGCGTGGCAGATTTCTGGCTAAGACGATCCAAAGTCATTTGGTCAGCAATCTCAAAGTGCGTGACCGTGGATACAAATTCAAAAGGTTTTCGGTGCTAAATGATACCCTGTGTCCCGCTGTCTTGGTGGAATGTGGATTTATCAGTAATTCTTACGAGCGTGCCCGTTGCAATTCATCGAGTTATCAAGCGGCGGTGGCCCGCTCGATCGTTTCGGGAGTAGATGGCTACGATCGCGCTTATTAAGATACCCTGAAGACATATTTTTTTCATAATCATCCTGAATTTTGGTCAGAAGAATTTGGTGATAGGTCAAATCTTTCGGACGTAAAAAGTAACTTTGTCGGATTGGCTAAGTCAAAGTCGCTGATAGTGTTAAGCCATGACCAGTAGGATGAAGCGAAAGTCAAGAGCAGGAAAGGCGCAAAGTCGGAAGTCTCGAAAGAGGGGGTCGATGAAGTGGTTCTATTACACTGGAGGTGTCTTGGCGTTTACGGTTTTGGTGGGGTTGGTCGTTGGTTACAATTCAGTGCGAAGCTATCTTCGTAGTGATGAATTCAGACTAAAACTTGGAGATGAGGTGGGGTATGAACTTAATGGCGACGCTGAGTTGTCAATTTTCGAATGGGATGGTTGGAGCGTGAAGACTGATAATTTTAGTTTCAAGGAGCTGAATGGATTTCAGAATATTAAGGCGCGTGGAATTGATGCTGAGGTCGATATCGGAGCCATTTGGAGTGGGGTTTATCGTATCGAAAATGTGCACCTTCGTGAGCTTGAATTCACTGGTGACTTTCGAGATGATCCCAGCCGAGAAATTCTTATAAAAGAACGTCCAGTGGAGGAAAAAAGCTTCTGGGATCCTTTCTTGCCGGACTCTCTTGAAGTAATTGGAATCGATATCGCTTCCGTGCAGGGATCAGCTAAGTTGGACAACGGGGAGTGGGAATGGCAATCGGAGAACTCATCTGAAACAAAAAAGGCTCTAAAATAACCTCGTCGGAACATGGCGCTAACCTCGCAATCTTACAAGCGCGTTTCGAGTCATCCTCACTCTAACTTTTCAAACCTTTCATGAAGTATGCTCCAGACTGGACAACTCTCGAGAGCCACAACAACCTGATCCAGTGATGAAAACAGCGGTTATCGGCATAATATCGACCCTCGTAACGATGGTTTTTGGTCAATTCGAAGCAACATCTCCAAATCCCGGACTGAAAAATCGGCAATATCAGCAGGAACTCGCTGATGCTTACGAACGCATCGATCCCACGAAAGACGGATGGGGATCCGAAGCCCAGTCATCAGAATACCAAATAGTCCTCGAAAATTTCCTCGATAGCCTCCTCCACCAGCGAGAAACCAAGCATATTACGCCAAATTTTTCATCCGCGCAGCTCCTCAAGCCTCAAACCAATATCGTCTTTGAAAACGCCGGGCTCATCGTTCGTAGAATTTTTAAAGATTCGGTCAAAATACCTTATTCCGCAATCACATCACGCACGGAACCTGAGTTCAAAGCAAAGGTTAAGATGATTTCGGTTACCTCCAAAACCTCAGACTCACTCGTTACCCTCAAATCCCCCCTCCTCCAAATCAACGCCCTTTGGTCCTGTAGTTGGACAGAAACCTCTCCCCCTAAATTAGAGGCCATCACCCTCAAGGAATTTGAAGAAGTCGAGCAGACCGGACCTCACCAACTCCTTACCGACGTCACAGCTTCCGCATTCAATCAAAATCCTTCTTATCAATCCCAGCTTCTCCGCTCAACCGACCACTGGCGCAGCCGTATCCCCCGCGATTTCGGACTCGATTCCGCTGCAAACCACGGCCTCGCTCTAGCCGACGTAAATGGCGACGGTCTCGAAGATCTTTACCTTTGTCAACAAGGCGGCCTCCCCAACCTTCTCTTCTTACAAAATCTTGATGGCACGCTCACCGATTTCTCCGTCGAATCAAAAACTAATTGGCTCAATTATTGCGCCGCCGCCCTCTTCCTTGACTTCGATAACGACGGTGATCAGGACCTCGTTATCTCGCAGGATTTTAAAATCCTTTTCATGGACAACATCGATGGTCAAGGCCACTTCGAACTTGCCTTTGGTCGCTCCACCAAAGCTCAGTCCTTCTCCCTCACCTCCGCTGATTTCGATCAAGACGGCTTCGTCGATGTTTATGTTTGCGGCTACAACCCCTCGGCATCTTCAGCACGGGCCGGAGCCCTCGCCGAGCCCGTTCCATTTCACGACGCGAACAACGGAGGCCAAAACATTCTTTGGCGAAACAACGGCGACTGGACCTTCAACGACGTCACCGAACAAACGGGTCTCAACCAAAACAACACCCGCTTTTCTTTTGCCGCTTCGTGGGAAGACTACGACCAAGACGGAGACCTCGACCTTTACATAGCCAATGACTTTGGCCGTAACTGCCTCTACCAAAACCAAGGGATCGAACCTGGAAAGCTCCCTTCCTTTATCAACATTGCCGGCCCTCTTGGTATCGAAGACTCTGCCGCCGGCATGTCAACCAACTGGGGTGACTTTAATAGGGACGGTTGGATGGACCTCTACGTTTCTAATATGTTTTCAAGTGCTGGTAGCCGAGTCACGGGACAAAATCGCTTTCTTAAGAAACTTGAGCACGACAATGATACGGCCAGCACCTTCCAACGGATGGCTCGCGGAAACTCCCTTTTCGCCGCCAACCGAAAAGGTGGTTTTACCGATGTCTCGATTCAAACAAAAACCAACATGGCACGCTGGTGCTGGGGATCTACCTTTGCAGATCTTAATAATGACGGGTGGCTCGATATTCTCGGTGCAAACGGCTTTATCACTGCCGAAGACACAGCTGATTTATGAAGTGTCTACTGGCGACAGGTCGTGTCGCAATCACCTACCGATCCCCAGAATGATAACCTGAGCCTACAATCCTACCGTCAGGGTTGGCAGGCTCTCAATCGTCTTCTTCACGAAAACAAATCGTTTTCTGGACGCGAAACAAACAACGCCTTCCTCAATTGCGGCAAGAATACTCCCTTTGCTGACGTTTCCAGCACTATCGGCTGGGATTTTTCCGACGACGCCCGTGCCATCGGACTGATTGACTACGATCACGATGGCGATCTTGATCTTTTTGTCACAAACCGCACTGCTCCTCGTGTCCGGCTCCTACAGAACAATCTCAGATCTGAATCCAACTTTCTCTCACTTCACCTCACCGGCTCTGCCAAAACAACCCCGCGAGATGCCATTGGAGCTCGTGCCGAAGTCCATCTTAAAGAACAATTAGTCCCTCATCTCCGCACCCTCCACGCCGGCCAATCTTTCTTAGCCCAATCCTCCCGTTGGCTACACTTTGGCCTTGGTAAAGATGCCATTATCGAAAAAGTCGTCATTCACTGGCCCGGCTCGAAATCTCAAATCTTCACAGGCATCAAGGCCAACCAACAACTCCATCTCACCCAAGGTATAGCAACCGCCACCCCTCGCAAAACCCGCCGAAATTCCACTCTCATAGAAACACCACACCCGATCCCCGAAAAAAGCTCGGCCGCGCGCATCATTCCCCCAGTAGGCCACACCTTCCCAAATATACCCACCGCTAATGGCGAGCCCCTCTCCATTTCGGAGACCACCCTAATCGCTCTTTGGAGCCGCACTTGCCCGCACTGCCAACAAGAACTCCAAAGTTGGGCCACCAAAGCTACCCAATTTAAGACGTCGAACATTAAACTCGCACTCCTCTGCACCGACCAAGAACACAACGATCAAGCCAATGCCTATCTTAAGTCTATCAATTCGTCCTTTTCCACCCGCATGGCTGGCCCCGAAGCCGTCGAGCTACTCGACGCCCTCCACGCTTCCATCATTGACCTTTGGATTCCCATTCCCGTTCCCACTAGCTTCCTAGTCTCAAAGGAAGGACAGCTCCTCGCCATTTATCGAGGTAACGCTTCAATCGAGCAAATCATTAACGACACCAAATTCGCAACAGGAACCCCCTTGGAACGTCGCTCTGCCGGCACCCCCTTCGCAGGACGCTGGACTAGCAAGCCCGCACCGTCTTCTCCCCAACGCACAGCTCAACAACTACTCCAACGTGCCCAGCCCAGTCTCGCTATCAACTACCTCCGCTCGGCTCTGACAAAGCCATTCTTCCAAGGCGAAAAATTCACCCGGAGCGACAATCTTTTACTTCTCGGCCAAATCTTGGGACAACAAGGCCGGCCAACCGAAGCCATTCCCGAACTCGAAGCCGCTAGAGAACTTCTCCCCAAAGATATTCGCATTCTACGCCTTCTTGCAACTGCCCACGCTGAAACAGGCAAGTTTTCAAAATCCTTCGCGATTCTCAACGAAGCTATATCCTACCACCCTCAGAACTTAGATATCTACGATGACGCCATTGATATTGCGCGAAGGGCTAACGATCCCATCCGATTGTTAAATTACCAAAAAAAAACAGCTGACAACAACCCTGAAAATCCCAACTTAAGATACCGCCTTACCCTATCTCAACTCGAAGAAGGACAACCTTTGGACGCTATCGCCAACTGCAAAACTATTCTCCGGACTTCACCTAAATTCCTCGAAGCTGCAAACCTCCTCTCGCGCATCCTTTCCACCCATCCTAAGGAAAAAGTCCGCAGCCCGCAGGAATCTCTAGCTCTCGCCTCCCGTCTTTGCCTGATCTCCAAAAATCGCAATGCCAACCACCTCCTCAGCCTAGCCTACGCTCAAGCCAATCTTAGAAAGTTTGACGAAGCTACCAAGAAGCTCAAGCTTCTCACCAACCTCGCTCCACCTGGATCCAAGTTCACAAAGGAGGTTGAAGCCGCTCTCGTAAAAACAAAAGCCAGTCAACCCATTCGCAATATCCTCTGGAAATAATTAAGCAACAGCGGCCGCGACACAGCCGCCACAAAATATTTTTCCACTCGTTATTTAAAAAACTTCGCGCCTTTGCGCCTTTGCGGTAAATTCGCTCTGCACACCAGCACATGATCAACGACCCAAGCTCCGCCATCGCCTCGCAACTCGCCATCACAATTGATGGTCAGCTAACCACGTTTACCGAAGGCGAAACCATCTACCAAGTTGCCACTCGTCTCAAAAAAAACATCCCGACCCTCTGCTACGACGATCGGCTCGATGCTTTTGGAGCCTGCCGCCTTTGCGTTGTAGAAGTTAAAGGCATCCGTAATCCCGTCGCGTCCTGCACGACCAAAGCCAATGATGGGATGGTCGTTAAAACCGCCCCACCCGAAATTGAGAAGATGCGCAAAACGCTCCTCGAATTGGTCGCTTCCGAAAATCGTCAAATCGAAGTCAATCCCCTGCGTGGCCTCGCCTCCCAAGAACTATCCACCCTTGTCAACAAATACGGAGCCCGCAACGACCGCTTCAAGGGAGCAAAATCAGGCACCTCAAACCTTAAAGACGAAAACCCCTTTATCCTCCGTGACTACGAGCAATGTATTTCTTGTTACCGTTGCGTTCGCGTCTGCGCTGAACAGGAGGGCGATTATGCCATCACCGTCGCCAACCGTGGTTTCCAAACCCAAATTACCACGGAGTTTGACAGCGACCTTCGCGATTCAGATTGCACCTTCTGCGGACAATGCATCCAAACCTGCCCCACCGGCGCTCTTGCCGACAAGAAGGCTATCCGCGCCGAAACCCTCCCAGAGCCAGTCAAGAAGACTCGTACCGTCTGCCCGTATTGCGCCGTCGGTTGTTCTATTGATCTTATGACCAAAGGGGACAAAATTGTCGGCGCTCAACCCGCGATGGACGGCCCGGCTAACAAGGGGGCTCTTTGTATCAAGGGTCAATTCACTTACGATTTCATCCAGCACGAAGACCGGCTCAAAAAACCACTTATTAAACAAGCCGACGGCACCTTCAAAGAGGTTGAATGGGACGAAGCACTCAAGAAAGCCGCCGAAGGATTTGCGAAAGCAAAAGCAAAATACGGCCGGCATAGTATTTTCGGCATCGCCTCCGGCCGAGCACCACATGAAGCCGCCTACTCGATGCAAAAATTTATTCGGGCCGGCTTTGGGACTCATCATATCGACAATTGTAGTCGAGCCTGACACGCTCCCACTGTGGCCGGTCTGGCCGCTCAAATAGGAAGAGGCGCAATGTCTAATCCCCTCGCGGATATGGACAAGCCCGACACCATCTTCGCGATCGGCACCAACATGACCGAGTGCCACCCCGTCGCTGCTACCGGCCTCAAAAAAGCACTCACCAAAGGAGCTAAACTCGTCGTCGCAGACCCGCGTAAAACCCGCCTCGCCGAACTCGCCCACCTCCACCTCCCCATCCGCGTTGGTTCCGACGTAGCCCTCCTTCTCGCAATGGCCCACGTCATCGTCCGCGATGGAATCGCCGACGAACAATTCATAGCAGAGCGTTGCGCCGACTACGAGGAATTCCAAAAACACCTCAAGGAATTCACTCCAGAGTGGGCTTCCGAAATCTGCGAAGTCCCCGCCGCCGAAATCGAAACTGCTGGCAAACTTTACGGCTCTGCCAAACTCGGCGCGATCTATTACACGCTCGGCATCACTGAGCACATTTGTGGGGTCGACAATGTCCAGTCACTTTGCAACCTCGCACTCCTCACCGGAAACCTTGGAAAGGAAGGCACTGGCATCAATCCGATGCGCGGGCAGAATAATATCCAAGGCGCCGGAGACTGCGGAGCTGTTCCTGCCAACTACCCTGGGTTCCAGCCCGTGGCATCAGCGGAATCACATGAAAAATTCAAGGCTGCTTATCAACAGCCAGATATGGATCTTGGCAACCCAATGACCAAGGTCACAGCCCTCAATCTTTGTGGAGCAGCAGAAAACGGAATCCACGCCATGCTCATTAATGGCGAAAACACCGTTGTCACTGATCCTGACAAAAACCACTGTGAAAAGGCCCTGAAATCTCTCGATCACCTCGTCGTCGTTGACATCTTTCTCACCGAAACCGCGCAGATGGCCGACATCGTCTTTCCAGCATCCGCCTGGGGAGAAACCGACGGCGTTCAAGCCAACACTGAGCGCCGCGTTCAGCGCCTTCGCAAAGCCGTTCCGAGCTACGGAGATTCAAAACCAGACTGGTGGATCATCGCTGGCATCGCCAAAGAACTTGGCATCCCCGGTTTCGAATTTGAGAGCGCCAAAGACGTCTTCAACGAGCTCTGCTCACTCAGCCCGATCTACAAAGGCCTCAATTGGGACAACATCGGCGATGGTGTTTACCACTGGCCTGTCCCTGAAGAAGGCCACCCCGGCACCCCGCGACTTCACGAAAGCGAATTCAAAGATGGCATGCGCGGCAAATTTAAAGTTATTGGCTACCGCGACCCAGCCGAAGTGATAGACGCCGATTACCCTGTCTGGCTCACGACCGGACGACGCCTTCAAGCCTATCATACCCGAACCCAAACCGGACGCGCTAGTGGGATCGACTACCTTCTTGCCGAAGAGACCCTGGAGATTCACCCCAAAGATGCCGAAGACTGGGGACTGATCGACGGAGCTATGGCGAAAATGGCCAGCCGCCGCGGCGAAATCGAACTCAAGGTCGAAACTACCAGTCGCTCTCCAAGAGGCACTGTCTTTACAAGCTTCAGCTTTGCCGACACCAACGTCAACGTCCTTACCGGCTCAGGATACGATCCTGTCACCCAAACTGCTGAATTAAAAGTTTGCCCCGTGCGTATTCGCCCGGCCTAGGTGACCCTGGTTTCCTCCTTCGTGATTTGGGGGATTTAAGCGGGAATCCTTACCAAGTCTCTTTTATCGATTTGCTTAGCTCTAAGTTTTCCCCCTTGTGGAAATTTGAGTTTTTCATTCCTTGTTCATTGCAACGGGCCTGCCAAGACTCAAAGGCGTGACAGAGGAAGAAATGTCAAACTGGTCGGCAATCTTTGAGTCCGCGATTGAATCAGGAGATCCTGCCCATGATCTAGAACACATCCGCCGAGTTGTTCTTAATACAAAAAAAATTGCCGCAACCGAGAATCTCTCGATGGAAGTTCTTCTGCCCGCTGCCTGGCTTCATGACTGCGTCCATGTTCCCAAGAATTCCTCCGAACGATCTAGCGCTTCTCAATTCGCAGCCGATAACGCCATCATCATCCTCAGGCAGCATGGATATCCACAAGAACACTTCAAGGCCATCCACCACGCTATTGAGGCTCACAGTTTTTCTGCCAAAATCACCCCGTCGACCATCGAAGCAAAAGTCCTCCAAGACGCTGATCGCATTGATGCCCTTGGCGCAATTGGCCTGAGCCGATGCCTCATGCTTGGGGGACATATGGGGTCAGGCCTCTACCACTCGGAGGACCCATTCGCAAAAAACCGTCCGCTAAACGATACCAATTACTGCATCGACCATTTTTATGCCAAACTCCTAACCCTTGAAAACACCATGCAGACAAAGGCAGGAAAAGCCTTGGCCGAAAAACGCACCAAATTTCTTAGCGATTTTCTCGAACAACTTAGAACTGAAATCCCAGATATGTCCTAAAATGCCCTCTTGCCTTCCACCCCCCATTTCTCCAGAACTTAACATTCCCTATTCGCCATGCCTTTTTTACTCCTCTTCTTACTCATTCCCTCATTCGTATCAGCGGCCGACCCCTACCGCTTCGAAGTCAAAACCATCGCGGAGGACTTCGCGCGCCCCATGGGGATGGACCTAGGGCCTGACGGCTCAATTTACCTCATCGAACTTCAGGGCAAAGTTAACCGTATTCATCCTACAACTGGAAAGCGGACTATCCTTGCTGAAATTGAAGTTTTCGGAGAACAAGAAAATGGACTTCTCGGTATCGCTCTCGATCCCAACTTCAAGCAAAACAACCACCTCTTCCTTCTCTATTCACCAGCAAATTTTATCGGACAGCGAATCAGCCGTTTTACAATCAAAAAGGAGACTCTCATCGATGAGAAAAAAGTCATTGAATGGAATACTCAACGCCGTGAATGTTGCCACCACGGTGGCATGCTGAAATTTGGTCCGAATGGTTGCCTCTTCGCTTCCGCCGGAGACAACACTCATCCTTTTGGTGACTCAGCGTCATATGCACCCATCGACCGACGCCCCAACCGAGAACCATGGAATGCCGAAAAATCCTCCGCCAACCCCAACGATCTTCGCGGCGGATTGATTCGTATCAAGGTGCAGCCTGATGCAAGTTATACCATACCCGAGGGAAACCTCTTCCCTCCCGGAACCAAAGGGACACGCCCCGAAATCTACGTGATGGGCTGCCGCAACCCTTGGAAATTCTCCATCGACCCTAAGTCAGGCCACCTCTACTGGGGGGAAGTTGGACCCGATGCCGGAAAAGATGGACCTCGCGGACCCCGGGGACACGACGAAATTAACCAAGCCCGCAAAGCTGGTTTTTTCGGCTGGCCCTACTTCATCGCCGATAACAAGCCCTACTCGCGTGTCGACTTTGCCAACGGAAAAGTCGGCCAAAAGTTCAATCTTCAAAAGCCTATTAATGATTCACCTCTTAATACCGGACGAAAAGATCTTCCCCCACCTCAGCCCGCTTTAATCTTTTATCCTTACGCAGATTCAAAACAATTTCCTGAGCTCAAAAAAGGAGGTCGCACCGCCTGCGCCGGCCCGGTTTTCCACTACAATCCTAAGTTCGAAAAAACCGGAGGTTTCCCTAAAGAATTTGATCACTGCCTTCTTTTTTGGGACTGGCACCGTCCTTTCATTAAATGGGGAAGACTTGATGAAAATGAAGATCTTGTCGGTATCGAAAACTTCTCAATTCCTGCCAAAATCAAAAGACCTTCTGACGCCCTTTTTGCACCCGATGGGACTCTTTGGTTCATCGATTACGGAGCTACATGGGGAAACAACAAGGACGCCAAGCTTCTCCATATCAGCTATCGCCATGGGAATCTCGCCCCAGTCGCACAATTTACAATCGACAAAAAGAATGGCCCCCTCCCGCTAAAGATAAAAGTTAATGGCTCTATTTCCAAAGACCCTGAAGGCACACTTTTAAAATTCGCTTGGCTCAAAGATGGTAAAGCTGTCTCAACTGACGCAAAAACCACGCTTATTTTCACTGAGCCCGGAGACCACCCCATCACCTTAAATGTCACAGATGCGCAGGGCGCTACCAATGAGTTCACCCAATACGTCAGCGCCGGGAACTCCCCGCCCAAACTTGCTTTTCAATCACCCCTCGACGGATCTTTTTTCACCCTAGGAAAACCTCTTAAATATCGCCTTGCGATCCAAGACAATGAGGAAGGTAATTCGAAGTTAAAGCCGAATTCCTTTGCTTCAACCGTAGTGACCCTAGCTCCTCTCGCTAAAGTCTCTCCCGGCCTCTCCGCCATTCGTGCCTCCGACTGCTTCAATTGCCACCATGCTTCGCAAAAACTGATCGGCCCCTCGTTCAACGACATCGCCAAGCGCTATAAAGGCAATGCAGCAGCCTTTGATAGCTCTGTCGAGAGGGTCATAAAAGGCTCTTCGAAAGTCTGGGGCGAAATCCCTATGCTTCCGCACCCAAATCTTAAGCGTAACCAAGTCGCATCCATGGTTCGGTGGATCTACTCCCTCTCCGAGAAGAATACACCGCAAGTCTCTCGCGGCATTGAGGGGAATATGACACCATCAAGTGTAAATCAATCACTCGAGCTATCCGCAAATTTCACCGACCTTGGGGCATACGAAGGCAAAGCCACTCCACTTTCAGGAGGCACTTCGATTCGACTCCACCCGCGCACCATTGAGGCTGAAAATTTTTCCTCTCACAAAGGCCCCCAAATCCTCGATGGTGATGGCTTCAAGTTCGTTGGAGCAATTAATCACTCCCACTGGATCGAATACCCCGGATTCCGGATTAAAGACTGTAAAAACTTCACCGTCCGATACGCCTCGGGGGGCGCGGGAGCAAAGATTACACTCACCGCTAATGGAAAAAAGATTGCTGCCGCCGAAATTAAACCCACTGGTGGCTGGGATAAATGGAAAGAAACGACGGTCCCCCTCAGAGACCTACCCGACGGGCTCGTAGATCTTCGCCTTACCTTCACAAATCCCGGCAAACAACATCTCGTAAACCTCGACTGGATCCACTTCGAATAATAAGACCCATTGATGAAAATTTTTCTCCTCTTTTTCTGCATCTTCGCTTCTCTGCGCGCC
Organism: Verrucomicrobia bacterium SCGC AAA164-M04; assembly: GCA_000383735.1. The sequence continues at coordinate 19,345 of KB912141.1, forward strand.
GCTGACCGACCGCACATCATACTCGTTATGGCCGATGATCAAGGTTACGGGGACTGCGGATTCACCGGCCATCCCTATGTGAAGACCCCCAACCTCGACGCGATGTCTCAAAATTCGGTCATCTTCGACCGATTCTATGCTGGGGGCCCCGTCTGCTCACCCACCCGCGCTAGCGTTATGACCGGGCGCAATCCCGTCCGTGTGAACGTTCCCAACCACGGGCACTATCTCCGCCCTCATGAAACCACCATCGCCGAAGCCTTAAAAACAAACGGCTATCTGACCGCTCACTTCGGTAAGTGGCACATCGGATCAGTTCAGAAAGAGAGTCCCACCTCGCCGGGCGGTCAAGGTTTCGACCACTGGCTCACCGGCCTAAATTTCTTCGACCGGGAGCCATATCTCTCTCTCAACGGTAAGTTCCAGCAATTTCAGGGCCAAGGCACCGTCATCACGATGGATCACGCCCTCGCCCATCTGAAATCTCACAGCTCCAAACAACCAACTTTCACCGTCATCTGGTTCCCCTCGCCTCACCTTCCCCATCAAGAGACCTCATCAAATCCCGACCTCTACAAGGGGAAGCCCCATGCCCCCTACTATCAAGAAATCACCTTAATTGACGAACAGATAGGGAGACTTCGTAAGACCCTTCGAGATCTCAAAATCGCAAACAACACTCTCCTCTGGTATACATCGGACAACGGCGGGCTCGTGAAGGAATCCTCTGGTGGTCGAGCGAAAAAAGGCTCGGTTTATGAAGGTGGGCTTCGCGTTCCATCCATCATCGAATACCCGTCTGCATTTGAACCAACCCGCATATCCGCTCCCACAAGCTCGACCGATATTTATCCAACGCTCCTCGCCTTGACGAAGATCAAAGTTGAAAATCAAACTCCAGTTGATGGGATCAATCTTGTCCCTTTTATTAAAGGAGAAGAAAGCAAACGTTCCAAACCTATCGGCTTCTGGCATAATTTTACCGGAGGACAATCAACCCGGAGTGACCTCATTATTAAAAAACTCATGAAAGCGCAACAGGAGGGCGAGCCGAATCCTTTTCCAGAACGGGTTTTAAAAAACGTCAACAGTTTTCCAAAATACACTACTAACTCCCATCAAAGTGGCCACGCCGCTCTTCTCGCTTGGCCCTTTAAAATTCATGCCATTTACGGCAAGAAAAAAACCACTTGGGAGCTTTATGATCTATCAAAAGATCCCATGGAAAGCAAAACGCTCAACGAGAAAGAAGCTAAGAAATTTTCCACAATGCAGAAACAGCTCACAGCTTGGCAGAAATCAGTGCTAAAGAGCCACTCCGGCCACGATCTCCAAGATCGATAACAATCCCCCTTAACGAATGGAGCGACCTTACGAACAAATAACGCAACCTATCAAAATGAAATCTATCTTTCTCTTGATGCTCTGCGTCTACGCGACTCTCCATGCGAATGAACGTCCTAATATCCTCTGGCTCTCAGCCGAAGATATCAACGCCCACTTTGGCTGCTATGGTGACCCAAATGCCATCACCCCTCACCTTGATCAGCTAGCTCAAGAAGGAGTCCGTTACACCAATGCTTTCACCGCCGCTGGAGTCTGCGCACCCTGCCGATCCACCATTATCACTGGCATGTATCAAACGACCATCGGCACCATGCACATGCGGAGTAGCGCCATCCTCCCTGGCTCTATCAAACCCTTTCCCGTCTACCTTCGGGAATCTGGCTACTACTGCACCAACAATTCAAAAACAGATTACCAATTTCAAGCACCCAAAGAGACCTGGGATGTTAGTAGCAGCAAAGCCCATTGGAAGAACTCAAAGGATAGAAAATCTCCTTTCTTTTCTGTATTCAATTTCACTGGCTGCCATGAAAGCGGGATTGCAGGGGAATCAAAATACAGGTCCGTCACCAAAAACCTCTCGTCTGATGAAAGACAAGATCCATCCAAATTAAAAACTCTTCCACCTTATTACCCTGACACTCCTCGGGTTCGCGAAGATTGGAAACGCAACTATGAACTCATCACCTCCATGGACGCGTGGGTGGGTTCTCATATCGCCGCTCTTAAGGAGGCCGGACTCTACGAAAACACTATTATCGTTTACTGGTCCGATCACGGCGTTGGCCTTCCCCGCGCTAAGCGCTGGCTTTACGACTCGGGGACTCGCATTCCCCTTATTGTGCGAATCCCCAAGAAATTTAGAAATCCTGGCCAAGGGGAACCAGGAACTGTCGATAGTCAGTTGGTTAGCTCCCTCGACTTTGGAAATACAGCACTCAATCTTGCGGGCCTCCCAGCTCCGCCGATCACACAAGGACGCGCTTTCCTCGGAGAGAACCTCTCCCCCCCCCC
>KB912142.1 GCA_000383735.1 Verrucomicrobia bacterium SCGC AAA164-M04
ACGGTCGGTTGGATTGTTGCGGGCTTGGTCACTGGGTATTTGGGTTGGTCTGCAAGTACGAATCTTTTCTGGATGGCGGGCATTAGCTCGGTTGCCCTAGGTGCTTTCTGTTTCTGTCTTCCGAATACGCCCCCGCCCTCCGCCGGTCAGCCGGTTAATGTTAGGGCTTTGTTCATGGTGGATGCATTCAAGATGTTCGCTATTCCAGCTTTCGCGGTCTTTATGATTTGCTCTACCTTAATTTGTATTCCTCTCGCGTATTATTATTCGAATGCTTCTCNATTCCTTGCGAATATGGGATTTGAGCAACCCGCCTCGGCAATGTCTATCGGCCAAATGTCGGAGATTTTCTTTATGTTACTGATTCCATTCTTTTTCCGAAAATTGGGAGTAAAATGGATGATCATGATTGGCATGATGGCTTGGGTTCTGCGCTATATCTTGTTCGCTCTCGGCGCTCCTGATCAGGTCGCTTGGATGCTCTTCGCTGGCATCGCTCTCCACGGAATTTGTTACGACTTTTTCTTCGTTACCGGCTTCATGTATGCGGACCGGATTGCTCCCAAGAATATCAAGGGTCAGGTGCAAAGTATGTTGGTCTTCTTCACCCAAGGGGTGGGGATGTTCATCGGCTTTAAAGTTGCCGCCGCGAAGTTGGGACCAGTGAAGTCAACTTCGGGTTCTCTTGGCTCTGCTATCACGGCGGGCCGACCTGAAGAGAAAATTGGTTTTTTTGAGCAATTTGGGCAGATGTTTTCGGTTTCAATGCCGAGTGAGGTTGATTCAGAGCTTCTCTCATCTGCTAGTGACCTTTGGAAGGACTACTGGATGCTTCCCGCTTATATGGCTGTGGCTATCGCGGTAATTTTCTTTTTGGGTTTCTGGGATAAATCAAAGGACGATTCCGAAGAATGATTCTGGCCTTCCACGTCGGCGACTTTGCGGCTGTCGCAATCATCGTCATTATCATCGGGTGTTCGATTGGCGGGATGGTGAAGTTTTTCAAAGCAATCAAAGTATTAAAAAAAGGGCCTCCCGAGGGTGATCCCAAGATTGCAGCAGAGCAGGAACAAGAATTTCAAAATCATGAGCAAGACGATTAAAGTATTATGTGTTGGAGCGGGTCACATGGGCACTTCCCACGCCCGGGCCTACCACGCGATTGACGGGTTTGAGATTTGCGGGATTGTCACCCGTTCGGAGGGCAGCCGCAGGGCGCTCAATGAAGATCTCGAAGCAAGCTATCCTGAGTTTGGTGATTATTATGAAGCCCTTGAGGCCACCAAACCGGATGCAGTCTCCATCTCAACCTACCCGGATACCCACGCTGATTTTGCTAACGCAGCGATGGAAGCTGGGGCTGATGTTTTTATCGAAAAGCCTCTTGCTGAAACGGTCGCGGAAGCCGAAGAGATCGTTGCCAAGGCCCGCGAGACTGGACGTAAGTTGGTGATCGGTTATATCCTCCGGCATCACCCGAGTTGGATCAAATTTATAGAGGTTTCTCACAGTCTTGGTAAGCCGCTTGTCATGCGGATGAACCTGAATCAGCAATCGAGTGGCGCGAATTGGGAGACGCATAAAAACTTGATGTCTTCCATTTCTCCTATCGTGGATTGTGGAGTTCACTACGTCGACGTGATGTGCCAAATGACTCGAAGCAAGCCGGTCCGCGTCAGTGGGATTGGAGCCCGCCTGACTGATGAACTTCCAGAAGGAATGGTGAACTATGGCCAACTCCAAGTGACCTTTGAGGATGGAAGCGTTGGTTGGTATGAAGCCGGCTGGGGTCCCATGATGAGCGAAACCGCCTTTTTCGTTAAGGACGTCGTTGGCCCGAAAGGCTGTGTTACGATCTCCGCCAAAGATGCGAGCGGGGAGGGGGCTTCAGCGGATGTCGATTCCCACAGCAAGACCGAAGCGTTGAGACTCCATTACAGCGAACTCAATGACGAAGGTCAGTTTGTGAAAGAAGACGATTGGATTACCACCGATGATGAGCCGGATCACGACGGATTGTGCTATCGTGAGCAGGAATACTTCCTCAAAGCGATTTTAAAAGATACCGATCTTGGGGACCACATGGATGATGCTATCAGCTCTATGCGTATTGTTGCAGCGGCCGATGAAAGCTTTCGCACTGGTAAAACCGTAGAACTCTAAACCCCAAAACCTAAAAAATTATGAAAGCAATGCTACTGGCAATCGCCACCATCAGCTCCGCCTGCGCGGGGGAATTCGTTGATCTTTTTAACGGCAAGGATTTTGCCAATTGGGGTGCTGCCGGCAAGGCTGAGCAAGCTGGTTATGAGATCAAGGGTGGCACCATCACGTCGACCCGAAAGTGCCGCGTTCTGAAGACCGAAAAGCAGTATTCCAACTATGTCTTACACTTTGAGTTTAAGCTTACTCCAGGAGCAAACAACGGACTTGGGATTCACTACCCAGGTCAAGGCGATGCTGCTTACACTGGTATGGAGATCCAGATCCTCGACAACACCCACCCTAAGTATGCTAATCTTAAGGACTTCCAATTCCACGGTGGGCTTTATACCTTAGTCGCTGCCAAGAAAGGTCATCTCAAGCCGGTTGGTAAGTGGAATAAAGAGGTAGTGACCATCGATGGCGCTAACGTAAAAGTGGAGCTAAATGGCACGGTTATAATGGAGGCCAACCTCGATGACATCAATAAGACCAAGCCGAAGCATCAAGGAGCGAAGCGCCGTGAAGGCCACATCGCTTTTTGTGGTCACGGAGACATCGTGAGCTTCAAGAATATCAAGATTAAAGAGCTTGCTGCTAAAAAGGCGAAGTAGCTTTCATCTGGCTAATTTCAGATCCATCGTCACGAGTTGACGGTGGATTTTTTGTTTCCCTTGAGCTTAGGAAACTGTGTTCACACGGTCTCGATTCCGTGGCAGCGCAACGACGGTGGAAGCCGCAATAAGAACGCAAATTGAGCTGGTCCACATGCATCCTGAAAGTCCGTGCCACTGATAGATGAGGCCTGAAAGCAAGGTGCCAAAAAGTCGGCCACCGGCGTTTGCCATATAGTAAAAGCCAACATTTAGGGCCGCTTTGTCTGTATTTGAGTAGGCTAGGATGAGGTAGGAATGAAGGGCCGAATTCATGGCGAAGACGATTCCGAAAAGAATGAGTCCTCCAAGGACAGTCTTTGTGAGATTCCATTCGAATTGCACGCCCACCGCGATGGCGATGGTGACCACGCTGAGGGCAATTCCCCAAGCAAGAGTAGTTGCGGCCGTGCTGCCAACATCGCCCTTTTTCTTGGTAATGGCGGGAGCGGAGGCTTGCACGATACCGTATCCGATAACCCAGATCGCCATGAAGGAACCGATCGCGGTGAAATCCCAACCGAGGTGGGCGCTGAGGAAAACCGGGAGGGCCACCACGAACCAAATGTCGCGGGAGGCAAAGAGGAAGAATCGGGCAAAGGCCAAGATGTTGATTTCGCGTGATTTTGAGAAGAGTTCTTTGAATTTCGCCTTCTGTTTCGATCGGCCCAAGTCTCCTTGAAGTCCTAAGATTNAGGTGAGTAAAACGAGGCCTAGCGCGAATGCCATAACCCAGAGGCTCCATTGAAATCCGAGGCTCGCGAGCAGGACTCCCCCAAGAAGAAATCCTACCCCTTTGAGGGCGTTTTTGGATCCGGTTAGGATGGCAACCCAGCGGAAGAGACCGGATTGAGTGGCGGAATCTTCCTTGGGAAGGAGCACACGGACTGCGCTCTTTGAGCTCATTTTTGTGAGATCTTTAGCCACACCGGAAAGGGCCTGGGTCCCCATGATGTAGCCTACCGCAAGCCAAAGCCCCCAGTCGGGGTTGATTAAAGAGAGTAATACCAGCGAGATGATTTGGAGAGAGAGCCCGGAGGTAAGCGTGATTTTGAGCCCCTTGGTCGAGGCTAACCAACCTCCGAAAAGATTGGTTAGAATTCCGCAGAATTCATAAAGGAGGAAGAGGAAAGCGAGTTGGATCGGGTTAAGCCCCCTTTCATGAAAGTGTAAGAGAACGAGCATTCTCAAAGCGCCATCTGTGAGGGTGAATCCCCAGTAGGCGGCGGTGACAAGCACGTAATTCTTGATGTTCATCTTTTAAAGGGATGAGGCCACGATCTTTGTGAGGTCCATCATCCGGTTGGAGTAGCCCCATTCATTATCATACCATACCAGCAATTTAACCTGAGTTCCGTTCACCATCATAGTGGAAAGTGCATCGACGATTCCTGAACGGGGATCGTTGACGTAGTCGGCCGAAACTAGAGGTCGTTCCTCGTAGCCGAGAATCCCTTTAAGTTCGCCTTCCGATGCTGTCTTGAGCGCTGCGTTGACTTCTTCGACGGAGCTTTCTTTTTCCAATTCAAAGACACAGTCGGTTAGGGACGAGTTGAGCATAGGGACGCGAACAGCCACGCCGTTGAGGCGGCCTTTTAATTCGGGATAAACCATGGTAATGGCAGTAGCCGATCCAGTGGTTGTCGGGATAAGCGAGTTGATGGCAGAGCGAGCTCGTCTGAGGTCTGGATGAGGAGCATCTACGATGATCTGGGTGTTGGTGAGATCGTGAAGAGTGGTAATCATACCGTGTTTAATCCCGAAGGTTTCGTTGATGACCTTGACTACTGGGCCGATGCAATTGGTGGTGCAGGAAGCGGCGGTAATGAGGTGGTGTTCGGCGGGCCGATAAAGATGTTCATTACACCCAACCACGATATTGAGGGCGCCTTCCTTGACTGGAGCTGCGACGATGACCTTTTTGATCCCCTGATCAAAATAGGGTTGGAGAAGGGCCGGGGTTCTGAATTTTCCAGAGCATTCGAGAACGATCTCTACTCCTTTCTTAGCCCAATCAACGGCGCCCGGGGTGTCCACTGATGAATAGCTGATGGTCTGCCCATCAATTGTGATCGATTGTTCATCTGTGGTGATTTCGTGATCCCAGCGACCGTGCACCGTATCGAACTCAAGAAGGTGTGCAGCAGCTTTCGCGCTGGCATGAGGTTCATTGATATGGACAAATTCTAGCTCTTCCGAGTCGAAGGCTGCGCGGAGATCGAGTCGGCCGATCCGGCCAAATCCGTTAATTCCAATTTTTGTAGGCATAATTTTTTTGTGATGCTTGTTAAGAAATGCTGGGCTTTGTTGGGCAGCAAAGTTCGGGCCGTCCCTGACAGCAGTCTTCGGTGAGGAACGCCATGAGCTGAGACATCCTCTTGCTTTGGAGCCGATACTTGATGGAGCGTCCGGTCTTCTCCGAATCGATCAGCCCCGCAGTGCTCAATTCCTTGAGGTGGAAAGACAAGGTGGGTTTGGGAATGCCTAAGGCACGTGAAAGATCTCCGGCGCAAAGTCCATCTGGACTGTTCTTAGCGAGAAGACGAAATACTTCTAATCGGGATTCTTGCGCAAGTGCGGACAACGCAATGCTGGCCTCCTTTAGTTTCATGATTCTAGAATAATAAAAATAAAGAGAGAGGTCAAGTGACGTATTTTGTATCCTTAGCGACGAGCAGGGACCATAGAGCTTGAGCGATAGTTCAAGCAGTCAGCTGGATGCTATTAAACCTCATTGGTGAAACGACGGCGGAGATGCTTGAGATAGGGTTTTGGATCGGTTTTGGATCCAGTGGCTTGTTCCATTAGATCTTGAGGAAAGAGAGTGGAGCCGTGCTGGTGGATGTTCTTTTGCATCCAGCCGAGGAGAGGGAGGAAGTCGCCTTTCGAGAAAGCAGAGGAGGTGGGCTCATCTTTCATGGCAGCCTCAAAGAGTTGGGCGGAGTTGATATTGCCCAGCGAGTAAGTGGCGAAGTATCCGATTCCACCCATGGACCAGTGGATGTCCTGAAGACAGCCTTCGGAATCAGTTTGGGGTCTGAAGCCGAAGAGTTTTTCGAACTCGTCATCCCATGCAGCGGGGACGTCGGAGACTTCTAGTGCCCCTGCCAGGAGGGCGCGTTCGAGTTTAAAGCGGAGGAGAATGTGAAGGTCGTAAGTGGCTTCGTCGGCTTCGACGCGAATTGGGGAGTAAGCGGCACGATTGACGGCGGGGAGGAATTCGTCGAGCGAGATTTTGCGAAGATGGGGAAAGAGTTGTTGGGCGCGGGGATACCATTTTTCCCAAAAGGGGCGGGAGCGACCAACGTGGTTTTCCCAGAGGCGTGATTGAGATTCGTGAATGCCAAGGGAGACGGCTTGGCCCGAAGGAAGGTGGAATTCGGAGGTGGGAAGGCCTTGTTCGTAAAGCCCGTGGCCGGTTTCGTGCATGACACCGAAGAGAGAAGAAGCGAAGTCGTTGTTTTCGTAGCGAGTGGTCAGGCGGACGTCGGCAGGTCCGAGGGTGGTGCAGAAGGGGTGGGCGGTGGTGTCGATCCGGCCTTGGGCAAAGTCAAAGCCTAGAGATTCAGCAATTTCGTGGTTTAAGGTTTGTTGGGCTTCGATCGGGGCGGGGCCGTAAAGAAAATCGGGAGGGATGACAGATGATTTTTCAACAGCGGCGGCGGCGATTTCGGCGAGCTCGGTATCAATGGAATCGAAGAGGGTGGCAATTTCGCGGGTTTTGGCTCCACGTTCGTATTCACAAAGAAGAGCATCGTAAGGTTCATCTTCGAAGCCCCAGTGGGCAGTCTTTTCACGGGCGATTTCGAGGAGTTTGGCGAGGTGGGGAGCGAAGGTTTGGAATTCGTTTTTTTCACGAGCTTCGGACCAGGCGGCTTTGGCAAGAGAGGATGTTTCGGAGTCGCGCTCAACGAGTTTCTGCGGCAGCTTGGTGGCGCGTTCGTAGCGGTGGGTGAGTTCGCGTTGGTTGGCGGGGTCAAGGGAGGCGAGACCATCACAGAATTCGTCTGAGGTTTGAAGTTTGTGGATTTTTCCTTGGAGGTAAGCGAGTTGTTTGGCTCGATGTGCGACCGATCGAGCGGGCGAATAAGTTTCTTGGTCCCAATCTAGGGTGGCGGAGGTCGATGAAAGAAGGGAGATTTCTTGGAGAAGATCTTGGATGTGAGCCATGGAAGAAGATTAACGGAAGGTGTGAAAAAGGCGAAGATGATTTCTGGCCTGGAGATTCGCTGGACGCGTTGTCTCTGGCTTGGTTAACTTGTGATCCCATAAATTAATGACCGAAAAATTCCAGATTCAGAACCTTATCGAGCAGAATCAGACTCGCACGGTTCACCGGGTTCGAGGGAGCGATGGAACTATCTTGAGACTCACGCGGATTTTATTGGACGAAGATGATCGTGAGCAGTTGAAGCGATCGCAAAACCTTCGAGGGGCGTTGGCTGAACTTAAGGCTCTACGGCACTCGTCTTTAGCTGAAGTGCTGGATTGTGGTTTGGATGAAAAAGGAATTCCGTGGGTAATGTCGCGGTGGGAGAAGGGAAAATTGGTAGGTGAGATTAAGATTGAGGAGCAGGAAATACAGACGGTTTCGAAATATGCCAATCGATTGCTGAACGACTTTGGGCGAATGGCGGGGGTCGTGAATTTCGATACTGCTGAAATTTTCTTTTCCGGAGAGAATCGTGAAAGCTGTGTCTTTCAGATCGATTATGTCAGATGGTTTTCGGATATTGCTTCGGGAACCAGTCCGGGCATGAATTATGATGCTAAAGAGCAAGTTCGTCAGTTGCTGGCGAGCCTCGCGATCAAACAGCTGAAGTTGCCAAAGAAAAAAGAGGAGACGAATCCGATTCCATTCGTTGATGAGCGAAGTCCTGCGTTGCGAATGAACGAACCGGTTGGAGAACCATGGTTTGGACGCCTCTTGGTTTGGCTCTGTTTGATAGGGGCTCTGGTGGCGATTGGCTGGCTCACAGTTGAGGGGATGGGAAGAGTAAGAGAAAATCCAAGGGCAGCGGATTGGAAGGCCAGAGAACGGCCATAGGATTTTTTCTGAAGCTTTCGAAGAATTGTGGAATCTTGAGACGTATTTTTTTAATGAAGTTTATTCTATCACTGGTCGTCGCTTGTTCCATGTCGTTTGCTGCGCAGCTAATCCCTGACGAGCAAAAGACCTACAAAAAGGTTGGTGATGTTGCGCTTCGGCTTCACATTTTTAATCCGAAAGGTCACAAGGCGAGTGATCAGAGGCCAGCGATTGTTTTTTTCTTTGGTGGTGGTTGGAGCGGTGGAACGCCTTCGCAGTTTTATCCGCAATGCCAGTATCTTGCGAGGCGTGGGATGGTGGCGATTTCAGCAGAGTATCGAGTGAAGAGTCGTAATGGAACGTCGCCGCTCGAGTGTGTTAAAGATGGAAATTCAGCGGTTCGATGGGTTCGTTCTCATGCGGAGGAGTTGGGAATTGATCCCAGTAAGCTAGCTGCTGGTGGTGGCTCGGCAGGAGGGCATGTGGCCGCGGCGACCGGCACAACGAAAGATATTCTGGAAAAGGGCGAGGATGTTTCGGTTTCCTCAAAGCCAGATGCATTGGTTCTCTTCAATCCGGTCTACGATAATGGTCCGAAAGGATATGGCCATAGCAGGGTGAAGGAGTATTGGAAACAGATCTCGCCGATGCACAATCTTGACAAAGAAACCCCGCCCACGATCGTTTTTTTTTGGGCACCAAGGATAAGTTGATCCCGGTAGCGACAGCGGAAAAGTATCGCCTTCTCATGAAGGAGGCGGGGGTTCGCTCCGAGTTGTTTCTTTATAAGGAACAGCCGCATGGTTTTTTTAACGCGGCGAAATATGATGAGACGGTGGAAGAGATGGATCGGTTTTTGGTTTCACTGGGATTCCTCGTCGAGAATCTGAAAGACTGATTGCAGAGATTGATTTGATTCAGCAGGGTGACGTTCGTGAAAGCTGTGTTTTTTTTCTCCCTAGCTTGTTTCTCTATTCTTATGACAGCGTGCACAGTTTACGAGGATGTGGATCCACATATGAATGGCTGGCGGTCGCCAAAATTGTCAGCGCCGGATCAATTTGGCCAAGAGGTAAATATTAAGCATGCCACGTCTGGCCCGTGGGCGGTCGTTTTCTTTTACCCAAAGGCGGATACACCGGGGTGAATTAAGCAGGTGAAATCGCTGCGGTCTGCATTTGCGATATTGACGGAAAATAAGATTCAAGTGATCGGAGTTTCTATGGACACGATTGCCGAGCAACGATCTTTCTCGGACAAGTTCGATATTCCCTTCCCCCTTCTTTGCGATACGACCGGAACAATTTGTGAGGCTTATCGAATCGAGCATCCTAAGAGCAAGCCACGACGTGAGACTTTTCTGTTTCGGAATGGAGTGTTGGTGCACCACGATCGCGCCGTGAATCCAATGTCTCAGGCGCGCGATGTGATTACCAGTATCAATGAGCTGGTCGGCGGTTAGTCGCAGTAGGATCTGATTGATCCGATCATTCTGCACCCTGATAGGCTTTGATGCCGCTGAATCACCCTTCGGTTGAGGGGCCTTTCACTTGTAGGAAAGACAGGGGCTTATCCTAAAATTGATAAGTCTCTGGCGGGCTCGTCTTAATACCTTTTTGGTTGCGATGGTCATTTTAGGGCAAGTTCCGAAGGCGGATGTTTTTGAATTCGATGGGGGAACCTTCGGATTCGAGGCAGAGATAACCTTCGGCGGGGTTGCAGTTCGTTCCGCCCGAAACTTCTTCGCCATTTACCCAAAGGCGCACCTCACCGTTGATCGCTCGGATATAGTAGTGGTTCCACTCGTTGATGCCTTTGGTGAGACGTTTGGTCGGGAAGCTGCGTTTGCCGTTTGGAGCGACAGGTGGAAAGGGCTTCATATTAGCTGGTCCGGTGGGGAAGACATCACCATGAGAGGTGAACCAATCAGAGGGTTTTCCTTTATTTTTTTCCCAGTTGGTTTCGTATCCAAGGTCTAGAACTTGGACTTCGATGCCATCGGGGAGGCGACCTTTCCCGGCGGCAAGTTTCTCGATGGAAGCGGGGCTGGCCCAAGCAAAAATCCCAGAGTTTCCCGCGTGTTTTTTGTGCATCCACTCGCAGACAAGTTCGAAGTTTTTGGTGGGCTTCTTCATGCGAATAACGCCTACTGGATTACCGGTGCAGGAAGCATGCCCACCGTCCCAAGTCCAGGTTTTTGGGTTGCAATTCACATTTACAAAGTCTTCGCCGGTGAGCTCACGCCACCCTTGCCCGGTGCCATCGATAAAGGCTTTTTTTACCGCGGAATTAGTTTTGCTTTTAGTCTCTTTTTCTTCAGAGAAGCTCGGGGCGACAAAGATACCGAGGAAGATGGCTCCAAGAATCGAGTGGTTTTGGAAATTTTTTAGAATCATGATCTTGCAATACGCGATCAAGATCGCAACCTTGTCGAAATCCCTAACAAATTCGATTTAAAGTTATGAACAAACAAATCTCAAATTTCAGCCGACGAAAGTTTGTCGGCTTTGGTCTCGCTTCCGCTCTTGCTCCCTCGGTGGTGCGAGGAAAATCGCCAAACGGGAAACTCAATATGGGAATCATCGGCTCTGGTGGTCGTGGGGGAGCAAACTTGAACGGAGTGAAAGCAGAGAACATTCATACTCTCTGCGATATTAACCGGAAGACACTTGAGGCGGTGCAGAAAAGATTTAAGGGAGCAAAGACGACGACCGATTGGCGTGAAGTGGTAAGTAATCCAGACATTGATGCGGTGGTGATTAGCACCGCGGACCACCATCATGCTCCGGCGGCGATTGCAGCGATGAGGGCTGGGAAACATGTTTACTGTGAAAAGCCGCTGGCCCATACCGTGCAAGAAGCACGTTGGATGCAGGAGGAATATGCGAAAGCGAAGGGGAAAATTGCGACCCAAATGGGGACTCAAATCCATGCAGGGGGGAGTTATCGTCGCGCCGTGGAATTAATCCAAGCGGGAGCGATTGGTCGGGTGAAAGAAGCGCACGTCTGGTGCAGCCGGAGTATTCGTGATGTGGAACAGGCGGTTCTCGAGAAGCAGGCAGTACCTGATTACTTTGACTGGGATGTCTGGCTTGGCCCAGCCGCTGACCGAGCCTACAATGAAGGATATTGGAAGGGTGGTAATTTGAATTGGAATCGTCGTTGGGAGTTTGGGAATGGCGTTCCTGGAGATATGGGAAGCCATTTGATCGATTTGGCGTGGTGGGCCTTGAAGCTTCGGCACCCAACTCAGATTTCTTCACAGGGCCCAGCGCCCGATTCAATTGGCGCCGCACCCTGGCAGGAAATCACTTGGCAGCATCCTGATGATGTGAAGGTGGTGTGGTATCATGGTCCGGAAGGAATGAAGCGCCGGAGTGAGGTTCTTCAGCCAATGGTGGGCAACGACACCAAAATTAGTAAGTGGGGAATTGGCGTGGCCTTCGTCGGTGAAAATGGAGTGTTGGTTTCGGATTACGGTAAAAATGTCCTCAGTCCGTCGTCCAAGTTTAAAGATTACCAGAGACCCCAGCAGTCGATTGAGCCTTCCGCAGGTCACTACAATGAATGGCTAAAGGCCTGTCGCGGTGAAGGGGAAACACTCTGTAACTTTGATTACTCGGGGTCATTAATTGAACATAATTTGCTCGGCAATGTGGCCCATCGCGCAGGCCAGACGCTTAAGTGGGATGCCAAAAATTTCAAAATTACGAATGATGAAGCTGCGAACAAACTCCTGACGAAAGAGTATCGAAAAGGCTGGGAAATCAATGGTTGAGTAGAATTTTTACTTTTGATTTAGTCCCGCCGGATTCTCCGGTGGTTGGGCTATTCTTTTTCGATGTTAGACAATTGATCGCTAATTCAAGGTAATTGCACGACAGCAAATTTGGGCAAAAGGGCGTAGAAAATGGCATGCAGTTGCTACCAGCCCTCCAGACCCGGAATACCGGATGTGGAAAAAGCTTCTCAGCCTCTCTCTTGGTGGCTGTTCTAAGCGCGGTTGCGATTTGCGCGGCGCTGGCGTTGATTACAGTGCGAGTTCATCTTGCGATGACCTTGGCACAAGCACCCCCTGAGCTTATTACGGTCGATTATACGGAGCCTGTTCGCAAAGAGGTTAAGCCTGAAGCCAATTTGGCGCCGGAGCGGATGATTACGGTTTCGAATGGTCCATCTTTTGCGCGAATGAAATCTCGCGTGCCAATCCAAGCACCGCCAAAGTTTACCGAAGCACCGGAGCCCCAGCCTAGTATCAGAGAGCTCTTGGTTCTTGAAGAGTTGGATCTTAAAAATCGTTTCGAGGAAAATTTTGACCCCGGGAAGGTGAAAACCAGTCTCAGTATTGCGAAGAAGAGCCTGCCAGCCAAGCGTTCTAGTCCTAGCCAGGCTGAACTTGTGGAGCGCGAGAATGCTCGACTTGCTGGAGAAGTGACTCAGCAAGCTTCAGTAGTATCACGGAGCACTCCTCATTATCCCAAGAGTGCTCGGCGCAAAGGTCTCCAAGGGCGCGTGGTCGTTACTGTGACAGTCGGAACTTCCGGTAAAGTCTCGAGTTGTCAAATTTCACAGAGTAGTGGGTATTCCATGCTCGACCAATCGGCGGTGAGTGCGGCCCGGCGTTATCGCTTTTTCCCGGCTAAGAATGGTCTGGGGCAGGCCATCAGCGTGCGGAAAGCCATCCCCTTTAATTTTCAGCTGACTAGCTAGGGCCGCTAAGACTGGTTTTGACCGTTTCTTCTCATCGATTTGCCCTTGACTCAATAATGCTAATGCGACTCATTCTCAACAAACCTAAATCCAAATATACAAATGACAAAAAACATCGGAATATTCTCCCTAACCTCAGCTCTTGCGGTCGGAGTATTGTCGGCGCAAGACGCCATCGAAACATTGGCGACAGTCAATGTAATCGGTAGTAGCGAAAACATCCTCGGATTGACCGGATCCGGAGCCTTTCTTGAGGCCGAGGATTACCAAAAGAAAGGTCTCACCAATATTCAACAAATTCTCCGCAAGGTCCCGGGTGTATATATCCGCGAAGAAGACGGTTTCGGAAACTTCCCGAATATCTCCCTTCGTGGAGGTGATGGAACGCGGTCTGAAAAGGTTACGCTCATGGAAGATGGAATCCTGACAGCACCTGCGGCTTACTCGGCGCCTTCTGCCTACTACTCGCCACGCGCCGGCCGCATGTCGGGAATCGAAGTTTTGAAGGGATCAAGTCAAGTTAAGTATGGTCCTCACACAACTGGCGGTGTTATCAACTTCCTTTCCACGGAAATTCCATCGGAAGAGACTTTTTACACCCGCAATACCTATGGAACGTATAACACATTCCTTTCCCATAATTATTATGGTGACACTGTAAGGACCGCGACAGGAACATTCGGATACCTTTTCGAGCTTTTCCATCACTCCAGTGGCGGATTCCGCGACATTGATGCAGGCGGTGGGTTGTCCAGCTCTAACAATACGGGGTTCAAGCTTACCGAGCCCATGATTAAACTTTTCTGGGAACCAGATTCAGCACTTCGCCAGCGATTTGAATTCAAGTATGGCTATCAAGATTTTAACTCTGATGAGTCTTATATTGGCCTCACGGAAGACGATGTGGTCAACAATCCAAATCGTCGCTATTCGGCTACACGTTTCGATAATATGGCGTCAGAGCACCATCGCTCATATTTAAAGTATCGCGTGGAGCCTAGTGAAAATCTTAATTTTGAATTTGCGGCATACTACAATCAGTTTTCCCGTAATTGGGCGAAGGTAGACGACATTGTAGGTGGAGCGAACTCAGTTCGTGGGGCCCTTGCGACGGGTAATGGATTAGACATTCTTCAAATGACCGGACCTGGTTCATTGATCTTCCGAAATAATAACCGCGACTACTCAGCTTATGGTTATCAGTTTCAGGGCGATTACTCTTTTGCTTCTGGTAATGTAGAGCACCTCTTGCAATTCGGAGCGCGTTACCATCGTGACGATGTTCGCCGTTTCCAAAATGATGAGCAGATTAACCTCGGTGCCACTGGAGGTGTCACCGACCGTGTTGTGGGCGCTCCTGGAAGCCAAGGAAACCGTTACCAGCAAACTGATGCCCTCGCTTTTTGGGTCCAAGATGAAATTTCTGTTGGTAATTTGACCTTCAGTCCTGGTGTTCGTTATGAGAATCTTGATCAGTCGTTCAACGACTATAAATCAGATCAATCTGGAACTTCCTCTTTTGACTTAGTTTCTCCTGGAGTCGGATTCAATTACGAGCTCGATAACTCTACTGCGCTTTATGGTGGCGTATATCGTGGAATGTCAACTCCAGGGCCTCGTTCTGCCGCTAAAAGCGGAGTCGTGGAAGAAAAGTCTATGGGCTACGAGTTGGGCTATCGTTACCAGAGTCCAAAGATAAGCTATGACTTTGGTGCTTTTCTCACTGACTTCGACAACCTCATTGCAACGGATGCCGGTCTTGGCGCGGTTGAGAATGCAAAAAATATTGGCGAAGCTGAAGTCTTCGGGTTTGAGGCTCAAGTCTCTTATGATCCTCTTGGCGGAAGCGGAGGCGAGCTGTCGTTGCCGATGTATGTCAGTGCCACTTGGACTGATGCCACTTTGACTTCTACGATTACCGAAGGTGGTGGTGATGATATTTTCGCCGGAGCTACCGATGGTTCGCAAATGCCTTACATGCCAGATTGGCAGTTGGCTGCTGGGGTTGCTCTCGCTAAAGGAGCCTGGAGTCTTGCTTTGGATGCGACGTTTGTTTCGGATGCTTTCGGCACTGCTCAAAATGTTGACTCACCAAGTCAGGATACGACTGGAGCTGGAGCGCGTGCAGGTAAGATTGACGAGCTTCTGCTCTTTGACCTGACAGGAACTTACGATATCACCGAGAATGTTACCTTACTCGCTGGAGTAAATAACCTCTTTGATGAGCGTGGAATTACTTCCCGTCTCGCCCGCGGACCCCGGGCAAACATTGGTCGGAACGCCTTCTTAGGTTTCGAAGCCAAGTTCTAAAATTCTTCAATTGATATACATAACAAAGGACGGTCTGGGATCAATAGATCCCGGATCGTCTTTTTTTGTCTTGGGCGCTTTTCTTCTGTGTCTGATTGCTTTCAGGGGAGAGAATTTGAAAGTCATTGTAGAAAGTGATGGCTTAAAATTGTTGGATGCAATCTTAAGATACTGCTGCAACATGAGCCGAATTGTCTTGTTAGGGGAGGTCAATTATCTTATTTACTCGCCTCCAATGAAGAAGAGCCTTTCAAAGATCTGGATCACCTTGAGCTGCTTTGTGGCTTCCGGTTCCAGTCTCTTGGCTGCCGACCAAGCTGCTGAAACAACTTCGGTCCCCGAGCCCTCGGCAATCTTGATTGGCGGCTTGTGTGGTATTTTTTTCCTGCTTTGGCGGCGCAAGTGAGGGGGTGGCCAGTTGGTGGAACTTTCGTTTCTTACTTGCATATCTAGGCAAACCCTGAGATTCCGCGCGTCTCCCCAAGCGCCTGTTGCCTTTGTGCCGAACGCTAATTGATACGCCATGGATACCCCTATGTTTGCCGATCTCGGCCTCCCCGATGTTCTCCTTTCTGCCGTGCTCGACATGGGGTTTGAGAGCCCTTCGCCTATTCAAGCCAAGACTATCCCGCTCGCTTTGGAGGGAAAGGATCTCATTGGTCTCTCTCAGACTGGTTCCGGAAAAACGGCGGCATTTGCGCTGCCGACTCTGGCTGGAATTGATGCTCATCTTGCCGAGCCTCAGGCTTTGATTATTTGCCCTACTCGTGAGCTTGCAGTGCAGGTCTGCGAAGAGGTATTTCGTCTTGGTTGTAAAATTAAAGGTTTGCGAGCTCTCCCAGTTTACGGCGGTGCGCCTATTGATCGTCAGTTAAAGGGACTCCGTAAAGGAGCACATATCGTGGTGGGAACACCGGGTCGTTTGCTTGACCACTTGAAGCGCCGTAGTTTTGACCCGCGAAATATCAAGACTGTGATTCTTGATGAGGCAGACCGCATGCTGGACATGGGTTTCCAAGAGGAGATGGAAGAGTTATTGGCGGCGTTGCCTCAAGATCGTCAAACGATGTTTTTTTCTGCGACGATGAACCGTCGGGTAAGCCGCTTGATTGATAATTTTGGGAAGAAGCCCGAGACCATTGAAATCGAGCGCAAGTCGCTTACGGTCGACGCGATCGATCAGTCGTGCTACGAGGTTCGGCAGCGTTCGAAAGTGGAAGTGCTTTCTCGGTTGCTCGATATTGATCCTCCGCGACTTGCGCTGGTTTTTTGTAATACCAAGCGATTGGTTGATGAGGTTACTGAGGGTTTGTTGGCGAGGGGCTATGCCGCTGACCGTTTGCATGGCGACATGACTCAGCAGATGCGGGAGCGAGTTCTGGCGAGGTTTCGCGAGAGTACGATTGAAGTTTTGATCGCGACTGATGTGGCGGCGCGTGGTTTGGATGTCGACGACATCGATTTGGTGGTAAACTACGAAATTCCTCACGATCCGGAGGATTACGTTCATAGAATTGGCCGGACGGGGCGAGCCGGGCGCTCAGGCCGGGCCGTCAGTTTTGTTTTTGGTCGAGATATCTATCGTCTCCAGACAATCGAGAAATACACCCGCCAAAGTATTCGGCGGGAAAGAGTGCCGAGCCAAGAGCAAGTCGAAGGTAAACGTGCGGACAAGCTCTTCCAGACGATCCAAGAGCGACTGGAGAGCGGAAAGCTCGGGGATTATCAAAGTTACCTCGATCGGCTGTTGGAACAGGGACATACCGCGACCGATATTGCCAATGCGGCCTTTACCTTGCTGCGTGAATCCACAACGCGGGAAGGTGAGTTCATCGCCGAAGATAAGCAGAAGGAGGCTTTTGCTAATGAAAAGCAGCGTTCGAGTTGGCGCGATGAAAAGCGTGATCGTAAAGAGCGCCCCGAACGTGAACGCAAATCGAGGCCAGAGCGAAATAATTCAAAGGGAATGGCCTGCTTATTCATGAACATTGGTAAAGCCCAGCACATCAAGCCTGGTGATATCGCTGGAATGATCTATCGCGAATGTAAAGTACCAGATGGCTCGCTGGGCAAGATCACTATTTTTCCGAAGCATACCCTGGTGGATGTTAGCGAAGAGGTCTCGGGGGATGTCATTAATGGGCTTAAGAATGCAAAGATTCGTGGGAGATCATTTAAGGTGGACCTTGACCGACGGGGTTGAGAGCCCGCTTTGGGCTTGCTGAAAAGCCAGAGAATGTCGTTAATCAACTTGCAATGAGTGATTCGAAGCAAGCCTCTGGAGGATCTGTTCAAGAGCGGATTACGCTGTCGGGCATCAAGGATCTTTCTATGCCAATGCGAGTAATGGGTTTTGGAGCTCTTGGAGTGCTGGTGCTGATCTATTTTATCTATCCCGCTTACCCATCTTTCGTTCACAAAACTCTAGCGACGTGGACCTGGGGAGCATGTAATCCAATTAGTAATTTTTTACATGGTCGATTTGTGCCGGTGGCATTCGGAGTGATGATTTGGATGGCTTATAAGAAGACCAAAAAAATGGATGCAAAGTCCTCCTATACGGGTCTTCTCTTTCTTTTATTGGGACTCTTTTTTTTCCTCATATCAATGCGGACGATCCAACCACGATTGGCGTTAATTGGCGCTCCATTCGTGGTGATTGGATACGCCTATTATCTCTTTGGATTTCAGATCGCGAAACATATTATTTTTCCATCATTCTTCTTATGGTTTTCGGTTCCGGTTCCGGGACTCGAAGCAATCTTGACGGGGAACCTACAGGTCTTAATTACTAAGGCATGTTATCATACCGGTATCTTTTTAGGGATGGATCTCGTCAATACTGGAGCCGATATTTATATTGGTGGAAGCAGCGTGAAAGTCGCCGAGGGCTGTAGTGGAATTCGATCACTAATGGCCCTAACTATGATCGCCGCTGTCTATGCTAACTACACCCAAAAACCTCTGTGGAAAAAAGCCTTTCTCTTTGCCCTAGCTCTACCTTTGGCAATTGCTGGTAATTTTCTGCGAATTTTCACCATTCTGGTATTGGCGCAGTTTGGCTACGCTGATTTTGGCACGGGAACTTGGCATGACTGGGCGGGGCTGCTGATCTTCTTTCCTATTGCTCTTTCTGGCCTCTACTTGGCAGACTATTTTCTCAATTTTAAAGAGAAGCGGTCTAAGAGGGTTAAGAGATCTGTAAAAAAGTCACACAAGGTAGTTGAGGAGAAAGCAACGTTATGAAGAGGCGCTTGGTTATTCTAAGTTTGATCGTGGCGGTATTTGCCGGAATCGTGCTGGCATTTCCAGAGAGTCCGGGAATGAAACCCTCTCGTCTTGCCAAAAGTCTTCCCGAGACGGTCGGAAGTTGGGCTGGCAAGCCCGAAGAACCAGGTGTGGCCGAAAAAGAGAAGCTTGCTAAAGATACGGAATTCGAACGGATGCGGTATGAGGATCAGGCGGGGCAACTACCCTCAGTCCAGACTTCCATTGTTTTTTCAGGAAGAAATCTCAGCCAGAGTATCCACCAGCCTGAAGTATGTCTCGATGCCCAAGGCTGGGAATTCATGGCGCAAAAGCGTCATGACTGGAAGGGGCTTCTTCCTGGGGATGAGGTTTTACCGGTTAAGAAAATCTTGTGCCGGCGCGTGCTGTTTCGAAAAAACGAAGAAGGTGACTATGAAGACGTTATTCTTCCAAATGGAGAGAAGGCCTACATCTGGCGAGTTTTTTATTATACTTTCTTCGGCCATGAATCGATTGTTTCGGGCCACTACGAGCGCACTGCTGAGGATATCAAGGACCGGCTTCTTAAGGGGCATGACCAGCGATGGGCCTATGCCACATTTTCCTCTTTCGTGACTCAGAAGCATCGCGATCAGGGTTTACGTTTTGAATCGGGAGCCGGGCTTGATGAAAATCAAACGGAAGCCCACATCCAGACCTTTCTTAAGATGCTGCTTCCAATCGTAGTTTCTGAGCCGGGCGAGGGATATGATGAGTCGCTGGCCAACGGAAAAAATATCGGATCATGAAGGTAAGGGGAACAACGCAGCACTTTTCGATTCAGGCTCTGCAGATTTGCGATGCCTTTTTGATCTGGCTGGGATTTGTGATCGCTTCGTTCGTTCATGGACCGATCAGACAACTTCTTGGCATGCCTTCAATTGGAGACGATGGTTTTAAAGGGACGGTCTGGATCATTTTCATCGTGGTGCCTCTGACACCGCTGGTGCTCGAGCGTTTTGGATTTTACGATCGATTGCTCTCAAGGCATAGATTCCAAAGTAGTAGCATTCTTTTAAGGGCGATGTTGGCGGTGGTTTTGATTACCACGCTCATCGCGGTTTTTGGAAAATATTCCGAGACGAGGCGACTTGTTCTTGGCTCTGGTCTTCTTTTTAGCTCGGTCTTTTTATGGGTTCGTAGTCGTTTAACTACGAAGTTCTTAAGATCGAGAGCAGCTTCGGAAGGCTATCTTGAGCGAGTTGTTCTTGCTGGTGCGCCAAGAGAAACAGGTTTATTTCTGGAGGATCTTGAGTCCGATATTTTGGAAACTTGGAAGATTGTGGCGCACTTCGATCTCGAAACTAAAGCGGTCGAGGAATTGGACGACTTGATCAAAGTCGAATCGATTCAGCGTGTCGTTTTTCTGACCGGGCATGCCGAATTTTCTCGGGTCGCTCGGGCTGTTGAGACCTGTGAGCTGCAGGGGGTGGAGGCCTGGATTGGGGCAACCTTCTTGAGGGCCCAAGTTGCCCGACCCAGCTTCGATGCAGTGGGTGGGCAGCCAATGCTGGTTTTTCGTTCTACTCCTGAATTATCTTGGCAGCTTTTTGCCAAGAAGCTTGTTGATATGATAGGTGCGGTCGTGATTGTCGCGTTGACCTTTCCACTTTGGCTTCTGGCAATGGTGGGAATCAAGTTGGCTAGTCCGGGATCTCCGGTAATTTTCACTCAGAAGCGGGCTGGGCTCTATGGAAAATCTTTTCTGATCTACAAGTTCCGAACGATGGTTCCTGACGCGGATCAAATGTTGGAAAAGATAAAGGAGGATCACGGAAACGAGGTGGATGGTCCGGCCTTTAAGTTAGCTTCCGACCCAAGGATCTTTCCTTTTGGAAGGTTCTTGCGCAAATATAGCATCGATGAGTTGCCCCAAATGATAAATGTGTTGAAAGGAGAGATGAGTCTGGTTGGCCCACGTCCTTTGCCCCTTCATGAGATTGAGGCAATCAAACAATCATCGCATCGTCGGCGCTTGAGTATGAAGCCTGGTCTGACCTGCCTTTGGCAAATCAGCGGACGAAGTGATATCACTGACTTTGAAGAGTGGGTGAAACTTGATG
>KB912143.1 GCA_000383735.1 Verrucomicrobia bacterium SCGC AAA164-M04
GCATGATGAGAAGGCTTTACCGCAGGATTGCGGCAGTGGAAACCCCCAACTCATCTTAAGGCAAAGTTTTATTTGGGAGTGGCGATTTCTAGAGGAAGTAGAACCGAGAAGAGAAGAGAAGAGAAGAGAAGAGAAGAGAAGAGAAGAGAAGAGAAGAGAAGGGATCAGGGACCAAGGGGTTGGTCGTTAAGAATAAAGCAGGAGCGCAATATGAGTGAGTCAGATCGCGTCAATTTCATATAATTGTTAAAACAATCGCATACTTTTGTCATTTTCGTTTGCTTGGTCTCTAGTCTGGACATTTTCATTCTAGGGGTTTGATTGTTTCGCAATGGCAGATGTTTATGAGACAGAGCGATATGTTGGGGAGTATCTCCTTTTTCATTATGGAAAGCCCAAGGAGATTTTACCTTGGGAGCATGGTCCGGCCGCGGCGTTGGATTTCCCGGTTCGGACGGTGGGGTATTTCTCCAAAGGTAGTGTCGGTCGTTCTTTAGACGTGGGTTGCGCCGTGGGAAGGTCTTCGTTTGAGCTCGGCAGGACCAGTAGTGAGGTGATCGGGATCGATTTTTCGAGAGCATTTATTACAGCGGCCGAGAAGATCGGGGCGGGACAAACGCTTTCGTGCCAAAGATTAGAGGAGGCAGGGGAAGTTACGACAGTGAATGTTTCGCGGCCCGGTGGGACGGATGGAGGCGGAATCACTTTTGAAGTGGGCGACGCGATGAATTTGCGGGATGAGCTGGGGAAGTTTGATCGTGTGCATGCTGCGAATCTTGTTTGCCGTCTTCCCGAGCCCCGCCGATTTTTATCAAAGCTCGCTAGCTTGGTGCGAAATGGTGGTGAGTTAGTTTTGGCGACTCCTTGTACCTGGCTAGAGGAATTCACACAGAAGGAAAATTGGCCTGAAGGGCGCACTCTTGACTGGCTTAAGAAAGAACTCGGGAATGACTTCGAATTGATTGAAGTGGCCGATGAACCTTTTTTGATTCGAGAGACTGCGCGCAAGTTCCAGTGGACGGTCTCAATGGTGACCAAATGGAAGCGTGTTGATCCTTAATTGGGATGAGTTTGAAAAGTTGAGAGTATAGCCAGGCGCCCTTGACTGGTTTTTTGGTTCTGGCTTGCAGTTGCTCTGGCAAGGTTTCTTTTGGCTAAAGATTGCATAAAGTTGCAAAATAAAAATTTTCTCTTGTTTGGCGCTTTGTTTGAAATAGGTTGCATAAAGTTACATCGATCTATCTCTCGTGACTAGGATGGGTTTTATTGAGATAACGAAGTAAAAGAATGACCAATGACACCTTTGACTTTTACCCCTGAATCGAAAGAAATGACCAGAACCATCGAATTTGATCAGGTTAATGAATGGGAAATTCGTGACGGACGGGATTTTGCGGTGATTGACCATCTCGAGGAATTTGATCCTTTCTTTCTCAGTATCGCAACGGTGACAAATCAGTGGTTGTTTTGCAGTAGTAATGGTTCCTTGAGCGCTGGCCGGGAGAACCCGGAGAAGGCGCTTTTTCCTTATCTGACGGTCGATAAAATTCTCGGTAATTGGAACGAAACAGGCCCATTCACTGCGATCGAATGCGAAGGCGAAACCTGGCATCCTTTCTGGCCTACTTCTATTCACACCACGCCGATTCGTCGGCGTCTCCTGAAGAGTTTTCTGGGCGAAGAATTAATTTTTGAAGAGTGGAATGAAAACTTAGAGCTTCGTTTCAGCTATCACTGGCAGCTCTCTGGCAAGTTTGGTTTTGTGAGGAAAGTCAAAATCACGAATGAAGGAAGTGAGACGAAGAATTTTAGGATCGTGGATGGTCTTCAGGATTTACAGGTGCCTGGAGTGAGCCAGCGCTTGCATCTAGATTTAAGTTGCCTTGCTGATGCCTACAAAATGAGCGAGGTCTGCTGCGAAGGTCGTTTGATGATTCATCGATTGGCTTCTGGAATCGTTGATGCTCCAATCCCTCTGGAAAGCCTGAAGGCTACAACCGTT
The DNA here is from genome assembly GCA_000383735.1 of Verrucomicrobia bacterium SCGC AAA164-M04. The sequence continues at coordinate 2,003 of KB912143.1, forward strand.
TGGACCACCGGTTTTTCAGAGGCTGAACCCTTTTTGTCCCGCCGTGATGCCGAGCAGTTTTTAAGGGGTGAATCTTCCGACGGGAATAAAACTAAATCACGAGGAAAGCGCGGAGCTTTTTTATTGGGGGCAGATTTGTCCGTGCCGGCAGGGGAGTCCAAGGAGTGGATGATGGTCGCGGAGATTGAACAAACTCATCGTGAGGTCGGAAGCTTGGTCGGGTCACTCCGTGACGAGCTTACTTTGCTCACAGCCGTTGAAGAAGACTTGGAGGAAGGACGGAAGAGGCTGCGTGAACTTGTAGAATCAGTGGATGGGTTTCAGAAAAGCGCTGATCTCGATACCTCCCATTACCACTACCATAATACTCTCTGTAACTTATTACGTGGGGGTCTTCCTGAAAATGGATCGATTCTTTCCGCGGCTCAGTTCAAGCACTTTGTAACTCAGAATAATCGGGAGCTAGCTGAACGATTTGAGGACTGGTTTTCGAGTCTGCCTGAATCATTCGAGCGAGACTGGATCATGGCAGAAGCCCGCGGCCAGGGGGATTCAGATTTGATCCGCCTCACGACGGAATACTTGCCTCTTATTTTGGGCAGGCGGCATGGTGATCCAAGCCGCCCTTGGAATAAGTTTAACATTCGGCTTCACGATGAAGAGGGGCGACCAGTCCACCATTACGAAGGAAATTGGCGCGATATTTTTCAAAACTGGGAGGCACTCGCATGGAGTTATCCGGTCTTTCTCGACGGTTTTATTTCCAGATTTCTTAGCGCTTCTACGGTGGATGGTTTTAATCCCTACCGCGTGACTTCATCGGGAGTTGATTGGGAAGTTCCTGATCCAGATGATCCTTGGGTTTCTATTGGTTACTGGGGCGATCATCAGATCATCTATCTTCTGAAGTTTTTAGAACTCAAAGCAAAGATTGATCCCGAGTTTCTCGATTCGTGGAGTGAGTCTCATTTCGTTTTTGCAGATGTGCCGTATCGACTTGCGAGTTGGGAGAAGACCCTCGCCGATCCTCGCGATACGGTAGAGTTTGATCAGGAGCGTCATGATCAACTTTTGGCTAAGAAAGAGGAGATCGGAGGGGATGGATTGCTCCTTTGCGACGAAGGTGGCGAGATCATTCGAGTAGGGTTGATCGAAAAATTACTCATCCCCGCAATGGCTAAGCTTGGTCAATTGATTCCAGATGGTGGAATCTGGATGAACGCCCAAAAGCCCGAGTGGAACGACGCTAATAATGCCCTAGCCGGCAATGGTCTTTCGGTCGTAACGACGGGATATCTGCTCCGCTATTTGCGGTTCTTACAGCGTTCGATTCAGACATGTCGGCTCACTGAATTTTCAGTTTCCAAAGCGACCCAACAAGCAGTTCAGCGATTGGCTGAAGTCCTCGGTGACCCTCGCTGGAAGCAGAATGGTCCGGTATCGAGTAATGATCGATTTGAGCTGGCTCAGGCAAATGGCCTTGTGATGCAAGATTATCGAGATTCGGTCAGGGGAGAGATTTGTCATGTGGGGAGTCTTGCTGCCTCTGGTATTCTCAGCTTCTTGTCTCATGCGATTGATGCGGTGGAGGGAGTCTTGCAATCCAACCGAAGACCGGACGGACTTTGGCATGCCTACAACGTGCTAGACGCGCGCCCAGGAATTCCGGAAATGAAAGTTCAAAACCTTCAGCTAATGTTGGAAGGTCAGGTTGCGATTCTCAGCTCGGGGTTCCTTGAGAATGAGACTGCAGTGAGTCTATTGGAGGATCTGTCCAAGAGTGATCTTCGTTCGAAACGTCATCCGACCTATTTATTATATCCCGATCGCGAGCTCGCTGGATTTGATGAACTCAATCGAATTCCTGATGCTGACTTGAGAGGTAATCAACTCCTCGCTTCGATGGCGAAAAAAGGGGATGAGCGTCTAGTTTACGAGGACGGAACGGGAGCTTGGAGGTTTAATGAAACTCTGGTCAATGGATACGCCCTGACGGACTGCTTAACTCAGATCGGTGATCTTTCCCTCGAAAATCGAACGGCGATCGAGAAAATATACGAAAAGGTCTTCTCCCATCACTCCTTTACGGGGCGCAGTGGTTCTATGTTTGGTTATGAGGGTTTGGGATGCGTCTATTGGCATATGGTTTCCAAGCTGATGCTCGCCGCGCAGGAAGTTGCTTTGGCGGTTGGCAAGAGTGGGAAATCAAGTGATGAACTGAAGTCTCGGTCCGTCGCTGCCTATTATGCAGTCCAGCGAGGTTTGGGTTTCCGTCAAACTCCGCAAAGCTATGGAGCGTTTCCGGCTGAACCTTATTCTCACAGTCAGGGCGAGAGAGGGGCCCAACAACCGGGCCTGACCGGACAAGTGAAGGAAGGTTTGCTCTGCCGTCTGGGAGAGTTGGGAATCGACTTTGAAGACGGGCAGCTGAGTTTCCGTCCTCACCTCCTTCGAGCAGCAGAATTCGTGGATGGTGTGCTGTCCTTTACCCATGCCCGGACTCCCTTGCAATACGAGTCATGTGAAGACCTAGAAACGCCTAAGGCCACCGTCTTCAAAAATGATGGTCAGGAACTAGTTTTTTCAAACGGGGTTCTCGACATTGAGACGAGTTCGAGCATTCTTTTCAACCGGGGAATGGTCGCCAAAGTCATCATTCAAATTCCCTCTAATTGGCTTATTTTCTAATCTCAAATTCTCATGTCTTCTGAAACTTCTCAAACACTCTCAACTAAAGAGAAAATCGGCTACGGACTCGGTGACACTGCTTCGAACTTTGTTTTCCATATCGTTAATGCCTTCCTGATTACTTACTACACCGACGTTATGGGTCTTAATCCAGCAGCGGTGGGGACTCTTTACGCAGTTGCCCGCTTGTGGGATGCAATTTCTGATCCGTTAATGGGGGGGCTCGCTGACCGAACACAGACCCAATTCGGAAAGTATCGCCCTTATTTGCTTTGGATCGCTGTTCCCTACGGATTAATCGGGTTTTTGGCCTTCCTCGGGCCAGACTTGGACCCTACTTGGAAATTGGTTTATGCCTATGTAACTTATATTGCCCTGATGACAGTTTATACGGCAATCAATGTTCCGTATTCGGCTATGATGGGCACGATGACAGGAGACCCCGCAGAGCGGGCATCGCTCTCGAATTTTAGGTTTGCAGGAGCCTTTTCTGCTCAGGTGATCATTGGTCTCGCTTTGTTTCCTATCATTGACAGCTTTGGGGGACGGAATAGCCCGGAGGCGTGGAGGACTGCCATGATGGTTTTCTCGATACTAGCGACCGTTCTGTTTCTCTATACTTTTTCCACAACCCGTGAGCGGATTGCACCATCCAAGGAGGAAAGAGTCGATTTGCGAAAAGACTTTAGCTATCTGACGCAAAACAAGCCCCTGATCGTCATGCTAATCGTGGCCTTCATAACCTTAGCGTTCTCAGGATTGAGATGGGGAATAACCTATCCCTACTTGAAGTATTTGGCAGATCTTGGAGACGAGAAATATTTTTGGTATTTGGATAGAATGTCGATTTTTTATGCTTCGGCGCCCATAGCTCTTGTTCTAGGACTTTTGCTGACCAAGCCGCTTTCGAGGCGGTTCGGCAAAAGGAACGCCTTGATTGGGTTGACAATGATTAACGCATTTTCTGTGATTGCATTTTACTTTGTGCCAGCAAAAAACTTTGAGCAAATCTTTTGGCTGAATATCGCTAGTGCGTTTTTCGCGGGTCCAATGCCTGCATTAGTATGGGCCATCTACACCGATGTGGTTGACTATGGCGAATGGAAGTTTGGACGCCGTATCACAGCACTCACTTTTGCCGCTGCGATGTTAGTTCAGAAAGCTGGGCTTGCTCTTGGGGGGTGGGCTGTGGGAATGCTTCTCGCCTACTTTGGTTATGTTGCCAACGTTGAACAATCGTCCGAATCGGCCCATGGAATTCTTCTGATGTTTTCGATCATTCCTGGTGTGCTCACTATCCTATCAGGACTGGCCTTGTTTTGGTATAATTTGGACGATGAGGAGGTTGAGGAAATCGCATTGGAACTCGAGAAGCGTCGCAGCGAAGCCTAGCCTTTTGGGGTCGCTACGGTTTCGCCCTCGATGAGTGTTCCGCTTATGTAAGTGCTTTGGCTCCCACCGAAGCGTTGGCGGATCCGTGAAGCGAGTCTGTCTGCGCCTGTCATCCCAATCGCTCGGAAAGGGATATCAATCGTGGTGAGGGCCGGCCGATCGGCACTCCTCTGAATTCCATCAAAGCCAGTGATCGAGACGTCTTTCGGGACTTTGAGTCCGTGGTTTTCAAATCCATCGATAAGATCGTAGCCTTGGTGGTCGGCTGCGCAGACCCAAGCGGTCACGCCTTCCTTAGTTCTCTTTATTGCCTCGTCGATACCACTGGCGACCGAGCCAAACGTCCGGGGAAAAATCCCGATAATGTCGCGATTTGAGACCTTGAGTTTTTTCCGAGCCATTTTTTCAACAAAGGCACTGTAACGCCGAAATGACCAGCTAGCTGCGATGGTATAATCCCTCGTGTAAAACCCGATTTTCCGATGTCCTTTAGCAATCAGTTGATCAATCACCATAGAGATTCCCGAGCTGTGATCTACGTCCGCACAGTCAATCGACTCATGCTCAAGTTGGTCAACGAGTGAGACGAGAGGAAGTTGGTAGGAAAGCTCTTTAATGATTGAGTCCGCGAAGGGATAAATCAGGAGGACTCCTCGATTTTTCCGCGACTTCAGACTTTTGATCTTGGCGAAAGCCGGATCGTCAATGCTGTTCACCGAGGGTGGGACGAAATCGACATCGACATCAACCTGATGGGCTTGCGCAAACTCAGAGACGCCTACGAGAATTTGTTCGCCTGGGCTTTTGTAGTCATCCCGAAAGTATTCTTCGGTGTCACTGCAGATTAAAACGTTAAAATTAACCCTCTTTCTTGCTTTTTTTACCGCTGGACTCCGAGATTCGAGGTGAGTGTAGCCCATTTCGGCTGCTAGTTGAAAGACCTTGGCGCGTGTCGTGGCATTGATGCCCGCATGATTGGTGAAGCACCGTGATACGGTGGCCCGGGAGATCCCGAGCTGATCAGCAATGGCTTTTTGGTTCACTTTGGGCATAGCAATAATTTTGATCGCCGTAGGGCGATAGGAAGAGAATGCTCATCGATAGGCGGCATGGCAAGAATCAGAATAAGGGAGGTTTCCGGGATATGCAATATTATGCAAATATTATTGACCAAGGTTGAGTTGAGAGCGAATCTCTCACCGGGGTAATTGTCGGTAAAGCCCGCCCTTTTTATTATGAAGCAGCCAGCTAAACAGTTCTTTCTTTTTTCTTTCGTTTTTAGTCTGACGGTTTTCGTAAATGATACGGCGAAAGCTGATAGTGTGAAGGTGGGTCATGGCAGTTATTCTCTTGCCCGTCCGGTGGGTTGCGATCCTCTTCCCGACACAATTTTCACAACCCCATCAATCAAGGGGGCGATCCCAACCAATCAATGGTGGAGCTCCCTTGTCTGGGAAAAATATTCGCAGAATCTTTTTCCTCATCCACTCGCGATCAATTGCAACGCACGGGGACTGGCCATCGCTTATCCAGGATCCGGGATCGTGGGTGCAGGCGGGCACATCATGGGGGGCGGAATCGGCGAAACTGGCGATTTTTTAATTTTACATTCAAAGGTGACAGAATTCCCCGATGCTCGCCTAGCTGATTATTCCGACTGGTTCATCACCGCTGAGTTTCGAAAAGAAGAATCATTTTTACGTTCAACCTTTGGGCACGGGAGCCCCTACGTTTTCAACCGTATTAGTGGTGGAAACCCGGTTCTTAAATTTGCGCACCAACCAATTGTCTGGAGTGGTGAGGAAGGTGATCCCATTTTCGGAATTACGGTCAGGGGAAATCATTATGGGGTTTTTGGAGCAAATGGATCGAGTTGGACTGGAAGTAAGACTGACATTTTTGTAAATAAATCATCAAGGGGATATTTCACGGTGGCTCTTTTGCCCAACGCCACAGAGGCTACGCTGGCTCGCTTCGCAGAGTGTGCTCACCATCATGTGATCGATACTCATTTTTCATCGAAACCTGTGCATGGTCAATTAACGACTAAATATCGCTTTAAAGTTGAGGCCATGGAGGGAAGTGGAAAAGGCACTTTATTCGCTCTTTACCCGCATCAATGGAAGTATTCCCAAGTAGCGTTGACCGGCGAAAGTTACCGCTCGGTGCGCGGAGAGATGAAATTGGCGAGGGGAGATGGTTTCGAGACTTCGGTCCCTATTCAGGGGCTATTACCGATGCTTCCTGCCGAAGGGATTTCGGACAAAAAACAAGTGATCACCTATCTAAAGACGGAAGCTGCGAAGCTTGAGATGCCTTTTGCAGATACCTACTGGGATGGAAAGTTTCTGGGTAAATTGGCAACCTTAAGTGGGGTTGCAGAGGTGGCTGGTGAGGAGGGTTTGCAAAAGCTCTTTATTGATGAAGTTCGGCGTCGACTCGAAAATTGGTTTCTTGCGTCGAAGGGCGAACAGTCACCTCTTTTTTACTATGATAAAACTTGGGGGACATTGATCGGCAGTAAGCCATCCTATGGAAGTGATGGGCAAATTAATGATCATCATTTTCACTATGGCTACTTCATTCGGGCGGCGGCTGAAGTTGCGCGACTTGATCCAAGATGGGCAGAGAAATGGGGAGCGATGGTTGAATTACTTATTCGAGATATTGCCTCTAGAAACCGTGAAGATCTACTGTTTCCACACCTTCGCTGTTTTGACGTTTATGCCGGACATTCTTGGGCTTCAGGGCATGCCAAGTTTGGTGATGGAAACAATCAGGAGTCTTCTTCTGAATCGATGAACGCTTGGTATGGCTTGATGCTTTGGGGGGAAGTGACGGAAAATACCACACTCAGGGATACTGGTATTTTCCTTTATAATACCGAGCGGACTGCAGTTGAGGAATATTGGTTTGATGTCTCGGGTACGAACTTTCCCAAAGATTTCCCCGAGGTGGCTCTCGGTATGATTTGGGGTGGAAAAGGATCTTTCTCTACCTGGTTTTCAGCCGATATTGATTGTATTCACGGGATCAATTGGTTGCCCTTTACACCGGCCTCAATTTATATGGGAAGGTATCCTGATTATGTGAAAAAGAATCACGATCGAATCGTGAAGAAGCGGGAGAAAGGGAATGACTATAATAACGGGTGGGGTGATTTAGTGGTGATGTTCAATTCCTTGCAGGATTCAGAAATGGCAGTCGATTACCTAGTAAGCAATCCCGATTGTAGCCTTGAGGGAGGTAACACCCATGCCTTTATGTCCCACTGGGTTCATACTTTAGATCGTCTCGGTGGGAACGACCGAAGCGTCACCTCCTCGCACCCTTGGGTGAATGTATACGTGAAAAAGGGGAAGAAGACTTATGCCGCTTATCAATTCGGGTCCACGCCCAAGGATATTAAGTTTTCAGATGGCTTTGTCATGAGAGCGAAGCCGGGAATGACGGTTAAGACCTCAGAGAAGTGAGGCGGATTTAAGGCGCTTCTTGAGTTGGTTGAGTAGCTTCGTTTTGACGGATAGATACTCTTCTCTCTTTGCTAGGTTTGTGAACTGGGCTGGATCTTTAATCATGTCATAAAGTTCTTCGNCCCCGTTTTTATATTTCATGTAGGCCCAGCGATCGGTGCGAAGGCTGTGGCTCCCCCGGTTTAGGGAGAGAGCGTCAGTACGCGGGCTCACATGGGGTTCTTTGAGCGTTGGGAGGAGGCTTTTTCCAAGTACTGATTTTGGAATTGGGACTCTAAGTAGAGAACAAAGGGTTGGATAGATGTCTACGAGTTCGGCGAGAGATTGAGTTCGCCCTGGTTTTAGTCCCGGGGCTGAAATGATCACTGGGACACGAGTAACCTCCTCGTGGAGGTTGCTCTTTTGCCAGAAATTGTGTTCGCCAAGGTGGTATCCATGATCGCTGATAAAAACAATAGCGGTTGAACTGCTGAGTTTAAGTCGCTCTAGCTCGTCTAGAACTTTTCCGAGCTGTTCGTCCATGTAAGTGACCGTCGCGTAATAGGCGGCCCACATTCTCCTTTGGTTGTCGGGCCATTTGACGATGCCGCTTTTTTTGCTCGTTATCTTGGCCAATCCGGCTCTCGGGATATCGTCAAGATCGTTCTCGGGAACCTGTGGGAGGGGCATTTTTTGGAAAGGGTATTTGTCGAAGTACCTTGAAGGCGCAACGCTAGGGTAATGTGGGCGGACAAAGCCGGTTGCGATAAAGAAAGGTTTGTTTTTGTGCTTCTTTAGAAGTTCGACGGTCTTTTCTGCAGCCTTCCAATCAGGCTGATCGGAACCATCGCCGTTGTAATCAACTGAAACAAACATCCGGTGCGCCATCCCAGTTGATTCACGGTTTTCCGATTTATCGGTGAAGATGTTTCGATTGAGGCATGCGTAGTTGCCTGGGGTGTGAGCTTCCTTCCCTTTTGTATTAAATTTTTCGTCCCAAGTAGATGGGATATCTTGGCCATCGGTTCCCGCAATGATATCCCCCGGGACTCGCATATGGTAGATTTTTCCAACCCTAGCACTGTGCATTCCCTGAGATCGAAAATAGCTCCCCATATTTTCGCCATCACCTCCCTTATAACGGCTGTGCATGAAAGAGAGGCGGGACGGGGCGCACCAAGTCCCTTGACAGTAGGCCCGCTCGAAGACCATGCCGTTTGCGGCAAGACGGTCAAGGTTGGGAGTTTTACAAATCTTATTACCATAGCAACCAAGTGAGCTTGCCTTGAGATCATCGGAGACGATAAGAAGGACATTTTTAATCTGCTCTGCAATACTGGTTTCCAGAGAACTAAAAAGACAGAGTGATATAATGATACGAATGTGCTTGGTCATGACTCGAATTGAACTGGTAGACTCGATTTAATCGGCTTCAGCGGGCAAGGTCTTCTTACCGTTCTTTTAATAAGAAACACGATGTTGTTTTTGGTGACTTAGTGTCTCACCTCAAGTGATATTTTAACAGCCTCAATCTGATAGAAAATCTCAATTTCGCAACGAGAAGGACCCAAAAAAGTGAGCAAAAATATGAAATGGTTATGAGGGGGCTAGTCAGGGAATGACTTCTTTAAGAAACTCGGCGCAGCGTGTTTCTGACCAGTATTCAGATCCTCTGCTAACAAAGCCGACATGCCCTCCATGGCGGGGAATTTCTAGATGAAGTGACTTACTAGCTTTAGCAATTTTTCGGGGAAAGCAAGGTTCGGGAAGAAAAGGGTCGTTAGCCGCCTGAATCATGAGTGATGGGATTTGGATAGCGTTCAGGTGCGGTTTGCTGCTGGCGCGTAGCCAATAGTCGGGGGCATTAAGGAAGCCATTAAGAGGCGCGGTAAAGCGATCATCGAATTGGCTAAAAGTTTTGATACGCTTGATTCCATTTAGATTCAGCTTGCCTGGAAACTTATTGTTCTTCTGGATTATTTTCTCCTTTAGGCCATCCATGAATCGGGACATGTAGATTTTATTATCCCAATCTGCAAGTCGCAGTGAGCTTGAGGTTAGATCGCAGGGGACGGAGAAGGCGACTCCGGCTTTTACTTCCGGGTGGAGTTTGGATCCCTGTTCACCCAAATATTTGAGGACAATGTTCCCTCCAAGGCTGAATCCGATGAGTGCGATTGATTGATAACCTTTCGAAATGGCATGATCTATGACGTGGCCTAGATCACTGCTGAGCCCAGAGTGATAGGAACGTAAGAGACGATTGGGTTCGCCTGAGCAACCTCGGCAATTCCACGCAAGGGTGTCCCAGCCTCTTCTTTGAAGGGCTGCCGACATCCCAAGCATATACTTCGCGCATGATTCTCCTTCCAACCCATGGCCAATGATAGCGAGGCGTGAATATTTTTGATCCGACCAATCGAGATCTATGAAATCCCCATCGGAAAGTTCGAGGCGCTCTCGGTCCATTGATAGCGAGTTTCGACGCCGGAAAAGAGTGGGGTAGATAGTCGAAAGGTGACCGTTCCTTAAGAAAAAAGGAGACCGATAAGAGGAGTGGATAAGGGGCATCGGCACGGGGGGAGTCTATCCTTGATAAGACCCTTCTAGATAATTCACAACACGAAGTTTAGGTGCAGTTCCGTGGACTCTTTTTCGGAGTTGATAAGTCATTAAAAAGGCGGCTTAAAGCCGCCTTTTTAGAGATCAGGATGAATTCGAAGAATTAATTAGAGGGCTTGGCCGAGTAATTCTTATCTTTGAATTTGGTATAGAATTCAAAGGTCGCGGGCTCCTTAAGGTGTTTGTTGAGAATCATTTCAACGTGTCCGTCTAGCATGCAGCAGTGCACCTTATCTTTGTGGTTTCCCTGGGGCGCGTTGTTAACATTACTGAATACCCAGCCGTGTGATTCTACATTATCATCGGTTTCGCCAAAATAGATCGTGCTGGGGCCATCTTTGACCGCGCTTAAGCGGACCTTGTAGACATTTTCTTCCATGGCATCATTACTGACGTCACCACCAAGCTCGGCATTGTAAGCATAGCCTCCAAGACTTAAATCCGGTTCGTTGTAGAGTGAATCGTATTCTGTTTTCCCCTGACCAAGCTTCTTTTTGGAAAGCGGGTTTTGAAGAATCGTTTCTGAAAATGGTAACCCCCATCGATAGCTAGAACCAGTTCGCTCCGCGACGTCAACTTGTTCAGCTACGAGGTCCCACCACACGAAAGAAGATTGTTGCGAGTCCTGAAGGCTCCCTTTGTAGGGAGGGAAAGTATCAGGAGCGTGATAGCCGGTATTTACCCCCTCGGACTGAAGGAAAGTAAGGGCACCGTAGATTTCCTTCATGTTCTTGGTGGTCTTTCCGGCATCAGCTGCTGCGAGCCCAGAGCGGACGGCCACGAGGGCAATTCCAGCAAGAGTCGCGATGATGGCAATGACGACGAGGAGTTCGACGAGAGTGAACCCTCGGTTGCGATAGGAAGAGGTGTGTGTTTTCATCTGTTGAACTAAGCTTGGATGGCTGGGCGTGGGGATCAAGCAGTTTTCACGATCGCAGGGATTCTTACTGGATTTCTCGGGGGTTTTAAAGTCCATGCCACCAAATTCACATAATAGTTTGTTGATTTTACGGATTGCGTTCCACTATTTTTTTTCGTGGTCGGAATAGCGATCCGGATGGAACTGGTGAAATGAAAGATAGCCATAGCTTGCGATGACAATAAAGCAGATGGCGACTAGATTGAAGGAAGCCGGTACTCCGTGCGATGTGATCAGATTACCTTGAATTTTGGCTCCAACTGCACCGCCTACAATGGCCATGATTAGGAAAGCTGAGCCAAGTTTCGCTTCTTCCTCTTCCATGCCATCCAATGCAATCCCGTAAATAGTGGGAAACATGAGCGACATGCATCCCGAGACGCAAACTAGGCAAATGAGGCCGGGGTAGCCTGGAATGAGAATTGCCCCACATACAAAGCCAAGTCCACCGAGAGCAAAAACCATCAAGAGCTTGCCTGGAGTGATGATACGAAGAAGCCAAGTGCAGACAAACCGGCTACTCAAAAAGAGGATCATGGAAGCGATGTTCCAATTCTGAGCCTCTGCTAGACCCAACCCCACTTCTTCCATGCCGTAGTGAATGACGTAGGTCCAGCACATGATCTGGGCTCCGACGTAAAATGCTTGTGCGACCACGCCGCCGGTAAAATGACCTCTACGAAAGATACGAAGGGTGATCTCAAGGAAGGGCGCTTCTTTTTCGGTGTTTTTAAAGGTTGGCATCTTTGAAAAAGCAAAGAGAAGAAAAAAGAGAATAACGATAATTGCGATGACGAGATATGGAGTGCGGACATTTGCCAGGTCAGCCGCTTGGAGCTTTTTAAATTCTTCGGGCTGGGTTGCGTTGATTCCTTTAAGGGCGTCTGAAGTGGCAGCCGAGAGAACTCCAGGAAGTTCTTCGGAGAAAATGGGAATCTCCTCATAAAGGGGGACGATTACATCTTTGCTAAGAATCACATTTTCTCCCTCAATCCTCGCGCCTTCGGGTAAAGCGGAATCTGGAGTGAAGATGAATTTTGTGGCAGACGGATCGTTTTTTCCGAGATCTTCTGTGAATTTGTTGATTTCAAGTTGGGGAGCAAGAATGAAGGTGGCGATAGCCATGCCGGTTAGAGAGCCGATGGGGTTAAAGGCCTGAGCAAGATTGAGGCGTTGCGTTGCGGTCTCACGTGGACCCATGGCAAGAATGTATGGATTGCAGGCCGTTTCCAAAAAGGCGAGCCCGCATGGAATAATGTAAGAGCCCAAGACGAAAATTGGGAAAGAGATGGCAAGACTTGCAGGGATGGCGAGGAGTGCTCCGATAGCATAAAGGGCAAGCCCCACAAGGATGGCTCCTTTGTAAGAAAATCGCCGAATAAAGAAGGCGGCGGGTAGAGCCATACAAAAGTAACCAAAGTAGAAGGCAAATTGAAGCCACGCGGCTTGAGCAGTGGGAATAATAAAAACTTGCTCGTAAACTTTTACGAGCGGGTTGGTGTAATCATTGGCAAATCCCCAAAGCGAAAAGCAGCAAGTTGTTAAGATGAAAGCCGCTAAAAACTGTCTCGGGACGATTGCTGGGGGGGTGTTGATAGAAGCCACAATAAAAAGTTGAGGGAAGATGAATGTCAGACAAATTCATCTTTGTGGAGATCAAAGTCTCGCAATTGGGTGAAATTCGCTAGGCTGTGCCTATGAAAGATCACTCACGTCGGGAAATGCTGTCTTCTCTAGCCCTGTCTTCTGCTGCCTGTCTGACCGGGTTGGGTGATGTGAAAGGACCTAATAATCCCATCGGGGTTTCAACATACAGTTTCTGGGGATTCAGACGGGATGAATTTCGAGATATTGGAAAGTGTATCGATTTGGCTGCGAAGATGGGTTTTGACGGGGTTGAAATCCTGCAAATCCAAATGAAGGACTTTTCACCTTCAATGCTCCAGAAAATCAAGCGTCAGGCCTTCATGGCGGGAGTGGATTTGATGGGGTTTTCCACCCACCAAGATTTTGTCGATCCTAATGAAATCGTGCGGCGCAGAAATGTTGAACAAACTATCAGTTATGTTGAACAGGCTTATGCATTAGGAATTCCAACCTTGAGAATTAACACGGGTCGCTGGGGGACGAGCAAAGATTTTGACGCGCTTATGGCAAATCGTGGGATTGAGCCGGTTTTAGAAGGTTATACCGAGGAACAAGGATTTGAGTGGGTAATTGAGTCGATGAAGCAGTTGGTGCCTTACGCCGAGAAATGCGGAGTGGTTCTGGGTTTGGAAAACCACTGGGGTCTTGGGTTAACCCCAGAGGGTGTCATGAAAGTTGTTAATGCGGTGAAATCGCCTTGGTTACAGGTGACTTTGGATACAGGAAATTTCCTAGAAGATCCTTACGCAAGGCTTGAAAAATTGGCGCCGCACACCGTATTGCTTCAGGCAAAAACTTACTATGGAAAAGGAAGGTGGTATACGCTCGATATCGATTACGAGCGGGTTGGTAAGATTATGAAGAAGGCGAACTATAAAGGTTATGTGTCGCTTGAATTTGAAGGTATGGAGGATCCCATAACAGCAGTGCCGAAGAGCCTCGAACTTCTGAGAAAGCACTTTTAAGCGCTGGCCTAAAAGTTAACGAGATGTCCCGATTCTCCACTCGGCCCGATAGAAGACAAAAGGATCAGGGGTGAGGAATGAGGCAAGCTTTGCCGTGATCTTGGTCCCGTTCGGTTGTCTTGAAAAAGATGCGGTGGGTAAAGGACTCCAATTGATGAGGTCAGTTGATTTGACGATTATGAATTGCTCGGCGCGGGCACCTGCTGGATAGGGGGAGCTGAAGGCTGTTTGGTTGTTATTGGTGGCAGCCGTGGGGTCAATTATCGGGGGTGCTTGAAGGACTTGAATTTCGATCGTTTTCGAAATAGCTCCATTCACGGCGAGGGTGTAAGTGGTCGTCTCGGTTGGCGAGACTTCCATGAAGCCAATTCCATCGATTGTAAATGGTCTGACGTTATCGTTATTGAGAGTGATAGTTTCACTGCTATTAATGTCCCAGCGGAGGAGAGAGCTTTGTCCAAGTGTAATACGGGGGATAAGAGCGTCGAAGGAATTGATTGAGGCGTCAGGAAGGGTGACTGGGATTTGCTTTGTGAGGATTCGGCCGTCGCTAAGTTCGATCCGGTAGGTATTGGCGCTATCGTAGATTGGTGGCCGGACAAGGTTGTCTCGAGTTCGGATAGCATAAATCAATTCGTCGGTTGTTTCATCATAGACTTTCAGGACCGGGGGAGGATTGTAGTCGGTTGAAATCACTGGGAGATACCCGGTTGGGGTTCTGCCATCGTTGTCGGTTTGCGAGATTGTTAGTGGCCAGTCTTTGAATTGTGAACCTGTTGATGGGAACTCAGGATCAGCGTGGAGTGGCCAGGTTTCAAAGGTGATCCGGCGGTTCGCTTTATTCGGCACGAGCCAAAGAGCTTCTTGAGAATTGGGATGTCACACTCACGAAACTCATCCGTGTCATCGCCAAAGAAAAATACGATCTAGAAAAAGCCGAGGAAGAGCACGAAGCCGCTGTCGCGGCGGACTAGCCGTTCTCAGTTTCGAAAAACCACTCACACCGGGGGAGCTTTTAAGCCAAGACTTTTTCTTGTCTTTTTGAGCCCAGCGATTCCTATTTATTGCTCATAGTTTTCGGGTCCGCCCGGATTCTTTCTATGGCTTGAATCGATTCACTAAGGTCTTTTAAAGAACCTCCCACGTATAAATCCTCACTAGGTTTTCGCTCTAATTATGGACCCCTTCTCTTTATCAGGTCAGAGAAAGTTACTTCTAACTATTTGGCAACGGCTGGACTCTCTAAAATCAACTCGACCTTCGATGGCATTTCCCTCATGGAGTGAGGTGATGGGAAAACCACATCTTTTACTCTCCTTGCTGCTTGTCTTACCGCTCTTTGCGCAAAAGCCAAATGTTATTGTAATCATCTCCGACGATGCGGGATATGCCGACTGGGGATTTATGGACGATTACATCCAGACCCTCAACCCCGGGCAAGCTAGGTCCACTGTTCCAACTCCCAATCTTGACGCATTACGCCAGCGCGGAACTCTCCTCACCAATGCATACACCGCCGCAGTCTGTTCTCCATCCCGCGCCGCCATTGTCACAGGGTCTTACCAGCAACGGATTGGCTATGAATACAATATCAATAATCTCATGGGAGCCAATGACATCGATGGACTCTCGCCCAACATCATTACGATCTTCGATCGCATGAAATCTGAAGGATACACAACCGGAGCGGTAGGTAAGTGGCATCTCGGCGCACGCGCTAATGACAGCGGCGCCGGCAACCGACCCGAAAATCAAGGTGTCGATGAGTTTTTTGGGATCTGGAAAGGATCCCGCAATTATAACATTGGCGCTGTAAGCGGATCAGGAACCCTTCGTGAAACTTTTACCACCCCCTTCAGCGACACTGTTCTCGAAACAACCCCACCCTGGAACACCAACAACAACTACGTCACCAATGCCTTCGGGATTGGCGCCGTAAATTTTATCAAGCGGCACTATGCCGATCCTGACCCATTTTTCCTCTATGTTTCCTTCACTGCTCCTCACAGCCCCATTGGCCCCTCGCCTGACATCAATGACCCACGACTAAACTCCCTTACTGGCAAACGAAAGAACTACGCTTCAATGGTCCTCACGATGGATCGGGAGATTGGGAATATCCTGAACACTCTAGATGACCCAGCGGATGATGGATCAGTTTCGCTCACAGACAACACCTTGGTTATTTTCATAAACGATAACGGTGGCGCTAACAATATCGGGGCAGAAAATACCCCCCTTCGGAATTTTAAAGGCTCTATTTTTGAGGGGGGAACTCGCGTTCCTATGATCATTGCCGGAGCCGGTCTTCCCCTTAACTCCACTTACCACTCCCCCGTTCACTCAGTCGACATTCTTCCAACTTGCCTCGATGCCGCGGGAGGCACTCCTCCAACCCAGATAGATGGAACCAGCCTTCTGCCCTATCTTAATTCAACTATTCCCGGCATTCCCCATGAAGTAATCACGATCCGTAATGATACTAAAGTGAGCGTCCGTAAGGGCGACTGGAAGCTCGCTAAAAACGCAAGCAAGTCTCCCTTCCTTCTTTTTAATCTTTCAGTGGATCCCGAAGAATCAACTGACCTTGCACAAGCAAACCCCGGTATTGTAGCAGATCTTCTAAATTCCTTCACTGCCTTCGAAGCAACGATTGACAAGCCACGTCATGCCGGGCTCACAAAGGCACCTTCTTCAATCAACCTAAATAACGCTTTCACACTTGATCCCCAACCACCACCGCTAGGAACTTTCATTTCAAACCTTACACTTGTTGACGGAAATTTACGCAACGGAAATTTTAATGCGGGCGGCGAAGGCGGTGTACAAACCTATGCTGAAACTCCCTCTTGGGAAAATATCGGGACCGGCACGTTGTCCGAAAACTTCACTAATACCAGCCTCTCCGCCAATGGATCACGTAATGCCATTATTGCCGAATCCAATGCCCGCGCCGCAGGCCTAGACACCGACCACACCCTATCAACCGGAGAAATTTTTAGAATTACTTTCCAATGGCGAGACGCCTCTAATTGGAATGATTCCTCCGATCTCGTCGCTGTCACTCTCTTCACAACATCTGATGACCGCATCAGCGGCCCCCGTAATAATCTTCAACGACTCGTATCCCGAACATCCACGGACAACTCGGCCTACCAAACTGAGAATTTTCTTTTTAATCCCATCATTGCCAGTGAAGAAGGAAAACGTCTCTTCGTAGAAGTAAATGCGGCCCAAACTGGTAACGGATTCGCGCGACTTGATGACTTTAAAATCCAGCGCGGAACGCTCGGACAAGGCGGCGAGCCTACCCCTTCAGCATTCCTGAATTGGTCGCAAGATTCCGTATGGATCGATCCTCAAACGAATTCACCAGACGCCCTCTTAAGAACTGATTCCTTTCCCGGCTGTGTTCTAGATTTCCCAGTCACTCAGAATTTTTCTTACGAGACGAACAACGACCTCACCCGTATCAGCGACCTAACTTTTATGCTCAACTCTCTGCGCCTCACTGGCTCGTTTGACGGAGCATCTCCCCAATCTGCCACTTTGAGCGGGTCCGAACTACTATTCACTAACGACCTCGATGGTGCGCCTGCAAACCTGGCCCTCGAGGCCATGGGGCCAGCCTATTCCTTTCTTTTGAAACAAGATCTCATCCTTTATCACGACCTCGAAATCACGGGGAACGGCAATGCCACTTTTGTTCTCGAAGGCCAAATCTCGGACTATCAAAACCCAACAAACGTGACGAAATCAGGCACCTCTACCCTGCTCATCAAATCGTCGCCCAAATACGCCGGCACTACGTCCATTACAGAGGGAGAAATTATCCTCGCAGAAAACGTCACACTTTCCTCCGATGTGATTATTTCTGGGAAAGCCATCCTCTCTGGAAGCGGAACTCTAACAAGTTCTCTCAGTGGAGCTGGAACCATCTCGCCCGGCCAGGGAATTGGCACTCTAACTATTCAAAATGCCTCACCCAAAAAACTTCATTTTGAAATCGACGGTTTTCAAGCAGACCACCTTGTCTCCACCGGAATTCTCGATCTATCAAACACCACCCTGAGCTGGTCCGCTCAAAATCTCACCGAAGTCATCTACCCGATCATCACCTACAACTCACTCATCGATGGCTTTCGAAATACTAATATTCCTCCCCCAGGTTACCTCTTTGACTACAACTACCAAGGCAACAAAATTGCCCTGATTCGCGCCGAAGATGCCTATCAGGTTTGGTCTGAGAAAACCCACGCCTTATCTGGCGGGAATGCCCTTTTTGAGGCCGACCCCGACCTCGACGGCATCCCCAACGGACTTGAGTTTTTCTCAGGAAGCAACCCCGCTAAATTCACGAAAACCCATCCACTCAAAGCCTCCCGAATATCGAGCTCCACCTCCGTCAGCTATCCGATTTCAAGCCT
>KB912144.1 GCA_000383735.1 Verrucomicrobia bacterium SCGC AAA164-M04
CTTCGCCCATTCGATCGCCATCGGCTCCGAAAAGCTGAACTCCAACGGGGCGCTGTTTGTCAGTAAAAGTAGTGTATTTTCGGGTCCGATGATCCGCTTGTATGATGCCTTCGGCCGAGACGAATTCTGTTATCATAACATCGGCACCCAATTCTTTACAGAGCGTGCGGAAGGTCACATCAGTCACCCCCGCCATGGGTGCGAGATAGATCGGAAATTGATCCTTGAACCAAGGGAGCATTATTCCACCTTGTCGTTGTTTTTTGTTTCTAATGACTCTTTTTCCTCTTCGTCCTTTGAGCTTGGTTGCAAATTGGTAAGATTTTCTGGGGAGTTTCCATCAGTTGGCTCTATTTTCTTAGTGGTCTCTTCGGCGACGGTGGCTGAAGGATCTAGAAGTTGACGGACTTCTTCTTGAACCCGATCGACGTCTGTAAGAGAAATTTGTGGGTCCTTGATAATGTAGACATCACCGGATTTTCGATGCTCGTAAATCCGCAGGATACCTGACGGAATTTCTTGAGTGTCGGTTTCGCGCAGAAGTTTTTTTCGTTCAAGCATTACGGCTAAAATATATCTAGCGTTCTCCGTATGTTCTTCTTCCTCGTCGACGAGGCGCTTCAGGAGAGTTTCAGGGTCATCATCAACAATATCCTCCGTTTTTTCTTCGGTAACCGGTGGCTCGTAAGTTGTGAGCCAACATGAAAATGGATTTTCCTCCCCTTCGCGATTTTCCCATGCCTCAATGGTATAGTCTTTACGAAGATAGCCAGATGATTCGGGATCAGGGAAGATGGCGGCGCGAATTTTTTGTCCTGACTGAAAAGCGTCTCCGCTTTCTACACATTCACGGGCTCGTGATTTGATGCTCCATGGTTCTTTCATGTTGTGGAATTAAACTGGAATGAGGGTTCTTATGGTTTGATAGATTGGGCGTCCGACAAGGCGCCGCTGAATGAGGACGAGTGCCATTGCGGTGGCAAGAATATTAGTGCCCCAAGCGGCCCACAAAGGTGGCATGTATCCGGATTCGCCAAGCGAGAGAAAAACAGTCGATGAAAACATCATGCCAGCACAAATGAAAATCGCGAGCGCGATACCCCCAGCGGCCCCCCGTCGACTGAAGACTATTCCTAGTGGCGCGGCGAGGAGAACAATTGCCAGGCAGATTCCAGGTTGAGCCCAACGATAGTGCCATTGGGTTAGAAATTGCCTTTTGTTGCCCCATTCAGATTCGCGGTTCTGCACTAGCCAACTGTAAAGGCCAGGGATACCTAAATCCTCTGCTTTAAGACCAGGTTTAATGAGTTGCCACGGAGTTTCGTCCCAAGCTTCGATTACATAGGGATCAGGTAATTGAAGTTCACGCTTTGGATCAATTGGGGATTCTTTGGTATCAAGCCGGTTAGTGAGGTCCCATTTTGAGATTCCGTGAAAGGTCCAGTTGTTATTATGGCGGTCCCATTCCGCTCGCTCTGCCCGGAGGCGCCATTCAGGTGAGCCATTTTTGGAAAAGGAACGGACAATGATGTTTTTAAGTGGTTCTCCTTGATGGTAGTCATAGGGAAATCCTCCAATAAACCAGAGTCGGCGATTGTCTCCAGTGAAATAAACTACATTGCGAGCCCTGCTGAGTGATCCCATTTTGGCTTCTTCAAGAAGGGCGTCATGGTAAGCGGCGGCTGCCGGTGCCCAACGATAATTGAAACCGAGACAAACCAAGCCCACCATAAAGCCCATTGTAATGAGTGGCGCGATGAGTCGGGCCACACCTCGCCCTGTTTGAATAATGGAAACAATTTCTTGGCCGCGAGAAAGTTTTCCTAGTGAGTAAAGCATGGCGAGAAGTAGCCCGAATGGAGCGAAGTCGACAAAGAATTTTGGAAATGCAGCTCCATAATACATTCCCATGAAGTGAAGGGTGTTACCGCTTCCCCTGAAGTCCGAGATGTTCTCAGTAAGGTCACCAATTAACCAAATTGAAAAAAGTGCTGTAAAGCAGAGGCTGAACGCACCCATAAAAGCGCGAATAAGATAGCGATCGAGTGAACCAACCAAACCGTAGTAGAGTGCAGCTAAAGCTGGAATGAGACATAGGGCGCAGAGGACTGCTGGCCGCAAAAGATGGGCCGTCTTATCATCATCTGGGAATCCAACAAGGTGATCGCTTACGAGCGTGGCTTCCCGAGAGGCAAGCAGCACAGAAAGGCTAATACCGATAATGGTTAGGATGAGGGCCGGAAGGAAGCGACGCATGAATCAAAATGTGGGATGACAGAAAGGCTAGCGTGAAGGCTGGGAGAAGCAAACACGGCATTGCCAAAATAGCGACCTTTTGAGAGTTATTCACATTTGAATGGCTCAGCTGTCTGCAAAAGATTTCCTCTGCGAAACGATAATTCCACGGAGTTTTGAACGCGCTTCTGCCATGCAAGTTGGCGGACATAAAGTCGAATTTCAATGATCAAGCTTAAGATGAGTTTAGGATCTGCGTGCAGAATAAATCGGATGGATAGCACGGATCTATTAGGTTGTGGGACTGTCCTTTTATAGGGTCTGTCGACAACAAATTCGCTTCCTTCTTGGAGTTGTGACTTGGAAGTTCTACCCTCCTACAGTGAAAGTTAAACCTCATTGGCAGATTCTTATTTCTTTGATTCTGGCCACGATTACCGGGCTCATTTTTCGGAACCTTGCGGCTAATGGAGGTGGGGGTGAGGATTTTGTGAATGGCGCCGTTTCGTTCTCGGCTGATGTAGGGAAGTTGTTCCTGAATCTTCTCAAAATGATCATTGTTCCTTTGGTCGTCTCTTCCGTGATTTCTGGGATCACTAGCCTCCATGGCATGGAGGGCTTTGGTCGTCTATTAGGAAAAACGGCAGGATTTTATGCTCTGACTAGCCTGTTGGCGATTTGCCTAGGATTGATTTTGGTAAACGTGATTCAGCCGGGACTCAGTAATGGTCGTCCTAATGAGGACATCCGCTTAGCATTTGAGGACCACAAGGAAAATGTTGCTGGCGAGGCTGCTCTTGAAAAAGTGCAGGCGGCAAAAGGAATGGGAGAAGAGCAGCCAGAGAGAACCACCACACACGTAGTAAGTTTATTGTCATTTTTAACAATCAATCGTCCCAAAGACTCATACTCACCCTCATCGATTCCCTCAACTCGCGCGAGAGCCCCGATAAGATCATTCGTTCGTGCCACAGTACGGCCCGCAGTGTAAATTTGCGGCTTCTCATGCATAAAAATCAAATCCATTAAACAGCCAGTCTTTTCAATCAGCGAAACAAAGGAGGTCGCAACCGAAATAGCTTTTTCAAACATCTCAGGTCCCGTTTCCTTCAAATTTGTATCGAGCACTACGCCATAGCGGGGAAAGCGTAATTCCTCGAACTCTTTTACAATAGGATGTCCAGTGCGCGCCCAAGCTTTCCAATCGATACTGCGAAGCGAATCCCCTTCCCGATATTCGCGAAGCCCCATAAATTGCCCCCCCTCACCCCTTACGGTTGAAAAAGTATCCAATTCGACCGTCAATCTCGAAGTCCCTTCAAATTCTAGATTTGGAAGGTCATATCTTTGGGGGGTTATTAAAAGCTCTTCTTCTTCATTCAAAATCGGACGGCGGCGCTGAAAAAAACCAAAAGGATCAGGAAGCTCAGCACGAATATCATTAAATTTGATACACCCACGGCGAAGAGGTTTTACAGCAAGATAAATCTGCTTTTCCTCTCCTGGTTCAAGCTCCAGTGACTTTGATCGCCCTGACCCTTTCCAAGCCCCACCTCTATCCAACAACCACTTCCAGCGATAAAACCGAAAAGCTCGGTCGAAGAAATTACGATCACCCTCACCCGGTTCCTTTAACTGAAAAAACTCCCATTGGCTTGGTCGACAATCACTTGCAGTCTCGCAAAGATACAGCTCTTTTACTGCCCGACTCCCTTCATTACGAACTGAGATCCTGTATCTTAGAATTTCCCCAACTGTCCCACTGGAAGGCAAAACGCGAACCACCGATAGCTTTGCACGCCTCAGACATGCCCAGACAAAGCTTAATAAAAGTAATGACGAGATTAACAGGGTAAGAATGGCGGTAAGACTTTCATCAACATTTGCACCTAAAAAGACACTACCACCCCCACCTAGCATCAGAAGCCAAGCCCCTGAACCCACTCGCTGACGCACAAAATCACCCACTGCGCTCGCACGATAATAGCTATGATAAAGCAATCGATCAATGACACTAACAATCTTCAGGTCCGACATTTAAAAAACAAGAAACCACAGCTTTCCAAAGGTGGCAATGGTTGACAAAATATGCTTTTCTTAATCCATGAGAGTTTTGTCCGCGTTGATTTTGGCTTCATTCCTCACCGGATGCAAATCCGACGAGGCGACAGAGTCCATCCCAACACCTCCAAAAGCACAACCTTCATCGAGCCGCAGCAAGGAAATAGCAGGGCTTCTCAACAAAAAACACCAGCTATCGAAAAAGCTGAAGACACTTGTAGCTCCCACTAGTGACCTGAAAATCATCATCACGGAGCAAGAGCAGGCCTACCGTGATCTCCAAAACATTCGAAACACCCATCCCAGCCTTCAGAAGCTTGGTAAGGATCTTGCTTTTTGGCAGCAGAACCAATTCTCGGCTCGCACCAAAAAACGGGAATTTGAAATCAAGCAAGCTGCTGACAAGATTATCGAGATTTCGACTAAGATCCAGCGCCTCAGCCTAGAGCTCCCAGAAATTCGTGAGGCCCAAGCCCGTATCACAAGATCCCAAAAACAAATTGAGGAACTTCAAGGGTCGCTTGCTGAAAAATCTTCTGAAGGCCAGGCTATTCTTAAAGAATTAAAAATCATAGAAGAGCAGATTAAATCCGTGGACTAGCAACCGTTTTACTTGCCGAGCCTTCAGCTAAGGCTAAAATCCTATCCTGTGAAGCTACTCACCATCTTCCCCATTGCTCTCGCTTCCTTATTCTTTGTTTTTTCAGGGGCTATCGCCGCTGCTGCTGAAGACAAGCCAACCTACGCAAAGGAGACCTACTCTCTCGATAAGGATCAATACGCAGTTTTCCCTCTTCCCTTGACTAAATACGAAGGAAAAGAAGATTCTAACGAGGACTGGGGCATCTGGGAAAAGCTCAAATACCGGGCAGGGCAACAAGGTGGATTTAATCTTGTCGCGTCTATCATCTTCCTTTGCGCCATTATACATACCTTCCTCAGCGGCTTCTTCATCGAGATGGCTCACAAGCACGAGCACGAACATAAAAAGAAGATCGAGGAACTTGGTTTAACAGCCGATGCCAAACCTCATGATGATGCCAAAGACGACGTATCCTTCAAAGCAAACCTCTTTCACTTTTTAGGAGAAATCGAAGCCATTTTTGGGATCTGGGTCATCGCCCTCGGCGCTGCCATCCTCTGGTTCTTCGGCATCCAAGACGGAAGCGGGATCATGACTGGCTTCAAGCAGCTCGAATACTACATCGGTAAAGATGTCAATTTTACGGAGCCTATGTTTGTTGTCATCGTGATGGCAATCGCAGCAACACGGCCTGTTGTTCGCTTCGCAGAATCCATGGTTGATAAGGTCGCTAAAATCTTTGGAGGGACACCTGCCGCATGGTGGCTCTCAGCTCTAACCATCACACCTATTCTTGGGTCATTCATCACCGAACCAGCTGCCATGACGATCGCAGCCATGCTTCTTGCTAAAAAGTTCTTCGATCTTAATCCCTCCAAAAAGTTTGCCTACGCAACCCTCGGTTTGCTTTTTGTCAACATTTCCGTAGGCGGAACACTGACTCACTTCGCAGCCCCACCCGTTCTAATGATCGCCAGTAAATGGAATTTCGGCATGGACTTTATGTTCCTCAATTTTGGTTGGAAAGCCGTAGTGGGCATAGTCATTTCCAATGCCCTCTACTTTTCAATCTTTAAGAAAGAATTCAAAACCATGGGGTATAAAGAAAACCGTGATACTCACATGCCAGCGAGTTGGGTAGAGCGTGAAGACCCTATCCCCGCGTGGATCACCATTGTCCACCTACTGTTTCTTGCTTTTACAGTTCTAACGGCACACTACCAAATGGTCTTCATCTTTGGGTTCCTTTTTTTTATCGGGTTTACTCAGGCTACCGGCCATCACCAGAACGATGTCAATATGAAGAGTCCGATTCTTGTTGGGTTCTTCCTTGCGGGTCTCGTCATACACGGCGGCTGCCAGGGTTGGTGGATCTCAGTCCTACTCACCTCAATCGACAACCAATGGCTTCTTATGATTGGCTCTACCGTCCTCACAGCTTTCAACGATAATGCTGCCATAACCTACCTTGCCTCCCAAGCCCCGGACTTGCCTATCATGTCAAAGTATGCGGTTCTCGCGGGCGCAGTTACAGGAGGTGGTTTAACCGTCATTGCCAACGCCCCAAATCCTGCAGGACAATCAGTCCTAGGCCGCTATTTTAAAGGTGGCGTTTCTCCGGGTGGGCTTGCCAAGGCCGCGATCATTCCAACTATCGTTATGGGTGCTTGCTTTATGCTCTTCCCTTCTCCGGGGATGAAGGAGGATCCCAAACCAGCTAAAACTGAACAAACCCACTGAGATGTTTACCGGCCTTATTGAAGCTGTTGGCACTGTTGTCTCCCTCATTGAAAAAGGAGCACAAGCGGAACTCATTTTAGATATCCCTTTCGGAGACGAATTGAGTTTAGGTGACTCCGTCGCAATCAATGGCTGCTGCCTCACCGTAGCCTCACTTGAGGACAAAGTTCGATTCGACATCCTCGCCCAGACACTTCAAGTAACCTCCCTTGGTAACTTGCAAGAGGGAGAAAAAGTCAATTTGGAACGCGCCCTTGCGATTGGAGAACGCCTCGGCGGCCACTTCGTGCAAGGGCACATCGATAACATCGGAATCATCAGCAACCTCTCGCCAATGGGTCAGGACTATCGACTCGAGATCGCTCTTCCAGCAGAAGTGCACTCACTTTGCATCGATAAAGGCTCGCTTTGCATCGATGGAATTTCCCTTACAATCTCGGAACTCACTCAAACCTCGGCCATTTTCTGGATTACTCCCCACACTTTTAAGGCAACTCACCTTGGAGAAGCAAGCGTTGGACAACGGGTTAATCTTGAGGCTGACCTACTTGCCAAATATGTCAAAAAGTTGCTGCGCCCAGACTA
Organism: Verrucomicrobia bacterium SCGC AAA164-M04; assembly: GCA_000383735.1. Next base: position 7,205 of record KB912144.1, read on the forward strand.
AAGACCCCAGTGCTTCTTGAAAAACCTCACCACTCTTTCCGTAACTAAATCATGCGCTTTTGGTTAATTTTGGGATTTCTCGCCACACTGCCAGCGTTCGGTGATCGGGGAGCACAAATCTATGAAAAACACTGCCTTTCCTGCCATGGCGATAAAGGCCAAGGAGTAGCTGACGAATATGACGAGTCCCTTGTAGGCACGAAGTCAATCACATCCCTCGCGAAGTATATCCACCGAGCGATGCCTGAAGAAGACGAGGATGACGTCATCGATGAAGATGCCCATTTAGTTGCGGAGTATATTCACGGTGCATTTTACTCTCCGGAGGCTCAAGCGAAGATAAAACCGGTGCGTAAAACCTTACTGCGAAGAACACAGCATCAACATCGCAGGGCAATTACTGACATTGTTCAATCCTTTCGAGGACGATCTGAATTAGGCACTGAACATGGGCTACGTGGTCACTACTACCACAAGGAAAAAATGAATGATCGCAAGAAAGAGCTCGCAAAGCGTATCGACCCTGGAGTCGACTTTGACATTGAAAAGAATCATGGGGTGGATGGCATTGATCCTCAAGCTCACGCGATCTTCTGGACCGGTTCACTTCTGCCGAAAGAGAGCGGAAGATACTCTTTCCGAGCAATCACTCCGAATGGATTACGAGTTTTTATAAACGAAATGGAACGCGAGAAATTTTACGGTGGAGAAACTCACAGAAAAACCGCGTTTATTGATGCTTGGGTGTCTTCTGGCAACCAAATGCGTTCAGTCGAAGCTTCTCTCTTCTTATTAGGTGGACACCCCGTTCCCATCCACATCGACTTCGTCTCATACAAGGAAAAAAAATCCTCACTTCTAATCGAATGGAAACCGCCACATGGTGAATGGGAGCCCATTCCGACACGCGTACTTTTTACTAAAAGTGCCCCAACCGCTGCAATTATATCTACTCCCTTTCCACCTGATGATGCCTCTTCTGGATATGAAAGAGGGTCCTCGATCTCGAAAGCATGGAAGGAATCGGTCGCAAATGCCGCTATAGAAGCAGCTCGTCAAATTTACAACGACATCAATGTGCTAGCCAAAACTAATTCAAAAGACACACAGCGCGACCGTAAGCTGAGATCTTTTTGCTTTACGTTTGCGACGAAGGCCTTTGCTCGCCCCCTCTCGCCCGCTCAAAAAAAGCTCTATATCGAAGATATTTTTGATGCAGATAAAGACTCCGAGATCGCGACCCGTCGCTCTCTCATGTTAATCCTTACCTCTCCTTACTTTCTCTATCCATCACTCAATCGGGGAAGTGACGGAAAGCCTGATCATTACACTGTGGCTGCCCATCTAGCCCTCTCCCTTTGGGACTCGGTCCCTGACAAAGAACTCTGGGAAGCTGCAAAACAAAAACGCCTTGGCAAGGAAACTGAAATTAACGATCAGCTCAGTCGGATGATGCCTGATTTCCGCACTAAAGCAAAAACTAGGTCCTTCTTTTATCATTGGCTCAGTCTTTCAGAAAAAGAAGATCTTCAAAAAGACTCCAAATTATTTCCTGGTTTCGATCAACGTATGATTGCTGACTTGAGAACTTCGTTTGATCTTTTTATCGAAAACGTTATGTGGTCTGAGCGATCAGATTACCGAGAACTATTCACAGAAGACAAAATCTATCTGAACAAAAGACTCGCGAAATTCTATAGTGTCTCAGCCCCAACGCTGGACAGCTTTAGACCACTTCTCACTCCTGACAAAAAACGAGCTGGGCTATTTACTCACCCTTATGTCCTTACAGCCTTTTCGTATCACAAACAAACATCTCCAATTCACCGGGGAGTTTATTTGAGCCGCAATATTTTAGGCCGTTTTCTTAAACCCCCTCCCAATGCAATTGAATTCAAGGATACTGATTTCAAACCGGACCTTACGATGCGTGAAAAGGTCACACATCTCACGAAAAGCGACGATTGTATGGCGTGTCATTCAATCATAAACCCAATCGGATTCAGCTTGGAAAACTATGACGCAACCGGACGTTTTAGAACCCATGAAAAGAACAGACCCATAAACACCGTCAGCGAGTATCCTACTCCTGAAGATTCCATCGTGAAAATCACTGGCCCCAATGATCTAGCGCGCCTCGCGGTAGAATCAGCCGGGGCCCATCGCGCTTTTTTAAAGCATCTTTTCCATCATCTAATCCAGCAACCAATTAATGCTTACGGTTTAAAAACGATGAATTCTCTTCACAAAAACTTCGTGAGTAGCGACTTCCACATTCGGGATATCATTATCACTATGACGAGGGAAACCATCCCAAGGTAAGCTTTCTAATGACTAGCGTCCTACATCCCGAACTAGCTCTCGTTCTAGACCAGCTTTTCACCCGCCACATCACCGGTGAGCATCCGGAGCATTTTAACCGCTACCTTGCACTTACGAAAATGTTCGAGACCTCAGGCCTTTCCACGAGGTTAAGAAGGATTAAGTCACGAACCGCTTCTTTTGAAGACCTCACAACCGTTCACGACGAACGCTACGTGGCTCTCGCTAAAAAGGAAATACAATCTGAAGTTGATCAACTCTCCACCGGGGACACTGCCGTGTGTCCTGATTCCTGGCTCGTAGCTAGCCATGCTGCGGGATCGGTGTGTGCGGCAGTCGACGAAATTTACTCGGAGGAGTCCTCTCATACGAAAAGAGCTTTTTGTGCTGTCAGGCCCCCCGGCCACCACGCGACACCCGATCGCGGCATGGGATTCTGCATCTTTAACAATATTGCCGTAGGGGCCCGCTACGCCCAACGAAAATATGGCGTAGGTAAGGTCGCCATTCTAGACTGGGACGTCCACCATGGGAACGGAACACAGGACATCTTCTATGAAGACGAAACCGTCCTTTTCTGCAGCGTTCACCAATCACCCTGGTATCCAGGCACTGGAATGCTCGAAGAATTGGGCAGTGGTAAAGGTCGTGGATTCACAGTGAACGCTCCTCTTCCTGCCGGCTCCGACATGAATCGTATTGGTGACATGATTGACGCGAAATTCCTCACTGCCATGCGCAAATTCAGCCCCGAACTCGTCATGATTTCAGCAGGCTTCGACTCCCGACTTGGCGACCCACTTGGCAAATTCCGCCTCCTCGACGAGGATTATAAGACTCTCACTTTTTGGCTCCGAAAAATTGCAGATGAATTTGCAGATGGCCGTCTTATTTCCGTTCTTGAAGGTGGATACTCCCTTGAAGGGCTCGCCGCCGGGGTTCAGGCACATATCGAGGCGCTCGAATGAAGTTTCCTTGAAAAAATTAATCGGTAGATTTCCATGAAAGGAACCGTAAACTAATCAAAATAGTTATGATTTCCAGACGTCACTTTCTCCGCGAACTCGGCATCACAGCAGGCGCGCTTCCGTTCTTATCAGGACTGCAATCATTTGGTGCTCCTACGACTTCCGGCAGAAAACAGCGTCTCATTTTCATGTTTTCTCCGAATGGCACACTCCCAGCTAAATTTTGGCCAGGAAAGAAGGAAAGCCTATCGCAATCGTCTATCCTCGCACCTCTTGCTCCCTTCCAAGACCAAACTGCTGTTCTCAAGGGAATTTCAAATCTGGTGGGTGGTGATGGAGACAGCCACATGCGCGGAATGTCATGTCTTCTGACCGGAGCCCGCCTGCACCCCGGTAATATTCAAGGCGGCAGCGGGCCTCCGGCCGGCTGGGCATCAGGAATTTCGATTGACCAAGAAATTAAAAACTTTTTACAGAAAAACGAATCGACTCGAACAAGATACGGCTCCCTTGAAATCGGCGTAGCGGTTCCCGATCGTGCCGACCCATGGACTCGCATGTGTTATGCCGGCTCTAATCGTCCTCTGGCACCGCTAAATGATCCCTACCAAATGCTCGACAAACTTTACGGGCAAACCCAAGAGCGAAAGGCCTACGCCTCAATTCTTGACAGCTTAGGGGCCGACCTAAAGAAGGCCTCCAAGATCCTTTCTAGTGAAGACCGGATTCTGCTTGAGCAACACATGACTCTGGTAGACGAAATGGAGCGCGAAATCTCAGCGACTACTCAAGCAGGTGAAATGACTCATCCCGAACCTGAACTGGACCCAAACATTGAGCTAGTCAACGACAACACCCCTCAGTTGGCTCGTATGCAGATTGATCTCCTCGTAAATGCCATGGCCAATGACATGACTAGGATCGGGTCGCTTCAATTTATGCGCTCTGTCGGACAAGCTCGTATGCGATGGCTCGACATTAATGAGGGCCACCACTCATTAAGTCACGAACCAGATAAGAATGAGGGAGCTCAAAAAAAGCTAGAGAAAATCAACGTTTGGTTTGCCGAGCAACTCGCCTATCTTGCGGAGAACCTCAAAAATACTCCCGAAGCGGGACAGCCGGGAAACATGCTCGATTACACCACCATCGTTTGGGTGAACGAGCTTGGAAAAGGAAATTCCCACACCCTCGATGATCTTCCGATCGTTATCGTGGGTGGGGAAGCCACGAAAAATCCTGGTTTCCACCACGTTGGAGAAAAAGTTCCACATAACCGATTCCTTCTCTCCCTCGCTAACTCAATGGGCCACACTATTAAATCATTTGGGGAACAAAAATGGTGCGCAGAGGGAGCCCTCAACTGGGGTTAAAACAGGAACTAGTTAAAAACTCATCTAATCAACCTACTGAAAATACTGGTTTTCAGGGTATTCTTGTTGGGTGAAATGTGGCCCAGCTTGCTGTGTAACTTTAGTTCCGATCGCTATAATCACCCGGGGACAATATCATCTTTCAGCGACTTCTTACTTTTCCAAGCCCAGGCCCAAAAAACCAATCCAATCACGATCATAAACAAAGAGTAAAACTGCCCCTTGGTCACACCTATTATTTTCTCTGAATCTGGTTCACGAATATTTTCTACCCCGATTCGAAAAATCGCATAAAGGATAAAAAACGCCCCTGAAATCACTCCATTCCAAAGTTTAGGGAACTTAATACGCAACAGGTAAAGTAGTGCGAAAATCAGTAAGCCCTCAAGAATCCCCTCGTAGAGCTGAGAAGGGTGCCTTGCCGGCGTATGATCAGCTAATGCCTGCATGACATCCGGATTTTCACGAGCAATCGGAAGAAATTCCTGCTCAAAAGCCTGAGGGGAAAGATCATAGCCATCATAATCTCCAACTACCCTGACCCGGTCTCTTAAATACTCTCCCGCCGCATCATTACTCACGGCAGCTTGTTGCAAGCCCTTTTGTAGCTGGTCGCTGTATCCATTTTCATAAAGCGATTTAGGAAATCTCACGGCCCACCAATTTTTCTCGTCAGTAATCGTCCCATAGAGCTCACCATTAATAAAGTTGGCCATTCTCCCAAAAAATATGCCAAGTGGCGCCACAATCGCAAAACCATCTCCCACTCCCAGCCAAGACAACTTATGTTTCCATGCATAAAACAGGGTGAAAAACATAATCCCAAGAATTCCACCATGGGAGGCCATCCCACCTTCCCACACCGCAATAATAGTAATCGGATCCTCTAAAATTCTCTCCAAGCCACCAGGGCGTGGAAGCATATAAAATAAGACGTAGCCGATTCGCCCACCCAAAAACACGCCGAAAATCGCAGTGTAAGTGACGGCATCTCCCACTTTGAGTTCGTCGATCGGCCAGAGTTTTTTCCGAGAAAGCCGGAGCAGAACCATGTAAGCTGCCGCGAACCCCGCCACATAAGACAGACCATACCAACGAAGTTTAATCTTCTCACTTATCGAGAAAATTACGGGATCAAGATCGTGGACGTATGTGGCTAACAAATCAATCACCTCTCAATTCCACACCATCCGGTTGGTTTTCGCAAGCGAGCATAGTCACTCCTTCCACTTACTGAACAAGCAGCTGGCAATCTAACCTGCCGTTTTCCTCCTAAGATAATTTCACCTATGGGTAAATTGGCCCTGGCAAAAAGAATGGAGTACTAGTCCTCTAAGCTACGATGAGCCAGACTGTGAATCCCAAGTAACCTGTCACCAAAAGAACCCCTTCCCAACGGTCGAGCTTCATACGATGTAACATCATAGGCATGAGAATAACAGTGACTGCTAACATAACAGAAAGATGAATCACCGTAACCCCTTCTCCTTTTAAAGGAGAAACGATCCCCGCTAGGCCTACCACTGCCAGAAGATTGAAAATACAGGAGCCAACTGCATTACCGACAATAATATCGCCCTGCTTTTTCATCGCCGCAACAACCGAGGTTGCCAACTCGGGTAATGAAGTCCCAAAAGCAAACAAGGTCAGCCCTATAATTGCCTCGGGAACCCCATAAAATCGCGCAATGTTTTCACCGCCGACTACCATTCGATCGGCACCTAAAACGAGTAAAAAAGCCCCGATCACAATCAAAAACAGATCCAGGAACACCCTCGCTAAGCCTGCGTTTTTAGCCGCTTTGATAACTTCTGGATCAAGATCTTCACTGACATTGGGATCCTCTTTTCGCGCCTGAACTAAACTCGTGACGACATAAATAAGGACGCCCGCAAAAAGGACGCCCCCTTCAAGGCGGTCGATCACCCCATCTTTTATCATTAAAAGAAAGATTAAGGTTGCGCCAAGCAGGACTGGCATTTCTCGTCGGACCACCTGTGGTTGGATTGCTAGCGGGAAAATCATCGCCCCAACTCCCAGAACAAGCGCAATGTTGCAAATATTTGAGCCTACTACATTGCCAATCGCCATTCCACCACTCCCGTCTAGGTTCGCTTTTACGCTCACCACTAATTCGGGAGCACTCGTGCCAAATGCCACAACGGTTAGCCCCACAACAAGTGGACTAATACCAAACCGAATCGCTAGCTCCGAGGATCCCCTAACCAACCATTCGGCACCAAAGTAAAGCAGGACCAAACCAGCAAAGACCCAGCCAATATCAAGAATTTCGGGCACGCCAAAACACTGCCTCACATCGGCAGAAGCAGCAAATACCAAACGGTAGATATTTCCTACTTACCGATTTTAATCAGTTCAACGTCAAAGACGAGCTGACCAGATGGAGTTCCCGGGCGGGTTGGAGTCTCCCCGTAAGCAAGCTTGCCAGGAATCCAGAAGCGGCGCTTCTCTCCTTCAACCATAAGCTGAACACCTTCGGTCCAACCTTTAATGACACCATTGAGGGGGAAAGAAATTGGTTCACCTCGAGCAACCGAGCTATCAAACATCTTTCCGTCAGTGGTCCATCCGGTGTAGTGAACAAAAACTTCGTCCGTTTCGGAAGGATGATTGGAGCCCGATCCCCCAGAAAGAACCTTGGAAGCAAGTCCAGATTCGGTTTCAACCGAATCCGAAGGTGCGGCCGAGACATCATCCGGCGCTGGAATTGGCTCAGGTTCTTTGGAGATTTTTTTAAAATCAAGCAATTGGAAGTCGAAGACCAAATCTCCTTGGGGAGCACCCGGAGGCGGATTTTCGCCAAATCCTAAGGCAGCGGGAATCCAAAATCGGCGCTTTTCGCCTTTAGTCATGAGCTGAAGCCCTTCAACCCACCCTTTAATCGTCACTTGATCGAGTTTAAACTGAGCGGGTTTACCATTCATTACCGTGCTTTCCAAGAGTGTGCCATCCTCTAGCCATCCGGTGAAATGAGCAGCTACTACATCCGATGGCTCAGGTTTATCGCCGCCTTCGCCCTCTTCGAGAACTTGAGAAGCAAGACCACTTTCAGACTTCTCGGCGCTCTCAGGCGCTTTTAACTCCGAAGGAACTTCAGGCGCCTCGGGAGCCGCCTCAATAGAGAATAGTTCGACATCAAAAGTTAAATCGCCAGACGGTGCACCAGGCCGCGAAGGTGTTTCGCCATAGGCTAGATCAGCTGGTATCCAAAACCGGCGCTTTTCACCAATTACCATGAGCTGCAACCCTTCGGTCCATCCTGGAATCACCTGATTAAGGGGAAAAGAAGTCGTCTCACCGCGAGAAACCGAACTATCGAAAAGTTTTCCATCAATCATCCATCCGCTGTAATGAACCTCTACAGTATCTCGTGGCCCAGGCCTTTGATCTCCTTCACCAACTTGGAGAATCTTCGAAGCCAGACCAGAATCAGTTACTTCGGCATCTAAAGGCGCAGCGGCCACGTCTTTGGGTGTTTCGGGAGTATTGCTCACCTAGGGGCCTTAACGAAGGAGAGGCCTTCATACCAGAAATTTGAGTCACTTCTGAGATTCCTTCTCTTGCGCCCTAGACAAAACCCTATTCCTGTCGAATCCTTCGCGTATGAAAATTTCTGTAACCGGCCGTTCAGGGCGTATGGGTCAAACAGTAATAGCAGCGATCGAAACCGAGGCGACGGCCTCTCTGCAGGCAACACATGACTCGGGGGAAGACCTTGCTCGTGCTCTCTCTGATGCCGATGTCGTTATTGACTTCACCCTCCCTATTTTAACTGATGAATTATTGGCAACAGCAGTCGAGAAAAAGGTGGCACTTGTGATCGGCACTACTGGCCACTCTGACGTCCAGAAAAAGGCGATCATTGAGGCCGCCAACTCGATCCCGATCGTTTATGCCTCAAACTTTTCAACCGGAGTCAACCTTCTCTTCCACCTGACGCAAAAAGCCGCTGCGATCCTTGGCAATGAAGCCTTTGATATCGAGGTCACGGAAATGCATCACCGGCACAAGGTCGATGCCCCATCGGGCACAGCCCGCACTCTTCTCGACATTCTAAACGACGAAACCACCACATCTTATGAAAACGATGTGAAGCATGGCCGAGAAGGTAATGCAGGTCCTCGCCCTCCCAAGGAAATCGGAATGCACACTTTGCGCGGTGGCGACGTCGTCGGCGACCACACCGTGATGTTTGCGGCCGATGGAGAACGCTTTGAACTCACACACAAAGCCTCTTCCCGAATGACCTTTGCCTCTGGTGCAGTTCGTGCTGCGCTTTGGCTCAAGGGCCGTAAAACCGGGCTCTATGATATGCAAGATGTCCTCGGATTGAAGTAGAAGAAACAACCCCATGGCTTCAAGAACAGGAATTGCACTTGGCACGAATGTTGGCAACCGACTTGCTAATCTTCGCAAAGCCAGAGATCTTTTGGTCAACCTGATGCCCGAAGGCACCACTTACAAACAATCTGGGGTTTATCAGTCTGAACCTGTAGATTGCCCCCAAGAATCTCCAGACTTTTACAATGCGGTGATCGAAATCGACTTCATCGGCAAGCCACACGAACTCTTAAAAGCGACCCAGGGCATTGAGTGGAAGCTCGGCCGGACATCTAACGCTATTCGTAATGCACCACGACCCATTGATCTAGATATCCTCTACTTCGACCATTTTGTTATGGATGAGGACATTCTCACCCTCCCCCATCCGAGACTAACAGATCGGCGTTTTGTTCTACAGCCACTTCTGGATATCCACCCTCATCTCATACTTCCCGGCGACGAAACAACAGTAGGCGAACATTTAAGAAGGCTCGACTCGGACGAAACAAATCCCATCCTTATTCAAACCGCTTGGTAGAACGATGTCTCTCTCCGAAAAAGCTAATCGAATCCGTGCACGCAAAGCCGAAGCGCCGATTTCAGCACTAACTGCATACGACTATGCCACGGCGCGCCTTTTAGATGAAACAGGTGTCGATCTTCTTCTAGTCGGTGATTCCCTCGGTATGGTTGTATTGGGATTCCCGGATACAACTCATGTGACTCTTGATCATATGATCCACCATACCGCGGCAGTCGCTCGTGGAACAAAGAATGCTCTGATAATCGGAGACCTACCCATTCACACTTATCCGGATTCAGAAACTGCCGTCATGAACGCCCATCGACTGATTGGGGCTGGCGCAGAAGCGGTGAAACTTGAAGGCGGAGTTCGGCAGGCAAAGAAGGTTGCCGCGATTGTCGCAGAAGGTATTCCCGTTGTCGGTCATCTCGGAATGCTACCTCAACGAGTCAAAGAGGAAGGGGGGTACACTAAAAAAGGTAAAACTGATGGGGAAACCCAGGCTATTCTTGAAGGAGCGTTTGCTCTTCAGAAGGCAGGAGTCTTTGCCATAGTGCTTGAAAGCATCCTACCTAAAGCAGCTCGCCTACTTACCGAAAAACTCGATGTTCCTACTATTGGAATCGGCTGTGGTGATGGGAATTGCGATGGTGAGATAGCAGTCATCACCGACGTCATCGGTTCCTTCCCTTGGTTTTTGCCACCATTTGCGACTCAACGAGGTCAGGTCGCAGGTGAAATCACAAAAGCCGTAAAAGCTTATCTCGATGATCTCAATCGATAAAAGAGAAGCTCTCGAGCGCCGGCTAGATTCACTTGGAATTCACGAGGATGACCTGATCGAGAAATTTATTCGTGGCACTGGCAGTGGTGGCCAAAAAATTAATAAGACTTCTTCCTGCGTTTTCCTCCAGCATCCTTCTACTCAAACTGAAGTGAAAATACAACGGGAGAGATCCCGTGAAATGAATCGCTTTTTAGCTCGAGAGGAACTTTGCAACCGCCTCGAAGAGCGAGAAAAACTTAAGGGACAGGCCCGAAAACAGGCGAGGGAGAAAGCCCGGCGTCGGAACCGCCGTCAAGGGGCTCGGGCTCGAGCACGGAATGTCGAAAAGAAGCGCCAGCATGGTCAAAAGAAACAAAACCGGCGCCGTCCGGGGTTTCAGGATTGATTGTCTTCAATCCTCCTTCAAGATTTCGGGATGAAAACCTACCTCGACCTTCTTACCGACATTTTAGAAACCGGCGAGGAACGAGGTGATCGAACTGGAACCGGAACACTAAGCGTTTTTGGTCGACAGGTGCGCTATGACCTTCGCGAAGGCTTTCCATGCCTTACCACCAAAAAACTCCACCTCCGCTCAATTATCCACGAGCTACTCTGGTTTCTTAAGGGAGAAACTAATATTTCCTACCTTAAAGAAAATAAAGTAACTATCTGGGATGAATGGGCTGACGAAAAAGGTGACCTAGGCCCCGTTTACGGGCAGCAATGGAGGTCATGGCCCAAGGAAGACGGTTCCACGATTGATCAAATTAATAATCTGATCAACGGCTTGAAGAATAATCCAACTTCTCGACGACACCTGGTTTCGGCTTGGAATGTTGGCAAAGTTGACGAAATGGCATTGCCACCATGCCATCTTCTTTTTCAATTTTATGTCCACGACCCGGACTCAGAACGCCCTGGTCTGAGCTGCCAACTCTATCAACGCAGCGCAGACCTTTTTCTCGGAGTTCCTTTCAACATCGCCTCTTATTCTCTTCTTACCATGATGGTAGCGCAAGTTTGCGGATACGAACCAAGGGAATTTGTCCATACTTTTGGGGACCTTCACCTCTACTCAAACCATCTTGAGCAAGCCAAGCTCCAGCTCAGCAGAAATCCAATGCCGCTCCCCAAGATGCAAATCAACCCTAATGTTAGCGAAATTGATCAGTTCAAATTTGATGACTTTGAATTGGTTAACTACGAGGCTCATCCTCACATCAAAGCCCCCGTCGCCGTATGATCTTAACAGCCATTGTTGCCATGACTCCTGAACATATTATCGGGAAAGGAGGCGAATTGCCATGGAATCTTCCCGATGATTTGAAATTCTTTAAGGGACACACCTCTGGTCATCCGATACTAATGGGACGCAAAACATTCGACTCGATTGGTCGACCACTCCCGAAGCGACAAAACATCGTCCTCACACGCGACCCAAAATGGAGCCACAATGGCGTCGAAATGATTCAGAACCCAGAGGAATTGGCTAAGTTAAAACTCATTGACCAACGCGTTTTTGTGATTGGGGGAGAGCAAATCTACCGCTTTTTCCTACCACTTCTCGATGAAATCATCATCACCCACGTTGCAGATTCCTACGAAGGTGATACCTACTTCCCCCAATACTCACACCTTTTCCCCAACTCGGACATAATCTTAGAGCACGATGATTTCGTGATCAGACGACACTTTAAATAACACTCCAAACACCTATAACGATATGGCTAACACATTCGAACTCTCCGGCACCCTTAAAGTCCTCGAAGAAACTCAAACTTTCGCAAGTGGCTTCTCGAAACGCGAATTTGTGATTGAAGTCCCTGACGGGAAATACCCTCAGATGGTTAAATTTGAGGTGGTTCGCGACAAGATTGACCTCCTCAACAGCATGAGTATCGGCGATGAATTAAAAGTCACGTTCGACATACGTGGTAACGAATACAAGGGACGATACTACGTGAATCTAAACGCCTGGAAAATTGAAGGAAATAGCGGCAACCAAGGAGAAACGCCAGAAGACCCTCAGCCGAGCTCGTTTGACAGTAGCTTTGACAGTGAGCCCGATCCAAGCGACGACGACATCCCATTCTAGGAGTCATCCAAAACAAGACTTTCAATTGTGCCATCCCCAACTTGAGTCCTCAACTCATCGCCCGATGAGACGTCTCCTACCGATTTCACGATCTTTCCATCGATCCCGTAAGTTACCGAGAAACCTCGTTTAAGAATACTACCTGGCCCAAGGACTTGAAGCAGAGAGGAGAGATTTTCGTGCCGATTCTCCTGGACCTTTAAGGCATGATTACAAGCTAGAAGGAATCCATTCTGAAGCCGTTCTATCCTTTCATCACGTCTTCGTAGGATTTCACGAGGATGATAGTGATCCCAGTTATTGTGGTAGTTATCGATCAGCCGCTCCCGATCCTTTAAGGAGCTTTCAACTGTATTGTTAAACGCCTTTCTCAGCCCCTCAATATGGAACAGTTGATATTGTAACTTG
>KB912145.1 GCA_000383735.1 Verrucomicrobia bacterium SCGC AAA164-M04
CTCGTCAGGCTGGTGCAGCCATTGAAGGCATAATCCCCGATGCTGGTAACGCCATTACCAATCGTGACACTCGTTAGGCTGGTGCATTGAAAGAAGGCATAATTCCCGATGCTGGTGACAGGAACGCCTCCAATGGTGTCCGGAATGACTAGCTCGCCGGTGGCGGCCCCATCACAATCGGTGATGGTGACTTCTCCGTCAGTCGTGGTCCATGTTAGGTTACCAACATCAGCAGCCACCACATCCATTCCCATAAATATCGACAATGCCGCTACAAGACCGGTTAGCTTACGTAGAGGCTTATCCACAAAAAACGCACCTCTGCGTTGGAGAACTGGAAATAAACCTAAGATTAATTTCAGAACAAAAGACATTCCGCCACACTTACCGGAAACTCTCTTTTCGTCTTTTTTAAACACCTCAGGTGCCGAACTTTTCATTGCGGGAAAATGCATTAAATCAGAAGGCGACCAAGATTATTTTCAAATTTAAATCCTACCCTTTAGTGGGCAGGCGATAAACGCCGAAGGCTTTACCAGCATGCAAAGCACTGCTCTTTCGACGGTTGTCGTGATAGCACCCCCCTATAAAACGAGTAACACAAATAATATTAGATACTTTTTTTGCAAATGGAGGCATTTTGAGCCTAATAATTTTGATTAAGAAAAGTAAAATAAAAGGCAAAGTTGACTTAGCAACCCAGGGAAACGGAACTACAATAAATGCCCGCCCCCCATTACAGGGGGCGGACTTACACACATACGATAATTCATCATTATCAACTGACTCATTCTCAATCTCTTACCATTCCCGGAGAAATTCATAAGACCGATTGGGGAAGACAGCTCTACTTCCCCATGCGTGCTAGAGAATATTTTTGTGTCACCTTTTCTTGAAAAGAAAACCAACAGTATCGGGCTTGGCGCCTTCTTTAGCTACAGCTGCAGCAAAACCACGGTTCCTAATAGCGTCAACAGTATCGGACACCAGGGCTTCACCAACCATCTATCGCAAAGCGGACGCTAAGGGCTAGGGTGAAACCTTCGCGGGCAGATCTGTAAGGCTAATCGATGAGACCCTTAAGGGGGGATTTGATTCCCTCATTTATTTAACTAAAGCACGATTCGTGGATACAACTTAGAGAGGCTCGGTTATCCAGCTAGAGTTGGATCAGAGCCCCCCCTAAACATGAATCCTCGCGAACTAGACCTTTCGATTGCGGCGCCCTACTAGCGACAAAAACGTGCCACTTAACAAGATTGCCCAAGACGGCTCTGGCACGACACTCCAGGTAACATTATCAAGAGCGACGAATCCGCTACTACGAGTATCGAAGTTCTGGATCGCATTTAAATATGTGAATGCCCACTCCACCGGAAGAGCACCTGAGGCACGCCCCTACATAATACGGTGAAGGAGATTTTTTGGTCCCTCTATGGACGTTGCTTAGATTGGTCTGTCATCCTCCGGTCCAAATGCGGCTTCAGCCCCTTCCCGCCAAAGGTAATTTTCTAGTAATCATGTGAAATTAACCGATCAAGAAGTTGCGAAGATTCTCCTTCAATCAGAAAGTATGGGTTGGAAGAACTTCAGAGAAAATGCAGTAGATATGGGCAGGTTTATTTGGAATAAGCGGAAAATCGTTACTAATCCCACTTGAAAGATGAAACCGAGAACCAACGCCCCTCTTCCACCACAGCGTTAACATGACCATCAAGGCGAACGGCACAGGAATAAGCTCCCTCTGGATTCTGGCGATTGCGGTCCTGCTTCCGTCGGTCTTTTCGGCAAATGCCGCACCCCCCTCCGGCTTCAACGAAATGATCAAACCTTTCCTGAAGGAGAACTGCATTCGTTGCCACGGGAAGGAAAAACAAAAGGGAAAACTGACTCTTCACGATGCAAAGGTCGACTTCGCAAAGGCCGAGACTTCCGAATTTTGGCTTGAGATTCTTGCTCAATTAACAGCCAGAGATATGCCCCCGGCGGACGAGGAAGCCCAACCGACTGATTCGGAACGCAATGCGGTGATCGAGTGGATCGACCGGCAGTTGCTAACAGCTGGTTCAGGCGAAACCTATCGCAAAAAGTTACTCGCTCCCGAATACGGTAACTGGGTAAACCACGAAAAACTTTTCTCGGGTGAAATCAAAACTCCTCCTTTTTCACCTTCACGGCTCTGGCGGTTCAATACTGAGATTTTTGCCCACAAAGGCTTTGGCAAGGCCAAGAGCCCCTTCAGTTACGTCACCTCAGAGCGAGGGATCCGCGATTACGCCGCGCTATCGATAGCGGACCAAAGCACGGTTCAAATGACTATGATCGTGGCCGATTCCTTTCTTGCAGAACGCGAAAAACGGGGTGACTTTTCGGATTTTTCCGATGCCAAGCCAGTTCCTGAGGGACAGGACCTTGTCGAGGTGATCCGGCGCGAGCATAGCAGAGTACTCGGACGCTACCCTAGCAACGAGGAGCAGGAAAAGTACCTAACCTTTCTCAAACGCAGCATCAAGATAGGTGGCAAGTTGGAGGGGGTCAAAACAACGATCAAAGCAATGTTTCTGAGTCCTGAATCAATCTATCGGATGGAGTTCGGCATGGGTGAAGTGGATGAGCACGGACGCCGGCATTTATCTCCGGAAGAGTTGGCTCATGCGATCGCCTACGCCTTAACAGATCACAAACCGGACAAACATCGGCTCATTCGGGAAGCTCTGCAAAAGGATCAGCTGAAAACCAAGGGAGACGTGGCCCGACTCACTCGGCAAATACTGAACGAACAACTCTTAACGGGGCATTGGAACCGGAAAGATCTACCTCGGATTATGCGGTTCTTTGACGAGTTCTTTGGCTTCCACCGGGCCGGAACAGTCTTCAAGGATAACGATCGTCAGAGAGCGGAAAAGATTAACCAGTGGAACACAGACATGCTCATCCATGATGCCCGGATGCTCATTGAGCATACCTTAAAGAAAGACAAGGATGTTATCGCCGAGCTGTTGACTACAAATGAATACTTCATCGCACATCCGGGTGACAACAATTATGCCCGCGAGCATTACGAGAAAAAAATAGCCGAGATCATGAATCCGGGATTTGTCGAAGCCCGAGTTGAATTAAAGAGAAATCAGATCAAGCGGGATTTCAATTTTAAGGATATGCCAGAAAAGGCCGAAGAAGCGCTGCTTGCTGCCCGAAAAGATGCCGAACTAACAGTTGCTATGTATAAGGCGACCCTAGAAAATGGATTACATCGTCACCCTAATTTTCCTTTCTCCAAAAAGGGGCGAGGCATTGCGGACCTTCTTTATATTGAGCCCTACAATTTGCCAAGCAACGGTCGCCACGACGAACAAGAATGGGATTGGCCTATCGAACAACCCCTGAAAATGCCTCAGGAGGAACGGGCGGGTCTACTGACGCATCCGGCGTGGTTAACAGCTTATTCACTCAATGAGGACAATGATCCTATTCATCGGGGGATCTGGATATACGAACGCTTATTGGCCGGGGTGCTCGGTGACGTTCCGCCAGACGTCGATGCGGCAGTGCCAACCGATCCTCACAAGACACTCAGGGAACGGATGGAGCCACTGCGCAGCGAAAGGTGCTGGAAGTGCCACCGCAAGATGAATCCGCTCGGCGAAGCGTTTGAAATCTTTGATGACTGGGGCCGTTATCGAACTCATCACTACTTCGACGAGAACGGTGAAATCTACCGGCGGCGCGACAGCCAGTTCGACCGCAAGCTCAAGGAGGGAAAACTAAAGCACCGCAAGGTCGACGCCTCCGGAGAAATTGCCTTTTCGGGTGATCCCAAGATCGATGGAAAAATAAAGAATGCAGTCGAAATGATGCAACGTCTAGGACGTTCGGACCGGGCTCGTCAGTCCTTCATTCGGCATTTGTTCCGGTATTTCATGGGTCGCAATGAGATGCTGAGCGATTCAAAAACCTTGATCGAAGCAGAAGAAGCATATCTGAATGATGGCGGAAGCTTTAAGGCGCTCGTCATCTCATTACTAAGTTCCGATTCTTTCCTCTACAGACGATAACCTTTCCTTCTTTATGATCTACAAAAGACGTCAATTTTTCCGGAAGCTTTCTCGTGGCGGAAGCGCTCTGGCTCTGACCCCATTCTTCCAATCCCTCCGGGCTCATCGAGAAGGGAACGAGTTCACCTTACCTAAGCGTTTCGTCTTCGTCGTGAAATCCTCCGGAATCGACAAGTTCAACCTCGTACCCAAGGGCCTCGAAAATCACTTCGTTAATCCAGATGACCATAAGAAACTGGGGAATCGGGGGCGACGAGAAGGACCTCTCGTAGATGTCGCCTTGGCAGATCATCAGCTTCCAGAAAAACTAGCTGCCTTGGAAACATTCAAGGACCGATTGACGATCATCCAAAGTTTGTCCGGAGTGGGCTTTCGGGGAAACCATACCAAAGGGTTTGGAACTCTTTCGCTTCACGATTCGGAAAAAGTAGCCGTTGCTCCTACTTTGGACTGCCTACTCGGTCAACATCTATCCACCGGTCCATACCCGATGTATGGGATGGCAATGAGCGGTCAACTGCTCGAATCGGCAGGATGGAAACCCGAAGACTCTTACTGCTATCCGAACCTCTCTGCCTACGGCGCCGCCAAGCCTGTTGCTTATCAAGGTTCTCCAAGGAAGGCCTTTTTCGAACTCTTCGGAGCCGCCGTTGCAAGCCCTAGAGAACTGGAAAAGAAAATCGCACTGAACGGAAACCTGATGGATTTCCTGACCGAGGATGCCCGCCGCGTTGAGCAGCAATTATCCGGAGACGACAAAGAACGATTTGCGCAATATATGGATTCATTCGATTCACTAAGAAAGATTGAAGAGAAGAAAGCTGCACTCACGGAGCGCATCAAAAAACACGCTCCAGAACAGACGGAGCGCTTTGATTCCACTGCTCCTTCCGGGCGGATCGAATCGCACTTTGAAATTGCATCTGCCGCCTTGATAGCTGGTCTAACAAACGTGGTCACGCTGCGGCCGGACACCTTGGGCGTAAAGTATTCCGAACTAGGACTCTCAAATTCCGTTCATGCCTTGGGTCACCTCCAAGATAACAAGGCTTCAAACGGCTGGACTGGTCATCAAGCCCGTATGGAAATCGAAAAGCTGCACTTAAAGCAGATCGCAAAAATGGCGAAAAAGTTCGCCGATATCCCGGAAGGGAATGGCACGATGCTCGACAACACAATGATCGTCTACATGTCGTGCTCATCAGGCGACCATCACTGCGCCGGTCATGACTGGCCAGTCGTTCTGTTGGGCGGAATGGGAAAGAAGCTTAAGGCGGGGCGCTACCTCGAGTATCCCAAATATGGCAGCAAAGGCCACCGAACGGTAGGGAACTTTTACCTTTCCTTGATGCAAGCCGCGGGAATGAAAACTTCCAACTCCTTTGGTCAGCTGGATTCAAACCTTAAGGATCTCGACCTCGAGGGGCCCCTTCGGGAATTGATGGTAGGCTAACAGAACTAGATGATTTTATGAGCAGCTCTCCCCCACTAAGAGCAGCCCCTTTTCACCACCTCCGCTCCGATCCAAATACGACTTCAAAGCCCTAGCAGTAAAAAACACTTCTAGTGACACGAAACCGGCCTCTAGCACGCATAAAGAAGTGAACCATACTCCCTTCTCTTGGTTATAAACACCTAGACAAATTGTAATATCTCGCGGCGGTTCACTTCGGCACCATCATATACAAATATGAAATACGCAAAGCTCTTTCACAACTCTGCCACTGCTGTAATGGCTCACCTACTCGTGATGGCCTTAGCTATCCTAACGATTGGCTGTGGGGAAAAGGATTCACCGTCCGGTAAACACCAAGTTACCGCGGTTATCCAAATCCATCCCACAGAATCAAACTTCTGCACCATAACTGAGAACTTTATCGCTAATGAAATCGTAAGCCTTTCGTTAGGAACCAACCTCACTGCCGCTGCTTCGAAAAACAATTGGAAACCTAAAGATATCAATCTAGATGAAGTCCAAAAGAACCTTGTTGTGACTCAGATTCCAGAAACGGACATGGTTAGGATTACACTTCATTCCGATGATCCTGATCAGGCGATAAAGATAATTAACGACATCATTAGTTCTTACATCCACCAACGCAAAACCACGGAAGAGGACCGTGCCAAAAAGGCGCTAAAAGCCTTGGATAACGAGAGACGTGAGCTAAGTGATTTGGTGCAAGACTATCGGAAGGATCTCACAGTCTTAATTCAACAATATGGAATTCCGTATTTTGATGGTGGGNAAGCCGGCCTCTAGCACGCATGAAGGGGTAAGCCGTGCTGTCTGCGTTATAAAGTCCTTCTCGGATTATAATGTCTCGCGGCGGTTTACTTCGGCATAATTACACACAAATATGAGATACTCTAAACCCTCTAACACATTCTTTACCTCAACAATTAAGAACCTACTCGTGATGGCCTTAGCTACCCTTGCAGTTGGCTGCGGAGAAAAGGATTCACCCTCCGGCAAACACCAAGTCACCGCGGTTATCCAAATCCATCCCACAAAACCAAACTTCTACACCACAAATGAGAGCTTTATCGCTAATGAGATCGCAACCATAAATGAGAACTTTATCGCTAATGAGATCGCAAGCCTTTCATTAGGAGTCAACCTCGCTGCCGCTGCCTTGATGGGGAATTGGGAATCTCAAGATATCGATCCGAATAACATTCAAAAGAACCTTGTGGTAACTCGCATCTCTGGAACTGACATGGCTAGCATCACACTCCATTCCGATGATCCTGATCAGGCTAAAAATATTATCGAAGCCCTCATTAGTTCTTACATCCACCAACGCAAAACCACGGAAGAGGACCGTGCCAAAAAGGCGCTAAAAGCCTTGGATAACGAAAAACGTGAGCTAAGTGATTTGGTGCAAGACTATCGGAAGGATCTCACAGTCTTAATTCAACAATATGGAATTCCGTATTTTGATGGTGGGAGTGCTGGCAATCGCTTGGGTTTAAGCGAGCAAGCAATGTTTCAAAGCGCTCGCGCAAAGCTGGCTGACCTTGAAACCGAACTGGCACTTATAAGTGCTAAAAACGAGGCCTTGGAAAGAGACGAGGTTGAACAGAACAAGATCATCCCGCAACTTGAGGTTCTTGAAAAACAGGTTCTTAAGATGCGGGAAATGGTCGCTGCTCGTCAGGAGGATGCTATTAGGCTTTCGTTGAAACAGACCAACTACACTCAGGCTAAGGAGCAATACGAGCAGGCTCGAGGAATGCTTCGCGAAATGAAGTTTAAACATTCTGAGGCGACAATTCTTCTAAAGATGCCACGTGTTCTAATCACCGTTCGCCAAGAACCAACGGTGGCAGAATCAACTAATAAGGACGGAGGGGTTATTTCTTCTAAAGATTTTGATAGCAAAAGCGGAGAAGTTAATACGAAAACTCCTAATGCCCTGTATGCCGACTCTCAGGAGGAATCAGAAGCCAAAAAAATTGAATCTACTAACTGTATTAACCGATTAGTAATATCATGTGACGCCTTTTTTGAGAGATATCAGGCTCTTCCAATGGCCACCACTTCAATTAATGATACTGAACAAGCTACTGATAATCAGCTGATGGCAACGCTCGTCGGCAAACGAAGTGCTGAAAAGGAGAACCCTAAATTTCTGACCTTTTTCAGATGGAAGCAGGCCAAGGCTGGAAATGGTGGTCTGATAATACGAAATGGAAAAATGAGACTTACCGACCCTTGGGGGACTCCATATAGAGTAGTTTTTAATTATGATAATAATAACCAACTGCGTGAGCCTCTAGAAGGGAAAATCATATCGGATCAACGAGTCATTGCTTATTCGTATGGCCCAGATCGCATGTCAGGAACACCAGAAACCAATGCAGACAATATTTGCAGTTGGAGAAGGGAAGAAACTTCTTCTGAGACTAAACCACCAGAAGCAGTATCTGTTAACCCCAATTTAAAATATAAGATCGAAGGTGATGCGGTAGCTATCACTGAATGCGATAAAAAGGCATCAGGAGAGCTAATTATACCTGCGATCATTGAAGGCAAACCAGTCACCAAAATCGGGGAGGCCGCCTTCTTGCGCTGCAGCAGCCTGACGAGCATTACGATTCCTAAGGGCGTCACCAGCATCGAGAAACGCGCCTTAGTTGGGTGCTACAGGCTAACAAGTATCAACGTTGAGTTAGGCAGCTCCAATTACAAAGACGTGGACGGTGTTTTGTTCAATAAAGAGAAGACGTTGCTGCATACTTATCCTGCAGACAAGACAGGTGCCAATTACGTCATCCCTAATAGCGTTACCAGCATCGGGGGAAGTGCCTTCGGGCACTGCACCGGCCTGACGAGTATCACGATTCCTGATAGCGTCACCAGCATAGGTGATCAGGCCTTCTATCTATGCAGAAGCCTGACGAGCATCACGATTGGTAATGGTGTCACCAGTATTGGGACTACTGCCTTCTTAAGGTGCACCAGCCTGACGACTATTAAGGTTGACGCTGGAAACGTAAAATTCACGACTGTCGATGGGGTTCTATTCAATAAAGAGAAGACGTTGCTGCATACTTATCCTGCAGACAAGACAGGTGCCAATTACGTCATCCCTAATAGCGTCACCAGCATCGGGGAAGATGCCTTCTTAGAATGCACCAGCCTGAAGAGCATCACGATTCCTGATAGCGTTACTAGCATCGGGGGGGCGGCCTTCTTCTTCTGCACCAGCCTGACGAGCATCACGATTCCTGATAGCGTTACCAGCATCGGTAATGAGGCCTTCTTAAGGTGCACTAGCCTAACGAGCATCACGATTCCTGACAGTGTCACCAGTATTGGAAAGAATGCCTTCTATGGCTGTAGTGGCCTCAATGCTTTAACCTTCCTTGGGGATGCTCCCAAAATTGAAAATGACGCTTTCGAAGGTTCTTCACCAACCATCTACCGCGAAGCTGATTCTAAAGGTTGGGGTGACACGCTCGCAGGCAGGCCTGTCGTCGAAAAGAGCGTAGACGGTTTGGAGAAATTTGATAATGCTAAGTTAAAAAAAGCCATAAGGAAATTTGTGACGGCCGAATCTCCCGCGCAGTTGAAGAATTACATTCGAGATTCCGAACGAGTGGGTCCTTTGCTCGATCGTTATTACGAAAAAGTGGATTATGAGGTGGAAGGATTTGAAGCGTTGGATATGACGCAAATGAGGTATAACGGAGATGTTGTTACGATGTTCGTGCAAAAAGCTGATTTCTTATCTTCACCTATTGCGGTTGAACGAATTGTTGATGGGGAGGAAGAAAGCTATCTGATTGATTGGGAAAGCTGGGTTGGCTATTGCGATTATACTCCCGAGCAAATGAGGATGGAAAAGCCGGACAAGCCATTTCTAATGAGGGTTCTCGTCCAGCCTGCAAGCTACTATAATTATGAATTTTCTGATGATGGGAAATGGAGATCGTTGGGGCTGGAGTTAAAGGATTCAATTTATTCCTTCCTCGGCTATGTAGAAAGAGACTCAGAGCAGGACAAAAGGTTTCGTGTTATGATGAAGGGCGGGAAAGTGGTTGCTTGCATGGTCAGAGTTGCTTACCCCACTGGATCACGTTCCAAGGATCAGGTTGAGATCCTTGAGATTGTAGGAAGTGGCTGGCTGCAAAATCTCAAGAAAGATAAATGAAGTAGCCAATCGGGCTTATGTGGCACAAAGCCGACCGCTAGCGCGCATGAGAGGGTAAGCCGTGTTCTCAATCCCACGCTAAAAGTGGTTAGAAACTAAATTACAAACGAAACTTAATATGGCCTTTGGATTCCCTGCCTATCACACAGAAAATTACACCCTAAATGATGGCCCATCTAATTTACGCGCTAGTGTGAAATCGGCCCTAAATGCAGTCTCATGGTCCATACGCAAAGAGTCGCCAGATACAATAGTAGCTTCAACCAGCTTGAGTCTACTTTCTTGGGGCGAAAGAGTCATTATTACTTTTCTTTCAGATGAGTCCATTACTGTGACTAGTAAATGCACTTGGCCGATCCAGTGTTTTGATTGGGGTAAGAATAAAGCGAATATCAAAAAGTTCATCGCTGAATTCAAATGCCCAGATGACCAAGCCCCAGAGGCCGATCAAATTCGAAAAGATCATATAAACACCGAAACAAACATCAAAGTTACCGGCGTTATCTACACTATCGTTGGTATTTTTGGGCTCTTAATAGGAATAAAGGGAATCAGCCCCGATGGATCAAACCTATTACAATCCTTCCGTCAAATCCTCGTCTTAATTGGAATCCCACTAGGGTCGTTAACTTTAGGTATTGGACTTTTTAAATTAAGAAAAAGCGCTCGGGTCTTTGCTGGCATTCTAAGTTTAATATGGGTCATCCTAATTGTTGAGAAAATCCCCTTTGATCGGGTATACAAAGATCTCACTCAAGTTTCAAATGGATGGCTTCTTATAATTATCATTTCTATGCCAGTTATGATCAGCGTTTTTTTTCCGTTCCTTCTCTTCGGTAGAAAAGGTCGTTTTGTAACCACTTCTGATTACAGAGAGATCATTGGAAAAACTCCACACGTTAAAAGAAGAAAGATCTAAAGAGGGCTAGATTAGTCTTTCTCTGGTCTCCGAATACCTCACAATGAACCGCGATTTGGGATGCGGTGAGAGGGGTTTGGCTATTCGCTGATCCCGATTCGGAGATACAGGGAAAAGGATACGGGATTCAGCTCTTCTCTCGAAAGGTGCGGGGACTGCGGGGGGTGTTTCGGTAGTTCTGCCGCTGCTCGTGTGTGGTGTGTATATATAAATTCTAAAAGAAGTAAGAAAACAGCCCCCGCAGTCCCCGCACTTGCAAACCGGCAGGCCTCCCTACTCCACCTACTGGCAGACTCACCGCACCCTGATTCCCGAACCCTTTACACTGAATCGGGAAACAGGAGTAAAAGGAGAGGTATCGAGGATTCAAGGAACAGGATACGGGGAACAGGATGGGGCTGCGGCGAGTCGGTAGTAGTAGTTCTCCAGCGGAGGTGTTTTTCCTCCGAGTTGAGGGTTATAACCCTTAATAACTAAAAAATATTCTTCTCTTAAAACTACTACTACTACCGACTACCAGATACTCAATCGGCCTCCCCTCGCAGTCCCCGCATTCATACTATACCCTGCTTCCTGCACCCTGAACCCCTCCCCTGCACTCTAAAAAGAACATCCTATCCTGAACCCTGATCCCTGAAACTTGAGACAGGAGCCGTGATACAAGATGCAGGTTTAAAGATTGGTAACCGGACCACTGGCCGCTAGCCATGCTTCATGGTCTTTAGTTATCGGTGCACCGAGTGCAAATTCTACTTTAGCATCGGCTGGCATCATTACGGAGCAGGTATGAAATATATTTCTTCAACACAACCCCCTTTCTCCCCCATGTATTCCGCCCAAATTCGTTCTTCACGGACTTTCCGCCAGAAGCAAATTCCTAGCAGTTGGAATAGGTATTTCAAAATTCTCTTTTCTAAGCATCTACTTTTTTTGGTCTCTTGTTAATTGGCTAAGCAATTGTTTTTGAGGTCCTTACTCTCTCTATGAATTTCAATCATGGAGAGGTTAGTCCTAGTCGGCTTGTGTTCTGATCTCGCATACGATAGTTCCTCGGCTCCCCCCCCCCAATTTTATGAGAAATCCTGATCTGGATCGAAGATTATTCTCGATCTTTTTTGACCCGACTTTCCTGCCGCTTCCTCGTCAACTGCGAAAGTTTTTTTTCACGAGAATAAGACAGGTCATCATTGCGCTTATTTTTTCTATAGTTTCTGCGTCTGGTGATGAAATACGACCTGAGAATACGCAAAAGCCTTCCTCGTCTTCAGAAAAACCGCTGTCTGTTACAAAACAAAAGGCGAAAGAAGAAACATCCAAGAGTCTATTTAAGCAAAGGCTGGAAGCAGCCTACAAACGTTACCCGCAAGAACTCTACAGTAATCGTAATGCGGCTCGGGCGGATTATATTAGGAGGAAATTAGAAGCTTCGGATAATTCAGGCACCGCGAACCAAGCTCTTATCTACGGAGAAGAGTTGCTTTCTGCAGGGAAGACTCAAGAAGCAATCCAAATCCTTGAGCGAACAAGCAAAGCGCTAAGAGAAAAGGGTTATGGGCTTGACCGTAATACAAAACGTTTTTTCGATTCTTTAGCAATGGCCTACTTACGACTCGGGGAGGATGAAAATTGTTGTGCTCATTATAATGAGGAATCTTGTCTTTTTCCTATTGAAGGAAAAGCAATTCATACCAACCGTCGAGGATCAGAATCTGCTATCGTTATTCTAAAGGAAATCTTAGATTCGTTTCCTCAAGATTATCAGTCCCGCTATCTTCTAAATTTAGCATACATGACACTTGGCGAATACCCTAATAAGGTGCCGTTAAAATTATTGATTCCTAAGATGGGCCTGCGTTCGGGATTTGATTTCCCAAAGTTTCCGAACATAGCTACTTCCGTTGGTGCTGATACCTCTGGAATGTCGGGTGGCCTGTGTTTAGAGGATTTCAATAATGATGGGTTAATTGATGTGTTTAGCTCGTCGTGGGGACTTGAAGACAATGTCACTCTTCTCATCAATACTGGTAAAAACTTTGAAGAAAGGACCAATTCAGCTGGTCTTGATGGAGTTGTCTCAGGCTTAAATATGATCCACGCCGATTATGATAACGACGGCGACAATGACGTATTTTTACTGCGAGGTGCTTGGTTTGAGGAGAAAGGGCGTCATCCCAATTCTTTACTCAGAAATCGTGGGGACGGGACCTTTGAAGATGTCACGATAGAAGCGGGCTTATATTCCGAAAATCCAACGCAAACCGCTTGTTGGGCAGATTTTAATAATGATGGCTGGCTAGATTTATTCATCGGTAATGAAAATAAACGGGGATCGAAATATAGACATCCCTGTGAATTGTACCTCAATCAAAAAGATGGAACATTTAAGAATATCGCTAAGGCTGCTGGTGTTTCAGTTGAGGTTTTTGCAAAGGGTTGTGCAGTAGCTGACTTTAACAATGATGGGTGGGAGGATTTTTATGTTTCGTGTCTTGGTGAAGTCAATTTATTGTTTGAGAATCAGGGAGTTACTAACGAGGGAATACCCCGTTTCCGTAATGTAGCTCAAAGTGCGGGTGTTGAAGAACCACTTTCGAGTTTCCCTTGTTGGTTTTTCGACTATGACAACGATGGCTTGCAGGATATTTTCGTTGCTGATTTCGATCCGTTAGGATTTTCGAATATGGGAGGACTTGTGGCTCTTGAGATGATGGGTAAAGAGACCGAAGCCGAAAAACCCCGACTCTATAAGAATCGGGGAAATGGGACGTTCGAGGACGTTACTCGTAAGAAGGGTTTGTGGAGGTCAATGTTTGCGATGGGTGCCAACTTTGGAGATCTCAACAACGATGGTTATCTTGATTTTTACATAGGAACAGGGGCTCCAGATTTCCGGATGATCGTTCCTAATTTAATGTTTCTTAATGACGGGGGAGAGAAGTTTTCAGATGTTACCGTCGAAGGAAGGTTTGGAAATATTCAAAAGGGTCACGCAATAGGGTTTGGTGATCTCGATAATGATGGTGATCAAGATGTTTACGCTGTGATGGGTGGAGCGGTTGAAGGAGATACTTATCACAACTTACTTTTTCAGAATCCAGGGTGGGAAAATCACTGGATTACATTGGCGCTTAAGGGGAAAATAAGCAACCGAAGCGCGGTGAGCGCCCTCATTCGAGTCGGGGTAATTGATAAGGCGGGAAGGCAAAGGTATTTTTATCGTCGAGTTGGAACTGGTGGAAGTTTCGGATCGTCAAGCCTCCGACAAGAGATCGGTTTGGGTGCTTGCCGAGAAATTAAAAGTGTGGAAGTTAAATGGCCGAATGGGTTGGATGTTTGGGAAAAGATTGAAGGAGTGAAACTAGATCGGTCCTACAAAATCGTAGAGGGTGAGGAGACGGCAAAGGATTGGTTGTTAGTAAAAAGTTCATTTTAATTTTGGCTGCTCATATTGTCCTCGCTACCAGACTGCTTTTTAGAGACGGCTGAAATAATTTCAGGCCAACTTGGGGATTGCCTTCCAGAGTATTGATCCTTAATAACTTACCTATTAAAAAGAGCTTTATCGTCATCGTGCGCCTGAACTGCCACGTAAGATTAAAGAGCTATACAACTATCGGTGTCAGATATGTGGAGAAAAGGTAGAAACGCTTTCAGGTCCATACGCAGAGGCAGCACATATTCGCCCTCTCGGCGCCCCTCATAACGGGCCAGACTCACTCGATAATCTTCTCTGCCTTTGCCCCAACCATCACGTCGCACTAGACAAATATGGTTACACGATCGCTGATGATGGAACTCTGATTGGCATTGATGGAAAACTCATAGTGAAGTCAAAGCACCAGCTAAATTCCGACCACATCAAATATCATCGCGAGCAATATGAACTGGCTATACGGGGACACTAATCCGGTGAACCCTGATTCCCGAACCCTTTACCCTGAATCGGGAAACAAGGATTAGGGAATCGGGATGCGGTGAGAGGTATTCGATGTCTCCCCCATCCGATTCACCCCTCCCCTTTCCTGATTCGGGGATCGAGGGTTCAGCCTTCTCATTCTGCTACAGGCTTACGAACATCAGGATCCCTGACGGCGTTATCAGTATCGAGGGCCCTATGACCCAATACGACTTGAACCCTTCCCCCCCAAAAGAAAATTCCTAGTAGTTGAATCAACAAAAGAAAATTCCTAGCAGTGAGCTATCAAAGTTAATTAAATTACCTACTACTGAAATCACAGCTATCAAACCAACAATTAAAATTATTGATATAATCAAAGTCGCAATTTGAATAAGTGAAGCTTTCCAAAAATTAGTTTTTAACATCAGGAAATAAACGCAACTAGTTGCACAAAAACTAATTACAAGTCCAAGTATTGCCACTGCAATTTCAGGAAGACCCACAGCAGCCATTATAAATGAAACGGGAAAATTAACCCCAATAGAAGCTGCGATACCAAGTACAACAATTCCTAGAGACATCCAAAAAGTGACATCTTGCTCCGCTATCCTTTTAGCATAGTATCTAAAAAGAAAAGTGATAACTAGCAAAATAACCAAAAAAACTAATAATATTATTATTATTCCTACTCCTAGAATAGCTATTAATTCATTCATGTTTTTTGTTTTTACAATTAGAAAAATATTCTTGATAAATACTTCCAGTTTATTAGATGTCAATTTATAAATAAGTGTTGATAGTCTCTCTTCCCATACCCTACAGCAAGAATGGCGATCGTAATCAAAAGTAAGTTCTTCACTATTTGTATCTCACCATCCGCTCAACCAAATTGCCCATTACAAAAGTAAGAGAACTTTGTAACACAAGCACCAATTCCAACCTACCGAGTCGAATACGAGCCGTGCCCTTCCCCATAGCTTATGATTCGGGGATGCTGCTTAAGGGCTGAGTAAATCCCGATTTTTTGTTAGAGAAACGGGATACAGCGAGAGTTGGACCGGCTCAACTCTTCTCCCGAAAGGTGCGGGGACTGCGGAGGCTATTTC
Organism: Verrucomicrobia bacterium SCGC AAA164-M04; assembly: GCA_000383735.1. The sequence continues at coordinate 15,636 of KB912145.1, forward strand.
CGTAGTTCTGCCGCTGCTCGTGTGTGGGTGTATATAAAAATTCTAAAAGAAGTAAGAAAACAGCCCTCGCAGTCCCCGCAGAAGAGGCCGATCAATTTTTTTCTCAGCACCCTATTATATACAGACCAACCCACCCAAAAAACCGCCCCCACACCGGTGGCGTGTCTCCCCTTTCAACCACTCCCTTTTCTAATATCCAGCGAAGGGGATTCACCCCTCCCCTTTCCTGATTCGGGGATAGAGCTTATGTGGACTCGACGGTTCACAAATCTATGTGACACAAAGCCGGCCGCTAGCACGCATGAAGGGGTAGGCGGTGTTGTCTTCTCAGCGTTATAAATCCAGTCAGGATTATAATTGTTAGGAAAGGATCAGGTTAGTAATTTGTTATAAGCATGAAGCATTTGATTTCGCTCTTAGCCTTTAGTCTTCTCATCGGATGTGATGGAGAAAAAAGTAACGTAGCTCCCTCTGAGGGTCCTATTGAAGAAGCTGCTTCTGAGACCAAACCAACAGAGGCAGTATCCGTTGAAAACCCCAATTTAAAGTATGTGATCGAAGGTGATGCGGTCACTATCACTGGCTGCGATAAAAAGGCATCAGGAGAGCTAATTATACCTGCCATGATTGAAGGAAAACCGGTCACCAAAATCGAGGAGGAAGCCTTCTTACTTTTCACTAACCTCACGAGCATCACGATTCCTGACAGCGTCAACAGCATCGGGGAAAACACCTTCTGGAACTGCACCAGTCTGACGAATGTTACGATTGGAAATGGCGTCACAAGCATCGGGGAGAGAGCCTTCAATGGCTGCACCAGCCTGACGAGTATCACGATTCCTGATAGCGTCAACAGCATCGGGGAGAAGGCCTTCTGGGAGTGCGCCAGCCTGACCAGCATCACGATTCCTGATGGCGTTACCAGCATCGGGAAACAAGCCTTCTACAACTGCACCAGCCTGACGAGCATCACGATTCCTGATGGCGTCACCAACATCGGGGGTATTACCTTCATGGGCTGCAGCAGCCTAACGAGTATCACGATCCCAGACAGCGTCACTAGCATCGGGGATACTGCCTTCTCCAACTGCACTAGCCTGACGAGCATCACGATCCCTGATGGCGTCACGGGCATCGGGGGTTTAGCCTTCCTTGGCTGCAGCAGCCTTACTACTGTGACCTTCCTTGGGGATGTCCCTAAGATTGCAAATAACACTTTTTTAGAATCTTCACCAACCATCTACCGCGAAGCTGACGCGAAGGGTTGGAGTGACACGCTCGCAGGCAGACCAGTAAAGCTAATCACTGAGAAGCCTTGATCGGAAGATCTCCTCTCGTCTTCAATTCACCCCTCCCCTTTCCTGATTCGGGGATGCTGCTTTTGTGGATCGGTGGTTCACAAATCTATGTGACACAAAGCAGGCCTCTAGCGCGCATGAAGAGGTAAGCAGTGTTCTCTCTTCTCGGTTATAAACGCCAGTCAGGATTATAATTGTTAGCAAAGAATCAGGTTAGTAATTTTTTCTAAGCATGAAGCATTTGATTTCGCTCTTAGCCTTTAGTTTCCTCATCGGATGTGATGGGGAAAAAAGTAACGTAGCTCCCTCTGAGGATCCTATTGAAGAAGCTGCTACTGAGGCTCCCTCTGAAGGTTCTCTTGAGAAACAACAGCTAGAGATGAAATTGACAGAGATCGATGTCGCTGAGGTCAGTTCCTACAGTCCTTGGAATGAGCAGGTTATCGCAACCGCTGAGGCTATCACGGTTCAAGAGGATGGTCAGATCAAGCCGCTCCGGACCTACGCTAGATCTGAGATGATGTCTTTCCACGAATCTCTTACGATGAAGGTCAAATCCGGAGGAAAGATCCATAAGATCGGTCCAGTAGCGTGGCTGCTAGATTGTATGTTTCGGCCAGACCTTGCTGATAAACTGCCGATCTTCCTGCTGGATGATACCGAGATTTTGAAGCCCTTCGGGATTGAGACGGAGGACCGAAGAACCCGCTTGAGTTTTGAAGATCTTAAGGATAACAGCGACCCCGAGGAGAACGGATTTACCCAGCTCATTAACCGCGGGCGCGAATTACTGGAGAAGCAATCGTCAGAGGGAGAGGGTTCCCTCAGCGATGAGGAAGAAAAGGTGGTGCGATTCGCACAGCTAGCTTTGAAGTATACTGGTCTTCGAGACTCGATGGCCATTATCAGGGGGGGGCTTCCTCCTCTTGATCCTGCCCAATTGGCTTACGTGGACCAAGAGATCTATCAAACGCTAAGAACAACGATGGATCCTAGACAGTTTGGTTTTTGGCTTCCAATCTTGCGCGAGACGATCCAATCGACACAACAACTCGATTCGCCGCAGGCTCGGGAATTTGAATATGAACTCAACCGTCAGCTTTCCTTTGCTCGATTTGGGCTAGCTTGGATTCCACCTCAGCAAGGTGAGGAAGAAGAATGGCAAACACTCGCGGCTAAGGTGGTGAAGTTTCTCAAAAAGGAACTCACTGACTCGGTTGAAATCCTGAAAGATTTTAAAAAGTTGGAGGCAATTAATAAGGCCTCGAAGCGCCCGAATAGTGAAGAGTTTTTGGCTGCCCTGAAAGATTGGCAGACCAGCTTGGCCGATCGGGCTGCGGACTGGCAGGAGTCGCAAACCAAGTTGGCCAAACAGGCTGCCAATTTACAGTATCAGATCATAGATGATGAGGTCAGAATAACCAATTGTAAGACTTCAGCCACCGGCGATCTGATCATTCCTACCTTCATTAAAGAGATGCCTGTCACCAGCATCTGGACTTTCGCCTTCCAAGAATGCACAAGCCTGACGAGTGTCAAAATTGGTAATGGCGTCACCAGCATCGGGGATTGGGGCTTTGAGGGATGCACCGCCTTAACCAGTATCACGATTCCTGACAGTGTTACCAGCATCGGCGACTATGCCTTCTATGGCACAAGCCTGACGAGTATCGCTATCCCTGATGGCGTTACCAACATCGGGCTTCGGGCCTTCTCTGAGTGCACAAGCCTAACCAACATCACGATTCCTGATGGCGTCACCAGCATCGGGAATTTTACTTTCGCAGGCTCTAGCAAACTGGCGAGTATAACGATTGGTAATGGCGTCACCAAAATCGGGAGTTCCGCCTTTTATGGCTGCAGCGGCCTGACCGCTATAACTTTCCTTGGGGATGCTCCCAAAATTGGAGCTAATGCTTTTAAAGAATCTTCCCCAACCATCTACCGCGAAGCTGACGCTAAAGGTTGGGGTGACACGTTCGCAGGCAGGCCAGTAAAGCTAATCACTGAGAAGCCTTGATCGGAAGATCTCCTCTTGTCTTCGATTCACCCCTCCCCTTTCCTGATTCGGGGATGGTGCTTATGTGGTGCGGTAAATCTATGTGACACAAAGCCGGCCGCTAGCACGCATGAAGAGGTAAGCCGTGTTCACTTCGTTATAAACACCTACTCAGATTGTAATATCTCGCGTCGTTTCACTTTGGCATCATCACACACACCTATGAAATATTTGATTACTCTCTTGGCCTTTATTTTTCTCATCGGATGTGATGGAGAAAAAAGTAATACGGCTCCCTCTAAAGATTCTCCTGAAGAAGCTGCTTCTGAGGCTCCCTCTGAACGCTCTCCTAAAGAAGCTACTACTGAGACTAAACCACCAGAAGCAGTATCTGTTAACCCCAATTTAAAGTATGAAATCAAAGGTGATGCGGTCACGGTCACTCGCTGCGACGAAGACGCGTCAGGAGAGCTAATTATACCTGCGAACATTGAAGGAAAACCGGTCACCAGCATCGGGGGAGGCGCCTTCTCTGCCTGCTTCGGCCTGACGAGCATCACGATTGGCAATGGCGTCACCAGTATCGGGGATTCTGCGTTCGCAGACTGCTTCGGCCTGACGAGCATCACTATTCCTAATAGCGTCACCAGCATTGGGGGGGGATCCTTCTATCTATGCAATAGCCTGAGGAACATCACCATTCCTGACGGTGTCACCAGCATCGGGAGTTCCGCCTTTTATGGCTGCACCAGCCTTACTACTGTGACCTTCCTTGGGGATGCTCCAAAAATTTCAAATGACGCTTTCGGAGTTTTTTTACAAACCATCTACCGCGAAGCGGACGCGAAGGGTTGGGGTGACACCTTCGCAGGCAGACCAGTAAAGCTAATCACTGAGAAGCCTTAGGGATTCGCTTGAAAAACATTCCCACATTCTGATGTTTGGCTTCCCCCCAATAGAGGCCGATCAATTTTTTTCTCAACACCCTATTATATACAGACCAACCCACCCAAAAAACCGCACCCCCACCGGTGGCGTGTCTCCCCTTTCAACCACTCCCTTTTCAGAG
>KB912146.1 GCA_000383735.1 Verrucomicrobia bacterium SCGC AAA164-M04
GCAGCTAAGTCCATGTGGTGCTCGATCACAACGACGGTATGGCCTTCATCGACGAGCCGGTGCAGCACGTCGGTGAGTCGTGCAACGTCCTGTTGGTGAAGGCCGATTGTAGGCTCTTCGATAAGATAGAGATTTGTATTAATCGGCCCTAAATCAGTGATCTTTGGGCGGCCTTTAGTGAGCTGGGTTACAAGTTTGAGGCGTTGCGCTTCTCCCCCGGATACGGTGGGCGAAGGTTGACCGAGAGTAAGGTAACCAAGCCCTGTTTCGGATAGAAGTTGAAGTGGTTTCTGAAGCTTCGGATGCGCAGAAAAGAAGTCGGCTGCGGCTTTGATGTTAAGGTTTAGAACATCGCCGATCGTAAGACCATTGTAGCGAATTTCTAAGGTGGCTGGATTATAGCGATCCCCCATGCAACTTTCACAATCAATCCAAGTCGTTGGAAGGAAATCCATTTCTAGTTTTATACGGCCATTACCTTTGCACTCAGGGCACTGTCCTTCCTTGTTATTGAACGAAAACCGGGAAGCAGTATAGCCGCGCATACGTGATTCGGGAAGCTGTGCAAAGAGGGCACGGATGTGATCAAATAGCTTCACATAAGTAGCAGGACAGGAACGTGAGGTTTTGCCAATAGGAGACTGATCTACCTCGTAGCGATATTTAAAAACATCAAAGCCAGTTGCGGACTTGAATGGAGTCTCTTTGACTTTTTTTTCGCAAGCGATACTCAAGCATCCTCGCATGAGTGACGATTTTCCGGATCCAGAAACCCCGGTTAAAACGGTGAGACGCCCTATTGGAATTTGGACGTCGACGTCCTTTAGGTTGTTGAGGTTACAACCCTTCAATTTCAGCCAACTTTTTTGAGCACGAATTGCGGGGATCTTTCTACGCTTTCCTCGAGATGGGTGAATGAGGGGATTCCTAATCGCCTGCAGCGTCGGTGATTGTGAATGTGTTTCTAGAGCGTTTTTTTGGTTTAGCTCAGTCCTTGTCAGGGAGGCTACGATTTCGCCGCCTTCAACTCCTGCGCCAGGGCCAAGGTCAATCAGATGGGTTGCCGCCTTAATCGTGTCCTCATCGTGCTCGACAAGAAGAAGCGAGTTTCCCTTTTTCTTGAGGGCTTGAAGAGTTCCTAGGAGAGCATTATTGTCACGAGGATGTAGTCCGATGGTTGGTTCATCTAGAATGTAGAGAACTCCCTGTAAATTGGATCCAAGTTGAGCAGCAAGGCGGATACGCTGAGACTCGCCGCCGGATAGGGTGGTGGCGGATCGATCGAGTTGAAGGTAGCCTAGTCCAACGTGGTCGAGGAATTGAAGCCGCTGAATAATTTCAGGAAGAATGTCACGTGAGATAGCAAGATCACGACCTTCAAATTTAAAGGCAGCAATCGTTTTGCTAGCTTCTTGAACATTAAGTAAGGATAGGGCTGGTAGTGATTGGCCCTCGATGAAGACATGACGTGAGTTCTCCCGAATTCTCTCGCCATGGCAATCGGGACAAGCACGAAACTCGTCGGGGTTAGCTTTCGCGGCAAGTTTCTCCTCGTGAATTTCTGCCTCTGCTTCAGAGTTGAACCCTTTTACGTCAAATCGGCTATTAGTGATGTGGCCATAGCCTCGGCAGGTTTGGCACCAACCTCTCGGTGAGTTGAATGAAAAGTGATGTGGGTCAAGTTCCTCGAATGATTCTCCGGTGACAGGTGATACCCTTACGGTTGAGAAGGTTTGAAGATGACCCTTTTTGGTGAGGACCTTGAAGGTGCCCTTTCCATATTGGAGGGCGATGGAGAGTGCTTCAGACGTTCTTTTTAGGGCTTGTTTACTTGTGACTTGAGCAACGACGAAATCGATGTCGTGAGCCTTGTGGCGAGCGAGTGGTTGGAAGTCTTTAGTATTGATGAGTTCGCCATCAATGAGCATTTCTTCGAAGCCAGCCTTCTCAGCAGCGAGGGCGTATTCCTTGTGGAAGCCTTTACGGGCTTTCAAAACGGGTGAAAGGAGTCGGAGTGATTTCTCCTTCTTTAGTAGCTTGCCCAACTGATCGCCGATGGCTTCGGGTGTCTGAGATATGACAGGTTCACCGGACTGAGGGCAATGCTGGATACCAAGCTTTGCATAAAGTAAACGGAGGAAGTGGTAGGCTTCAGTGACTGTACCAACTGTTGATTTTCCGCCGCCACGCGAGATTCGTTGCTCGATCGCTACGGTTGGCGGAAGCCCTGTGATTAGGTCTAGGTCAGGCTTTTCGAGTTGGCTAGCGAACTGCCTCGCGTAAGGCGACATGGAATCGAGAAAGCGGCGCTGGCCCTCAGCAAAGATGACGTCGAAGGCGAGAGTGGATTTCCCAGAACCACTTAACCCTGAAATGACCACAAATTCATTGTGGGGAATTGTAGCGTCAATGTTCTTGAGATTATGGTGACGTAGACCGTGAATAGATATTTCACGTTTTGCAATAGACCTATTATTTGAGGGCCGCTTTTTTTCTGGTTTGACAGGGACTGAGATGGCGAGGCCAGTGTGTGTTTTCTTTTTTGCGAGTTGCTTTGGGCTTCCTTCGAAAACGATTTGGCCACCGTTGAGGCCGGCCTCTGGTCCAATTTCGATGACATGATCGGCATTCTTAATGACGTCGGGTTGGTGCTCGATGACAAGGAGAGAGTAGCCGACGTCGACGAGGCGGTGGAAGACGGTGAGAAGTTTCTCGATGTCGCTGAAATGAAGTCCGGTCGTGGGCTCATCTAGGATGAGCAAGGTGTTGACGCTACCGCTAGTGGAAGTCAGAAGGCGGCAGAGTTTTAGGCGTTGTGCCTCGCCGCCGGAGAGCGTGTTGAGAGGTTGACCGAGGCGGAGATAGCCGAGACCGGTTTCCACCAAGGGCTGAAGCGCCTTACGTGTCTTAGAAAGAAGGAGTTTCTCTTTATTGGTAAGGCCTTCAATTCCCTCCAGGAATGCCATGGCTTCTGAAGCGGTTAACCGAAGAAAATCGACGACGGACTTTTCATGGTAGCGATAAGATTCGGCGGTCCTTGTGAAGCGGGTGCCGTTACATTCGGAGCAGGTCAGGTAAAGATCGGAAAGGAACTGCATCTCGACTTTCTCAAAACCATTTCCGGAGCAGCGTTGGCATCGTCCAGGGCCAGAATTAAAGGAAAAATATCCAGGAGTAAGGTGGTCTGCTCTCGCTGAAGAGGTAAGTGAGAGAAGTTGGCGAATATTCTCGAAGGCACCCAGTAGAACAGCGGGGGTTGAACGAGGGGTGCGGGAAAGAGGGGACTGATCGATAAGTTCTACGCCCCGGAGTTCGTCAATGCCTGTGATTTTGGCTGGAGCAGGCTCATTATCGATGGAGAGTCCAAAATGTCGGGCGAGGTTGTTATAGATGATAGGGTGAGCAAGGGTGGATTTTCCCGAGCCTGAGACTCCAGTCAGACAGCTGAATACGCCGAGAGGAAGATCGAGTGACAGGTTGAAAATATTATTTGCTGAGGCCTCTTTGATTGAAAGATGGGCCCGCGGCTTCCTTAATTTGCTGGGAATAGGAATTGATTGCTGTCCGGAGAGATACTGAAGGGTGAGCGACCTCTTTTTTGAATTAGTTTTAGCTGGTCCCTGATAAGTGATTTCTCCTCCGTGTTCACCCGCTTTAGGCCCCATGTCGATGAGTTGATCTGCTTGGTGCATCACAGCTTCGTCATGTTCAACTACGACCAAAGTATTGCCCTTGTCACGGAGGTTGTGCATGACTCTGGTCAGACGATGGATGTCACGGTGATGAAGTCCGACGGTCGGTTCATCGAGAACGAAGAGGGTTTGGGTAAGTGCTGACCCTAGACAGGTGGTGAGGTTGACGCNGGCGATTTCACCTCCTGAAAGGGTTCTCGCTTGGCGATCGAGGGAAAGATATCCGAGACCAACCTCGCAAAGGTAATTCAGACGTGAGGTGATCTCGTGTAAGACCAAACCAGTTGTTTTGTCGAGAGGTGCATGTGAAGTGGCAATCCCTTCAAAGAAAAAGAGGAGTTGGTCGAGCGGGATGTGCCAGAGCTCAGGAAGGGTTTTTCCAAGAATCTTAAAGTGAAGGGCATCGGGTTGAAGTCGGGTTCCTTGGCAATCGGGACATTCGGTGTAGGATCGATATCGAGAAAGGAAGACACGGACGTGCATCTTGTATGCTTTTGTTTCTAACCAGTCGAAGAAGCCCTGAATCCCATACCACCGATTTTCTTGCCAAAGTGCCTCGGATTGCTCAAGAGATGAGAGGGGTGATTTGTTACTACGTTCACCATATTTGACCCAACGCTGTTGTTCTGAATCGAGCTCGTTCCACCGTAGGTTTGGATTGATTCCGGCCTCTTTACAGTTTTTGAGGAGGTCGCGCTGGCAATCTTCGCCCCGTTCACCTTGAAATGGTTTGATGGCCCCTTTGCGCAGCGAAATAAGATGGTTTGGAATTGCTTTATCGAGATCGATGCCGATGACTTTTCCAAAGCCACGACAGTTGTTGCAGGCACCGAGAGGCGAGTTAAAAGAGAAGAGTGAGGAGGTGGGCTTGACTAGAGGAGCCCAGCTAGTGGTGAAGGTTTTTATGGTACCTTTAGCGCTTGAGATCGCGGCGGCTCCCTTACCCAGGGCGAGGGCCTGCTCGAAGGATTCGGTCAGTCGGGATTTGTTGCGAGTCGTGACCTTGAGTCTGTCTTGAATTATCAATACCTCCCGCGGGAGTTTTTTGAGTGAGGGAGCGGAATCGGTCCGGATGACTTTATGACCAAGAAAAATACGGAGATAGCCCTGCGAGTTTAGGAAAGGAAAGAGATCATCGGGTGTGGTATCCGATGGGACGGGGATGGGGAAAAGGACGAGAATGTTCTCGTCTTGTTGATTTGAGGTGACCCATTCGAGAATCGATTTGGGGTTGTCGGGGCGTACTTCCTCTCCTGTTTCGGGATGGAATCCTTTGGCAAGTCTTGGGTAGAGCAGTTTGAGATAGTCGTTGATCTCTGTGAGGGTCCCAACAGTAGATCGGGTCGTGCGAATCGTATTTTTCTGTTCGATTGCGATAGCGGGAGGAATGCCATCAATGCGGTCAACTTCCGGCTTGTCCATTCGGTCAAAAAACTGGCGAACATAAGGCGAGAAAGTTTCGACATAGCGTCGCTGACCTTCGGCGTAGAGAGTGTGGAAGGCTAGAGATGATTTGCCGGAACCTGACGGTCCGGTGATGACCGTGAGCTTTCCGATTGGAATCTCAAGATCGAGATTCTTTAAATTATGCTGACGAGCGCCACGAATTTTAATGGCGCTTTCTGCGGAATTAAGGTCAGCTTTTTTTGGCACGCGGAAAGTTAGCGTGGGAGAAGAGGGGCGCAAGCAGGGGGAGGAATTTATTCGTTATCGTCTTCCTCTGTAGGTTCAACCGGAAGAGGGACTTTTTCCTCATCCATGATCTTCTCAAAGCGGTCCTCGTTGTCAGTCGTGACTTTGTTTTCGAGGATGAAAATCTTCCCTTTAGCGACTTCTCCCTTTTTCAGGACGGAGTTGGCAGTCTTGGTGAGGAGATCCAAATAATCCTGCATGGCTTCATCAAATTGGTCCTCGTATTCTTCCTCAAGAGCTTTGGCTTCCTCTTTGGCTTCCTTGAGCTTTCGCTTCAGGCGCCCGGGGTATGCATCAGCTAGGCTATCGGGGAGCTCTTTTCTTTCCAGATACCCTTCGTATTGTTCGATTAAGTCCTCCTTAATATCTTCACCAAGGGGATAAGATTTAATGGAGCTTATTAAGTCTTTGAGAAAACCTTCTACGACTCCGTCGTATTTCTTACGAAACCTATCGTAGTCTCGGCCATGACGATATCGGATCTTATCACGGATTTTTTCAAGTGCGGCGAGAAGGTCATCTTCTCCTTTTCCACTTACAGATGCTCTGGGCATGTTGCGAAGTGCCGGAACTGACCATTCAATAAGAAAATGGTTGGTGTTGGTTCCATTCTTGTCTTCATCATTGGCGCCCAAAGAAGTTCCTTTTTTCTTAATGACGAGGTAGTTTTCGTCCTTCCCAGAGTTATCGGGTTGGTCTTCAAGCCAGGTGATGAATGTGAAGGCTTCGCCGGTTACAAACCTCCAAATTTCGGGAAGGTTTTCGTCGCGTTTTCCTCCGATCCAACAACTTCCAGGATCGTCGAGGGCGGCCTTAAGGCTGAGCGCCATGAAAGATGCCTCCTTTTCGTTGGAAGGAACCGCGAGGTGTCCCCCGGCGTTTGAGGCGATAAGTGAACCTTGTTCCCAGCTAACGGCGTCTTTCACGAGAAGGAATCTTGAACCACCGATGTTATAAGTCCCGGAAGGGAAGATCGGGGTGCGCTTGTTTTTCAATGCCTCTCCAGTGCGAGCAAGTTGAGAGGTAAGCGAAGCGGATGTGCTTCCATCAAGGTACCATTCCAGAAGGGCAGGGAATTTTTGGAGTCTGTGGTGATCCTCCAAATTTGGAGCGCTAGACGAGATCGCTCCAAAGTCTTCACCATTTGGATTGTTGGTGATTCGGTTGTCGGGAGATTTGTCTACCCAGACTTTCGCATCGACGGCTGAGCCGTCGCTCCAGAACCATTTCCCCTCGAACCCTGAATCAGAGGCTCCCGTCCAGACGGGGCTGGTGCTTTCGAAATTTTCGTGGAACCAAGCAAGATCAGCAGAGGTAGGGAGGAGGGTGAGATGAGCACCATGACGGTTGGCAAAGTTGTTAGCCTCGTCCCAAGTCATATTTTGTTTTAGGAGGAAATAGGCCGACTTCTCGCGCTTGATGGTGCCGATTGGGAATTCATCTCGCAAACCGTCGACAAGAAGCTGGGAGAGCCGGTCTAAGGACTCCAAGGGGGTCTCCGCAGCTTTCGGAGGGACCACAACTTTTGGTTTGGGCTTGGCTGGCTTTTCTTTGTCAGCCATTTCTCCACCGTTTCCGAGTTGCTTCTTTTCTGGACGATCCTTTGGTTTGGGTGCTGGCTTCAACTCGGCCCTCTCTTTAGGGATGCTGGACTGAGTCGTTTCGTCCCCATTTCCAAAAACATAAAATGCAACAGCTCCACCACCTAGAAGGAGAAGAAAAATAACGACAAAAGAGGCGATTCCGGATTTCCCTTTGCTACTACTTAGAACAACGTTGCTGCCAGAGTTCAGGGTTGGGGAAGCGGCTGGCGTAGTTGCGAATTGAGGTCCCCCAAGCTTTGGAATGAGGTTGTCGAGGTCGTCTGCAAGGTCGCCAACGTCCGAATAACGGAGGGTAGGATTCGCGTTGGTTGCTTTCTTGAGAATGTTGTCAATCCGAGGATCTATCCCAGTTGTCATGCTGTGGCTATCTGCTTCGGGATGACGTCCACAGAGTAGTTCATACAGTAATGCTCCTACAGAGAAGATATCAGAGCGTTGGTCGACCTCTATTCCATTCTGAAAAATCTCTGGAGCGGTGTAACCCGGAGTGCCGAATACGAGGCCCTCGCCTTCTCCCCTTCCAACGGGGTGGGCCAGTCCAAAGTCGCCAATCTTAGGTTTGGCGTCCGCATCCAGAAGAATGTTAGCAGGTTTTATGTCACGGTGAATAATCCCGCCTTGATGTGCATGGGCCAGGCCACGGGAAATGGTGGAGACCATTTCAAGAGCAACAGCAGGGTCGATTGCCCTGTTGTGGGCTGAGTAGTAGAGAGCCTTCCCGTGAACGAATTCCATCACGATGTAGAGCATCCCATCGATATCACCGAAATCGTAAACGGAGATGAGATTTGGATGATTCAGCCGGGCCATAGCTTTGGCCTCTGCTTCAAAGGATGATCTAAACTGTGGGTCGTCACCGAACTCGCGCGGGAGGATCTTAATAGCAACCGACCGATCTAAAGATTTTTGGCGCGCCTTATAAACGGCCCCCATTCCACCTTGTGCGATAAAAGCCTCCAGCTCATAGGCCGGGAAAAGGGGCCCAAGCTCCTCTAGCGTTGGTGCCACAAATTCGGTGGGATTCGATTCGTCTTCGGCCATGATGCGTTCGTTTAACAGTTGGTATGGGGAAGGAACCCAAAGTTGGTGTGAAACACCACTTGTTTTATGTTAGATCCGAATCCCAAAAAATCATTATAAAATTTCGGCAATTTGAACCGCGTTCAGAGCGGCCCCTTTTTTAATCTGATCGCCAACGACCCAGAGGGCGAGGGCATTTGGCAGGACTTGATCCTTCCTGATCCGTCCAACTTCGCAGTCGTCATTACCCGTTGTCCCCAGTGGGACGGGGTAGACGGCCTGTTGGGGGTCGTCTACTAATCGGATCCCTCGCCTTCCTTCAAAGCTTCTTCGGGCATCTTCAACCGAAGGATCTTTTTCAAAAATGGCCGTAATGGATATGGAGTGAGAGCGGATGACAGGAACCCGAACACAAGTGCAGGTGACTTTGAGTTTAGGGATCGCAAGAATCTTTCGGCTTTCATGGAGCATTTTTTGCTCCTCTTTGGTGTAGCCAGTTTCTTGGAAGACATCGACGTGTGGTATTACGTTGTGTGCAATTTGGTGAGGGTAAACACTTGTTTTCACGGGCTTGCCAGCGACGAGAGCCTTAATTTGCTCTTCCAATTCGATGATCCCCTGAGCGCCGCTTCCCGAGACTGCTTGATAGGTTGAGGCAATGATTCCCTTCAAACCAAAGGCCTGATGCAGGGGGGCAAGTCCCATTAAAGTGATGATGGTAGAGCAATTCGGGTTTGCGATGATATTGCGGGGGGGATTAAGAGCTTCTTTCCCGTTGATCTCGGGCAGGATTAGGGGGACGTCAGGATCCATCCTAAAGGCTGATGAGTTGTCGATCACGATACATCCAGTATTTGCTGCAATGGGGGCAAATTCTTTTGAAATACTACCGCCAGCTGAAAAAAGAGCGATGTCGATTCCGTGGAACGATTCCGGCGTTAATTCTTCCACCGTGAGCTCCTTTTCTCGAAACTCCAGAGGTTTGCCTGCAGAGCGAGCTGAGGCAAGCAAGGTGATTTTAGATAGGGGAAAGTTACGCTCTTCAAGGCAGTTGAGCATTTCCCGGCCGACTGCGCCGGTCGCACCGACGATTGCTACATGAGGCTTTTTATTCATGAAAGAGCCGAGAAGTTATCGAGGTTTTTGAGTGATGCAATCCCAGTTTTAGTTGTGATTTTAGAGGAGTCTCCCCGAAAAAGGTTAGAAAAGATCACTTAACTACTTGCATGCCTTAGTGAGGTTATTATCCTTCGACCAACTCGGAGCGGTAGCTGCAACTCAGTAGCCGGACCTGATTCCAGGAAAATTCTAGATTTTTTCCGCGCAAAGAACCCAATAACAAAAAGAAAAAACAATGAAAATTGCTACTATCCTCGGCCTGATCGCAGCTCTTGCTGGCTTCTCCCTCACTTCTTGCAGTGTTCTCCCAGCAGAAGCACCAGCAGCTCCTACTCCTATCGTTATCCCTGATAAGTAATCTCGTCAGCCAAAAGAAAGGTTTGAGCCGATGTTAATCCCTTTTTGGGGTGGTCGGCTCAAAACTTCATTTCCCATTCTAAAAATATGAAATTTGTTAAATTTTTTGCATTTGCTTCATTTGCAGTTGCTTCTCTTGGTCTTAGCTCCTGCGGTTGCTGTTCTGGTGAAGCCCCGCTTCCTTCACTTCGTCGGCTTCCTAGTTTCAAGGACATTCCTGTGGGACAAGATGCTCCGGCTGCCAAGGAAGCTGCTCCCTCTGAGCAGACGACTGAAGTGCCCGTTCAGGCGGAGAAGTAAGCCGCGAGTCTACTCGACATCTCAAGAGAGCCAGGGTGCTGCCCATGGCTCTTTTTTTATTCAGCTTAGGCTAGGATTGGCTTTATGACATGCCCTTCAACATCTGTAAGTCGATAGTGACGCCCCTGAAATCGATAAGTTAGCTTTTCGTGATTGATTCCGAGGAGGTGGAGTAGGGTCGCCTGAAAATCGTGAACGTGAACAGGGTTGTTGGCAACGTTGAACCCGATATCATCTGATTCTCCATAGGTAATCCCGGGCTTCACTCCACCACCAGCCATCCAAATGGTAAAGGCATAGGGGTGATGATCTCGGCCCCACCGAGAACGGTTGTCAAAATTTCCCTGAAGGAAGGGCGTACGGCCGAATTCGCCTCCCCAAATTACGAGAGTTTCGTCGAGAAGCCCTCGTCGCTTCAAATCTTGAACGAGAGCTGCAGAGGGTTGATCTGTGTCACGGCACTGATTGTAGAGTTCGGTGGTTAGAGAATTATGCTGGTCCCAACCAGCGTGCATTAATTGAACATAGCGGGTCCCTCGTTCGAGGAGTCGCCGGGTTAGCAGGCAATTACGTGCAAAACTCCCAGGCTCGTGAACTTGGGGACCGTAGAGATCGAGTGTCGATTTTGACTCACCGGAAATATCGGCTAATTCCGGGACGCTTGTTTGCATGCGATAAGCCATTTCATACTGGGAGATACGAGTTTGAATCTCGGGATCACCGACAGTGTCATATTTACGCTGATTCAAATCTGCGATTCCATCGAGCATTTGGCGTCGAAGTTGAGGGCTAATTCCAGTCGGATTATTAAGGTAGAGAACAGGGCTGCCTCCAGCGCGGAGCTTTACGCCCTGGTGGCGCGAGGGGAGAAACCCGGAAGACCAATACGAGTCGTAGAATATTTGGCCACAGCTCGTCCCTTTGGATACCGAGGTCATAACCACAAAGGTTGGAAGGTTTTCGTTCATCGATCCCAGACCATAAGAAAGCCATGATCCTAGGGTAGGCCGTGAGGGGAGTTGAAATCCGGAGAGGAAAAAGTTGATCGCCGGTGCATGGTTTACCTGCTGAGTATGCATGCTCTTGATGAAGCAAAGATCATCGGCGATTTTGGCGGTGTGAGGCATAAATGCGCTGACCGTGGCGC
Organism: Verrucomicrobia bacterium SCGC AAA164-M04; assembly: GCA_000383735.1. Next base: position 10,932 of record KB912146.1, read on the forward strand.
CGGATTCACCGTGCTTTTTAAAAGGTTCGACAGGCGCCAATAATCGACGCTTGTCCGCGGCGGCGGACATGGTCGAAAAGCGTTTTCCTTTCATATAGGATTCAGGAACTTTTTCACCGTGGAGTTTAGCGAGTTTGGGTTTGTGATCAAACAGCTCTAGATGACTTGGTGCCCCATTTTGGAAAAGATAAACCACGCGCTTCGCCTTTGGTGCAATTGCTTGGGCCGCCTTAAGGATGCGGTCTTCTGAGGCCGAGGCGTTATTATTTAGGAGGTGAATGAGAGCTGGGATGCCCAGACCTGTTGCAGCTTTTCCGAAGAAGTGACGACGATTCGAGAGGATTTGAGATTCAAAAATCGGATTCATGGCTATTCCTTGGTGAGAGCTTCATCCGTGTTAAGAAGCGAGAGAATGGTTGAGGTGAGCGAGGCTTGTTCAAGAGGTTTCATTTGATCTGTGATAGCAAGCTCTCCGATCGAAAGTAGTGCGGTTGCTTCAGTGGGATTTTGTTTGTAATGAGTGCGAGACGCTTCATGCATGCGCTTGACAATTATGAGTTCTTCTTTGCTCGGGTCACGAGCGAAGATTAATTTAAAAGCGGTTTTAAGGATAGAGTCTGGGCCGATTTCGTGAGCCCGGTAGGCAATTCCACGCGCCGCTTCGAGATAAAGTGGGTCATTCAAAGTTGCCAAGGCGTGAAGGGGAGAGTTTGTATTGTAGGTGCCGACTTCACAGCTCTCGCGCTTAGCATTGTCGAAAATCATGGGTGGTGCTGAGATTCGGCGCCAGAAGGTGTAAAGGGTGCGTCTTCTCAAATTGTCGCCGGTATCCGGAGTATATTTCTTTTTACCAAAGGTCACCTCAGACCAAAGACCCTGTGGTTGCCAGGGCTTAACTGGGGTTCCTCCGAGCTGTCGGATAAGCCGTCCGGAAAGAGCGAGAGCCTGATCCCGTATCATCCAAGAAGGGAGGCGGTAGCGGGGAGCCCGCGCAAGGAGCCTGTTTTCGGGGTCTCGTTCAAGAGCAAGGGAATCGACCTTCGAGGATTGTTGGTAGACTTCGCTGGTCACAATAGTTTTAATTAGCTTTTTGAAATCCCAACCAGATTGGATGAAATCGGCGGATAACCAGTCGAGGAGTTTGGGGTGAATCGGAATCTCTGATTGCACACCAAGATCTTCTGGCGATTGAATGAGGCCGATACCAAAAAGTTCCTGCCAGATCCGGTTAACTGTGACTCTTGAGGTAAGGGGGTGATCTGGCGAAACCAACCAACGGGCCAGGTCGAGGCGATCGTGACTTTCTTTTTCCGGTAGTGGGGGCAGTAGCTCAGGAGTCCTTGCTTCAACCTCTTTTCCCTGCGCTTGATAAGAGCCAACTGCCAGAATGTGGGTTTTTCTCCGATCCTTACGATCTTCCATTACCATAACGCGTGGAGCTCCTTTCCTAATGGTGCTAATTTGGGCTTCTAGGGAGGTGATGTCAGTGGATAGATTTTGGTAGGCACTGCGAGTTGCAAGGAATGCCGTGGTGAGTCTTTGATCCTGCTCCTGACTACGTTCGCTAGGTGCTATTATGAGTAGTTGTATAATACTTTGGTCATCTTTCTCGAGTGAAGGGCTTGCGGTGTCCGTCACAGAAATTTTAAAACGACCAATATAATGTTGGTCATGCTGGGAATCGTGGCGGAGAACTATTTTGAGTTGATCTCCTTCTTGGGCTGTCAGTGGTTGACTGAGATGGAATAAAGCTGCGTGATCACGATCAATTGAAGTTCCATTGAAGATGGCCCACCCCGTCGTATTTCCGGCCTTTAGGGCGTTAGTGATTTTGTAGGAACCCTGCTCAAAAGTTGCGATGGGTCGTTCAAGATCAAGGAGCTGAATCGGGTTACCTTTGCGAATGAGGTGAGCTTCAAATCCAGTCATGACGAAGTTACCACTATCAGAGCGAGCAATGCCGCCTTTGGCCATCGAGGGATGGCGAAGAGCATCCAATCGAAGCGCAGAGATTTTTCCAATTGGAAGTGGTGCCGTGAATTGCAAGGTCGCTTTTTTGGGGTTGCTCCCGGAGCTCAGAATCGATTGGTCTGGGAGGTGTTCGAACTTTAATCCCTGGTCGCTCGCTGTGATGGAACTCGCTCTGAGGCTTGTCCATTGCGAGTTTTTTTGACGTTGGGCTTCTTCCCACGATTTTTGTTGGGGAGCAAGTTTAGCGGCTAGGGCCTTTTGCTTTATCTGGATTTTGGTGATCTCACTCTGAAGCGATTTTTCTTTATCGATTTGTTGTTGACTGGGGACTTCGAGAACAGGTTTGGTCTGCGGATCTCCGCCACTGCCATTGACCGGGGTTTGATTAAAGAATGCTGTGAGCGAATAGTATTCTTTTTGGGTAAGTGGGTCATATTTATGATCGTGACATCGGCAGCAATTAAAGGTGAGACCCATCCAGACAGTGCCGACGGTTTCCGTCATATCGAAGACGTAGTTGACGCGATTTTCCTCAGGAATTGAACCGCCTTCGCCGTTAATGGCGTGATTTCTTAGGAAACCGGTCGCAAGCCTTTGTTCCAAGGTGGCCTTAGGAAGGAGGTCGCCGGCAATTTGCCAGATGGTGAAGTCATCGTAGGGAAGGTTACGATTGATTGCATCGATAACCCAATCTCGCCATGGCCACATTGTGCGCTCGCGGTCACCTTGGAAACCGTTTGAGTCGGCGTAGCGGGCCGCATCTAGCCACGGCCAAGCAAAACGTTCTCCGAATGCCGGGTCGGCGAGATATTTATCAATAAGTTGTTCCCAAGAACCAGGGGATTTGTCCTCCATAAAAGTCGAAACCTCTTCGGGGGTGGGAGGCAGTCCGCGGAGATCAAATGAAAGTCGCCGAACTAGGGTTTCTTTGGAAGCACGTGGGGAAAGGTCCAGTTCGAGGGTTTTCAGTTTTTGCCTTACCAAGGAATCGAGGGGGTGTGCGGAAAGGTTTGGAAGATCTGGTTTTTTTATGGGTATGAAAGTCCAGTGCTCTTCGTACTTTGCTCCTTCTTTAATCCAGTGATAAATTAGTTTTTTCTCTTCAGCGTCCAGTCTCAATAGGTGATCGGGCGGAGGCATGATGTCATCTGGATCATCGGAAGTGATGCGCTTCCAGATGAGTGAGCCCTCAGGATCGCCGGGAAGAATAGCCGATCCCGATTTTCGCTTAGCAAATGCTCCTTCAGATGTGTCGAGTCTTAGATTTGCTTCTCGTGAGTTTGAGTCGAAGCCATGGCAGCTAAAGCAATGGTCTGATAGGAGGGGGCGGATATGACTGTTGAAGCCTATGGGGCCTGCAGTTGCAGTAGCCACAAGGATGAGAATGAGGAGATACTTTAACATTGAGCTAAAATTGAGGAGAGAGGCAGCTTTTCCAAATTAGAGAGGCCTTGCAAATTCGTTTGGATGGCTCTTGTTTTACGGGAAAGAAGTTAAGTGTCTTTCTTGAGGGAATGGGATTAGCAGGATGGGCAAAGGGCTACCAATCACAATTTTCTGGAGGTTTATCCTCTCCATCAAGGATATGCCTCTGAGCTTTTCATAGGCAAGGTAACTTGCGCCAGTCGCCCCAAGTGGTCATCCCAGCTGATTGGCCGATCTCGGCGTTTTGAATGCCGATCTTGCAGCACTGATTTTTGTAAGAAGCCAGAGAGGTGAGAATCGCTAATTTTGATTGTTCTTATTTCTTTATTTTTGCAGTTGATACTCTGACGATTAAAATCACAAGGGAAGTAGACATGTTATTTTGTCAACCGCAGAGGAAACGAGATCAGGGAGCTAGCAGCAGGTTTTCAGGGTTTTTTGAACCAACTAGGTCGAGGAAATCTACTGAGAGGAGGTGGAGAGACGAAAATTGTGCGGATTTGGCAAATATTTCCGGATTTTCGGCTTATCGGGGCTGCCAATCGGCCCTATAAATATGAATCCTACGATATGAGTAACCTTCGACTCAAACTTCAGCGCAGTCTCCTGTTCGGGCTTCTAGTCTGCGGAGCTCCTGCTCTTGCGCAAAATTCGGTTCTTTTAAACGAGGCCGCAGCCCGATCCGCTGATGCTCGTGATGCTGGCTCACTTCTAGAGGAGGGCGATAATGCGTATCTTGAAAATGACTATAAATTGGCGATTGAAAAGTATGCCGAGGCCCTCTCGAAGCTTCCGAAAGAGGCCAAGTCGATCGTTGGCATGCGAACGACTGCCATTCAGCGATTTTCACAGGCTTCCTTGGTGCAAGCACAGGATTTGATGAAGAAGGGCGGGGTGAAGAATGCACGGGCCTTGGTCAAAGATGCCCTCACCGTTGACCCAGACAATCCCCAACTTAAGTCGTTTTTGGCTAAGATGGATGATCCGATTCGCTATGAGTCAGGCTTAACTACCGATCATAGTGAAAATGTATCGAGAGTTCAAAGTCTTCTCGAAGAGGGGCAGAGCTATTATAATTTAGGGCAGTTTGATCGAGCCTACATGACTTATGAAGACATTCTACGCATCGACCGATACAACAAGGCTGCTCGTCGGGGAAAAGAGATGGTGATCGCTGCGAAGTCAGGTTACGCGGAGGCAGCCCGAGATCAGGCACGGGCAGAGATGTTAAAAAAGGTGGGCGCGAGTTGGGAGCAGAAGATTGCCTCCCAGTCCGGGGCTCCCATTGTCGGGGGTGATGATTTTGGAGCGATTGACCAGAGGGCCAATATCCAAGCCAAGTTGAACAGTATCAATGTTCCTGAGGTTCGCCTGAGCGGAGCAACCCTCGATGAGGCTGTCGATTTTTTGAGAGCTGTTTCCGTGCAAGCGGACAAGATGACATTGGACGAAGCTCAAAAAGGAGTGCCTTTTCTGGTCCAGTTGGGAGACGAGTCCATGCCGGAGGTTCAAAAAATTCGTGCTTCGCGGATCAATCTGACCCTTCGTAATGTCTCCTTGGCAGAAGTTTTGAAGTTAGTTAACGAAGCTTCCGGCACAACTTTCCGGGTGGATGATTTTGCGGTGGTGATTAATGCCGCAGGATTCTCGGACCCTACTTTGGTTCGCCGGGAATTTCGAGTTTCACCTGATTTTTTGACAAGTGGAGCGGTCGGTAAGGCCGAAGAGAATAAGGACCCCTTTGCCGCCAATGATCAAGAAGGGGGGCTGATTGCAAAGAAGCTTTCAGCAAAAGAAAAACTCCAGGATTTTGGGGTGAGTTTCCCGGACGGGTCTAGCGCTGCCTACAATTCGAATACTAACATGTTAATTGTCCGGAATACGGTGGCGAACATGCAGCTTATCGAGGCGATCGTTGCTGACCTCGCAAAAAACGAGCCCTTGATCGTGACGGTGCGGACGACAATTGTAGACATCGGTCAAGATCAACTCGATGAACTTGATTTTGATACGATGCTTGGCGAATTTAATGTTGGAGCCAATGGTATTCTTTCGGGAGGAACGACGGGAACGGGCTCTCCAATTGCTGACATGATTGGGGGGCGTCCAGTGACCTCAGGAAATCGGAGCGGTCAGCTTGCTGGAACTACTGAAGGTTTGGATGCTTTACTGAAGAGAGTGTCGCCACCGACTGCCTCAGGTGTATTATCAAGTGACGGTTCCGGCGGAGGAAGCGCGGATATTCGTTTGCCGTCCACCCCGGATAGCTCAGGGACGAGGGGGTCTGGGATTATTAGCCTACGAGGAATTATCGATAATTCCGCTCACGAAATTTTAATGAGGGGGCTTTCCCAAAAGAAGGGTGCCGATGTTATGGTTCGTCCGGAAGTTGTGACTCGATCTGGTCAGAACGCGATCGTTCAGTCCGTGATAGAATTTCCCTATCCCGAAGACTTTGAGCCTCCTCAGATTCCAAATCAAGTTGCGGGTGGAGGAGGGATCGTAACTCCTGCCACGCCAACAAATTTCACGACTCGAAATCTGGGAGTTACCCTTGAGGTTCTTCCACAGGTTGGCCCAGACCGTAAGATTATCGAAGTTTCGGTGAATCCGGTGGTTACTGACTTCGAAGGTTTCGTCAATTACGGGACTCCCATCGTTGGCTCAAGTAACACCGCAAGCATTGACTTTGTAAATCAAACGGTGGCGACCCGAAGCGTTTTCGGTGAGATCACTGCGAATGCGATTCTCAAGCCGCTCTTCCGAACAACACGCGGAAACACCAGTGTTCGAGTCGTAGACGGGCAGACCGTGGTCATGGGCGGACTTATCAAAGAAATTAGAAAAGAAATTCACGACAAAATTCCGATTCTCGGTGAACTCCCCTTGGTCGGAAGAATTTTTCAGAGTAATGGGATTTCGGTTGAGAAGCGTGCTGTGATCATCTTTGTAAACGTCGAATTGACCGATCCAGCAGGAAAACCCTACCGCGATCGTTAATGAGCACGAACATCCCCCCTCGTTCTAGCCAAGGAGAGAATAAGTTAGATTCTGATCCACTGGGTCCAGAGAAAGAGCAGTACTCGCTCGATGAAATGATGAAGGCGCTTCGCGATAAGGAGCGTGCAAAGGAAGCTAAAGGTGAAGTGGTGACGCGCTCTGATGGCACGATTGCTAGGAAAGTGAAGCGTCGGAGACGTCGCTCGGAGCAAACAAGCGAGAATCACCCCGAGCGTGAGAAGAAGCGACTCCTCGTGAAGGTTGTTATTGGGGCTTCTCTTATCCTAGTTTTATTCCTCACCGTTTTGTTTTTGATCTTGATGCAAAATAGTAAAGGTCATCGTGACCAACTTGCACAAAGAGCTTCCGAGTGGAGTGGCGCTGAGGTTGAATTCAGGGGATTGAAGCGGATGCCGTTTTCTGTCTCCATGAAGGAAGCCGATTTTACATGGGATCAGAGCAAATTTGTTCGGAATTTGTCCTTAAATAATATCGAAGGGCATGTCCGATTCTTGAATTATTTGGGAGTCCGTCCTAGTGGGCTGCAAATAGGGGCGAGTAAGGGGCAGTTGAGGCTCGCTATGCCTTCGGCTGCCGGAGATGGTAGTGATCCTCTGGATGAAGAGGATTTCCCATTCGATTTTGACGAATACTACTGTAATTCGCTCGATGTTTTTTTTGGATCAGATGCTCCGATTGGTTTTAGGGAGATAGATGCTATTTTTTCCTATGCTGGAGATGGTGGTTACCAGGTGACTCTTGATGAAGGAAATTTTCGAGCTGACGGCTGGGAGGATTTTCCGGTTTCCAAAGGGGTGATGCGTTTCAAAGACGGTGTCTTGAGCTTAAATGCTTTGTCGCTTAAGCATCCTCCCAAAAGTGGGGTTTCTCTGGCATCTGAACTAAAATTGAGTGGAGAGGTCTTGATGGAACCGGGGGAGGAATCGGAACTTGAAATTTCAACAAATCAATTCCCGATGGAAGCTTTGATAGGGAAGCGGCTAGCGCGCTTTTTTAGTGGTTCGGTTGTCTCATCATCTGGGAAGGTTCAGTTTACGGTTGGGAACGATTACTTTGATGAAGTCGAAATTAAATTAGAAGCAAGCACCGCTAAAATAAAGCGACTGCCATTTTTGGTGAACCTCCATTCCTTATTCCCAAATCATAATTTGGATCTTCTGGAATTCCACGAGGGTATTAATAGTTCGCAGATCACTGGAACGGTGAGAGTGAAACCGGAAGGTGTAGCATTGGAGAATTTTCAATGTGCTGAGAAACAAAAGGTGTCCTTAAGTGGTAGTTTGCTTATCGCAAATGATGGGAGAATTGGAGGGCGTTTTAAAATTTCCATAAATCGTTTCTATCTTTCTAGTCAGGAACGCTTCAAGTCCAGCCCTCATCTAGTAGGTTCGGATACAACCGGGCTCGTTACTTTTAGCTTTGACGTCGGTGGCACAGTTGACCGGCCCACCGATACCTTTCTTCAGGTGATTGGTGTGGATTCTAAGACCCTTCAGGTCGACGATCCAGTTAACGGATCAAAGGATAAGATCTGGGAAAATCTTCTCAACCCCCTCGAAGAAAAAGCCCCCTTAGATCCAGATGTTTTAAAACCACTTAACGTCGAATAGGTTAGTTTTTTCTTCTTGGATTTGCCTCTGGCAGTTAATACTGCGTGCTGAGATGAATAATCCTTTCACTTCTAACTTTGAATCGTTCGAGGGTCCGATAAGCCCGCTTGTCAAAGATTTGCATGGGGACAAGTTTGACCAATTGAAAGGGCTAATAAGTGGCGAGGAGGGTGTTCTGGTTTCTCTTCGTGCTCCCCGGGCAGGCTATGGGAAAACTATGCTTCTTTCCCGATTGCGAGAAGAAATGCAGGGTGTTTGTGTGATGGTCCCGATTGATCTTTCAGCCGATTCGAGAATCAATGAGAAAGATATTCTGGTGCGGCTTTTTGATCAGTTTGCTTCTGTGCTGCCGGGTAAAAGAAATCTTACCAAATTAGATTTTAGTGTGCGCCGTATTTTGGCAAATGCCTTGATCCCGCTGGTGGAATCAGGCGAGGTTCCGAGCCCAAATCGAACAGAGTCGCTGCGAAGTCTTCGTGAAAGTCCAGAGCAAGTTTTTGATTTTCATAAGGACTCAGCGGCTGTTGCACAGTGGGTCCGGAATCAATTTCTTGCTCTCTCGCCCCGGTTTGTATCGGTCATTGGACAAAAGTGTGGGGGGGTGACAAGTGACCTGTCACAATGGTTTTCTGCCTTGTCAGAGTTCGCTATGGCGCCCGTTGAGGAGAGGAATAGGAACCAGAGGTTTCTGAATGAGATTGGTAGAGAAGGAGGTCAATTAAAGGATGGAATCAGCTGTCATGGAGCGCTTACTTCTTTTTTGAAATTAATGACAATAACCGAGAATATTGTTTTGGTTGTAGATGAGATAGATGGTTTGTTTTGCGATAGTGAAGCGGCCCTTCGGGTCGCAAATACGCTTATCGGTCTTAGGCAGGCAGCGCCTCGCATTAAGGTGATTTTTTCAGTGAATGATGATGTTTGGGAATCTACTTTTTCTCGTAGGATTCCACTTGGTATGCAGGATCGTTTTGAAGATTCGGTAATTCGATTGCAGCCCCTTGAGGAGAGGGATGTCTCAGCGCTCTTGAGAATTCGCCACGCTGGTGGCGTAAAGGACCTCCGTCAAAAGCTCGACTTAAATGATGGAGATTTATATCCAAGAGCTATTCTGCGAGCTGCACGCGATGTCGTAGATGCGCAGTCGACATCAGAAAAACTTGTAGCGGAACAGCAAGAGACGCTCGATGGTAACATACGTCAAACTAAGGATATTGGTTTTGCTGAATTTTCATCGGAGAAGGTTGTTGAGACTGATTTGACGGAATCGGGTAGGCCTGACGTTCCATTTGCCAATCCGATTGTGAAGAATAAGTATCCCCCAAAAGTTGTTCGAAGGATTGCGATTCCCCGTAAGTTTTTAGTTCAGCGGATTCGCCAGGAAAGTGATTCTGTTCGTTTTCCTCCCGCACCACCCTTGCATACTTCATTCGAAAGTCCTTTTCGGCTTGCTGATTCCTCCAAGTTTGGGGGAGGGGAGACTAGCGGAACCTCGATTCCGGCTCCTGCTAACGAAGACGAAATTTCTTTGAAAGCTGGTTCCGATGACAGTGACAGTATCGACGAATTACTTCGTAAATTTCGCGAGAGGTAAGATATTGACGACCTGAATTAGTGGAAAATCTTCTGGAGGGACTCAGTCATGAGTTTTTTAACTTCCTCCATTGAGATAGGACGATTTATTTCACTTTCGATACAGGTCATGGCAACGCCATCAATGCCGCAAGGGGTGATCATCTGAAATGGCGCGAGTGATGTTTTTTGGACGTTCAAGGCAAGCCCATGAAGGGTGATCCATGAGCGGACACCGACTCCCAGCGAAGCGATTTTCCGATCTTCGACCCAGACTCCGGTTTGCCCTTCTCTTCGAACCGCGGGGATGCCAAGAATTTCGAGAGAAATAATTATGGCCTCTTCCAGATTTCTAAGATGAAGGTGAAGATCCTTTATACGTTGGGTAAGATCGAGAATTGCATAGCCAACAAGCTGACCCGGGCCATGGAAAGTTCCTTGTCCACCACGGTTGATTTCAACGACTTGATGAGGGAGGTGTCTGTGGGCTCTCAAGCTGGATGTGTCACGAGTCCGGCCGATTGTGTAAACAGGAGCATGCTCGAGGAAAAGAATGGTGTCCCCAATTTCTTGATCCCGGCGACGTTGCACAAGATCTTCTTGAAGATTCCAAACCTCTTGAAAATCTAAATCGGTTCCAAGATCTCGAAACGTTAGGGCGTTCATCGCATTGATTTGGGTAATTTCAACCAAGCTTGGATTTCGGTAAGTGACTGACAGTTCAGAACGTCTTCCCGGCGCAGCCATCCTTTGCGAGCGAGTCGCACGCCATAGGCTAAGAATTGTAGTTGTCCGATTGAGTGGGCATCGGGATTGATCGAGGTTAGGACGTTTTTGTCACGGGCGCGATGCCACCAACGCCAGTCCATATCAAGGCGCCAAGGATTACAGTTGAGTTCGATAATTGTTTTTGTCTCAGCTGCGCAGTCGATGAGTTTCTCCATGTTGATGGAATAAGGATCACGCTTAAGTAGAAGACGTCCAGTGACATGGCCGAGCATAGTTACGTGCTCATTCTCCATTGCCCGGATTAAACGGTTGGTCATTTCATTCTCGGGGAGATTGAAAACGTTGTGGATGGAGGCGACGCAGTAATCGAGCTCGGCGAGTAAATCATCATGGAAGTCCAGTGAACCATCTTTGAGGATATCAACCTCCGAACCAGCAAAGAGAGCAAAGTCTTCGAAGTTGGTATTGATTGTTCTAATCTCTTCAATCTGTTGGATAAGCCGTTGTTCGTTAAGTCCGTTGGCTTGGAAGGATGACTTGGAGTGGTCGGCAATCCCTAAATATTGAAGGCCATGGCCTTGCGCGGCAGTGGCCATCTCCTCAAGAGTGTTTTTTCCGTCGGAAGCAATAGTGTGGTTATGAAATGTTCCCCGGAGTTGGGTGAGTTTGACAAGGTCTGGGAGGTTTGCTTCGCACGCAGCCTCAATTTCACCCCGATTTTCTCTGAGCTCGGGTGCGATCCAATCGAGGTCCAGAGCTTGGTAGATATCAATTTCTTCCTCAACTTTAGGGATCTCTCCTTCGCCAGTGAAGTCATATTCATTAAGAGATAATCCCTTTTTCAAAGCGAGTGAACGAAGGGCGACATTGTGCTCTTTGCTGCCGGTGAAATACTGAAGAGCGAAAGGAAAATGGTTATTGCTGACAGCACGGAGATCACATTGAAGCCCGTTGTCTAGACGAACCGATGCCTTTGTTTCTCCTTGAGCAATGATTTCGTGGACCTCAGGGAAGTCACTGAAGAATTTAGTGAGCTCAGCAGGTTCTTTAGTTGCAACTAGGAAGTCGAGGTCGTGGAGAGTTTCTTTGGCGCGACGGTAGGAGCCAGCAATGGCGGAGCGACTGACCTTAGGGTGATCACGAAGTCGTTCGAGTAAAGTCTCTGCTAGAGGTGCCACTTCGCCGAGTCGAAAGCGGTCGGCAAATTTCGCTCGGTTTTCGATAGCGCTGAGGATCTTTTCCACAGTCTTGGATCCGAAGCCTGAAAGATTGGCAATTTCAGCTCCTTGGCAAGCTTCCTTGAGTTGGGCAATCGAAGATATTTCGAGTTTGTCATAAAGGGCTTTAATTTTTTTGGGACCGAGTCCCTGGAGTTCAAAAAGCTCAAAAAGGGTTGGCGGAAATTCAGCACGGAGATTCTCGAAGTATTCCAGCTTTCCGGTCGACACTAACTCATGCAGTTTTTGTTGAAGGGCATCACCGATTCCTTTGATTCCTTTGAGATCGTTTTCAGCAGCGCGTTCAACGATGTCGCCATCAAAGTTTTGCACCACTTCGGCACCATTTCGATAGGCCCTCGTCTTGAATGGATTTTCGCCTTTGAGCTCCAGCAAGAGGGCAATTTCCTCAAGTGTGTTTACTAGTGATTCTCGGGTTACGTCCGGCATCTTTGTTCAAGATGGTATGATGACAGCGATTTGCAAGACTAAGGCCTTCGCGAAACGGGTCGAATCTGCTAACCCTTCGCTCATGAGCACTCCGAATTTGAAGTATTACAACGCTGCCATTAATGCAGCTCAATCCGGTGATATTCCTGCAGCCCGGACTGCAATTGAATCTGCTCTCACCGAGGATCCAAACGATGTTCAGAGTTGGCAACTTTATGGCGTGGTCCTGAATGCCCTCGGAGAAACTGAAAAGGCCGAAAAAGCTGTAGCGAAAGTAAAAGAACTAGGGGTAAGTGAAGCGGATGAATTGATCATGAAAGCGGCGGATGCGATTGGTCAGAATAAGTTTGGCGTGGCAATTACTTGTTATGAAGATGCCCTTGAGCTGGAACCCAACCGTCCAGAAGTCTATGTCAGCTATGCTTTGGCGCTGATGCAAGGCAACTATCCTTCCGATGCCGAAGAGGCTGCTGATAAGGCTGTTGAAATGGCTCCAGATGATGCTTCGGCTTGGTATGCTAAAGGCCGGATTCAGAGACTGCGCGGGCATAAGGTTGAGGCGCTTGCTAGCCTGAAAAAAGCAATTGAGCTCCAGGGGACTTTGGTTCTAGCTCGTTACGAGTGCGGAATGATCCTCGCCGAAATGGGGGAGTTGGAGGCGGCCCTTGAGTGCTTTGAGCAAGTGTTGGTAGATCATCCCGAGGATCAAAATGCAATTGAGGCGAAAGCCGCTATTTTGGCCAAGATGGAAGAATTAAATTCTTAGTTGATAAGGATTGCATGCCGGTGCCGGAAAGGCAGGATGCGCGAAGCATCAATAAAAGCAAAATTATGAGTCGCAAAATTTGGTTGGATGGGAAGATCGTGGACGAAGCTGATGCGAAGATATCGGTCTTTGATCACGGTTTGCTTTATGGAGATGGAATCTTCGAAGGTATTCGTTTTTATAATGGTCGGGTCTTTCGTTTGACCGAGCATATCGAACGACTGTATCTTTCGGCAAAAGCCCTCCTCCTTAAGATGCCTTGGACTCTTGAAGAGGTTTGTGAAGCGACACTCCAGACAATCCGGGCTAATGGTCTAAAAGATGGCTATATTCGTTTAGTCGTGACACGGGGGATTGGTGATCTTGGATTGAATCCTTATCTCTGTCCGACTCCATCGATGTTCATCATCGCTTCTGGTATTACCTTATATCCAGCTGAACTCTATGAGAATGGACTTGAAGTCGTGACTTGTTCGACTCGCCGGCCAACGCCAGCGAGCTTGAGCCCGCAAGTAAAATCGCTCAATTATCTGAATAACGTTATGGCTAAGGTAGAGGCTCTGAAAGCCGGTGCCAAAGAGGGTTTGATGCTAAATGAGCAAGGTTACGTAGCTGAGTGTACTGGTGATAACGTCTTCATCGTGAAGAAAGACGAAGTGATAACCCCGCCGGTTTCGGATGGCAGTCTTGATGGTATCACGCGGCAGGTGATTTTTGAGCTTTGTGCCGAGTTGGGCATTACGATTCGAGAAATGTCGATGGCCCGTTACGATGTTTACACAGCTGACGAATCATTTTTAACGGGCACGGCGGCCGAGACTATTCCGATGGTGAAGCTTGATGAACGTGAGATCGGCGATGGTAAACCTGGACCAATTAGTCTCAAATTAATTGAAGCCTACCGACAGAAAGTTCGGTCGGAGGGAACGCTATTTTAGGAACTCGCCAAGGTGAATTTCAGAAGTTAGGGTAGCGTGATGAGAATCTTCCCCCTCCCATTCGTTTGTCTGGTTCAAACTGTTTTCTCAGCTCCTTTTGGTGAGCAGATTAGTGATGTTGGCATAAGGCATTCCTTTCTGATTACCGGAACTAAGACTGCAATAATTGACGAAAAATGTGAAATTTCGTGGGAGGTCAAAGCTAAGTCGCGTGATGGTGAAGTTCTTCCTAATGGAAATGTATTAGTGACGTTTGCAAACGAGGTGAAGGAATTCACTCGTGATTATAAGGTTGTATTTCATTATAAGCTGGCAGTTGGCAATAAGGAAATTAGCACGGCCAAACGATTGAAAAATGGTAATACCATGATTGCTGAGATGGGCGATAAACCGAGAATTCTTGAGATTACGCCCCAAGGAAAAATGGTGGTTGAAGTTCCGGTAAAGCCGGAAACTAGCAACACCCACATGCAGATCCGGATGGCTCGGAAGTTAGCGAACGGAAATTATCTTGTTCCTCATCTGCTCGCATTTGCGATCAAGGAATATTCTCCGAATGGAGAGATTGTTCGAACGATTAAGACTGATTTGCCGGAGCTCGGCGGAAGGCCAAAGAAGAATTGGCCCTTTACAGCAATCCTTCTCGAAGATGGCAGGATCATGTCGAATCTGACGAATGGGAATAAGACGGTTATCTTCGATAAGGAAGGTGGGGTGGACTGGGTTTTTGCGAGCTCCCAGTGCGCCGACCCCTGTGGCGGACAGTTCCTTGAAAATGGAAATATTGTCGCCTGCCAGTATGGGTCCAGGGGAGATGCGATGCCTGATGCGATGGAAATCAATCCTAAAAAAGAGGTGGTTTGGCAATTTAAGGCGGCAAATTTTAGAGGGGTTCATGAAATTCATGTCCTCACTACAAATGGTAAAGTTGCCGGGGGGTTACGCTAGAAATCAGTCACTTCTTCGAGGGCGGAAGCTCATGAGGAGCCGGATCGCGGCGATTGGAAGAATCCCAATTACAGCGGCAGCGGCGGCAACTTTAAGCCCCGGGTAGATCCGGGGGCGATTCAGACGGAGAGCTCTTAGCGAATCCCTCACGACTTTATCGGCGGGAACATAAAAGGACTCCTGCACGGGAAGTTTGTCAGAACTTCCGCGGCGAGCGATCTCACCGAAACCAGTCTTTACTGGCCCAGGGCAAACGGCAAGGACACGGACTCCTTGATCGGAAAGCTCAAGGCGGAGAGCTTCACTAAAGCTGGTCACATAAGCTTTGGTTGCGGAATAAACTGCAAAATCGGGAATTGGTAGGACGCTTGCGAGTGAGCTAACATTAAGGATCACTCCCTTACGTTCTATGAGGCCTGGAAGGAGGGCATGAGTAAGATGAGTGAGCACTTCCATATTAAGGCGGATCATTTGCTCGATCTTGGACCAATCAGACGACCGGAATTCTCCGTAGTCTCCCATGCCAGCGTTATTAACGAGTAAATCAGGACGCAGACCTGCTTGTGACAGAGAATTGATGAGGCGGTCCCTCCCCGTGTCTCGAACAAGATCGGAAGCAAAGATCTTGATCCGAAGATTGGGGAAACTGGCCACCAGGTCGGTGGCGATTTCCTCAAGAAGTTGCTCTCGCCTCGCGACGAGTATTAGAGTCTCGGCGCAAGGAGCCAGTTGGCGGGCATATTCAAGACCCAGGCCAGAGCTGGCTCCCGTGATGAGAGCACAGCGGAACTCAAGCAGGGATCCTGGAGATGGCATGTCTAACCCTGTGGAGGCTGACCTTGCTGATTATCGTCTACCTTGATGATCCTTAGTGGGAGACGCTGAATAAGTTCATCATCGACAAGGATATCGACCGAGTAAACACCAGCACGAGGAAAGGTGAGACCCTGAAATCCAACGATAAGGTGACGAGTCATAAAAGCCACGTTATCAGGTATCTGCACCGGCATGGCACCCTTGATAGGCATCTTCTCGTTGACGGGTTTGCCGTCTTCGTCGATGATTGAGATCTGCAAATCGTGGTTTCCATCGTCCTCGGGGGTGAAGCAGAAGCGCATAGCAAGTGAGCACTGAGGGTGCACAATTGGAGTGGCTTTGGCGGCAAGGGCATCAAAGGTTCCGGAGATGACCATTTTGCCTTGGTATTCGGCAGCGAAATCGCAGAGAGTAGCTACTTGTAAGTCCATAATAGTGTTTAGGAAAAGGGTGCCGGTGGTGGCACGTCCTCTACGTGCCTTGTCATGTCGCCAAGGTAAAGGTCAAAGCCGCAAATTAGCGATCGCCTGGAGCCTCAGGTGGCTTGCGGGGAGTGTCACTTGGGATCTCTGGTTTTACCGGAATTGCTTCTGGGATAATTTCTTCACTGGGGACAGTTGGAAGAGGTGGTTTGGGAGTGGGGTTATCTGCGGGAATGACTGGAATTGCCTCTGGGAGATCTGCAGGGGTTTCGGTAAGGCCTTGGGGGGGCGCGGGTATAGCGGGATTGCTCGACAGCGCTTCCTCATCCTCGACGATGATAGCTTTAGGAATATCCACTGGAATTTCGTTGTTGCTCGGAGTCGCTAAAGAAGGAGTGGGATCGCCCAACAGTGCTTCCTCATCTTCAACGACAATTGCCTTTGGAATCATATCTTCCGGGATAATTGGTTGACCATCCTCTTCGCTAATAATCATTGCCCGGGCTGCAGGCATCAAGTTCTCTTCGATTTCAGTTTGAAAGTTGAGGAAAAAGCGACTCACCATGGGCGCGGCTTTTCTTCCTCCACCAACAATTTCCCCGGGAGCTCCTTCGTAAACGGCGGCGAATGCGTAGCGGGGGTTGTCATAGGGGAAAAATCCAGAGAACCAGGCTAAACCTTGTTTTGGGTCGTCCTTCCACTGCGCTGTGCCAGTCTTCCCGCACATGGTGGTGAAACCTAAATTAGCGCGTTGTCCGGTTCCATAGCTGGCGTGAACTACGTCACGCATGCCATCGTGGGTTGTTTCAAGGGCGATAGGAGAAAGGTTGAGATCGTTTCGTTTTTTGAAGGTGGGGGCTTCAATGACCCGGCCGTGGAAGTCTTGGATTTGCCTGACCAATTGTAGCTCCATGAGAACGTTGCCATTGCCAATAGCAGCCATCGATTGGGCGACTTGCAGAGGAGAAGCGAGCATAAGTCCCTGACCAATCGAAAGATTAGCGGTGTCCCCGTTGGTCGTGGCACGCCCCATTTTTCTCACGATATAA
The DNA here is from genome assembly GCA_000383735.1 of Verrucomicrobia bacterium SCGC AAA164-M04. Next base: position 27,866 of record KB912146.1, read on the forward strand.
TCAGCCGTAGGTGCATTGCCAGTGGCTTCACCGATTAGAGGAAGTCCAGTTTTCGAGCCGAAACCAAGTCGTCGAGCGACGGAAAGGAAGGCTTGGGGTCCGGTCTCAATCCCAACTTGATAGAACCAAGGATTGATCGATTTCGCAAGAGCCCGTTTGGCATCAACCCAGCCCTCGTAGCCTTCAGAATGGTTATGGAACCACTTTCTGCCGATTTTGATTTTGTAGGGGCAATCGAAGGTCTGATCCGGATGTATCGAGCCATTATTAATGGCTGCGAGTGCGACGACTGGTTTAAATGTGGATGCAGGAGGATAGCTCGACTGGAAGGCACGTCCGAACAACGGCGCCGAGGGGTTATTTTGAAGTTCTTTATATCGTTCAGTTGTAATGTAAGGAATGAATTCGTTGAGGTCAAAAGTTGGGCGGGATGCCATTACTAGAACTTCGCCAGATTGGATATCAATGACTACGAAAGCGCCCCGTTTACAATCTTCGCGTAGAACCTGTTCTGCATATCTTTGCCAATCTAGGTCTAGGGTGGTAACGACATTGCCACCAGGGCGTGGGCGTTTGATGGGCTCATTGAGGATTTTTTCTCCGTTCTTATCGAAGATCATTTTGTTCAATCCAGGTTCGCCAGTGAGTTTTTGGTCAAAAATCTGTTCGAACCCGGATTTTCCCATGACAGAATGAAAAAGAGGGTCGCCGTCGTTGATTGGGCCGGTAGGCAAAACAGTTTTAGCTCCGACATAGCCGATCAGGTGAGCCGCGAGGCCCTTCTCTGGGTAAAATCGCTGGTAAACGGGGAGTAGGGAAAGCCCTTTAGGCATTTTGCTCTCAAGGCTCTTAGCTTTGCTTTCGCTAATGATTTTTGAAATCCTCCGGGGAAGCCAACGGCGATTTTTGTAGTAGTTTGCCAGCTTTGAATCGCTGTAGGCCTCATTGCCATCTACGAGAGCGTTTGCTTGAGCAATTTTGGTCTGTGCCCAAGTGGCTGCAACTTTCGGGTCAATGGGTCCATTATAAGCCGTGAAATCAAGTGCAATATGATAAGCCATCTTGGTCTGGGCCAGAGGACGTCCGTCGCGATCAAGAATCAGTCCACGTGGAGCAGGGATTGCGATGGACATTGTTCGCGCTAAGCCTTGGTTAAAAACCGAACCGTTTGAAGCTGCCGGTCTTTCCTCCTCTTCCTCGGGGGCGTTTGATGGGGGAAGGTTTGGCTTAACTAGAAGGGGCGCCTCGGTCGTTTCCTGTGCGCTGGCGCATAAGGTGATCGAGAGGCCGATGAGAACTAGCTTTTGGAGCATCGAGGATAAATTAGGTCGATTTCGAAGGATTTACCAGTACGACTCTCCTTCATTTTTCTGGAGAGTTTTGAATTAGTTAAGGCCGGTGTTCAAAGCCGACGGGGGATTACGGCTTGCCTAAAATTAAGGGAAACCTATACTTCCGCTGGCAGGGATCTTTCCGGGTTGCTCGGAGTTCCGGCCAAAAACTCGTCGCGAAGTCCGCTTTTCAGTCGTTTTTGAATCAACTTTTATAAACCGGAGGCCTTCTCAGCCAATTTCCGAACACCGTTTTGTTCGATTTGGTAACTCCGGAGCGCTTGATTTTACGGACCGAAGCTTTTCGACACTTATCGGGCCTCAGTGCCCAATCTGAACAATGTCAGAATCAAATAGAAACACGTCGTCCGAACAGTCCTCACAGGGTTCGGGTAATCAGTCAGGTAACCGCAACCGCAACCGCAACCGCAACCGCAACCGCAATCGAAATCGAAATCGAAATCAGCAGGGTCAGAGCGGTGGAGATCGTGAAGGAGGTGGAGGGAGCGGCAATAATCAGCGTCGCCGAAACAATGGTGGAAATAGCGGTTCTGGGTCGCGCCGCCGTTCTTCCAAACCTAAACCCCTCACCTTGTTCGAGAAGATTAAGAAATTTTTCGGGCTCTACAAGGAATCGAAGCCTAGCCGCTCTACTAAAAATGAAGCTAGGCAAAATACTCGTAAGCCTAAAGAGAATGTGCGCGACGCCTCTGGTCGGATGGGTTCTAAAGGCTCCTCTTCAGGGGGTAAAACCGCGAGGGCCCGCCAAAAACCAAGGCCAACCCCGGATAGCTCGCAAGTCGAAGGGCAGCGTCTTTATGTTGGAAACCTTTCTTATGATGCCGCCGAACACGATCTTGAAGACCTTTTTAAAGGAGTAGGCGCGGTGCGTAAAATTGAAATTGTTTACAACCGAAATACGCATCGCTCAAAGGGTTATGGTTTCGTGGAGATGGCCCGGATTGATGAAGCTAAGCGTGCGGTTGAAGTTCTTCATGATCAGCCCTTTATGGGACGCACTCTCATTGTGAATGGTGCCAAGTCGAAAGGTGCCGTCGATGCCGATGGTGATCCAGCTCCGCAGGAAAATCCTCCGCCAAATCTTCCTGAGAACGAGGAGTAATCAGCTTGCAACTAGATTTTAGCCCGTTCGGTGTTTGCCGGGCGGGCTTTTTTTTCCAAACTCGCCCTGTGATTCCTTCACGATTTTTTCTCTGCGGGCCAACTGCTTCTGGCAAGACGGCTCTTGCCCTAGCGCTTGCCGAGGCTTGGGGTGGGGAAATTGTGAATGGCGATGCCTTCCAAGTTTACCGCGGGCTTAAAATTCTAAGTGCCGCGCCTTCTGATGATGAGCAGGCGGCCTGTCCGCACTATCTGTTTGGTGTTATAGGTGCCGCCGAATCGATGGACGCTGCCAAGTATGCGGCTTTGGCCAATCCGGTAATCGAAGAAATTGAAAGCCGTGGAAAGACGGCAATCGTCGTGGGAGGTTCGGGCTTGTATCTTAAATTCCTCACACATGGAATAGCGAAGGCGCCACCGGGAGATGAGGGGATCAGGGCAGAATTGGAAAATTGGCCAGTGGATCAGATTTATGAACGTTTAAAAGAGCTAGATCCAGATGAGGCCATGCGGCAGAATTCGCAGAATCGAAGGCACCTTTCGCGCGCACTCGAAATCTGTCTTGTGACTGGAGGAAAAGCTTCGGAACTTCGTCAAAACTTTGGGGACCCAACTTTGTTGGAAGGTTTGAAAGGGATTGTTTTGACTTGGCCGCGCGAGATGCTGGCGGAGCGAATTGCTCTAAGGACGCGTATCATGCTGAATTCTGGAGCGATTAATGAGGTCAAAGAGCTTCCTCTCGAAGCAGGAACGATCCGGCAGGCGATAGGAGTTCGCGAAATCGATGCCTATCTAAGTAAGGAACTGACACTCGCTGAATGTGAGGAGCGGATTACGATCTCGACGCGACAATACGCAAAGCGGCAGCGCAATTGGTTCCGGCGGGAAAGTTGGTTGCGTTCGGTCGATGGAAGCTTGCCACTCGCTAGGAAGGTTGCGGAAATCAACCGGTGGGATTAGCCTTGATGCGCTCGTTGGTAATACGAACAACAACAGAATATAGGTTGCCATCTTGTCCCGTGCCGAGGAGGACAGAATGTTCGTCCTCGGTTCGCCAGAGGTGGGATCCTAAAATGAGTCCGTCTTGGAGATCAGCTGAATTGGGGTAGGGAGCACCTTGCACAGCATCGCCATGGAGAATTGTGAGAAGTTTGATCAGCTCGGTCCAGTTGTTGCGGAGTGTTCCACTATATGCGTCGAGTGATTTTCCTTTTGTCCGAAGGGTGACTTCTTTGAGCTTGGCGTTACCATCCCAGTCAAAGTAGAGGTAACAATGGAGGCCGCCGATTGTTTGCTTTGTCTTGAAGGTCCCATTGAGTCCGACGCGGGCAATCATGGCTGCCGGAACGGATGAAACAACATTAGGGCTGGTGCTCAGTTTTTCGACAACCTCTTTGCGGCTGTCACCAAATTCGAGGGTGTCGAAAGCGGCCCCTCTGGGTGCTGCTGTAGTAGTTTTATCGACGCCTTTCCCCTTTTCTTTTGGTGGATGGTTGGCCCTTAGCCATGCTTGGTCATCGGCATGAAGTTTGGCAATTGAGAAGGTCAGAATTCGTCCGCCTTTTCTGAGTGTGACTAGCTTGCCATCATTGGAAACATAGGAGGCGTCGAAGGATTTATCACTAGAGGCACTTTTCCATGTTCGGGCGGTAAGCGAGAAAGTCGAAAGAAGGAGGGTGGCAAAAAGAATGAAAACACGCATGATCTTTAATCAAGGAAATGGTTTGGAAAATTCCCAGAGGAAATGCTCTGAGACTAGATTTTTTTTTAAAAAAAGGATTCTTTGGTATTGCTGATGAATCGAGCCATAGCAATTCCCTATTTAATGAGAGATGAAGGTTTTAAGGGGTGGAGTGAAGCTGCAACGGGGAAATATTTTGTCAATCTGGAGATCTAAATGTTCGTCTTTGACTGCATGGCTGGCGAATCGGAAATTGTTAACGCTCCGCAGGGCTATTCTAATGATTGAATGACTTGATCTTCGGTCGTTAGGTAATAGAGCAGCATAAGGTGGCGATGAAAAAAGCCGCATTCCGAAGAAGGCGGCTTTTTGAAAACTAGCGAGAAGTGGTTTCTACCACTTCTGGGAGCGTGAGTGGCTAAAGTAGGTTTCGAAACCAAGCTCGGGTGGGAATTCAGAAAGTCCGTCACGAGGATTCATTTCAATCCGGGCGTCATTACCACAACGAGTGTAGGGTGGCTTGAAGGTGCCGCGGTGAGTTGGGCTGTGGAAGGTCACAAGCTCATATACACCATATCCGATACGATTGAGAGCTCGTCGTGAGCCATCGACGATTCCATGAGCCCATCCTGACCTGCGGCCTTCTGTTTCAGATTTCCGCACCATTTGTTCGGGAATCTCGGTGACTCCGTAGAGGATGTTTGCGACAGCCCGGCCGAGCTTACGCGAAGAACTGTATTTGGTTCCCGGAAGGGGCTTGGATGTCAGCCTGTGCGGGAATGGCAAAGCCAATGGTGAGTGTGATCAGTAGGAGCTTTCTCATTACGATTGCTATTCCACCGAAGAACTTGAAGCTTTGCAATGGAAAATTGGCGGTTGGAGCGAAAAATCTTTCAATCTCAATGTGGGAGGGCAATTGAGGGATTCGGAGTTCGCTTGGAAGAGGGAAGCTGAGGGGAATTGTGTTGCCAGTATCACAGAGAATCGAGGAGAACTTTTACGTCTTAGGTGAAAACTCCAAAGGTGAAAACAACCTGAACATGGAATGTCGCTCCCTGCCCGCGGCTTATCGTCGGTGAAAGAGCGGAAGCCTTGAAAAAATTCCTTTGCCAAATCTCGACTTAATCCAGCACTTCACTAGGGTCCTGCCCGTAGTTATGGAAGTTCGCGTCAAGATATCCAGCTTTTCGAAGTGTTTGCTCGCTGTTCTATGTTTGTTAACTGGAATAACACAGGGTCGGGAAAGCTACATTGCAGTGGAATCTTACAGTGGGAAGATTGTGCTGGAGCTAAATGCTGACAAAAGAAGGCCGGTAGCTAGCTTGACCAAGATGGCCACCGCGATGGTGGTTTTGGATTGGGCCAAATTGAGTGGAACAAGTATGGCAGAGATTGCTATTGTGCCTCAAGGGACCTCGTTAATCGGTGGGTTCAATCCAATGGGGCTTATTCCGGGGGATCGGATTTCGTTGAGAGAGGCGATGTATTCCATGCTTTTGGGTTCCGACAATGTGGCCGCAGCCACCTTGGCAGACCATGCGGGACGTTCGATTCAGAGCCGTTCCGGGGGATTGTCACCCGAGGCGGCTTTTGTGACCGAGATGAACAACCTCGCTCGTGGGCTTGGGATGCAGCAGACTCGCTTTGTTAATTCACATGGGATGGATGGAAGTCGATCACAGGGCATTTCAACTGCCCGCGATATGGCACGCTTAGCTATTTACGCGATGCGCAATCCAGGGTTCCAGTTCTATGTAAAGCAAACTGTAAGGACCATTTCATCTTTTCGATTTAATCAAAAGCGGTCTTTTAAAGTTCGCAACACTCACGCGATGATCGGTCGGGGGAATGTAAATGGGATTAAGAGTGGAAGCACGACACAAGCGGGGCCATGTGCAGCAACAAGTTCGGAAAAAAAACCCATCGTGCGCAAACTTCCGACCGGAGGGACTCAGCTGACGGGACGTCGTCTGATTACCATTGCGCTCGGGAGTCCGGATCGATGGGGGATCACGCAAACCTTGATCAATCAGGGGTGGGCTGCCTATGACAACTGGCAGCTGCAAGGGCGACCTGTTCAGGAGGCACGCGAGCTGCTCATTGTTTCTAAACCCCAATAACCCAAAAAATTCACACACACATTAAATCATGAGAATTGGAATTCTTAATTGCGGGGGCGACTGCCCAGGGCTGAATGCAGTCATTCACGGAGTTGTTGGTGCTGCGGCTTCTAAAGGCTGGGAAACCATTGGTTTTAGAGATGGCTTTGAAGGACTTCTTCCTCCGGGGGATTTCACCTTCCTTAATCCTAAGGATACTGAGGGAATCCTCAAGCAGGGGGGCACAATCCTTGGGACAACTAATAAGGGGAACTTTGCGGCAAAGGTTGGTGAGGGTGATATTGCCCGGGTCCCTCAAGAAATTGTTGATCGAGCTAAGAAAACCCTAGATCAGCTCGAAATTGGGGCACTCGTGGTAGTCGGCGGTGATGGATCACTGACGACCGCAAATCAACTTTACGAGCAGGGCTGNCCTATCATCGGAGTGCCCAAAACGATTGATAACGATCTTAAGGCTACTTCAATGACCTTTGGTTTTGATAGTGCGGTAAGCACAGTGGTAGATGGCCTTGATCGACTTCACACCACGGCTCAAAGCCACAAACGTGTGATGGTTTTGGAGGTCATGGGTCGTCACGCTGGTTGGATCGCTTTGTGGGGCGGTATGGCTGGAGCTGCCAATGTCATTCTGCTCCCTGAGATTGCGTTTACTTACGAAAAAGTGGCCGAGCACCTCAAGAGGCGCGAAGCAATGGGTTACACAAGCTCGCTGGTAGTCGTGGCCGAGGGCGCCAAAAATCCCGACGGACATCTGACAACTGTAGACGACAATCGTGGTGGTCAAGTTCGTCTTGGAGGTATCGGTGAGCAGGTGGCCAAAAAGATTGGCGAGCTGACTGGCAAAGAGACTCGGTGCACGACTTTGGGACACATTCAACGGGGTGGAACGCCGACGCCGCTTGACCGAATTTTGGGAATTCGTTTTGGCGTAATGGCGGCACAACTTGCCGGAGAAGGCAAGTTCGGTCAAATGGTGAGTTACCACAGCTATCACGTTGGTTCGGTTCCTATTAAAGAGGCTGTGGCAGAGCTCCGACTCGTCGAATCCGACACTGAAGTTGTAAAAGCTGCCCGGGCAGTTGGTGTGTGTTTTGGCGACTAATTTTTGAAATACTGATATGAACCAACTCCTTGACCTTCTCAGGCGCAACGCGCGCCAATCCGATGCTGATTTGGCAGCCCAGATATCCTCCTCGGAAGAAGCGGTAGCGTCTCAAATTGCGGCATGGGAGGAGGATGGGACAATTCGCGGTTATCGTGCCATGATTGACCCGGCTCTCGATGGTGATGATGACGTGACCGCTTTTATCGAAGTTAGGCTCACTCCAGAACGTGGAGGAGGATTTGATCGTCTCGCTCGCCGGATTTCCCGCTTTGAACAGATAACTAGCTGTTATCTGATTAGCGGTGGATACGATTTACTCGTAATGGTCGAAGGAAAAGATCTTTTATCGGTGGCAGCCTTTGTCTCCGAGAAACTTAGTACGATTGAGGGCGTCATTTCTACTGCAACTCACTTCAGGTTGAAGTCATACAAAGAGAAGGGATTCATTTTCGGTGAAAACTCAGGAGCATCTCGTCTTCCGGTTACTCCCTAGCAAATATTGCGATGGATATTGACTCGAAATTGGCAACTCACTTGCAAACCATTCCACGCTCGGGGATCCGGGACTTTTTTGAGCTCGTGATCGGGCGAGATGATGTCATTTCTCTGGGGGTTGGAGAGCCTGACTTTGCGACACCTTGGTCGATTCGGGAGGCGGCTATTTACTCTCTGGAAAGAGGGGAGACGAGTTATACCTCTAATTTGGGCCTTCTCAGCTTACGGGAAAAGATCTCGGAATACGTGGATGATTTTTTTCATGTGTCTTACGATGCTCAATCTGAGGTTCTCATTACGGTAGGTGTTTCCGAGGCACTGGATCTTGCACTGCGAGCCCTTTTAAATCCTGGTGACGAAGTGATTTATCACGAACCGTGCTACGTATCTTACTCTCCGAGTATTGTCATGGCACATGGTGTTGCAGTGCCAGTTGCGACAACGAAGGAAGATGGTTTTTCTCTGAAGCCGAATGCGCTAGCTGCTGCAATCACCTCAAAAACGAAGATTGTGATGCTAAATTTCCCGACGAATCCGACGGGCGCGGTTGCTTCCAAGGAAGATCTTGAAGGGATCGCCAAACTTTGTGTGAAGCACGACCTTATCGTCTTGAGTGATGAGATTTACAGCGAACTTCGCTACGATGAAGAAGAGCATGTGAGCATTGCCACCTTACCTGGCATGCGCGACCGGACGATTCTCCTTCATGGCTTTTCTAAAGCTTTTGCGATGACGGGATTCCGGCTCGGTTACGCCTGTGCGCCTGCCCCGCTAATTGAGGCGATGATGAAAATTCATCAATATGGAATTCTATGTGCGCCCATTACGAGCCAAGCAGCTGCACTTGAAGCTTTAAGCGGTGGTCACGATTTATATGCCCCAATGAAAAATGAATATCACCAAAGGCGTGACTTTTTGGTGGGTAGGCTTAACGGAATGGGAATCGATTGCCATTGTCCAGGCGGCGCCTTTTACGTATTTCCTGATATCCGGAAGTTTGGATTATCGAGTAAGGATTTCGCTCTGGGACTCCTCGAGGCGGAGCAGGTTGCGGCTGTGCCGGGTGACGCATTTGGGGAATCGGGGGAAGGGTTCCTGCGTTGTTGCTACGCAACTGGCATGGACGATTTGAAAGCTGCGATGGATGCGATGGAGCGATACATTGGAACGCTGTCCTGAGGCATGAAAGATCAATTAAAGATTTGGCGAGAAGACCGGACTTTGGCGTATGTCGTGCCGTTTGCGGCCTTTATGATTTTTAATCTGATTTATCAATTTGTGGGGGATGCAATGCTTTGGGAGCATGAACGTGCACCTTGGTATCGCCACTGGCCGGATCAACTTTTTTATCCCATCCAGACCGTTGCCTGTTTAGGTTTTTTGGCGTTTTTCTGGAAACACTACGAGTTTCAATGGAGTAGGAATGTTTGGGTTGGAGTCTTGGGGGGTGTGATTGGAATCGGGTTCTGGCTCCTCCCCACGGCTCTTTATGATTGGTTAGGAATGACAGGAAAACCTGATGGGTTTTTTGAGAAACTGACTGGTCTTGCCCCACGAAGAGAGGGGTTTGATCCTGGAGTCTTTGAAAACCCAGTAGCCTATTGGGCCTCTCTGATTCTCCGGATGGTTCGGGCTGTAGTTGTGGTAGCTTTGGTGGAAGAGATCTTTTGGCGAGGATTCTTGATGCGTTTTCTTTTGGATATGGACGGCGACTACTGGAAAGTGCCTTTTGGGAAGCCGGCCAAGATCTCCTTCGTGGTGGTAACCTTGGTATTTGTATTGGCACATGCTCCCATAGATTATGCTGGCGCAATCGTTTATGGATCGTTGACTTACGCCGTTGCAGTCTACACCAAGAGTCTTCTTGCATGTGTTGTGATGCATGGAGTGGCGAATGCCACCATGGGAGTTTATGCCCTTTATTATGACAAGCTAGGGCTTTGGTAGACTGTAGGTTTAAGATTGGCCAACTTGTTTAAATGTGGCAACTTGCTCACTGTGCCTGAAACCTCCTCTCGCGAATTCTCTATCGAAGCCGCGCGCCAGAAGCTTGGTTTCCAAAAGGACGAGTGTCTTGAGGATGGTCTTTCCAAGTGGCGCAAAGTGGAGATTCGTCTGTATTGGATGGCGAAAAGTGCGACAAGTTCAGCGGCGAAGGCTAGCTTCGAAAGCGATCTTGCCGAGTTGCGGGTTTTAATTAATGCGGTAGAAATAGAGCTATCCAAGAAGAAGATTGCGCAAAATTTTCCCGTTCAGCGAGAGGTTTCGTCTCCCGCAAAGGTGTCAAAAAAATGGAAAGGGAGATTTGTAATATTTGCTCTCATGTTTGGGCTGCTAAGTGGAGGTGCGTATTACATTTATCGAGGCGGATTTTCTGAATTAAGAAATCGACCAAAAGACGAGGTGGATCTTGAAAGTCTCCAGGAGGATTTTGTGGTCTCGATTGAGAAGCGTCGGTGGAATGAAGCCCAGAATTCCATCAAACTTCTCAAGGACGCTGGCGCGACTGAGGTCGTGATCCGAGAGTCTCTTGCAGAAATTGAAAAAGGTCGTAACGAGGAAAAGGGCCAGCAAATTGCCTTCTTAATCTCGAATGCACAGTCAGCTCAGGAAGCGGGTCAGCTCCCGGAAGCTGAAATTTTTTGTCAGGAAGTGGAAAATTTGCAGCCCGGGCACCCCATCGTGTCTTCAATTCGGGAATCGATTCGTAAGAGTAAGCTTGAAGTTCGCAGAAAGTTAATGGTTGGCGAGATTGAAAAGGCGGTAGAGTCGGAAGATTGGGGGATTGCAAAAAGAAAATTGGCGACGCTTAGAAAATCGGATCCTACATTTGATCGAATTTCTTCCCTTGAGTTGACTTTGAAGACTGCTCAGGAAGAGGCAGTCGAGCGAAAGAAGGCGGCGGCGGTTTTGGTGGAGAAAGTGAGATCCTTGGATAAGGGGACTTACTCTCCAGAGGTTATTGCCCTTCTCGAGGAAGCTGTGCGACTCGATCCTTCCGAAGAAAATCGCGTGCTTTACAAGCAAATGGCGTCCTACGGGAAAATGGTCAAAGTCCCTGAGGATCATAAAACGATTTCAGCAGCTCTGAAGGTTTCCAAGAAAAACGATCGTGTTTTTGTTTCAAAGGGGATCTATCATGAGTCGCTGATAATGCCCCATGGAGTGCAAATCATCGGGGAAAGTCGGGTTGATACCATCATCGAATGCCCTGCTGATATTGGTGCGGTTATTACTGTTCCCGCAGACGTAAGTGAAGTTCGCGTGGTATCTTTGACCTTACGTCACTCGGGTTTAGTGAATGACGACGAGCGGTCGCCAGTCGTGGCTGTTGATGGTGGATCTATCGAAGGCGAGGATCTCTTGGTCATTCGTGCCAGTGGGCATGGCATTGCCGTTTTGAATGGTGGTAAAGCCTCTTTGTCGTTATGTAAGGTTTCTGATTCTGGTTGGGACGGAATTTCAGTGACAGGTGAGGGGTCCCGTGCCGATCTGTCCAGAGTTACCTGCGAAAAAAACCTGCACCATGGAGTCGATTTTTGGGACGGAGCAAGTGGCTCGATAAAAAGCTCATTTTTAATCGCTAACGGACGAAACGGGATTTTTGCGATTGAGCCTTTAGCGGCTATAAGCGTGCAAACTACTCGAAGCGAAAAGAATCGAGAAGTGGGGTTCTATTTTTCGGGGGCCAATGGAGTCAATATCGTTAACTGCCATGCTCATGAGAATTTTCTTGGAGGAATCCTCTTCGATCAAGGGAGTAAGGCAGTTTCGCTTCAGGGGAATCAGATCACCAAGAATGGAGAGGCTGGACTTGTCTTCGAAATGGGAGTCGAAGTCGTGAGTGAAATTGAAAATAAGGTTGAAGAAAATCTTGGTAAGCAAATTTGGCGTGGCGCTGTTTTTCCGACTTCAAGTGGAGAAGATACGGTGTCACCACCGCCGCCTCCTCCTCCCTTGAAAGTGGAAGAGTCAGGTGAATAGCTATGCCCTACGGGCGGAGAACCATGGAATTTGAAAAGCCAAGATACGCGGCAATGCTTCCGAGGAAAATGACGAGAATATAAATTACGATCGGAGGAAGAGCCCTACGTTTGATTAAGGCGATTGATCCTCCCAGCGCGAGAAGAATCACGAGTTTGCTAATCATCCAGATAGGGAAGCCTAGTTTTAACTTGGCTTGCAGCCCAAATCCACTGACTAAAATTAGGAGAAGTCCGATCCCGTGAATCATTGCAGGTAGACGGAAAGACGCAGGTTTCTTCGGGTCGGAAGTTATGAGGGAGCCAATCCCAAGAAAGAGGACGATGAGTCCCACGAAGTGGATAATTTTGTAGATGCCGGGGTCCATGATATGAATCGTAATGTTATGCAGATGCTTGTTCCTTCAACTGAGGAATCGCGGAAAGAAGTTTACGGGTGTATTCATCCTTGGGGTTTAAGAAGACCTCGTTGGCCTCACCATATTCGACTATTTTTCCAGAATACATTACGGCGATGTTGTCCGCGATGTAGTGAACCACCGATAGATCATGTGAGATAAAAATCATGGTGAGTTCAAGTTTGTCGCGAAGGTCAAGAAGGAGGTTGAGAATCTGGGACTGAATGGAAACATCAAGAGCGGAAACCGGCTCGTCGGCGATAACCAATTTAGGCTCCGGTGCGAGTGCGCGAGCGATTGCGATCCGTTGTCTTTGCCCACCGGAGAACTCGTGCGGATATTTCTTCATGAACCTCGGATCAAGCCCAACCGTAGTCATGAGTTCGACTACTTTGGAGGTCAGGATTTCATCTTTTTTCAGCTCGGGATGACGCTGACAAAGTGCTTCGGCGAGAGTGGAAAAGACAGTCATACGTGGGTTTAGCGACGCATAAGGGTCCTGAAAAATCATCTGAAAATCGAGGCGTCGGCTCCTTATTTCCTTTTTTGGAAGGGAGGTGAGCTCTTCGCCATTGAGCGTGACTGTGCCGCTAGTGGCGGGTTGAAGTTGCATTACGGTCCGAGAGAGAGTCGATTTTCCACACCCGGATTCGCCGACCAAGCCAAGGATTTCACCTTGCCCAATCTCAAGGGAGACTCCGTCGACTGCTTTGATGATTTCCGTTTGCCTAGAAATCAAGCCGCCGCCCCGGACGGGGAAATGGGTGCTGAGGTTTTGCAGCTTGAGAAATGACACGAGACGAAGTTGGCTGCTTCCGCAGAAAATTCAAGAATTAGGAACACGACTTCCCGGGAAGCTGGCGATACCCCATCATGAAATATTCGTATCCGGACCAAATGTTGAAAATTGTTGCCAGAATCGTGGGGAAGATCAGGTCGATATGGTCGAATTTCAACATAATCCAGCCCAGTGCGATCATTTGAGTCACAGTGCAAACTTTTCCTGTCCAATGGGGTTCGATCGGAACTTTCTTGTTGATACGATAAAGAATTAAGATCCCCCCGATGATTTCGAGATCCCGGGCGATCACGAGAACGATGAACCAAACAGGAAGGTGCCAATCAGTTCCCCAATTCACAAAGGTCGCGGTGATGAGGCCGGTCATGAGGAGAGCCTTGTCCGTCAGGGGGTCAAGTATTGCGCCCGTGATTGATTTCTGGTTAAAGTGTCGGGCAATCCAGCCGTCGAGCCCGTCGAGAGCCGAGGCTAAGGTGTAGACGGCAACCGCGAGCCAACGCAGTGATTCCTCTCCTGAACCTGCATCAACCGATTGCCCATATTTCACCGCAATCCAGGCAAAGACCGGAATTAGGGCGAGACGAATCAGGGTGATAACGGTTGCGAGAGTCACAGAGCTGTTCCTTTTTAGTGGACAATCGGGGCCCCGGCAATTGAAACGGAGCGTGACCGCAAGCGAATTGAAAGAGGTCCTCGATGAGGCCGGCGTAATTCCCTCCAAAAAGTTGGGGCAAAATTTCCTCGTTGATCAAAATACCGCCGAGTGGATTGTGGCCCAGTTAAACTTGGAACCAGAAGATACCATTGTTGAAGTGGGGCCTGGAACTGGAGCTCTTACGGAGCATGTCGTAGGGAAAGTGGCACGGGTGATCTTAGTGGAATATGATCGGAGGCTCGCAGAGTATTTAATCAAAAAATTCGCTAATCGTCCGGAGGTTACAGTGATTAATCATGATGCAGTCCGGATCGATGTGCGGCCATTTTTTGCTCATAAAAATGTAAAGCTTCTTGGCAATTTACCTTATTCAGCTGGGGGAGCGATTCTTCGGAATTTCCTAAAGGGTCCATCTCCATTTAAGCGAGCGGTGCTTATGTTGCAAAAGGAGATGATTGATCGAATCTTGGCTGGATCGCGTTGTAAAGATTATGGCGTTTTAACTCTTCGAATGCAGTGCGAGTGGCAGGGAGCGCCAGTTAAAGTCGTCCCTCCCAGTTGTTTTATCCCACGTCCAATGGTCGACTCAACTGTGATGACTTTAGCCCCGCGGCAGGCGGATTTGCCAGTTCATGATCGGCGATTGTTTGATGAACTTGTGAGGCGCGGTTTTGCCCAACGTCGGAAGCAGTTACGTAAAAATCTCCCCGACGATGTCGATTGGGGAAAGGTCTGTGAGAAGCTGAAGTTTTCACCGACCGCGCGGGCCGAGGAGTTGAGTCTTGATGACTGGGTGGCTTTAACCCGAGAAGTGGACCCGTTTTTTGAAAAAGAAGAAGGGCAGGGGGATGATGAAATGTTGGCTGTTGTTGATGAGGACGATAAGGTTGTAGGAAGTGAGCGGCGGGATATCATTCATCGTGATGGACTGAAGCACCGTGCGGTGCACATTTTTGTTCTAAATCAAAAGGGGGAGATTTTTTTGCAGAAGCGTTCTCGCTTAAAGGACAAGTGCCCGGGCTTGTGGGATTCAAGCGCGGCTGGGCATGTAGATGCAGGGGAAGAATACGAAAACTGTGCAGCCCGTGAATTACTGGAGGAACTTGGCCTCACTAATGATGATGTGCGTGAGGTGGGAAAGCTGGGGGCTCATGCCAATACGGGGTGGGAGCATGTAAGGCTTTATGCGACTTTGGCGAAGGGAAAGATTCGGTTTCCATGCGTGGAGATTGAATATGGGGAGTGGTTCACGATGCCACAAATCGACGACTGGGTGGAGGCTGTGCCGGAGGATTTTGCGCCCGGATTTCTAGCGTGTTGGAAAGTGTGGAAGGAAGCTAATCAAGGACGCTTTGAAGACGGTGAGTGAATTAGAAGTTAGGCCCGGTAAGAGTCTGGGGATTGTCGGCCGAAACGGATCGGGAAAGACAACCCTTGCTTCCAAATTAGCTGAAGAAAACGGGGCAAATTTGGTTTCATTTGAGCTCGAGAACGAGCTTCTTGAGCGTGAAATTCGGGAGGATGACAGTGAGTTTTTGAATCGGATTGATTTCGGTCGTTCGGTAAGGGAGATGATTGAAGAAGTTTGTCTCGACGGAGAAAAATTGAAAGGGATTGCGGAGAGGTTAGGGCTTTCGCAAATTCTTGAGCAGGGTTTTTTGACCTTATCGACTGGTGAGCGGCGGCGACTCATGCTGGCACGAGCTTTGGTGAAAAATCCGAAGCTTATCGTACTTGATGAACCCTTCGACGGGCTTGACCATGCCTTTCGGCAACCTTTGCGAGATTTGCTGGAAGGACGTGATCTGGTTTTAGTTGTAAATCGTTTGAGTGACCTAGAAGGCTTGGTTGATGATGTTTGTTGTATTGAGGACGGAGCGGTGATTTTAAATGGATCACTTGAAGAAGTATTCAAAAACGAAGCATTCCAGCAGTTAATGGGTCTCAATGATGGAGAACTGGTCTTACCTAAAGGGGAGTCAATTAGTCCATCTTCGGGAGCTTTGGTTTCTATGAAACAAGTAACGGTAGTTCATGGAGGGAGGGAAATTATTTCGGATTTCGATTGGTCGGTTGAGAGGGGACAGAATTGGAAGATTTCCGGTCCCAATGGTTGTGGGAAATCGACGCTCGTGAACCTGGTCACTGGTGATCATCCACAGTGCTACTCAAATGATGTGACCGTGATGGGATTACGCCGCGGATTGGGTGAATCGATTTGGGACGTTAAGCGCTATGTCGGAATCATTTCGCCATCACTTCATCAACAGCATCGGGTGAGTTTTAGTGCCCTACAAATCGTGGCCTCAGGGCTCTTCGATAGCGTTGGGCTTTATCAAGAAGTTAGTCCAGAGCATTGGCGTATGGCAGGGGAATGGCTTGGGTTGGTGGGGATGACCCCGTGGGCGGATCGGCCGTTTCGATCTCTCAGCTACGGTCAGCAGCGCCTTCTTTTGGTCGCTAGAGCATTGGTGAAACGTCCTCCGCTGCTTGTCCTCGATGAGCCCTGTCAGGGGCTGGACCCGATGAATCGATCCCTAGTTTTAGGTGTGATTGATCGGATTGCGTCGACGAAGTTGACCCAGATTCTCTATATTACCCATGAACCAGAGGATCGATTAGAGTGCATTACCCATGAATTAAAGTATGTCAACCAGGGCTGGCTCATTAAGAAGGTAATGAGTTCGGACTTATCGAGGTAGATCAAGCGGTAAGGATATTGAGTTGATATCAACTCTGCTTTTGTCTTGAGAAATTCTGTCGCCTGACAACGATTTGGGGTGACCTTTCGAATCATAGTTTCGTGCTTTTTGTTTTCTGGGCTTTCGCAAGCCCAGCAATACTCGGCAGTCAATGAAGTCGCACCAATGGTTCCTCGAGAATTTCGGGCGGCTTGGGTCGCGTGTGTTTACAATATTGATTGGCCGTCGCGAAAAGGAATGGGTGCGGGTGCTCAGCAGGCTGAAATGAAAGCGATGCTCGACCGAATGGCATCGATGAAAATGAACGCGATTATTTTTCAGGTAAGACCTAATGCTGATGCTGTCTATCAATCTCGGCTCGAGCCGTGGAGTCACTGGATCAGTGGGACTCAAGGGCTCTCCCCGGGTTATGACCCATTGGCATATTGTATCCAGCAGGCACATGCCCGAGGAATAGAGGTTCATGCTTGGTTTAATCCATTTCGTGCGCTGCCTAACAGTAAGATTCCCACCGCAAGGAACCATGTTGTCAAGACTCACCCCTCGGTGATTCGCGACTTCAAAAATTACAAATGGATGGATCCTTCTAATGCTTTTACCCAGCAACGAGCGCTTTCGGTAATTTTGGATGTGGTCAATCGATACGATGTTGATGGCATTCACATCGACGACTATTTTTATCCCTATCCCGACGTTGATTCCCAAGGGCGTGCAAAACCGAACTTTCCAGATGGCAAGACCCCAGCAGCTCGTCGAGCGGCGTCGGATGGATTTGTGAAGGCCATGTATTCCAAGGTTAAGCAGAAAAAACCGTGGGTTCGCGTTGGTATTAGTCCGTTTGGAATCTGGCGTCCTGGAGTTCCTGCGGGTACCACGGCAACAATCGATGCCTATCATCATCTGGCGGCTGATTCACGTAAGTGGTTGCAGCAAGGTTGGTGCGATTATTTATCTCCCCAACTTTATTGGCGAATTAAGAGCCCTCAGAGCTTTAGTCGCCTAATCGCTTGGTGGCGATCACAGGGGGCTCGTCCGGTTTGGCCTGGAATCGCCTCGGCTCGGATTAATTCAAGTGAAGATCCTGGACGCCGGGCTAGCGAGATTGCCAATCAAGTGTCCCTCACTCGGACGGTTGGTAAAAATTATGTGGGGCACGTTTTTTGGAGCATGAAATCTCTAATGACGAACAAAGGAGGAATCAGTAACGAGCTTGTGAAAAAATTCTATCAGGAGCCCGCTTTGGTTCCTCCAATGCCTTGGTCGAGCAGAAATCTTCCACAAACCCCGAACGTCCTAGCAAAAGGATCAAATGGGAATCTTGATCTTGTTTGGCGGTCGGTGCCAGGTTGCTCGCAATATGCGATTCAGGTTCGGGTCGGGCGGGCATGGCGATTGATCACGGTCGTCCGTGGGACAAAGATGACTCTCAAAGGTTTGCCCGATGCGATTGCAGTGAGTGCGGTGGATCGTTATGGTAACACTAGTAATCCTCGCGTTTTAGCACGACCGTAGCTCTTAACTTTGAGGCATCATGTAGTCCAGATACTGCGACAATTTTCTGCGAAGATCGCGGCGCTGTATAATAGCGTCGATTAACCCGTGATCGAGCATGAACTCAGCTGTTTGGAAGCCGGGAGGCAGATCTTGGTGAGTCGTTTCCTTGACCACACGCGGTCCGGCAAATCCGATCATACACTTAGGCTCGGCAATGTTGATATCGCCAATCGTTGCATAAGACGCAGTCACTCCCCCGGTGGTTGGATGAGTGAAGATGGAAATGTAGGGAAGCTTCGCCTCGGAATGAAGAGCAAGCGCTCCGCAGGTTTTAGCCATCTGCATTAGAGAGAGCATACCTTCCTGCATGCGTGCTCCTGATGACGAGGAAAAGATCAAGATGGCTCGTTTTTCGGCCGTGGCTTGTTCGATGGCACGCGTGATTTTTTCGCCCACTACCGAACCCATAGAGCCGGCAAAGAATTTAAAATCCATCACTGCTACCATGGCGGGATTGCCTCCGATTTTCATTTTTCCAGTGACCACAGCATCTTTGAGTCCGGTCTTGGTTCGAAGGAGTTCGGTTTTTTGAGAATAGTGTGAAAAGCCGAGTGGGTTCGTAGAAATGAGATCAGTCTCAGTTTCCTCAAATGTGTCTTCGTCGGCAATGAGCTTGAAGCGGTCGTAGGCGCCCATGAGGAAGTGGTGGGAACAATTGGTGCAAACAAGGTCGTTCTGCTTGAGGTCCAAGGTGTGCAGTAATTCCCCGCAATCGGGGCACTTGGTCCAGAGGTCGTCAGGAAGGTTGTCTCTTCCCTTTGAAGCGCGCTTGAGCCGTGGTTTGTCAAAAATGCCCATGGGGTGATAGCTTAGGATGGAATTTCCGCGGGAGAAAGAGCAATTTATGAGGTCATCGAATGACTTTAGATTGTTGGTAGGTCAAATTGTTCCTTGCTTGGTGCTCAGCGAGAACCGAGAGGTGCTCGTTTTTGTCCTCAAATAGGCTCAGGGGCTTATGGGTTACGAGCGGAGTGAGGGAGGCGAAAAACCAAATGCAGGGGAAAGAAACGATGAGTCTATCTTCCCTCCGGCATTACCGGAAGCAGTTCGAGGAGCGTTTGGTAGCGATTGCTGTCAAAATCACGCTCATCGGCCATCATGGCTTCCACTTCATCGGCCAGACAAAAGGCGAGCATCGCTTTGGCTTCTTCTTCTTCGATATCGGGCTTGGTGAGGATGCGATCGAAGGCCTCCCGCACATAGGGGGTTTCGGGCGAGTTCAATTGTTCCTCGATGGCGGGGAGGAGTTTTTCGACAGCTTCGTCCATGGGAGGAGGTTAAACAAAAAAGACGACTCCGTGAAGAGCCGCCTTTTTGAAAGTGTGAGAACAGAAACGAAGGTTTCTAGCCTTGGGCCCGGGTGGGCTTCTTGGCCCGACGCACGGTGCCGAAACGCTTCTGGAACTTGTCGATGCGACCTTCGGTATCCACAAAGGTGCTTTGACCAGTGAAGAAGGGGTGCGAATCGGCCGTGAGGCCCATCGAAATTACGAAATGTTCAACACCATCGATCTCTTCGGTCTTGTCAGACTTGGCGGTGGATCGGGTGATGTAACGGTGACCAGAGGTCATGTCTTGGAAGATTACGGGATGGTAATCGGGATGGATGTCTTTTTTCATGGGATGCCCTTAAAGTTCGGGGTGCGACGTTTCCGACGCCGCGCGGGCGGGGTTTAGCCGGAAAAAGCGCTCGCTGTCAACCCGATTCAGCCTTATTCACGGTCCCGTCATGAATCTCAAATCCTTCGAAACGATGGATCCGCACCTTCTCGTTGGTCTTATCAACACTGAGCTCCGTAACAACGCAAGCTCCCTTGATGATCTCTGCAAAACCCATGGGTTGGACGAGAAATCCCTGACCGATCGCCTTGCCAGCGCAGATTACCATTTTTCTAAGGAAGCGGGGCGGTTTCGGTGACCCATTTTTAGGCCTAGGCCTGACACTATGTTCCAGCAGGCTACCAATAAATTTAAAAAGAGGTGGGGATGTTTATGATCTAGATGCAGAAAATGGCCCTGTCTTTGGTCAGAAAAAGCTTAACACGTCTCATTGAATTGAGTCGTTGAAATCTGAAGGTTTTTGGCATTTTTCTTCTGGTCCCGTCATGAGTGGTAGGGTTTTATCTTCTCCTTATGAAAAATTTTTTGGCCTGTACAATGGCACTGGGAGCGTTTGCATTCTCTGGCTGCGGAGAGAAAGAAGATGGGAAGGCGAGTTACGCGCTGGTCACCACCGGAGTAGCTTCGTTTTGGGATATCTGTAAAAAAGGTGGAGAAGACGCTGGTGTGGAACTGGGAGTGAATGTGGAGGTTTTGATGCCGTCATCCGGCGACGACCAGAAGTCAAAGCTCGAGGATTTACTGGCCAAAGGAGTTGATGGAATTGCGGTGGCAGCCATCGATCCGATTAATCAGGCGGGATTGTTTGATGAGGTTGCAAAGAATTCGATTCTGATCACGATGGATACTGATGCTCCAACTACGAAGCGCCAGGTTTACGTGGGGATGGACAATTATGATGCGGGCTGGATGTGCGGTGAGCTGGTTAAGGAAGCGATTCCTGGTGGAGGAGAGGTCGTTCTCTTTATTGGCCGGCTTGAGCAAGATAATGCAAAACGCCGCAGGCAAGGCGTGATTGATTGTCTGCTTGGCCGCGAGAAAGATGGTTCTCGTTATGATGCACCGGGCCAGTCGCAGGTTGGCGCCAAATATACTGTTTTGGCAACATTGACCGACCAGTTTGATCGCGCGAAGGGAAAGGCCAACGTCGAAGATATGCTTACCAAACATGAAGGAGTCGATGCCATGGTGGGGCTCTTTGCATACAATCCACCTCTTATTTTGGAGGCTTTGAAGCAGGCTGGAAGGATCGGAGAAGTTAAAGTGATCGGTTTTGATGAGGATGAAGTTACCCTCCAAGGAATTAGGAATGACTCGGTGCACGGGACGGTTGTGCAGGACCCTTATGAGTATGGGAAACGCTCCATTGAGATCCTTGATGCTCTCTCCAAGGGCGATACCTCGGTGATTCCTGAAAACAAGTTTGTTGATATTCCGGCGCGTCAGATCCGGAAAGATAACGTGGATGCCTTTTGGAGTGATCTGAATTCAAAGCTTGGAAAGTAATGGGGGAGCCTTTTCTGGAGGTTCAAAAAATCACGAAGCGCTTTCCTGGAGTGGTCGCTCTTTCGGGGGTTGACTTGCAGGTGTATCCTGCCGAAATTTTGGCCCTAATTGGGGAAAATGGAGCTGGGAAAAGCACCCTGATGAAAATCCTCGCGGGCGTTCAGCCTGCGGATGAGGGCGAGTTGTTGGTAGAGGGAAAGGTTGTTCGATTTTCAGGCGTCCAAGATGCTCAGAAATCGGGAATTGCGCTGATTCATCAGGAATTAAATTTGGCGGAAAATCTGACGGTGGCAGGCAACATGTTTTTGGGACGCGAGCCCGGGAAATTTGGTTGGATCGACCAAGGGGTGATCCAACGGGAGTCGAAGCGGGTCTTGGAAATGGTGGGTCTCGAGGTGTCACCGGAGACCTTGCTGAGTGAATTGACGATCGGGAAACAGCAATTGGTCGAAATTGCGAAGGCTCTGTCGACCGATGCCAAGGTGATCATCATGGATGAGCCGACGTCGAGTCTATCTCTGCGCGAGTCCGAGCGGCTCTTTGAAGTGATTCACGATCTTCGGGAGAAAGGGGTGAGCGTGATTTACATTTCCCATCGCTTGGGTGAGGTGAAGAAGTTGGCGGATCGGGTGGTGGTTTTTCGTGATGGAGAAAATGCTGGAATGCTTGAACGGAATGAGGTCGATCATGATGCGATGGTGCGTATGATGGTCGGTCGTGATGTCTCGCAGTTTTATCAACGGACGAAGCATGACCTAGGTGAAGTGGTTCTTTCGGTTCGAGGGTTGCGCTCGGTGGAGCACCGGAAAAATGAATTAGACTTTGAGGTGAGAGCTGGTGAGATAGTGGGAGTGGCAGGTTTGGTCGGAGCTGGGCGGAGTGAGATGTTAGCCGCTTTATTCGGAGCTCGGCCTGCGCTAGGTGGTGATGTTTTAGTTGCAGGAAAGGGAGGCTTGCCCCGGTCGCCGAGAGAGTCGCTGAGACGTGGGCTAGCCTTAGTTCCGGAGGACCGGAAGGGTCAAGGTCTCATTCTTGATATGGCAGTTAAGGAAAATATAAGCCTCGCTTCGCTTCGCCGTGATTCTAAAGGTCCTTTTTTGGATGCGAGGAAGGAAGAGGAGTTGGTCGCTGAGATGACGTCGGCTCTGAGTGTGAAAACGCCGGGATCATGGCAATTAGCCCGTTTTCTTTCAGGAGGAAATCAGCAGAAGATCGTTCTAGCGAAGTGGTTGGCGCTGAAGCCCAAGGTTTTACTCCTCGATGAACCAACGCGCGGTATTGATATTGGGGCGAAAGAAGAGATTTATTTGCTGATGGAAAAATTCGCGCGCGAAGGGATGGCGGTCTTGTTTGTCTCCAGCGAGATGGAAGAGATCATGGGGATGGCGGATCGGACCTTGGTGATGCACGAAGGGCGAATCAGGGGCGAGTTAGCCAGAGAAGATTTTAGTGAGGAGGCCATCATGGAATTGGCGACGGGTGGGAATATTAATAAAGAAGAATAAAATGAAAAAAATCAAAGGCATCCTGATCACCCTGATTGTCATTTATGTGGCGACGGCGATCTTGGGAGAGAATTTTCTGGGGGGATACAACCAAGGGAAGTTGCTTGAGCGGACCGGGCTTTATGGTCTGTTGGGAATTGGAGTGGCCTTTGTGATTATCACGGGAGGGATAGACCTTTCGATTGGCTCGGTGGTTTGTTTGGTGGGTTGTGGGGTTCCGTGGCTGGTGATGAGACAAGGATGGTCACCGGGTAGTGCGGTTGCGATCGCGATGGTAGTAGCCCTCTGCGTTGGGCTTTGGCATGGTTTTTTGATTACCAAGCTCAAGCTGCAGCCTTTTGTAGTGACGCTCTGTAGTTTGCTGATTTACCGGGGGGCAACGCGGGGCCTCGCAGAGGATCAGTCGCAAGGATTTGGAGGAGAGCATGAGACATTTCGACAGTGGGGAACAGAAGCCATCGAAGTGACTGATAAATTTGGGATTCCTTATCCCTTTGTGATTTTGATCGTGATAGCGATCATTGCGTGGGTTTTCTTGAACAAAACTATCTGGGGGCGATACCTTTTTGCCTTGGGAAATAACGAGGAGGCGGCTCGCTTAAGTGGAATTAACACCGACCGGATGGTTATTTTATCTTATGTGATTTGTTCGATGCTGGCAGCGCTCGGTGGTCTGTTATTCATTTTAAATGGGAATTCGGCTCAGCCGAGCGATTTTGGAAACTTTTATGAACTTTATGCGATCGCTGCAGCAGTGCTGGGTGGTTGTAGTCTTCGTGGAGGGGAAGGAACAATTGTGGGGGTAGTGATTGGCACGGCGGTGATGCAACTCTTAAAGAACATGATCAATCTGGTAGATTGGTTAAAATCGCACATGGAATTTCTCATTGTTGGAATCGTTCTGCTGGTGGCAGTCATTGCAGATGAAATGATCAAACAACGGGTAAGAAAACTGAAGTGAGAGAAATCAACTTGGGCGCCACGCTCGGGCTCTTTCTTTCTATTTCACGAGGGTGCGGGAAAAGTAGTATCTCAATTCTTAGATTGGTAGCAAGCTACCGATGCTAGACGAGGAAATCACTAAGTTACGGAAAAATCACTTCTTCAAAACCACCGTAATTGGTTTTGGGAGATTGAAGTTCACGAGTGGGTGGTTGCGATAGCCGGCTTTTGAGATCTGCAAGTAGTCAATGGTAGGGAGATCTTGATGGACTAGAACTCCGCCATTTTTATCGGTTTCTTTAGGTGGCCAGTTGAAGCTTCGGCTCATCGGAATGACCTTGGCATCCTCAATTGGTCTCCCAGCTTCATCGACCACAAAAACAGTAGGCGAGCAAGAACTGCAGACTAGAGCGAGGATTCCGAAGAAAGATCTCATTGAGGAACAGACGAGAGGAATTGCTCCTGAGCGATCCGCTCGGCTGATCGAGTGTCGTTATCGTTGGAAGTTTCGCTAACGAGTTCGTCCCGGAATTTGTCAATCATGGCTTCAACGGGCCACGCGCTGGCTTCGCCGAAGGCGCAAACAGTCTTGCCGTCAATTTGATAGGCAATGTCTTCCAGAACCTGAACATCAGTCGGGGTTGCCTTGCCGTCTTCGATTCGATCAGAAACTTTCTTCATCCAAGTCGATCCTTCTCGGCATGGGGTGCACTGCCCGCAGGATTCGTGGGCGTAAAAGTGGGTGATATTATTAAGCACCCAGGACATGCGCCGGGTGTCATCCATCACAATGACACCGCCTGAACCCGCCATGGAGCCGGCCGCCGCGAGAGTGTCGAAGTCGAGAGGTAACTGCCAGAAAGTCATTTCCTCGGCGTCATCACCACGACCGATCTGGAAAGTTTCGTTACAGCGTAGGATCTTCGACGATGAACCACCTGGGATGACGGCCTTGAGCGTCCGCCCATCTTTGGGACCTCCGCACATGTCATAGAGAAGTTCTTGGAAGGTGACTTTGCCAACTTCGATTTCGAAGTAGCCTGGGTTCTTAACATCGCCTGAAACACAGACGATGCGGGTTCCTGAATTTCGTGGGGTCCCCAGTTTGATGTATTCTTCCCCTCCCATGCGAAGGATGTGGACAACGTGGCAGAGTGATTCGACGTTGTTCACGATGGTTGGCGCCATGTAGAGGCCGATAGCGGCCGGGAAATAGGGTGGCTTTATTCGTGGGTAGGGGCGTTTGCCTTCCAGCGACTCGATCAGACCGGTCTCCTCACCGCAAATGTAAGCGGCGGCTCCACGATGTACGTAGATTTCGAGATCGAATCCGGATCCTTGAATATCCTTGCCAAGGAAGCCGCTCTTCTTGGCATCAGCGATGGCCTTTTCAAGGATTATGGCAGCCTCTGGGAATTCTTCCCGAATGTAAATGTAAGCGACGTGAGCCCCAACAGCATAGGCAGAGATCACCATGCCTTCAATGAGCTGGTGCGGATCTTGGTGGGCAATGTAGCGGTCTTTAAAAGTACCCGGTTCCGACTCATCACAGTTGCAAATCAGGTAGACTGGCTTGGTGTTATTGGGAGGAATAAATCCCCATTTGATCCCAGTCGGGAATCCTGCTCCTCCGCGTCCACGTAAACCTGAAGCCTTCACTTCGTCGATGACCTCTTGGGGCTTCATTTTCAGAGCCTTCATAGCCATTTCGTAGCCGCCTTCCGCAAGGTATGTCTTGATCTTTGGATTCCAGCCTTTGCGGTCGACATTCCTGAAGATTAGACGGTGCTCTTTTTCGTGAGGTTCCTTGCCGGGGAGGTAGGTGATGTCAGACATGAGCTTGGTGGTTTTAGAGTAGTGAATTAACTTTCGTATTGAGTGATCAGGCTTTCAGCCTTTTCTGGTGTAACGCCTTCGTGGAAGTCGTCGTTGACGAGACAGACCGGGGCGGTCCCGCAAGATGCGAGGCATTCGGCGTATTCGACTGAGTAGTTTCCGCAAGGTGAGATGGAAATTGGGTCCTTATGAGTATCAGCGGAGCCGCGATCGATTCCGGTTATTTCGCAAAGCTTGGCCATTAGTTCGTAGGAGCCGCCCATGGCGCAGGAGAGGGTTCGGCAAACTCGGAAGTGGAGCTTGCCAGGGGCCTTCTGACGGAAGCCGGGATAAAACGTGACGACCTCGACAACTTTGATTGCGGCGATGCCAAGTTTCTCGGCCACCCATTCAATGGACTCTGGACTGATGAAACCGTGACGATGCTGGACTTCGTGAAGAAGGGGAAGCACAGCCGAGCGGCGTTGGTCATCGGGATATTGTGCGATGCGCTTATTGGCCGCTTTTTCGAGAGCAGGAGTAATCTTGAACTGAGGAAAATGAACCACGCCAGGGGTGACTGGCGAGTGGACATTCTTTTCAAGAACGGTGAGCACAGGACGGATGTATTCCACGGCACTGCGGTCAATAAGGCGAGGCTTAGGGACTTCGCGATCGTTCGGGGCGCTCGTGGAGATGTAACTCAGCTTCGATCGATCGATCGAGCGAGGGCGGGGGGCTTCAATTTTAGAACTCACCGTGAGAAAAAGTCAGGTTGGAAGAATTAGACGTGAATTTAGCGGTCACATTCGCCCATTACGAAATCGAGCGAGCCAAGAATAGCTGGGATGTCAGAAACCATGTGTCCTTTGAGGAGGTCGGCACAGATGCCAAGGTTGACGAAAGATGGGGCGCGAATCTTGAGCCGATTCGGGACTCCACCGCCTTTCGAGTGAATGTAGAAGCCGAGCTCCCCTTTGGGGTTTTCAGCGGCAAAATAAACCTCGCCCTCTGGGGCCTCAATCCCTTGGGTCGCGACAATGAAATGGTGGATAAGTTCCTCCATGGACATGAGCACCCGCTCTTTGTCAGGGAGAGTGGACTTGGTGTCGCCCACGTTGATCTCCCCTTCTGGGAAGTCAGCGAGAACTTGTTTGATGATTTTGATGGACTGGCGCATCTCCTCCATGCGGACGAGGAAGCGGTCGTAGCAATCACCATTTTCGCCCACCGGAATATCGAAGTCGTATTTCTCGTAGCCCAAATAGGGCCTATCCTTGCGGAGGTCGCGGGCTACTCCGCTAGCTCGCAGGTTGGGGCCGGTCATCCCATAGCTTATAGCGTCCTCGCGGCTGATTACCCCGACATCGCACATCCGCTCGAGGTAGATCTTATTGTTGTTAAGGAGCCCAGCAATTTCGGCGATGGTATTTTCACACTCATCAAGGAACTTTAAGATGTCTTTGTCTAGGCCCTCAGGAATGTCGCGGATTTGACCGCCGACTCGGGTGTAAGACGTGGTGAAGCGAGCACCAGTGAGTTGCTCGCAGAAGTTATAAATTTTTTCTCGCTCCGTGAAGGTATAGAGAAAGACGGTCATGGCACCAACATCCATCGCGCAGACGCCGACCCCAAGCATGTGGGACGAAATCCTCGCTAGTTCACAGCAGAGAACTCGGAGAGCTTGGCCTCGAGGTGGCAGTTCCCATCCCATCAGTTTTTCAACTGCACAGGCATAGGCGACATTGTTTGCGAGAGGAGCAAGGTAATCCAACCGGTCAGTATACGGAACAAACTGGTTGTAATGCATGTTCTCAGCGATTTTTTCGTCGCCTCGATGGAGGTATCCTATGTGGGGCTCGGCTTTTTCGATGATTTCGCCGTCCAATTCCAGCACAAGACGTAAAACTCCGTGCGTGGCGGGGTGGGATGGACCCATGTTTAGCACCATCTTTTCGCCGAGGACGTCGTCGGTCTCCGCTTGGTAATCGGTAACGGCCTGTGCTGCGACGGCAGCGGCATCCGGGGCCTCGTAGGTAGTGGTCTTGCTCATGTTAAGCCACGACAATGAAACTCTCGTTCTTGTAGGCTCGCAAGGACTTTGTGAAATATTTCACAAAGTCGCGATCAGAAGCTCGGGGGGAGAAGGGAAAGCCGGGTAGGATAGTATTGATCCGAGGGAGAAAAGAGCCATCCTGGGCTGCGCGAAATGAGCTGATAGTCGGTGAGAATGAATTCAGGGAGAATTTGGTTACTGTTGGGTTCATACAGCTCCCTTCCGGTGTATCGACCGTGAATCCGGTATTCGTAATTATGATCGAATCCGTAGCTTTTACTTTCTTTTGTCTCGGGGAGGCGATCAGGGTTGATCTTCCAAGATTCGTTGAAAATGACCAATTTGGCCTTATTTGCCGACTGCCCCGGTTCGCGGAGGTATCCCCAGAAGCGGGTTTTTTCCACAAAGTAGCGGCGACCGTAGTAAAAATCGCCACGGGGTTCGGCGGCGATTTGAGCTTTTCGGTCACTGACGGTTGGTAGCAGACCCATGTTCCCAGGTCTTTTGGAGACTCTTGTGCAGGAAGGGAGAAGGGGAAGGATAAGAGCAAGAAAAAGAAGGGCGCGCACGGCAGGAATGTGGACTCTTTCGTCACTTCTGGTCAAGCTTAGCAGTCCATAGAAAAAGTCCCGCTTGAAAGATGCACTACCCTATCGCTTATTTACCACATGGATTTGACACGGACAGCATATGGGACCTGGAGCGGCGGACGGTTTATGCACTTTGGGGAAGTTCTTGATGAAGAGCGTTACAAAAACTGTATTCGAGTTGCCTATGACTCAGGGATTCGGACTTTTGTCACTGCTGATGTCTATGGCCAAGGGAAAGCGGATGCCGTCTTAGGAGAGGTTTTATCGGAATTCCCAAGGGAGAGTTACTGCCTCGTCGGGATGCTTGGTCACGATTTTATCGACGGAGAACGCGAGGGGAGTAAGGGGTATCCGAGGTTCACGAGCCCATCGCTGAGGGGTGAATCTGGTTACCGTGATTTTTTGCGTCGGGCTTGTGAGAGTTCTCTCAGGAATTGCCAAACAAGCCACTTTGATCTCGTCATGTTGCACAACCCAGACGAGATCGGCTACACCAGTGAAGCGGTTTGGAAAGGAATGAATGCCCTGAAGGAAGAGGGACTTTCGGAACGGCTCGGAATTGCTCCTGGTCCCGCCAATGGATTCACACTCGATCTATTGCATGTCTTCGAAAATTTTGGAGAAGTAATCGACTGGGCTATGATTATTTTGAATCCGTTAGAGCCATGGCCCGGACAGCATGTGTTGGACTCAGCGGTTGCTAACAAAGTCGATATTCTTACCCGTGTGGTGGATTACGGTGGGCTTTTCCATGGGGACATGAAGCCTGGCCACGAATTTCGTCCCGGTGATCACCGTGCTTATCGCCCCGAAGGTTGGGTCGAGCGGGGCAACGACGCAATGCAGCCAATGCGCGAAATTGCCGAGAAGCATGGTCTGAGCATGATTCAATTCGCCTCACTTTGGAACCTCTCCCAGACTCCGGTAAAGTGTGTCGTGCCGACGGTGATTCAGGAAGCTGGAGAGAACGCGATTCCAATTGAAAATAAGATCCGCGACTATGCTGCTACGCCAGCTGATTTTAGATTATCATCTGAAGAAGTTGAGGCCATTCGTAAGATGGGCGATAACACTGGTTGCATGATCTTGAAGGGAGCGAGCCAGCGCCACGATGGCCCCTGTGAGCGCCCCGATGAGTGGCCAATGCGTGAAGAATTGCTTACTTTGGCCGGGCAGTATGGTTTGACCTCCAAATGGTAATTAACCATTAGGATCTACAATAACGGTATCACCAGGTTGAATGTCCGGATAGCCGTCAGGTGAGTAGCCGTGAGGTCTCATCGTAGCGATGTATTGCCCACTCGCGTCAAGCCGCTCGATCACGATAGTTCCGATAATCCCGGTGTTTCGCCGTATTGCAAGGATGCGGCTGGGTTGAAAGCTGGGTGCGTTCGGGGAAGGTTCGTAGATCACAATGGCCTGTTCTTTGTTTGCCGATTTTACGGTTCCCATGTCCATCGCCATCTGGACTTTTTTGGCAGCCATATTCTGCTCAATCGTGATCTGTCGGCGCTCTTCATTGGCGCGGCTATTTTCCTCTTCGAGGGCTAGAGCTTTTTCTTCAAGGGCCCGATTTTTGTCCTCGAGTTCCTTTATTTTTCCCAGCGATTCTGAATCAGGATTAGAAGTTGCAGGCCCGGGGGCGATAGGAAGACCTGACGGAGGGGTGGTCGTCGAAACCGAAGTTGCCGCATTGTTTGGGCGATTGGTCCGGGCATAATTACGCTCAAGCGCTCGATTTTCAGCGGCAAGTTGTTCGATTGCGTCAGTCAATTTAGCAAGTTCGTCCTTGCTGGCCTGGCTGTCGCGTCCTTCGTTAAAGCCCCCAAAGGAGAGAGCAAAGGCAACGACAATCAGGATTGAAGTCGTTCCGAGAAGGAAATTCGTGGTATTCATAAGCGCTGTTTGGAGTTAGCGACAAAAGGGCGAGTTTGTCAAAAACGGATCTTAGCGAGAAAAAAGAACCCGGAACACTGATTGTGTCCGGGCTCTGAAAGGTGTAAGGGAATTCGTTTAGTCGCTCGAGTTGAGAGAAAGTAGAATTTGCAGAACATACCAGAAGAGCAGGGCAACGCTTGCAAAGAGACCAAGGGAAGCTGCTACGTGCTGATCTGGGCGGTAATTGTGGATAATGTTGCTAGTTTGATAAAGAATAGAAACTCCAGCAAAGAGGACCATTGCTCCAGAGAACCAGATCCCAAGATTAAAGCCCATGAGGAGTGATGCTACGATTAGTCCGATTGCAACGAAGGATCCAATCTTTAAAACTCCGCCGAGGAAGGAGAAATCTTTCTTGGATGTGAAGGCTACAAAAGTGAGACCAGCAAATAGTCCCAAGGTTATAATGGCGGCCTGCCCGACCAGGTGTGATTGTCCGGTGAAGCGCACGGCAATCAAAAGGAGAGGCAAAAATATGATAGCCTCAGCGACGATATAGAGCCCTAACCCCGCATACTGCATTCCTCGACTGGTATCTGAGGTCGCCCACTTATTAGCGATCCAAGAAGCTCCCATGAAGAGTCCGAGAACTAGAAGCCATGACATTCCTCCTCCGATCATTTTGAAGACAAATAGATCGATTCCAGGGATTGCAAAAAGCATCGCTTCAAGAATGATAAATGCCCCAATTGCTCCTGCGAGATGAAGGTAGGTTTTTTGGTAAAATTCAGTGCGGACGTTCTCGGATGCCTGAGCAACTGAGTATGGACTGGCGTAAGGGTTGTGACTCTCCATGTTTTTGTTGGTTTCTTTGCGTAATTTAGGAAGATCTCGCGGGGATGCAAGTCAGATACAACCTATGAATTTTACTGAGATCGATCGCGAAGACTTTCGGAATCTTCTTCATGAGATTTCTGAGGCTTATATGCCTTTTGGTAAATATGGACCCGGGAAGTATCCGCCCTGTGGTGTTCCACTAACAGATTTGCCGCCAGAGTATTATTCATGGTTCGCGGAAAAAGGATGGCCCAAGGGAAGGTTGGGCGAGTTGATGGCGATGATTTCGGAGATTAAATCTACAGGAGCCGATCATGTCTTTGATCCAATGCGCCGGGCACGTGGAGGGCGGGTTTCAATCCGTAATAAACGGCCGACTACTGATTTCTAGGTCTCTAGCGATAGATGAAATCAGATACTACCATGCGGTGATCAGTGTTGTTTCTTGTGAAGGTTTGGGAGCGAACGGGAATGAGCTTGGAGGATCCATAGATATAGTCGATCCGGAGTAAGGGAAGAGCGCGGTGGAAAGTGTTACCCCATCCCGTGCCGACTGCGTCAAACGAATCGGTGAACTCTTTCTGCATGATTCGGTGAACAGAGTCGTTCGCAGGAGCATTAAAGTCGCCAGCTACGATGGTCGGGAACCGTGGGTGGGAACCGTATTGTCTCAATCCGGCAAGCGAAGACGAGAGTTCAATTCTTCGAAGAGTGTGGTTCTTGATGTGCTCGCGCCAACAATCAAGTTGGTGAAGTTTCATATTGGTGGCTGCCGAGAGAAGGTGGAGATTCACAAGGTTGAGTTTACGGCCGTCGAACATTTCTGCTTTGACGAGTTGAGTGCGATATTTTGAAAATCGAAATTCTCTTTCAATCGTTCCCCGAATAATGACCGCGAATCGCAGGTTGCGGTTGTAGCGATAGTCGCCCTGTCCTTTAAAAAGAGAGTCAGTCAGTCTTTTAATCCGATAGCCAGGAGGAATCTCTTGAAGAAAGATAATGTCAGGGTCGAATTGGCGTGTCGCCTCAAGGGGGTCAGAATGGCTCGCGCAGTTTAAGGTGATTACGCGGAGAATTTGGCTTCCGGCATGTTCTTCTGGAGCAGCTTCCTCCATTGGTGCGGTTGCTAAACGGGCCAGCGGGCCGGCTTCATCGGCAAGGGTAAGGATGGTGAAAGTCCAGAGGAGAATGATGGAAAGAGAACCTCGGGTCTTACTAAATAGATAACAAAAGGTAGCCAGCGCGAGTCCGATCGCTCCCCAGACCCAGACAGGATAAATAGTGACCGCAGCAAGCTTAAGCGGAAGGCGGACGTAGAGAACGATGGTGAAAAAGTGCAGGCTCAGTGAGAGCAAAAGGAGAGCCGGAGGAATGCGTCGCAAAAACCCGCGAATTCTCATGACTCTCAAAATTTCAGGAGATTAGTCGTCCTTTAAAAACCTTTAGAGCCTCGACGATAAGCGGATCGTTATGAAATTCGTCCGCTTCAACGGTGTTCTCAGTTTCTGCTTTCGCTTGATCAATCGGCTTTTGTTTTGGGTTTTCAGAGGCCGGATTCAATTTGATTGGCTCGGGCTCTACTGCGTCGTCGGGGGCCTCGGCGATGAGACGGTCAATCGGGTCAAGTTTACCATCTTTAGTTAGCGTTTTTTTTTCTGGTGCCGAATGAGGTTCCGGCTTGGCTGGAGGAGCGGTAGAGTCGCTTGTAAATGAGGCTGCAATCTCGCTAGGATCAGCTTTCCCAATCGCCGAAATTACGTCGGTGAGGCGGATCTCCTTGAGGTTTTGGATTGCCTTGAGCGATGCAATCTCAAGGTGGAGGCGCTTATTTGAGGCCCATTTCATTCGGCTTTCTGCCTCGGAGAAGGTATCGATAACGGCGAGAAGGCGCTCAGGCTTTAGGGTTTCGGCCGCAGCGGAGAGGTCGCTCCAGAGAGCTTCTGGAAAGCCTTCGCGTCCGGCATCAGGATCAAGTTTAGCTACGACGAGTGCACGGATCGCTCCGACGACTTCGGCGAGGAGTTGGCCTAAGTCTTTTCCTTTTTCAAATTGTTCGTAAATAACGGAGAGAATGCGGGCAGGTTCCTTTTGTAAGATGCCGAGGAGAAGGGCTGCGACGGTTTCGCGCGAGGTGAATCCAAAAATATCGAGAACGTTGGGCTCGGTGATTTCGTTACCACAAAAAGCGACAAGTTGGTCGAGCATCGATTGTGCATCACGCATGCCGCCGTCAGCGCCTTTAGCGATGGCCCAGGCGGCAGCGTCATCAAGTTTGACGCCTTCTTCGGTGGCGATATGCTGGAGGTGCCCGGCGATGATGTCAGTTGGAATCGGCCGGAGGTCAAAGCGTTGGCACCGCGAGATGATCGTGGGAAGAATCTTATTTGGCTCGGTAGTTGCGAAGATGAACTTTACATGAGCTGGCGGCTCTTCGAGCGTTTTGAGGAGAGCATTGAAAGCACCAGTGGTTAGCATGTGAACCTCATCAATATAAATGATGCGGAACCGGCTTGAGGCTGGTGCAAAACCAACGGTTTCCAGGAGTGAACGGACTTCATCGACTTTATTATTGGAAGCTCCATCAATTTCGAGAACGTCAAGCGAGCGGCCTTCGGCAATCTCAATGCAAATTGGATCGTCGGGATCAAACTCGATTGAAGGTCCATTCGGGCAATTCAGAGCTTTCGAAAAAATTCGAGAAGTTGAGGTCTTTCCCGTGCCACGCGGGCCGACGAAAAGGTAAGCGTGCGCAAGGCGGTCTTGTTCGATGGCGTTACGAAGAGTTCGGACCACGTGATCTTGTCCAAGAACATCTCCAAAAGTACGGGGTCGGTATTTTCTGGCAAAAACCTGATAGCTCACGGGGCGATTGTAGTGAGGAATGAAGGTTTGTCAGTGCTGAGTTTGGGAAATACTCTGAGGGCTACGATGAGTTTCGAAAAAGAGAGGGATTATCAGCGGTGCCGGGCCAGAATTGAGGCTCTTTGTGAGGGCAGTGACGATCAAATTGCAAAAATGGCTTCAATTGTGGGTGTTTTGCACAATGAGATGAACGATTTCTTCTGGACGGGATTTTATCGAGTGGTCGAAGGAAGGCTCGTGATCGGCCCTTACCAGGGAACAGTAGGGTGCTTGAGCATTGAGATTGGTAAAGGTGTTTGTGGCACGGCGGCAGCAAGGGGGAAAACCCAAGTGGTTGAAGATGTGCATGATTTTCCGGGCCATATCGCCTGCGATGAGCGTTCTAAAAGCGAAATTGTGGTGCCGGTTACGGATGAAAGCGGAGCGTTAATCGCCATTTTGGATGTTGATTCGCTGGAAAAGGGGGCTTTCGATGAAATCGACCGGGAGTGCCTTGAGGGAATCGTGGCGCATGTTTTTGGGGGGGCGATGACTCATTAGGTTTCCGTGATTATCTTCTAATCGTAATTTTCCTGAAAGTGAGTAAAGACATTCGCCCAATTTTGGTTTACTTCTTTTCTTAAGGATGGCCCGTGAAAAGAAAGACAGTTCTGCGAAGAAAAAAAAGGAAGACGGTAAAGAAGTCGATCTTACTAAGGGATACGCCAAAACGCGGAAGAGCCTGATTGCAAGATTGGAGAACTGGGAGGATCAGCGAACGTGGGATGAATTTTACCAAACTTATTGGAAGTTAATCTATTCAGTGGGGATTAAAGCTGGGCTACGTCACGATGAAGCCTTTGATACGGTGCAGGAAACGATTCTTTCAATCGCGAAGCAAAGTAAGAAGAACCTCTACGATCCAAAGCAAGGGTCTTTTAAAACGTGGCTGATGAATATGACCCGCTGGCGGATCAATGATCAGTTTCGAAAGCGAAAGAAAGACACTGCCATGCCGGGCGGCGGCTGGGAAGATGACCGGAAGACTGCCATTATTGATCGATTTGAGGATCCTAAAGGGGATCTTTTAGAGCGGATGTGGGATGTCGAATGGAAGAAAAATATTGCCGACATGGCTTTGACACGCGTGAAAGCCCAAGTCTCGCCGAAGCAGTATCAAATTTTCGATTATTACGTAGTGAAACAGTGGGATGCTAAAAAGGTGCAGGATTATCTTGGGGTCAGTATGGCCCAAGTTTATCTCGCTAAGCATCGCGTTGGTTCCGTTTTGAAGAAGGAGTTGGCGAAGCTCGAGAAGGATGCAAAAAAAGATTAGGCCAGACCCGTTGATCCCCGATCATGATGTCCTCCGTAAAATCGGGGGCGGGGCCTATGGTGAAGTCTGGTTGGCGCGTGGTGTGACCGGCGCTATGCGGGCCGTGAAGATTGTTTATCGCGAGGACTTTTCAGACGAACGAACCTTTGAACGTGAGTTCGAGGGGATTTTAAGATTTGAGCCAATCTCGCGAGACCATCTTGGTTTCGTGAATATTCTTCATGTCGGACGTAGTGACGATCATAGCGATTTTTATTATTACGTTATGGAGCTGGGTGATGATGCCCATAGCGATGACGAGATAAATCCGGTCGAATATGAGCCGCGGACCTTGCGGACCGACATGACACGGGCGAACGGCAAACCTCTTTCGACGGACTTTTGCATCGAGACTGGGAAACGACTAGCCGAGGCGCTTGCTGAATTACACGAGCGGGGATTGACCCACCGTGATGTGAAACCATCGAACGTGATCTTCGTTGATGGTAAGGCTAAGTTGGCTGATATCGGGTTGGTTGCAGCTAAAGATCAACGGACCTTTGTTGGGACGGAGGGATTTGTACCACCCGAAGGTCCCGGGTCCGAACAGGCGGATATCTACAGTCTCGGGAAAGTGCTTTATGAAATGGCGACTGGGATGGACCGGTTGCAGTTCCCCGAATTGCCGGATGAGACTCCGATCGATGATTATCGAAAGAAATGGATTCGGTTGAATCGCATGATCTGTGATATCTGCGATCCTCGGATCCATAAGCGAAAAATTCGAACTGGTCGTGAACTTGCTCATACTCTGAGCCATCTCCAGCGTGGGAAAAATGCTCCCAAGAAGGTGCCTAGCTACGCCAAGGTTGCGCTTAGCGTTCTCCTTTTGATGGCGCTATTCATGAGTCAGATCTGGCTCGAAAACACTTGGGGAACCTATGTGATTGAAGGCCAGCTGGAGCCTTTGCCTGAACGATATGTAATGGTTAAGGTTCTTACGACACCGGCTGGGGCTGAGGTTTACGATAAGGCCGGAGATCTTTTGGGCTATACACCCGCAACTTTGACTGGGGTTGAGGTGGACTCGCTTTTGGAGTTGCAAATCAAAGCTCCTAATCGACGCGATCTTTTCATCAATCGCGAGGTGATCGATGAGGGGAGGCAGGTCATGATTATTGACGAGATCATGAACTTATTTTCGCCCCCAAAGGTTGACGAAATTTGGACAGATGCACTTGGGAATGAGTATCTTCCCTATTTAGATCTGCATAAAGGGGCTACCCATGTTGGTGAAGCTGACTGGAAGCTCTACTTAAAGGAGACAAATCAAAACCTCAAAGCGATTACTTTCAAATATAGTGATCGCAAGGTGGTTGCCGTTCCTGAATCGTGGACAATTGGTTACTCGAAGTGGTTAGAAACTAGGTGTATTGATCAGGGTTACTTCGGTGAATATTCAGATGAAAATCCGGAGAGGAATCGCCAGATCATTCCGCACTATGATTTTTCTTTTGACGCGACAAGACTTCCTGTTGAGGCGAAAAAGGGTGGGAAACTCTTGCGGCCTTTTTATTGCTGGGTTCGGCCGATTCCTTATGGCTCGTTGAGTATTGATTCGGTGCCAAGCGGAGCAAGTCTCTACCTGAATGGGGTTTATGTTGATACGACTCCTTATGAGGGTCCCAACATAGCGCCAGGTGATATTGAGATTACTCTTGCGATGGGTGGTAAGAAGACCTTTGTCGACAATGTTTACCTTCCGGATCGAGGGGAAATTAATAGGGTGTTTACTTTACAGCCTGACAAGAGTCTGGTCCCTGGGGAACTTTGGACTAATAGCATCGAGATGAAATTAGTGCCATTTTCGAAGACCCTTAGCGTATCCAAGTGGGAGACTCGTAGCGTCGATTACAATCGATATCTTAAGGCTACAGGAAAGAATGTTGGGGAGGTGATTTTAGATGATAATCCATTGGTCCCTGTAGTGGGGCTAACTCGGGCGGAGTGCGAGGAGTTTTGTCAATGGCTCACAAAGAGTGAACGCGACAATCCGAATCCAGATCTCAACCGAATCACCAAGGATTATCGTTATAGGTTACCAAGCGATTTAGAATGGAGCAAAATGGCGGGCTTGATTGAGGTTGGTGAAACCCCGGCCGAGCGTGAGAGTGAAATCGTGAATTCGGGGCAGTTTCCGTGGGGAGAGAGCTTTCCTCCGGATGAGAGTGTCGGCAACTATGCGGATCTCTCGGCGGTCGAGTTTCTTGAGAATGATCGTATCATTGAGGGTTACAATGATGGCTTTGAAAAGTTGGCTCCAGTGGGTAAATTTAATCCAAATATCATCGGTCTTTACGATATTGGAGGAAACGTACACGAATGGGTTTCAGATTCCTACGGGAATACTGAGCGAGGAATTTTGCGTGGCGGGGGGTGGGATACTTTTAGTGAAGAGCACCTCGAAATGCGGTGCCGCTTCCCGTTTGATGTTGAGTATCGAAGTGAAAGTTTTGGGTTCCGGGTTGTTCTAATTCGGGATGTCGAACAGGAATTAATTGAAGAAAGCGAAGACGATGGTGGAGATTAAAATTGATTATGAAGGACAGCTGCGCTGCGTGGCTGAACATATGCCGTCTGGGAATAAGGTAACGTCCGACGCTCCAGTTGATAATCAGGGGCGAGGCGAAAGTTTTTCTCCGACTGACATGGTGGCGACTGCTCTCGGAACATGCATGGTCACCATTATGGGTATTATTGCGAATCAGCGGGAAATTGATCTGAAGGGGCTTCGTTTGATTGTGCAGAAGGGAATGTCTGCTGATCTGC
The DNA here is from genome assembly GCA_000383735.1 of Verrucomicrobia bacterium SCGC AAA164-M04. Next base: position 65,545 of record KB912146.1, read on the forward strand.
CTCGTCGTATCGTCCGATTGGAATTGCAAATTCACGTTCCGGTTTCTGAAAATCACCCCGAGCGTAAAGTTCTGGAGGATGCCGCTCAAAATTGTCCAGTCCAGCACAGTATTCACCCCGAGATTGAGGTGAATATTGATTGGCGTTGGAAGGCTTAAGCCGAAAACTCTCGAAAGGTCGAAGTGGTGACGACCTTTTGAGCGGGGGGCAGTGGGGAAAGACTAACTAGGGAGATCAACGATTCCGTAGTCGCCATCCGGCTTTCTCCAAACGATTGAGGTCACGTTACGGCGTGCATTCTTAAAGACGACGAACGGGCGTTCGGTAAGGTCGAGCTCCATCACTGCCTCTTCCTTGAAGAGTTTGCGTAAACTGAAGGATTCCTTGTGAACAAAGAAAGGTTCTGGTTCCTCAGTTTCGTCGACTTCTTCGGGGAGGTTATCAAGGAAATCGGCCCGGTAGTTCCTCTCGTCAAGGTAGCGGATACTTTCCTCTTGTCCGGGATTACGCCGTTTAAGGAGGCGGGTCTTGCATTTGCGCATACGCCTCGTGATTTTATCGATAGTGAAGTCGATGCTCTTATACATATCCTCAGTCTCAGATGAGGCATCAATGACGATATGGTTGGCGCAAAAGAGGATGATTTCGGCTTTATGGCGGCGGTTTCCTTCCACATCAAGAATGGCCTTAGCGCCGATGATGCGCGGGTAATCAAGATGGATGCCGCTAATTTTTTCTTCAGCATACTGCCGGAGGGAATCAGTGACGTTTTCGTGACGTACGGTCACGGTGATATCTGGGTTTACATTTTTCGTCTGCATAATGAATAAAGGTAATTTTTTAGATTACCTAATAGATAGCAGAGGTGCGTGCATATCGCCACACCTTTCGGACGAAAATCTATCCTTTGATCTCAAGTAGCATTTGCGCGTTGCTTGGAAACTTTCTCATGAAAAAAAGAAGTCTCTCCATCGCTTCTACTGGTTTGTGTCCAGCGAGTCCCCGGCGCACCATGTAAATCTTTTTCAGGCTCATTTCGGGGAGTATGAGCTCTTCCCTACGGGTTCCCGACTTGAAGATGTCAGCAGCCGGATAAACGTATTGCTCTGCGATACGGCGATCTAGAACGAGCTCCATATTGCCAGTTCCCTTGAATTCCTGGAAAATCGCTTCATCGGCCTTCGAGTTCGTTTGGATCAGAGCTGTGGCGATAATGGTCAGCGAGCCTGCTTCACGGGTGCTTCGTGCCGCTGCAAAAAGACGACGGGGCATCTCGAGTGCTCCAGCTACGATGCCACCGGACTGATAACCACGCCCTCGGCTTTTTTTACTGCCGCCCATATTGTTGTTATAAGCTCGGGCGAGCCGGGTTATGGAATCCATAAGGATGAAGACGTGCTGACCGTCTTCTACCAAACGCTTAGCTCGCTCGATACAGAGTTCGGCAAGTCGGCAGTGATTTCTGGGAGATTCATCGTTTGAGCTGGCATAGATTTCCGCCTCAGGGAGTTGCCGGCGAAACTCGGTCACCTCTTCGGGCCGTTCGTCAACGAGCAATACGATGAGATGAAGGTGCTCCTCGTGTCTGTCCTGGACTGCTTGAGCCATGTGGAGGAGGAAGGTGGTTTTACCAGATCGGGGAGGGGACACAATGAGCCCCCGTTGGCCACGTCCGACCGGGGCCATGAGGTCGACTAGTCGAGTGGTGTAGCGATCGGGGGTCGTTTCAAACCCAATTTGTTTGCTGGGATTAATCGCCTTTAATTCTTCGAAGGCCGGGAGTTTTCGAGCATCCTCAGGTTTTTGCCCGTTGATTGAGGTGACCTCGGTCAATTGCGGGCCGCGGGAGCTGTCACGAGCAATCCCTTTGATCCATACTCCTGGACGGATTCCGTGCTGCCTCACCAAATCAGGTGGCACGAAGACGTCCTCTTTGCGTTGTTCAAAGTCTTGGTCTTGTTTGCGAAGGAATCCGAACCCCTTCAGAGCAACTTCGAAAAGACCATCCACTGAGACTGGGTCTCCAGTGAATTCAAACGGTTTGCGTTCGCGTGGTTCACGGCCCTCTCGATTTTCGTCACGTGGACCGTAACCGCGGACCCGCCCCTGTCGCTGGCCACGATTGCGGTTTCGATTGCGGTTTCGATTGCGATTGCGGTTCCGATTGTTATTTCCGTTGCCGGATTCGGAGGCCTGCTGGCCGCCGGAGTTCGCTGAATCAGAGTCAGGTGGAATCATATTTATATGGGAATCTGGAAAGTTTGAGCCTTGGGTGGCTGGGCACCAATCAATCGGGTGACCAAAAGATCCGCCGAAACAGGTGCGAGGGGTTGAGGGGGATTCTGCAGGTGTCTCTACCGAAGCGGCCTGGCGATATTGATCGGATGGGCCGTGGGCGGAGATTGAGAATCTCTCAAAAAATGAAGAGGGAAGTGGCCGTCGATACGCCGATTACCTTCAACTGATAAGAGTGTGCGACGTAAGCCCTACAAAATCAACGATTTTTTCAGAGGCTCAAAGTTTCGGAACTTTCCTCGGTTTTCCCTTGACGATAGGGCCGTTTTTCATAGCTTCCGCGTCCCGATTTCTGACTTTTCTTAGATTATGCCACGCGATATTATCATTTTGGAATGCACTGAGGCCAAGGCCGAGGGCAAGCCGACCTCCCGTTACACAAGCACTCGTAACAAAAAGAGCCTCCGGACTCCCGGCCGTCTTGAAAAGAAAAAGTATAACCCTTTCTTGAAGCGTCGCACTCTTCACCGCGAGCTTCGATAGTCCCTGACCCCAACTACCTTTTATTATGTCTGAGCCTAAGACCATCCAGCGTCGGATTAACTTCCGGAAGCACAACAAGTCGATGACCAATAAGCGTCTCGATCTTCCTTTTGAGAAAATTAGCTATCAAAACCCGGAGGTGCTTTCAAAATTCACGACCGAGACTGGCCGCATTCTTCCCCGCAAGGTGACTGGTGTTTCCGCTAAGATGCATCGCACCATCACTCGTGAAATCAAGCGTGCCCGCGCCGTGAATCTTCTTCCATAGCGGAGATTTTTCTCAGAATCATTTTCAAATTCCGTCTGGAGTGATCCGGTCGGATTTTTTGTTTTGCGGGTAAAGCCGTGATTCTCACTTGTCGCTCTTCCTCCTTTCCCGCAGAGTTTAGACGTCATGCGAAACTTGCTTCCGATCCTTGTCTTTTTTTCCACGCTTTCGATAGGCGCCCTTTGTGCTCAGGAGGCCAAGGCTTCAGCAGCCCCAAATGAGGAAATTGTTTTTAGCCAGGCTCCCGACGAGTGGATCGACCAAAATTTAGGACCTTATTTAGATGAAGTGACTGGCAAGGTTTTCTATGGGGTGGAGATTGCGAAGGATGCTGAAGGCAATCCGGTCAAACTTCCTCTTGTTGTGGTTTGGTTGGCATTAGCTGCCGTCGTCATCACGGTCTATTTTAAGTTCTTGAACCTTCGGTCGTGGCGCTTGGCAGCACGCACCATCAGCGGGAAATACAGCTCGGCAACTGATCCTGGCGAGATTACGCACTTTCAGGCTCTCTGTGCGGCACTTTCTGGAACCGTCGGCCTCGGAAATATCGCAGGAGTTGCAATCGCAATAAGTGTTGGGGGGCCGGGTGCGACTTTCTGGATGATCCTGATTGGTTTGTTTGGGATGACTTCGAAATTTTGCGAATGTACTCTTGGCGTAAAATATCGAACGATTGAAGATGGCAAGGTTTATGGCGGGCCCATGCAGTATTTGAAAAAGGGATTTGCCGAAAAGGGGATGGGAATGTTCGGGTTGATTCTTGCTGGAGTATTCGCCTTCCTTTGCATCGGTGGTTCTTTTGGAGGCGGTAATATGGTTCAAGCTAACCAGGCTTGCGAGCAGTTGGTTGGAGTTGTTGGAGAGGGTTCATTTTTGGATGAAAACCGCTGGGCTTTCGGCTTGATTATGGCTGTCGCGGTCGGGCTCGTGATTATTGGTGGAATTAAAAGTATTGCTTCGGTGACTGCCACTTTAGTCCCATTTATGTGTGGAATCTATATGCTCGCTGGGTTGTTTGTGATTTTTGTGAACTTTGGTCAAATTGGAGTCGCGCTTGGTGTGATCTTCGAAGGAGCATTTATGCCAACCGCCATTGGAGGTGGCATCATTGGGGTTATGATTCAGGGTATGAAGCGGGCTACATTTTCCAACGAAGCTGGAATTGGTTCGGCCCCGATTGCGCACTCGGCGGCGAAGACAAAGTATGCTGCAAGTGAAGGGATTGTTGCCTTGCTTGAGCCGTTTATTGATACGGTTGTGGTCTGCACCACAACGGCTTTAGTGATCATCATGGCTGGAACCTACGATGACCCAGAGTTGAAAGGGGTGACGATGACTTCGGCTGCTTTTGAGTCGGTCATTAGTTGGTTCCCAATCATTCTGACGGTGGCGGTGATTCTTTTCGCATTCTCAACTATGATTTCGTGGTCTTACTACGGTGTTCAGGCTTGGAGCCACTTGTTCGGCCGGAGTAAACGTGCAGAATTAGTTTATAAGTTACTCTTCTGCCTGTTTGTCGTCATTGGTTCATCGCTGAGTATGAGCAAGGTTTTTGACTTCTCGGATGCCATGATTTTCGCGATGTCGGTGCCGAACGTGATCGCAATGTATATCCTTATGCCTAAGGTGAAGGATGAATATGCTCGCTACATTGACTACACTAAAAGTAGCGATGCTTCTTAACAATGGCTCGGCAATATCAGCTTAAAAAAGGACCCCGGAAGGGTGTTTCTGGAATCGATTATCAGGCAGAGCTCAACGAGCAGCAGTATGCCGCTGTGAGCTCTGCTCCCGGTCCTTCTTTGGTGATTGCTGGCGCAGGGTCCGGTAAAACGCGGACTCTGACCTACCGTGTCGCCTATCTGCTTGATCAAGGGGTTGATCCCAAGAGTTTGCTTCTGCTGACTTTCACGAACAAGGCGGCTCGCGAGATGATGGAGCGGGTCCGTGAGTTGATCTCTCTTGATCTTAGCGAGCTCTGGAGCGGAACTTTTCACGCGATTGGGAACCGAATCCTACGAAGGCACGCTGATGAAGTGGGGCTTACGCGTTCGTTTTCAATCATGGATCGTGATGATCAGAAGTCGCTTATGAATACCGTGGTTGCGGAGTGCGATATCGACACCAAGTCACGGCGATTCCCCAAAGCTGACGTCCTCATATCGATTTTTTCCTTAGTCGAAAATACCGGCGTAGAACTCGAAGATTTATTGGAGGCACGCTATCCTTATTTTGAGGAATGGGGTGATGAAATTGCGAAGGTCGGAAAGGCCTACACGGCGAAGAAGCTCGAAACGAATTCGGCTGACTTTGATGATCTACTGATCCTTCCGCTTAAGTTGTTGAAGGAAAATGAGGAGCTCTGCAGCCTCTACCAGAAGCGTTTCCAATACCTACTGGTTGATGAGTATCAGGATACGAATGCTGTCCAAAGCGAGCTGATTCATCTGTTAGCTCGGCCTCAGAACTCAGTGATGGTGGTCGGCGATGATGCTCAGTCGATCTACTCATGGCGAGGGGCCGACATGGATAATATCCTGTCGTTTCCTGAGCATTACCCGAATGCTACGGTCTATAAGATTGAGACCAATTACCGCAGTGTGCCCGAAGTGATTGATCTTTCTAATGCCGCGATTTCTGCGAACAAGAAGCAGTTTAAAAAGGCGCTTAGAGCGGCGCGGGTCGGCGGATCGATGACTCCGGCTTTGGTACCAGTAGAAGATCCAAGGGCACAGGCCGATTTCGTGGCGCAACGTGTTTTGGAACTTCGCGACGAAGGGATAGAGCTTGATGAAATGGCGATTCTTTACCGTGCCCATCACCAGAGTTTGGAGATTCAGATGGAGCTGACTTCACGAGGGATTCCCTTTGAGATCACAAGTGGTCTTCGCTTTTTTGAGCAGGCTCATATTAAAGATGTAGCGGCCTTTTTACGCTTTGCGACGAATCGTCGAGATGAGGTGAGCTTTAAACGCTTTTGTCTCTTGCTCCCAGGTATTGGTGCGGCGACTGCGACGAAGCTTTGGCGGGCCTGGCTCAAAGTTGGGATATCGAAGAAGGAAGAACCACCAAAGCGTTTTTCCGACCACATGTTGAAATTTCCGGTTCCAGCGAAAACAAAAAAGGATTGGGAACAGCTCTGTTATACCTTGGACGAATTAATCGTTGGTGATGGCTATGCTCGGCCTTCGGAAATGCTCACGAGCGTTTTAGAGGGAGTCTATGATGACTACATGAAAGCTAGTTTTGAGAACTATGATAATCGGCGCCAGGATATCGAGCAGTTGATTTTGTATTCTGAAACTTTTGATGATGTTTTGGAATTGTTGGGCCAATTGTCTTTGATGAGCTCGGTTGATGGTGAGCCAACTGGAAGCAGGGCTGAGCCTGATGATGAAAAAGTGGTTCTGTCCTCTATTCATCAGGCTAAGGGACTGGAATGGAAAGTCGTGTTTTTGATTTGGCTTGCTGACGGTATGTTCCCAAATGGACGGATATTGGAAGCTGATGATCAGGATATGTTTGAGGAGGAGCGGAGGCTTTTTTATGTGGCGCTGACCCGTTCGAAGGATGAGCTTTATCTGACCTACCCGCAGATTAATCCCAAGAGCTACAGTGGCGATATCATCACGCGCCCCTCGCGATTTCTTGAGGATTGTCCAGAGGAGATGTTGGAGACCTGGGAAGTGGGTCCGGCTTGGTAATAAAAAGACTGTCTCTGGTCTGTATGGGAGGCTTATCCTCTCGACTGAAACAAGTATGACTAAAATTGCCGTCAATTTTATAGCCTCTTTCCTAGCTTGCTTGTGCCTGACTCAATGTTCGAGTGTTCCTGGGTTTTCGAGCTCGAGGACTGTTACGCTTTCCAAGTTGGGTTATCAGAAGGTGCCACTTCAAAAACTCAGTGAGGACCGCCGTTACTCTGGTGTCTTTAAGGTCAACGGGAAGCCCATGCGTTTTTTAATCGATTCGGGGGCAAATAGTACAGACCTTGATAAGCAATTGGCGAATATTTTTGGAGTGGACTACGGAGCGGTCAGAAAAGAAGGCTTCATTGTTGAATCAGACAAAATCAGTGAAAAAGGCCGAGCGGTCTTCCTTTCACCTGTCAAATTAGTTTGGGGTGATTGCAAGTTGAAGATCGGAAAATGGGGAAACAGCACAATAAAAAGGATCACCCAAAAGGTAATCAACGAGGCCTCTATAGTTTACTCATTTGATGGTTCAAAAAATTGGGAGGAATTGACTTCAGATTGGAAATTAATCGGAGTCCTCAACGAAATTTCCGCCCTGATTAAACAAAATGAAAACTTAAAGCGCTTGGATAAAACTGCTCTGAAGGCTTGGAGTCAAAAAGTTGCTGAATCTAAATATGTCGACGGATCTATTCAATCTTTGGACGGGCAAGCTTTACAGGCAAAGATTTTACTGGCTCGTCAAAAATCACTAGTTGAAGGTGTTGCATCAGCAAATGACTATTTCACCTCGCTAAAAACTATTTTAGAGACCAATGCCCAAGCAAAAGTGAACTTGTTTTCCTTAGCATCTAACGCCACCAAATTATCAGACGCGGCTCGGGCAATCGGACGCGCTAAAATGCTGACAGGCAAATTGAAGTGAGTTAAATAGTCGTCTGTTTTTCATTAGGAATTCCTTCTTTCCCGGTAAATAGAAAGATAGCGAGGTAGATTTATAATCTGTGGGCCTCTTAGCTTTCATCAAGAGATTGTAAGTTTAGGTCGTTCCAGTGGTAGACATAGTCATTATTCTTGGTGAAGATGCCCCTCTTCCGCCAATGAAAAATGAAGGACACATCAAAGAATCCAAGGTCCGAAGCGCCTTAAAAGGCCTTTCCTGGAGAATCATCGCGACCTTGACTATCATCGTAATCGTCTACGTGAAAACCGGTGAAATCCAATCCGCGCTAGAAATTGGTGCGATTGAATTTGTGATTAAATATCTACTCTATTTCGCCCACGAACGAGCATGGGCACAAATCCCATTTGGCTCAGTTAGGAAGATTGCGAAAGGTTGAGAGGAGAAAGCCTGTGAAATGAGCGCCAAAATGGAATTCCCATTCACTTCCATGTAACTTTGTAAAGAGTGGTAGCTTCAGAGCTTCCTAATCCACGGCAGCTTGGACACTTTCTAAAATTCTCTATTCTACCCAACTTACCATCTCCAAAACATATCCCACACTTCAGTTTACTTTCGACTAAAACATGAACGGGAATCCCAGCCTTAATCACGCTTAAAAATTGATTATTGTTCAGAGGCTCCTCTCCGAATCTCCCTAAATTACGATTCAGCCTATCTATAATTTTTTGAAGAACGTATCTCTTTTCGTGCGGCTTCCCCTTTTCGGTTCTACTCAATCGAAAACCTAATGAATTGAATGCAGGTTCAACATAATCATCCTCCTCGGGGAGCGGATCGGGTCGGCGACCCTTACCATTTAATTGATGCGCAGGCATGAGTTCGACAAAGCCTAATAACTTATCTGGATCTGTAAGTTTAAGTTTTTTCAGCCGTTCCAACCGTTCTGAGAACAATTCAATTTTGTTGGCCGCATCGCTTTCACTTTTTGCCTTCTTCTCCTCAGCCTCTGCAATCCTCATCTTTTCATTTTTTTCTTCTTCAAGAATCCGCTCCTGTTCGAGAATTCGAAGGCGGTTTTCTTCCGCTTCTTTTTTTTCCAAAGATCTGGAAGTGAGTAAGACCCTTTCCTGAAGTAGTTCGCCGTTGCACTTACTAATCAAGTTTCTCACAGCAGGGGAAGTTTCTGTCGCATCTACGTCGCTTTCTAAAAGATCCCAATCACCTATCGTTGCCAGTCTTTCGTAGAGTTCTTCCGCAGACTTGATTAAATCGGTATTCGCCAAAAACTGTTTAGAGTCAGGGCTAATTATATGAAACCAAAGGTAAAATTCTTCGCTATCCCCAATTATTAGTTCTGATTGTGCAAAAATGAAATGACGTTCTCCCACCAAGGTGGTTGAAAATCTTCCATCCGCGTCTGTCGTAAGTAGAGTCACGCCACCACCTTTCCGTCGTAACTGATCGAGCCCGTCACTAATCCTCTTCGAAATTGATCGAAGAAATTCTTCGTCTGAACTTCCCTCAGGAAATTTCGGCTCATAACTTTTAATGATAGAGTTACATTCTGAGACAAATCTATCATCCCATTTTTCAGCCAACTTTTCCCCAGGGTCGGCAACAAAAACTTTTGCCCCCTTTGCCCAGTCATCGAGAGCCGATTTAAATGAGTTAAACTCACCCTCAAATTTAAAGCGATCGAATGCCATTTGCCGTTCCCTCTTAAGCTCCAGGCTAATTTGGCCTCTTAAGTCATTGAGTAATTTAGAGCCAGCTTGTTGATCTACAACGTAGACGCCAAGCAGCCCCAATTTCACATTATCTCTAGTCTCTGTCACGATGAAGGCCTGGCCCTCGATATCTCTTGCAACTGGATCTTTTCCGCCACTCTCAGATCTGTTGCAACCGCCCAAAGCCGTAGCTGCGAGCAGGGCGGCAAGAACTAACCTTAGCTTTAACATTTGCATAACCTTCACATCGACAGCAATTGAGTGGGGTTAATTAACCTCTTAGAGTTATACAAGTCCATAAGTGAAATTTAAACGGGCTAACCCCCACCACAAAGCCGCGCGCTGCCAAAGTAATAGACAGTCCTACCCCTTCAAATTGAATCCCCTTCCGCCAATTGAGCGTGAATAAAAGATCAAGAAATCTTGGGTCAGAAGAGCCTTAAAAGATCTTTTTTGGAGAATTTTCGCCACTTTGACCGTCATCCTAATCGTCTCTGTGAAGACTGGAGAAATCTAATCCGCGCTAGAAATTACCTCGAATGCTAAAAGTAGCGGGAGTAGCAGTTATTTTTAGGCTAGGAATTGTGATCAACCCCAGCTCGTCAACTTTGCCTTCGCCTTTCGCAGATCCAAATTCCCATTTAAACCCTGCGCCAGGCTTGAGCTTGAAGTGTTGCAGTCGTCGCAAGGTGACATCAGTAGTGGCAGCAGTCGGAATTTTAAATTTAGTATCTAAATCGTTGGCCGAAATAAGGAACAGCGCCATCTCCAAAATCTCCGCGGTATCCTCAAGATTATTCCAACGGAAGAACGCATTAATTTGCCCCGCTTCTTTACTATCCAAATGATCTGGCCAAGGGAGTTTCGAGTTACAAGAAGCATTAGCGAAGACCGGATAGGGTTGATCCTTACGCACGTTGAGCCAGTCGAATGAATCGATCAGGTCGTTGCTCTTTTTGATGTTTGCTGAATTGTTTGCGTGGCCGAAAGGGCCCCAGTAGCAAAGAAATGCGTAATTCCGATCATTCATCGCCCTCGAGAATAGATCGTGCCCGTCGGACCAGCGATCATTGTGCCCGGAGTAGTCGATGCAGATAGGTGGATCGGGAAAAACCACCCCATTAGGAATTTTTTTTGGAGATAAAAACATTCGTTGGAAAGCGTGCTCCACCCCGGCTGGGACATTTGCTTTGATCGCGGCGAACACGTCACCGTGACGCAGTCCGATCCCAAGCGTCCCGCTTCCGCCCATCGAATTACCCGAAAGATAGACGCGATTTGGATCAATCTTATAATGCTTGATCGCCCAAGCGACGGTGGCCATCACACGTCTTTCAACCGGCCTACTCTGGCCTCCAGAGTTTTTCCTCATAAGTTCCTTGTCTCCGCGGTGCATTCCTCCCCACCACCAATCGCCTTTGTTTTTTCGACAATCGAGGTAGAGAGCAAAGTGGTCGTCAGGCGAGCGGTAGATATCGTGATTTCCAACTGTCTTGGTGCAATTGACACAAGAAAAAACATCATGGCCAGCCGAGTGCAAAACAACATACAAGGGCGCATTATCACGAACGATCTTGGGGTGCATCACGATAAACGTATCTTGCTGCGGCGCTTGGTATTTCCACTCCGGTCGCACACCGTGCTGAAAGACTTCAATCTTACGATCAATGACACTTGTCTCTTCCTTGGGGTGTTCGGCTTGTGCTGGCGGCCAAGCAAATGCAGCAGCATTAAAAGAGGCTAGTAGAACTAGGATGCTAAGAAGTCTTTTCATTTCCATCGGGAGACTGGACTAAAACTCCAGCCAAGGCGAGTTTACCATCGCGAAAAAAGCGCCTTAACTCAAGGTTGGGTAACTCCTTGTCTAGCTTAAAAGCTGACGCCAAGCCTCTGCAGCCTCAATCGATGGCGCAAGAAGTTTAGGAATCAAAACCTACCATTGATGTTTTTGATTAAGGACCTTTCAGCTTCCGTTGCCTTACTCTTGAACCCTGTTGATATGAAATAGGGGAAGACGATTAAAATTTAATAATACAGCCGAGATGACAACAACCGAGCAATCTGCCCTTATTACTTCGATCCGAACGATATTTCGCGAAGAAATGATTCATCTTGTTCGCTGCATTAGAAATGAGTGCCAAAGATAATCCGGTCGAGCTACCAAGAAAGCTGCTCATATCTCACAAGAAGTCCCCTGCCGAAGACGGTGAGGTCTTTCTTTTAGAGCACACTGATGGAACCACAGAAAGCGCGTGGAATCTAATTGCAGCAGATGCAGGGCATCAAGATATCAATGGTTGCAATCTTGATCATCTCGATATCCACGGGAATTATTATTGGGGGACTTGTGGTTTAGTAGAATCAGAAAGCGTTATCATCTCGGATTACGAGCTCGAAATAGTCTTCAATGTTTGGACCGATCACCACGAAGATGATGTTGATTGCGAATCAAAATGGTTCGTGACGATTCCTCAACGATCCTTATACCAATTCGGAGAATGGATTTGGGAATGTGATATTGAGCTCTACTATAGCAGTGACATATTGGGTTTAGTTAAAGAAAACACGAATGATGGAAAGACAGCTCTAGATCTTCTGTCTTCAAAACCACTCCCCGATTCACACCCACTATTTAACCAATACGTGGTCGGTGGGAGAGGGTTCAATAGACCTAAAAAAGATAAGCAAGAAGGAGATCAAAGAAGTCAGGATTAAAGGAATTCTGATACTTTTCGTTTCCCCCTTCTTCAAACGACTCAGCTGACCGACTCATTTTTAACGCTCAACATCTAGGACGGCTCTCAATCCTTTGTCAGGCCAATCTATCCGTGGTGTTACCCCTAGTATCCTGCCTTGGCCGCTTGAAAATCACGGAAGAGTTTTGACTTGGTAACCGAGATGGATTTCGTGTCGAGAGACCCCTCTCGGGCCAACCCATTTATTTTCGCTTTCCAATAGTAATTCCCGTAACTAGAAACAACCAGATCCGTGATGTCCGTCGATTTTAATTCCATGCTTTCCAGCTATAAATGCCAGAGTAACCTGGCTAGGTGTTGTGAAACTCAGGCCGGCCTTACCGCTTGTCCTTGGTCTTTTGAGACAGTTGGTCATCACGTTGAATCCTTTATAAAAACAAGGATTAAAGACAAAAAGGGGCTGTAGCTCAGCGGTTAGAGCAGGGGACTCATAATCCCTTGGTCGTGGGTTCGAACCCCACCGGCCCTACTTTTCACAATCTAAGGCTGACCGAGATAGATCAGCCCTGAGTTCGCGTCTAGAAGAGCCTGACCTTTTGTCAGGAAATCCATTCCCAAGATTCCGTCCACAGGCCGGCCAGTCGAGTCCCGGAAATATTTACGGACGGTTCCGAGCGGAGCAACCGAAACGTCGAACACAGACACCTTAACCTGGCCAAAAATCAAATTCTGTAACCTTGCATGTCGCAGCGGAATACGATCACCCGAGGCGTCGATCATCCGTGAGTTAGTGGCGTAGCTCTGCAAATTGAAGCGGTCAAAGCTTTCGGCAGCCATTACGGAAACTTCAGCTCCAGTATCGACGACCCAGGAAACCGGAACACCCTGCAGGGTTCCGATTAGGATTAAGTGCGGCAATCGGCCCGCGGTCCCCAACCTGAAAATCTGTTTCCCTAAATCCGGGCGCACCCCAAGAGGTAAAGGCCCCATTCTATGGGGACGTGAGGGCCCCGAATTCGGAACCCACATTTGCCCCGACGGGATGTCGACCAGAGCGCCGGTCGCCGCAAGAGCATCTAATCCAATTTGACCCGCATAGCTACTTGTCGAAGTCTTACGTTCCGGGCTGGGTGCGATCGTAAACGGAAATCGAACCGCCTTCATCCCACCGATCTCAAGAGTTCCATATCCCCTTCCACTAGAAACCTCGCGCCCCAGCGCGCCACGAGTAATGACCCGAACTGAGCGATCTTCGATCACTCCAGCTGAAGTCGCCAATTGCTTATCAAGGTCTGTACTATTTGCCCCCGAATCGATTAAAAAACGCATGGGCTTCCCGTTGACCTTAAAGACACCAGAGTAACGG
>KB912147.1 GCA_000383735.1 Verrucomicrobia bacterium SCGC AAA164-M04
ATTTTTCCCCTTCAGGAGTAAGGCGCATTGTTGTTTCGACGGATTCCGAGAGGCCCTCTTTTTTATCTTGGTCGAGAATCACAGGAATCAGGTCACCAAGATTTGATTCGGAGAGCGTGAACTGGTTTCCTTTGGCGCCGGGGATAAAGACAACTCCGCTGGCCTGGCTCTTAACGAGACCTTCAATCAGGTTGGCCTGTTCAACAGTGAGTTGGCTTTCTCCAACTCCAACATCGCCGATGAAAACAACATCATACTTTTGAAGGTCTTCTAGTTTTTCGGGGAATTCTTGGATGTAATCGGGACCATCGCCTCTCCCTAGATCTGGATGGAGAAGAAGGCAATCCACGGTCACTCCAGGATCTCGTGAAAGTGCATTTCTAATGAATCGATACTCCCAACGAGGTAAGCTTTCAATGACTAGAACTCGGATCGATTCAGGTTTGCCACTGATGACAAAGTCACGCGAATTATTATTTTCGATTAGCTCGCCATTCGCAACTGGAAGAGAAATAGAGAGCGTCGAGGCGCCCTCCTTTTCGACTCGCCAGAGAAGTGAATCGTAGTGGGTGCTGTTGGCGCGAATCGTGATGTCTTTGTAGCGTTCTGCTCCGGTGTCGCTTTTAATGCGAATTTGGGTGCGAACATCACGAGCAAGCGATGATTCGATAGTAAAAGGGATTTGGGCATTCTCGCCGATGATGCCGTAAGTCGGAGCGTTAACCGAGGTGAGTTCTAAGTCGGGAACTGTTTTATTGTTTCCCGTCGCGAGGGTGTAGATCGGAACGCCCTTGAGACGGAATTGTTGGGAAACACCGACGGGTGAAGTTCCGAGGTTCCAATCGCCATCACCCAAGAAAATAGCAGCTCTCAGATTTTGGCCATTAGCCAAAGAATAGCCCAAAGCTTCGTTAATGTCTGTGCCACTCATTGCTAACTCGATGATATCGGCATCAGGTGAGGGTGCACCGAAAGATGCCGTTGTGACACGGTTTTTACCTTCTGCTTCAAAGGTTTCCCAAAACTTAGAATCGACTAGGCGTTTAACTAATTCGCGACGGGTTAAAATTGTTTCGGATCCTGCCATGGACTCTGGCCGCCTAGCGTCTTCGGTGTCCATTGAGATTGATTCATCCCAGACGATAGCAATTTCGGGCTGGAGGTCCGACTCCTGAACCGTGCGCCATTCGGGTCCAAGTAACATTGTGCAAACAAAGAGAACGCATAGAAGTCGGAGGCCCTCAAGAGAGCCAGTGCGATTGGGGCGGGTTGATCGACGCGTCGCTATGACTCCTAGAGTGATCGTCGCAGTAAGGACGATCACCACCAAGACGATCAACCAAGTTTGTGCCTGGAAGTGGAGTGGGCCGAGATTGAAATGATTCACGAGGCGGGAGACGTTTTTGAGGTGCTCAGAGCAGGCGGTCCGGTTAATTTGGGTTGCAAACAGAGGATTGCCTCAGCAAGCAGAAAGAAGAGAACCGTGATGAGGAAAGCCCACCAAACCGGAGAGACGAGATTATCGTCATCCTTTGTGCTTTCAAAGAGTGAGTAAGAAGTTCCTTCTAAGAGGGTGTCGAGAGCTTCCCCGTTAACGCGGAGGGGGGAGCTTTCCGCGGCGGGCCGATTAACGGCTATCACCCTTTCGCCAAGGCGATAGACTCCGGCGCGATATGCCCCAAGAGCTGGTTCATAGTCCTCAAAAGCATCGAGGCGATCGCGAACTTCATCGCCACGGAGCTTAGCTTTTTCACTTCCAGCAATCGCGCGATAACCGGCGTGGAGTCGGTCAGTGCCTTTTTCAAGGAGGCGCTGAACAGCCACGAGGTGGAGAGCCACAAACTCGAGATTAGACCAACGATCATCGGGAAGAGTAGTGATGAAGATTGCGGTCCCGAGACCTTTTAGTTGGCGGTAAAGGAGAGGAGTTCCGTCGTCCCATTCAGCAAGGGAGGTGCCATCACCCTTAATGCTGCAGCGCTTGACCCCGCGGACTTGATCAATTGGCATTTTTTGATCGCTCAGGCTATTTCGCCAAGGGCCATCATCCTTGATCCATGATCCGTTGATGAAATACTCGTCAGCCGGAGCGTCTTCGGTCACCCCCCAGGATGTCCCGAAAATGATGTTTTTGGATGGCTTTTCTGGTGGGAAGAAAATGATAGAGCCTCCCGATGCCGCAAATTCTTGAAGTTGGGCAGCAACAGCGCCGGTTGGGATCGGAGCTTGCCAGACAATAAGTGAGGCGGTCGACCAGTCAATTTTAGTCGTTTGGGTGAGGGCGACAATTTCACAACTATAGCGATCAAAGCCATCGGGTGCTGCTGCTTTGCGAAGGTAGTTGGCCGTGTTCCCTGAAGGTTTTTCTGAAACGATCCACGATTTGACAGGTTCTTTGCCGCCAAACGCGAAGAAAACACTATTATCGCGCGGATTGTTATCCGAAGGGATTCCGACCCACCCGCTACCCTCAATATCGGCTGTGCCAAGCGGGAGACGTTTTTGAAAACGAAGCTCTTGGCCACTCATCGTGACGCGCTCGGCTGAACGAGCCCCCTTGAGGGAGTAAGTGATTGGGACGGTGGAAGTTCCATCGCCTTTGCTACGTGTTAATTTGAGATCAAGGAAAAGATTGTCTTCTACACGGCGGGAAGCGACGAGCTCGATTGCTACGTTTTGAGCAAGTTTGCTGCCTGATGAAAGAACCCTAAGCTTTGTTTCGCTGGGAAGGTTTTCGAGTCCGGCGCGAACTGCATTCCATCTTGAGTCAGTGGGCCGCCAGTCCCCCCGCTGCATATCGGATGCAAGCCAGACTTCGGTCTGGCCCGGATTAGTTTCGTCAATGTAATCAATCGCTTTAGTCAATAAGGTAGGAATGTCGGCCTGAGTGTCGGTAGCAAAAGTAGTCGAAAGGTCTGGGAGAGCATCGGGGGAGGGGACTTCTTGGATATCTCCACTCGCACTATCGATGAGAATTAAGCGGGGAGAGCCCATTTTTTCGACGGCTTCCGAGACCCGTGTAATGACAGCTTGGCGGTAAGATTGTGCTCCGCTCTCTGCTTTAGTCTCCATGCTCGCAGAGCGATCAAGAACAAGAATCACGGTCCCTACTGATCCGCTTCCTGATCCGAGAAACCCTCCCAAGAGTGGCCGGGCAACCGCAAAAATAAGAGCGGCAATTGCTAAGGTTCGACAAATCAGAATGAGGATATGTTTAAGCTTCTTTTTTCCACGTGATTCACGGGAAGCTTTCAAGAGAAAACTTGTGGCCGCCCAATCGACGATGCGAAAGCGCCGTCGGTTGAGCAGGTGGATGATCACTGGAATGGAGGCTGCGAATAGCCCCCAAAGGATCGATTGTGAGAGAAAGCTTAGGCTCAAGGCTTGATTCTAGCGTTTGGAATGAAGGCGAGTCGTGATGAAGTTGGAGACAATTTCATCGTAGTCGGCACTCGTCTGAAAGAGGTGATAATCAGCGTAAACGTCGTGGCACTTACTTTCGACCTTATTTAGGAATTGCTTTAAAGCGGCGTGGTATTCGTCTGCGATGAGATTGGGTTCCGCTATTACAGTGGTGCTGTCCTCGAGGTCAACAAAGCGGTGCGGACGTTCAAAATGGAACTCCACCTCTTGTGGGTCGAGGAGGTGAAAGACCGCGATGTCGTGTTTCCTGAATCGAAGGTGTTGAAGGGCATCGCCAAGTGCCTCGGTATCGGCAAAAAGGTCTGAGAGGATTATCACGAGTGCCCGTTGTTGAGTTTTTTCTGCGATCTGATGGAGGGCGTCGACAAGACCGGTGTCACCGGTGGGCTCGAGTTTTTGGAGGGAATCGAAAATTGTCTGAAGCTGGGCAGCTCGACGACTGGGCGGAATTTCGAGGTGGATTTTTTCGTTGCAGCAGCTCAATCCAGCCGAATCGCCTTGTTTGACGATGAGGTAGGAAAGGGTAGCTGCAACTTTTCGTGCGAAGTCGATTTTAGTAGGGTGATCACCGGATGAGAAATTCATCGATCCTGATGAATCGACTACAAAATAGGCACGAAGGTTTGTATCAGCTTCGAATTCCTTAATATAATAACGATCTGACCGCGCATACGCCTTCCAATCTAGGCGACGAGTATCATCGCCGGGAACGTATTTGCGGTATTCTGCGAATTCTACTGATGATCCTCGGTGGGGCGAGCGGTGCCGCCCAGCAACGTTCCCGATCATTGGGGTGCGAGACTCGAGAGGAATTGCGCCAAGACGGGCAAGCACTTCGGTGTCTAGAAAATCGTATTTCATTTTTTAGAGTGCTTTGAAACGTTTGAAATTTCGATTTGGAATTGATCGTCCAGCTTGTGGTGCCACTGAAGTTTGATTGTTCTTGCTCCCTTGGGAAAACCGCAAAAATGAAGACATTGGCCAGGCAGTCTAGACATCATCGCGCATCTCCTCGACGAGACGAGCGACGATTTTCTTGGAGGTCATGCCTTGTGATTCAGCGGCGAAGTTGGTTAGGACACGGTGGCTGAGGACTGGGCTCGCGACAGCCTCGATATCATCCAAAGAGGCCATGTAGGTGCCGCGCAATGCTGCTCGGGCCTTACATCCGAGAATGAGATATTGGACGGCTCGAGGTCCTGCACCCCAGCCGACGTATTCCTTAATCCATTCAGGAGCTTCCGAACCGTCGGGACGGGTTCGGCGAACGATCTCGACTGCATAGTCATAAATATGATCTGGAACTGGAACTCGTCGAACTAGGCTCTGGAATTTTAAAACTTCCTCCCCGGTAAGCAAGGGATTGAGAGGTTCTTTATCAACCCCGGTTGTTTCGCGGGCAATTCGTTTTTCCTCTTGAGCGCTTGGATATTCCACGTTGATAAGAAACATGAATCGGTCAAGCTGTGCCTCTGGAAGGGGGTATGTTCCTTCTTGCTCAACCGGGTTCTGAGTCGCGAGGACAAAGAATGGAGCGTCGAG
Source organism: Verrucomicrobia bacterium SCGC AAA164-M04 (assembly GCA_000383735.1). The sequence goes on from KB912147.1 coordinate 4,966, forward strand.
TTTATAAGTTCTTCCAAGAACGGTCACGTGACGTTCCTGCATGGCCTCAAGCATGGCGGACTGGGTTTTGGCGGGCGCTCGGTTGATCTCGTCAGCGAGGACGATGTTGGAAAAGACGGGGCCTTTGACAAATTCAAACTCACGTTTTCCAGTTTCGCCATGTTCTTGAATAATGTCAGTCCCTGAAATATCGGCCGGCATGAGGTCGGGAGTGAACTGAATTCGGTTGAAGCCAAGGTGCAAGGTTTCGGCAATCGAGGAAACCAACAAGGTTTTGGCGAGTCCAGGGACCCCCATCAGTAGACCATGGCCACGGGCAAAGAGGCAAATTGCGAGTTCTTCGATAACGGATTCCTGGCCAATGATGACTTTTCCAAGCTCAGTTTTCAGTTCTTGATACTTTTTCCCGAGTTCGTCAACTGCAGCGACATCGTCCGAAGTGAGTGAGCTGTGAGACGGATCTTGAGCGGTGGCTAGGTCCTTAGAAATTTTCACAGGAGTTTGTGTCGCTTCATTTTTTTTAGGTTCTGGGGCCGATGTTTTGACTTCCGAGCTCGAGCTTGGTGCTTCAGCCGTGAAAGGTGGGGAGGAGACAGTCGTGTCTATAGGTTCAATGCGAGTAAGCTCAACAGGAGGAACAATTGGAGGCAGATTCACGATGTAATGAACCAATTTTCGATTGATCTTACGCTGGGTTGGCGGTGTGGCTGGGGTGTATTTTGTAGCCACGCTTTTTGCAGCAATTGGTTTCTTAGCGGAGGCCTTCTTTGTTGCCTTCTTTTTAGTCGCTTTTTTAGAAGTAGGGCTTGGAGGAGTGACCTTTCTGCGGGCAACTTTGTGAGCAGGTTTCCAGGTGTCTTTCTTCTTTGCTGCTGATTTTTTGGCGGAAACCTTCTTTTTTGCGATCTTTTTTGCAGCTACTTTTTTTACGACCTTCTTCTTTGTAGCGGTTTTCACTGCCTTTTTCTTCACAGCGTTTTTCTTTGTCGCTGATTTTTTGATTGTCTTTTTTTGGGCTGAACGCCGGTTTTTTTTGTCGTTCGTCATTTGGTCGGCAAGGGTAAAGAGGATAAATTGAAATGTTCTGGAGTGGAAGGCGAGACAGGCAAGTTGTTCTTCTATAAGCCAAAGATTAGCCCCCTCATTTAGGTGACTAAAAACACTACATTTCTAACCTCCTTTGGCAAGCGTATGGACTGGCTCAATTTGTGAGTTTTATTTAGGATAAAAAGATAACGAGCTTCGCTGGATTTATTGGCTGATTTTTGGCATCCTGCTGTCTATCGATGACTGCTCCCTACGAAGTTCTTCTTTATTATAAATATGCCAGGTTGGATGATCCTGATGTTTTCGCAGCGGATCATCGTCTTTTGTGCCAGCAATTAGAGCTTCGTGGTCGGATTGTGGTCGCGACCGAGGGCCTGAATGGGACTGTTTCGGGAACAAAGGAAAATTGTGCTAAATATCGCAAGGCCCTTGATAAGGACCCAATTATGGCTGGAATTGCTTGGAAGATTGACCCGGAAGAGGGGCATGTCTTTCCTAAGCTTTCAATAAAAGTCCGTAATGAGGTGGTGACTTTGGAATTGGGTGAAGAGGATTTTAACCCCGTTGATCTCACTGCATCTCATCTTAAGCCCTTGGAATGNCGGGAGGCCATGAAAGAGGATCATGTGGTCCTGCTCGACGCTCGAAATGACTACGAGTGGGAGATTGGGCACTTTGAAGGGGCGATTCTTCCTAAAGTACCCAGTTTTAAGGATCTTCCCAAATGGATTCGGGATAATCGATCTGAGTTAGAAGGTAAAAAAATTCTAAGTTATTGCACGGGTGGGATTCGTTGTGAAAAATTAAGTGGATTTCTTTTGAATGAGGGCTTCGATAACGTGTTTCAGCTCGATGGAGGAATTGTAACCTACGGAAAAGATAAAGAGGTTCGGGGGGAAGGTTATGAGGGTGAGTGCTACGTTTTCGATGAGAGATTGAGTGTTTCGATAAATCAGACAGAGGAAGCCAAGGTTGTTTCAAAATGCCGTAATTGTGGGGTCCCAAGTATTCGATACCGTAATTGTGCTTGGATGCCCTGTAATGCCCAAATTCTCCTTTGTGAGGATTGTGAAGAGAGAATTGGTCGATACTGTGATTGTCGATGCAAGGAGGTTGACCTGATGAGTCGGTCTGCAGTGATTGGAATCTAGAGCGTTTGTCGCCCCTTCATTTTTGAGATCAGCCAGAGTGCGGATATTACGATTAGAGTGATGATGAGCCAGACCCAGTAAGGGAGTAGGAGCTCGGCTTTCAGGTTCATGCTAATCGGTTCTTCGAAATGATTTTTGAGTTTGAAAATCCAAGTGACGGTCTTGCGATCCTCACTGATTATATGAGCGTTGGTCTCCTTGATCTTTCTTGGCATATGAATGCAATACCTGAAGGCAGCTGAACCAAGCATCTTCGGTCTTTTCTTCACCATAGAGGGGAAGATCTTGTTTGGAATCACGAGCCGATCAAAGGCAGGGGTAATCCCGTCGAAGCGAAAATTAATATCCCCTAGAATACTATCGAGGTATTTTTGATCAGTTTTGGTCTGTTTGGAAAAGACCGATTTGTTCCGTTCAGTGATAGAGAGAAGTTCACGGGCATCATCAAATTTGGCTTCAAGGTGGAAGATAGCTCTTCCTGATTTCACTTCGAAAGAGAGGTCTGTGATCTCAATCATCCCCTCTTTTTCGTCAATGAGTTTGAGTGCTTTGATAAAGTCGTCGGGATCTCCAATTTGGCGGAGTGCGATCGTTGGTAGCTTATAGGTCGCAACGATATTTCCGGAAGCATCATCATTAATCCAAACTTCTTCGTCGCCTTCTACGCATGAGGTAAGGACAACAATTGAAAAAAGAAGGAATAGATTTGAGATCAGCTTCAGCATTCCCGGAATGGAAAGAAGGGTAATGCCCTTCGTTAATCTAGATAATTAGCCCCTTTTTTTTAATTGCATCCAGCGGGGATTCGGGCGAACTTTCCTGCGAGAAAACCTGATAAAGAAGATCGGCTTTATCAGGATTAAAAAAGGAACCTCAAAACTAAATGTCTGAAGTTAAACTTTCAAAAAACGAGTCTATTAAAACCGCAAGTAATTACCTTCGAGGGACCATTGCTGACGGATTGGCCGACGAATCCACAGAATTCGTCTCTAAGGATGATGAGCAGTTACTCAAATTCCATGGGACCTATCAGCAGGATGATCGCGATGTGCGTATCGAGCGCAAACGTGCCGGGCTCGAGAAAGCCTTTAGTTTTATGATCCGTGTGCGAGTTCCGGGTGGGGTTTCCACAACGGCCCAGTGGTTAGAGATGGACCGGATGGCAAGCGACTATGGAAACGAAAACTTCAAACTAACGACCCGCCAAGCCTACCAGCTCCATGGTGTGATCAAAAGGGATCTGAAGCAAACGATCAAAGAGATTAACGACACTGCGATGGACACGATAGCGGCTTGCGGAGACGTGAATCGCAATGTTATGTGCAACCCGAATCCAGCTCTGTCGTCGATTCATGGAGAAACGCTCAAGGTTGCTCAAGCAATAAGCGATCACCTGACGCCAGCGACTGGTGCCTACCACGAGATTTGGCTCGACGGTGAAAAGGTTGAAAGTTCTGAAGGAGAAGTCGAACCGATCTACGGCAAAACCTACCTGCCACGAAAGTTCAAAATTTGCATGGCGATTCCTCCCAGTAACGACGTCGACATTTATTCCCAATGTCTTGGATTCATTGCAATCGAGGAGGATTCAAAATTAGTGGGTTTTAACGTCACGGTTGGTGGCGGAATGGGAATGCATCATGGTCAGGAGAAGACTTTCCCGAGAATTGCTGATATTTTGGGATTCATCCCGGTTGATAAGGCCGTTGAGGTTTCCGAGGAGGTTGTGAAAATTCAACGGGATTTCGGTGATCGTACCGAAAGGAAGCACGCCCGTTTAAAATACACTATCGATGATCGGGGAATTGAGTGGTTCAAGAACGAGATCGAAAGCCGCCTCGGATACAAAATTGATGAAGCACGTCCCTTCGAATTCAAGAGTAATGGTGATACTTACGGTTGGGTAAAGACTGAGGATGGTAAGAGCCAATTGACGATCTTTGTAGAGAACGGTCGAGTGCTCGATAAGGAAGGCTATTTACTTCGAACCGGACTTCGTGAGATCGCCAAAGTGCACAAAGGTGATATGCGTCTGAGTTCAAATCAAAATATCATCATTGCGGGAGTCGATTCCGCAGAGAAAACCATGATCGATACTTTGATCGGAAAATATGGAATTGCCGGAAACCAGAAACGTTCTGCGGCCCGTCTTAACTCGATGGCTTGTGTGGCGCTCCCGACCTGCGGCCTTTCGTTGGCTGAGAGCGAGCGCTATCTACCCAGCTTGATGGATGAAATTGAAGAGATCCTTGATGAAGTAGGTCTCACCCAAGATGCCATCACAATCCGTATGACGGGCTGTCCGAATGGTTGCGCTCGCCCTTATATTGCCGAGATCGCTTTTGTTGGCCGTGCCCCTGGAAAATATAATATCCACTTGGGTGGAGGCTTCACTGGAAATCGTATTGGTGGGATCTGGAAGCGGAGTGCAAAGGGCGATGAGATTGCAGGGCTCTTGCGTCCAATTCTCACTCGCTATTCTACCGAGCGACAAACTGGAGAGTCTTTTGGTGATTTTGTCATTCGCGTCGGAATAATTCACGAGGTTACTCACGGGAGTGAGGTTCACAAGGAGCATGAGGTTGTATGAAGAGCACTCATTCACCCGCAGGAAAATCCCTGAATGCCGATCCTACGCCAGAGGAATTATCGGCACATTTGGAGCCCCTAAAAGCGCACGAACGAATCCTCCAGTTGAAAGAGATTTATGGGTCGCGATTGGTCGCAAGTTCCAGTTTTGGACTTCAGGCCTCGGCAATGCTGCATTTGATTAGGAAGCACGCACCGGATATTCCGATTGTCTTTGTCGATACCGGATATTGTTTTCCTGAAACCTACCAGTTTTCCCAATCATTTATCGAAGACTGGGAATTAGATATTCGTGTTTTCAACCCCGCTATTTCAGCTGCTCGTCAAGAAGCTCTTTATGGTAAGCTCTGGGAGCAGGGAGCAGAAGGGAACAAAAAGTATGCTTTGTTAAATAAGGTTGAACCTATGAACCGTGCTCTCTCCAAGGTTGGTGGCGACGTTTGGATGAGTGGTCTCCGTCGTAGCCAATCGTCGACAAGGGTCGGTCGTTCTTTTGCCGAAAAGCAAAAGGCAACCATGAAAGTTTATCCGATCCTAGATTGGGCGGATGCCCAGTTGGAAGCGTATTACCATGAACACGATCTGCCTCGGCACCCCCTTGAAAAACAAGGATTTCTAACGATGGGCGATTGGCATTCGACTCGGAAACCAAATATCGGAGAGACTGCTGAGGATACCCGCTTTGGCGGAACTAAATATGAATGTGGACTTCACCAGGATTCTGGACAAATTGACTATCAAATCTAACTAAGAAAAAAATGAGCATTGCTGAAAATATTGTCGATACCGTCGGCAACACTCCACTGATTAAATTAAATTCTGTCACCGAAGGGCTTGATTGCGAAGTTTTCGTTAAAGCAGAATTCTTCAATCCCCTGTTTAGCGTCAAAGATCGTATTGGAAAAGCGATGATTGAGGATGCCGAAAAAAATGGAGTTCTTAAGCCAGGTGGAACAATTATCGAAGCGACTTCTGGAAACACAGGGATCGCCCTTGCTTTCGTTGCTCGTGCTAAAGGGTATGAGTGCATTTTGACGATGCCGGAAACGATGTCGATCGAGCGCCGAATTCTTCTGCGAAGCCTCGGGGCGAAGATCGTTCTCACTCCAGGGCCGCGTGGGATGGGCGGGGCGATTGCTAAGGCGAAGCAGATACTCGCCGAAACTGAGAATAGCTTCGGTCCCAGTCAGTTTGATAATCCTGCCAATCCGCAAATCCACAGAGAGACAACTGCTGAGGAAATTTGGCGTGACACCAATGGTGATATTGACGCGATTGTCGCCGGAGTTGGTACGGGGGGAACTATCTCGGGGGTTGGGGAAGTGATTAAAGATCGTAATCCTGATTTTAAGGTAATTGCGGTTGAGCCAGAGAATAGCCCGGTAATTGGTGGTGGAGCTCCCGGTCCTCACAAGATTCAGGGGATTGGAGCCGGGTTCATACCTGGAAATTTGAATACCTCGATCATAGATGAGGCTATCACTGTAACAAATGAAGAGGCTTTTGAGATGGCGCAGAAGCTGGCTCAGCTTGAAGGTCTTCCAGCGGGAATTTCTACTGGAGCTAATGTCGCTTCGGCACTGAAAGTCGCTGCGAGAGATAGCTTCAAAGGGAAGCGCATTGTAACAATCGGGTGCTCGTCTACTGAGCGGTATCTCAGCACTCCTCTCGCCGAATCTTACCGTGATGAGGTGACAAATCTTCCCGTCTCGGAATTGCCTGATTAAGGCTAGCGACAAGATTTCCCCTTAAAGGTAAGCCCCGACTGGATACAGTTGGGGCTTTTTAGTTGGAACTAAGGAGCAGGCACTCAGCTTATATTTTGCAGAAGCCAGTAGATCGGCTGGGGCCAGAATCCCAAGACAACCACCAAACAAGTTAGCCCGGCAATTGAGCGGAAGGCGATTGGTCTAATTTCGATGGGGTCGGATTCCAGTGAGTTTCGCCAATACATCGCGCGAATGATTTGGAAATAGTAGTAAAATCCTGCCGCAACTCCAATAAATCCAAGTGAGATTGGAAACCAAAGTTCGGCATCAATTGCCGTCTTAAAAGCGAGGAATTTGCCCCAGAAACCTGCTGTAAGAGGAAGTCCGGCGAGGGCGCCGATGATTATTGCAGTCATGAACGCGAGAAGTGGGTGCCTTTTGCCCAAACCTTCAAAAGCCGAAATCTCATCCGAACCCGTATTTCGATGAATTACGGCCAGAATGAAGAATGCGGCGAAAGTCATGACGAGGTATATCGTGAGATAGAAAGCGACGACTTGTTTTGAGGTGAGCTCATCGGAGGCAGTTTGCCACGCTGCTATTGGGAGCAAGATGAAACCTGCATTTGCGATTGAGGAATATGCGAGGAGGCGCTTAAAGTTTTTCTGTGGAACCGCTGCGAGGTTACCGAAGAGAATGGTAGCTCCAGCAAGGATAGCTAAGATAAAGGTCGTCTTGCCTGCAAGTTCAGTCCCGCTGTTCAGGAAGGGCTCGGTAACCCGAATAGCAATCGCAAAACCCGAAGCCTTAGAGGCAACAGAAAGAAAAGCGGTGGTTGGGGTTGGAGCTCCTTGGTAAACGTCGGGGACCCAGAGATGCATCGGAACGGCACCAATTTTAAATGCCAGGGAAATGAGAATAAGGGCAAGGCCGAAAAGTAGGTAGGTGGAATTTTGGTCGGTAATACGGTCGCTAATCAAAGCAAGATCGGTTGTCCCCGTCGCGCCATAGATCCATGCAATGCCATAAACCAGAAACCCCGTTGAAAGAGCGCCAAGGATCAGGAATTTCACACCGGCCTCAAGTGAGCCGACGTTTCGTCTCATGTAGCCGACCAGGATATACGATGTAATTGTCGTCAGTTCGAGTGAGACAAAAAGTGAGACAAGATCTTTTGCCGATGCCATCCACATCATTCCGGCACAGGCAAAAAGAAAGAGGCAATAGTATTCACCAGTCCCGTCTTCAGAACCTGGGTTAGCGGTGAACTTTGAAAGGACTTTACGGTGATCAAGTGCAAGGAGGAGGGCTAGAATCGTCGCAATAATCGTGAAGAGCTTGAAGAACCTTGCTAATGGATCAAATGCGTAAAATCTTGTTAGCTCGACATTTTCATCACCAAAGCCCTTGTCTGCGAAAAACAGAAGGATTAAGGAAAAACATAGGACTGAGATCGCGCCGATCGCGATCGACGATTTTCTTTTCGGGGAAGTGAAGGCTTCTAGCAGAAGCAGGACCAATCCGCCGACAAGGACGATGATTTCTAGCAAGTAGGAAGGCATTGGAGGCGGGCTTTGGAAAGTTATTTGGAAGCTTGTTCGGTTTCTGAACTGGCAGCTTCGGGTTCATGAAGGAACTGGAGAAGTGAGTTTGGGTAAAGTCCGACGATAAGGAGTGAGATGGCAAGGATCCCTGCCGGGATTTGGCAAAAGGGCCCAAAGTCCTTAACGTTTTCAGAACTGGTGTGGCTAACCGGTGGTCCTTGGAAGGTCTGGCGATAAGCTCTCAGCATGTAAACGGCACTTATAACAACACCCCAGAGAGCTAGAATAGTCGCGGTTTGGACATAGCCTAGACACTCGCCATCGTAGTTGTTGAATCCCGAAAGGAACACGAGGACTTCGCCGGAAAAGTTTGCCAAACCTGGAAGTCCAATTGATGCCATTCCGGCAAGACCGAAAAGAAAAGCGAGGCGTGGTGCGGCTCTAGCGAGACCTCCCAGTTCAGCGAGTTCAACCGTCCCAGTCTTCCTGCGAATCGTGTCGGTGAGCATGAAGAGGAGTGCGATGCTGATCCCGTGAGCGAACATCAAAACCACTGCGGCAGGCTTGGCGAGCGGATTGGCTTCAAAGCTTCCGGCTTCAATCAAAGCCGCGAAAGCTAAGAAAATATACCCCATGTGCATCACCGAGGAATTTCCAAGGATCATATCAAGACGCTTTTGGTTGATTGTCACGAATCCCACCCAAAGAATATTACAGAGAAGAAGAACGATGAGACAAACGAGCCAATCTTGCATTCCAGTCGAAACTATCGGGTAGAGTCTGATTAAACCATAGAGGCCGAATTTTTTGAGAACGCCGGCGTGGAGCATCGCAACTGGAGCTGGTGCTGAGGCATATGCGGGAGCTGCCCAAGAATGAAAGGGAAAGAGAGAGATCAGAACTCCAAAGCCTACGATTAGAAGGGCCGCGATCCCTGATTGGGCATCCGGTGAGATTGAGGAGGCGAGAAGATCGTCGAAAAGCCAGGTGTCTGAACCACTCGCTGAAACAAGCCAAATTAGGCCTGCTAAGAGAATGATAGAACCCAAAGCGAGATAGATCGTGATCTTCCAGGCCGCATTTTTTCGGTCGCCAGAGCCTAGGATTCCTATCATCAAAAATGTTGGGATAAGAGCTAGCTCGTGAAAGGCGTAGAAGAAAAATAGGTCAGTGGATAGAAATGCGCCCAATCCACCTGCTCCGATGAAAAGAATCGATGAGAACCATAGTTTCTCGCGTCCCTCAGGGCACTTGCCAGACATGACTGCTGTGAAAAGAACCAGCACGCTCAGGATAACCATTACTAGGCTCATTCCATCGTAGAAGCCAAGAGAGAGATGGATGTTTGGTTTCGAGAGAACCTCCCAAGAGAGATCCCAGATTGAGGCCTTCCAGCAAAAAACGGTGCCAAGTCCAAGCACGAGGTTGGCAGTGGCAGCGATCGTTGCAATCGACTTCGCTTTACCGAGCCCTGATAGAATAGCGAAGGCAGCGAGGAGTGGGATGAGGATGAGGATGATGCTCATGAAACAAAGACCGTAAGATAAATGACTAAAAGAACGCCAATACCGAAGAGGACGGCGTAGCCCTGAAGGTTGCCGGACTGAAGTCGTCCGAAGATGCGACCAAAGCCACCAGACAACACCATCAATACGATGAGGGGGTATCTTCAAAAACTAGGGCAACCCGGCCAAGTAAGAGAGCCACGCGCAGCTATTTGGATTGATTGGCTAGAAATCGAGGGTCCTTTTTATCCGGAAAGTCGCCCAAGGTTCGAGGAGTTATTGTATCCAGAAAGACCAACCGGAAGAAACAGCCCGTATTTCAACGTAGACGCCAAAGCACGAGAATTCCTTCAAGAATTCGCCACTTTGGCTTTTCGCCGCAAGAAACCAGAACCTTACTACCTCGACGCCCTATATAAAACCTTCCTGGAGCTTCGTCAGTCTGGAAAAAACTATCGCCAGTCGATGAGCGAGGTGATGGGCATTGTTTTAGCCTCACCAAGCTTTCTTTTTATTCAAGAAGCGACACCAGAACAAAACAAACCTCACGGACTTCTCACGAATCGTGAACTCGCGATCCGTCTTTCCTACTACCTTTGGGCCTGTCCTCCCGATGAAGAACTTTACAACGCTGACCTCTCGAATATCAAAGTTTACGAGAAGCAGGTCGACCGCCTTCTAGCAGATCCAAAGTCACAAGGTTTTCGTGACGGTTTTTCAGGGCAATGGATGGAGCTCGAGCGATTCGATGCGATTACAGTAGATAGGAAAGAACACTTCCACTTCAATCAGGGCGTTCAGCAAGATGCCAAACAGGAGGTCCGTGAGTTTTTCGGGATTCTCATGAAAGAAAATCTACCAGTAGCGAATCTCATTGATTCCAACTTCTTAGTTGTAAATGACGCTCTCGCAATTCACTACGACTTACCCACGGATCAGCTCAAAGGCGGCACGTTTCAAAAGATCAAAATCCCAGCAGAATCGCATCGGGGTGGAATCTTCACGCAAACCGCTTTTCTTACGACTGGCTCGAATGGCGGACGTTCTTCTCCCGTAATACGGGGCGCCCTCGTGATGGAAAAAGTGCTTCACGATAAGCCCCCACCCCCACCGCCTAATGTTCCCGAACTCGATGAGGCTTCAAATAAATTGATGACAAACCGCGCGATGGTTTTGCTACACCAAAAGCGCGCCACCTGTGCCGTGTGCCATGTAAAAATGGACGCTATCGGCTTTGGTCTCGAAAATTTCGATACCATCGGACGATGGCGTGACTCCGAAAAGGTTGGACGAAAAAAAGTTCCTATTCAATCGGAAGGAACCCTTCCGGGTGGTGGTGAATTTCAAAACGTCAGCGAACTAAAGACTCTTCTATTAAAACACGAAGGGGCTCTTGCCAAAGAACTCACCAAGTCCATCCTCTCATACGCGCTGGGACGCACTGTCGAATTTTCTGATTCCGATGAGGTCGAGACCATCCTAGCAAATGTTGTAAAAGATAAATACCGCTTCCGCGACATCATCCGTGAAGTCGCCTTGAGTTCGCTTTTCAGAAGGAAGTAATCAGCAAAAAATACCGAGAATGCTACCCAGGCATCGACTTAGGTCTTTTGCTCCGATGACAAGGGAGAGACCTCATAGTGACCTCTGAAGAATCCACCTTCCCTTCACCCCACCCAAATCAAATTTGTCACCACATAAGACGAGCTCTCTCGCCGTCAGCTTCCCATCATTTACGTCGACCGCCCATGGTTTACTTCCTTGCATAAACGCTCCTGTATTAATCATGACTTTCTCTTCCTTTTGCCAAATTCCTGGCCGATGAAAATGGCCACAAATTAGAACACAAGCACCCTTCCCTGAGTGATTTAAAAAGCGCAAACCTTGCTCTCCCATCCCCTGCCATACGCGCAGCATTTCGAATGAGCGATTCAAGGGCCACAAAGCAGTCACCAAAAAATCAAACGGAGAAGGAAGCTTAGGCAAAGAAATAGCTTTTAAGGTCAAAGCAATCTCCCGGGCACGCTCAGAACAAGCCTCAGCAGAATGGCTTTGTGGAGCATACTTTTGAATGAGAACATTTATTTCCTCACGATATCTCCCTATTTCACGCGACCAAGGGGTTGCGTCGTCATATATCGCATCCCATGAGTCACCAAGACAGCTCCATCAGCCAACCAAGCAACCCCTTTCCCACTATCAGGGTCATGATTCCCCCGCAGGGTTTCCACCAAAACACCGCGCTTCTTGGCCAACCAGAGCAGCTCCTGAAATAAGGATCTGGCATCCCCAAACCCAACTCCAACTTTTTGCTGCTGCCAAACATCTCCGGCAAGAACGAGATGATCAACCCCATCTAAAATAGGATCCAACATTGCTACACTTTGCAAGCGGGAAGCAGTGTGCCCCAAATGAAGATCGGAGATGATTCGCGTTCTCACTCCGCCCGTTGCCTCACAGCTTCATATAAACAAACACCTGCTGAAACACTAACATTCAGGCAGTCCACCGTTCCTTTCATGGGGAAATTCACTAAAAAATCACACTCCTTCTCAGTGAGTTGCCGCATCCCTTCTCCCTCGCGCCCCATCACAATTGCGACTGCCCCCTTTAAATCCGTCTCATAAAGGGACTGCGTTGCTTGGTCTGACGTTCCAACAAGCCATACTCCCCGCTCTTTCAGCTCTCTCATTGTCCGAGCCAGATTCGTAACCTTAACAAAGGGCACACTCTCGGCAGCCCCTACTGCGACACGTCGTACCGTATCAGTCAAACCAACCGCTTTATCTTTTGGGGCTATGACAGCATCTACGCCAGCCCCATCGGCCGTTCGCAAAATAGCGCCCAAATTATTGGGGTCCTGAACACAATCAAGTATCAGTAAAAGAGGTTGTTCGTTATTATCGAGAATTTCGAACAGGTCACCTTCCACCCTCGGTCTCGCTTCCCTTTCACTGCGTGGACGGGAATGACGATTATCTCGCGCTTCCCCTGCTCGTTTTCTCATGTCGATGTCTTACGTCCAGCTTCTTGAAATTCAAAGTTCAATTCCCACTCTGATCTGTATAGATTAAATCTCATGAAATTGATTTCATCAATTCTGACAGTGGCGATCTTGGTCGCTCAGGCTGACCGTAAGCCAAATATCGTTTTCATACTCGCAGATGATCTCGGCTACGGTGAACTGGGTTGCTACGGCCAAAAAAAGATCAGAACCCCAAATATCGATCAACTAGCAAGCCAGGGAATAAAATTCACTCACCACTATACCGGAGCGCCCGTGTGTGCACCTGCTCGGTGCGTTTTATTGACTGGGCTCCATTTAGGACATGCCGAAATTCGCAACAATGGCGATTCAAAAAACGGTCGGGAATTCCCGGGCCAGTGGCCTATTACCGGCGGAGCCATTACAATTGCTGAAACGCTTAAGGAAGGCGGCTACGTTAGTGGAGGTTTTGGAAAATGGGGATTAGGGCCAACAAGTAGCTCCGGGTCCCCAATCAAACAAGGATTCGACCGTTTTTACGGATATAACTGCCAGCGAAATGCACACTCGTTTTTCCCCCCATTTCTCGATGACGACGAAGGAGAGGAAATCATCAACAAAAACCCCATCCCAGGACACCTGCGAAGACCAAAGGAAGAAATTAAGGCAGACGACTACCGGGACGAAACCTATGCGCCCGACCGGATTCTAGAAGAGGCCTTAGAGTTCTTGGATAAAAATAAAGATAACCCTTTCTTTCTCTATCTTCCCTTCGTGGAACCCCACGTCGCGATGCATCCGCCACAAGAATGGATTGATCGGTATCCTAAAGAATGGGATCAAGAAAAAGGACCTTACCGCGGACAGAACGGTTATCTCCCCCACCCACGCCCACGCGCTGGATATGCTGCCATGATTTCAGATCTCGACGAACACGTCGGCACAATACTTCAACGCCTCAAAAAGCATGGTCTCGACGAGCACACTATAGTTGTATTCACCTCTGATAACGGAACAACCCACCCTTCCCGTGATCCTAAATTTCATGTGGGTGGGGTGGACGCCCCCTTCTTTAACTCTACCGCTGGGCTTCGGGGATGGAAAGGTTCAGTGAATGAGGGTGGAATCCGAGTCCCCGCTATCGTCCGTTGGCCAGGGAAAATCGAAGCCGGTTCCACGACCTCTGCCCCTTCCTACTTTCCTGACTGGTTTCCAACTTTATGCAAGGCTGCCAGAGTCAAGATTCCCAAAAAACTTGATGGATCTGACCTCACCCCAGCTTTAACCAAAAAATCTTTTGAACGAAGCAAACCCATGATTTGGGAATTCCACGGTTACGGGGGACAACTCGCTGTTATTGATTTCCCTTGGAAGTCCGTCCGCCAAAAGGCCAAAAGTAAAAAACCCGAGAAATGGCAACTCTACAACATCCAAAAAGATCCAGCTGAAGGTAACGATCTAGCGAAACAACATCCCGAAATTGTGAATCGTCTCGAAAGGGCTTTTAAAAAAGACCGTAGTCCGAACGCCCGCGCAAAGCTGCCACTTTACGATTAGAAAATAGGTAAATCCACTATGCTCCAAAGTTTTTCAGATGTTTTACTGGGATCCGTCCCTATTGGATACAGAGGCAAAACATCCCTCCCCCTATCGATCAGATCCATTAACCTCACCGAAATGAATCAATTTTTACTCAAGCGCCAAATTGCCGACTCAATAGATCCGCAATCCACCCTCATTTCCGGCAGAGATTATTAATCTACACTGATAATTCCTTGACTGCCTCGCTTCAAATCCCTATTCCCCGCGCTCCCGACACTCCTTTCCCTTTAAATCCATGGCCCAGACTGAAGTAATCCTCCGCGAAAAAATCGACAACCTTGGCGCTGAAGCTGATGTCGTCAAAGTGAAAGCTGGCTTTGCCCGCAATTTCCTTATCCCCGCAGGCAAGGCCTATGAGGCGACTCAAGGCAATTTACGCCAGATCGAGAATCTTCAGGCTGCTCGTGCCA
>KB912148.1 GCA_000383735.1 Verrucomicrobia bacterium SCGC AAA164-M04
CACCCCGCCCGCTCACATCTCGGCCGATCATTCCTCCACCTCCACTTGAAGCTAACTTGTCCACTTCATCGATATAGATAATTCCATATTCAGCCAAAGAAACATCGCCATTCGCTTTGGAAACCAATTCACGAACGAGATCATCGACATCCCCCCCGACATAACCAGTCTCGGAAAACTTGGTTGCGTCAGCCTTTACAAACGGAACACCAATTAATTCGGCAATATGCTTCACCAGGTAGGTTTTCCCAACTCCTGTTGGACCCACAACCATAACATTTTGCTTTTGCAGCTCAAGTTTCTCACCTTCCTCCTCTTGTGATTTGAGGGTCTTAACGTGATTATAGTGATCACAAACTGCGATCGAGAGAGCTTTCTTAGCCTCATCCTGACGAATCACAAAACGGTCAAGATGCGCTTTAATATCGCGTGGCAAGAGATCAAACTCGAAAATATCGTCTATCACTGGCTCCACAAACCCCTCCTCCGCACCATTCGTTTCGGTGGTAAATGAGGAAGAATCCGCACCAGTGAAAGAAAATCCCCCTTTCCCTAATTGACCAAACATCCCTTCGAGAGTCTTCTTAATTTCCTCGGGATCAGGATAACTTGGTTCCTTGGGGCCGCCTTTATCATCATCGCTCATAGGTGCAATATCGGCAGCAATGGAACCGGGGCAAGAGTGAATTTTAAGACTCTGTTTTCGCAATCCTCCAATTTAGTCCTTCATCGAAACCAAATAGGAGATGAGGTGATTAAACTCATCAACCGTAAGCGTCGAAGCGAGTCCGGCAGGCATCATAGATTGTGGTTGATGATCCCGCTTAGCAATCATGCCTTCTCTTAGCTGTGTCACGATGCCTGCAATATTTCGAATATCGATCACACCATCTTCCTCGCGAGTTACAAAACCCATATGGGCTGTTTTGTCCTTCATTGTTATGAGTTCCGTTTGGAATCCTTGCGCAACGACCGCGTTAGG
The DNA here is from genome assembly GCA_000383735.1 of Verrucomicrobia bacterium SCGC AAA164-M04. The sequence goes on from KB912148.1 coordinate 983, forward strand.
ATCGAGAATAGACTGAATGAGATAATCTTTAGTGAACTTGCTACCGGCAGACCCGAGATATGGCCCCTTTTGAACTGCTTTTTGATCGACTGCATGGCAAGCAATACAACCTTGGCGAGTATAGATTTTCTCGCCTATGACCGCATCACCAGTAGCTGCTATCGCCAACTTGGTGATTTCCGCAGGCTCGAGATTAACCAGTTTTTTTCCAGCACTTGCTTTGGCCGACGCGATCAGCCTCTTGGCACGCTCCGCAGCTTCAATTAAGGTATCGTTGTCGCTATCGATAGCATTTTCTATCTGCCTATCAAACCCAGGCAAAAGAAGATCAGCAAGAGCAAGAAACAAGCCCTCCTCTCGTGGATTCTTTTCGATCATATTGAGAATGGGTGTCTTTTGATTCTCTTTGATAAGGGGACTTTGCGTGAAAATCAGGAGCGTTCTCCAAGCAACTCTACTTTCCGATTTATTGCCCTTAGCAGCTACCTTACGAAGAACTTTCGTGGAAAGAATGAGAGCTGGCTGGTTCACAAAATCATTCAGCTCAAGCTCCACTTCGGCAGGCTTGGCACCCTGATCAAGCCACGCCCCGAGGATCTCTACTTGGTTTGCGACGGTCTTTCCCTCGAGACGCCCCAGCGCTCGATAGGCCGACACTCTTTCCTCCCAGAGCCGCCTCTTATCCTTAGCCGCAACAGTCAGGATTCTAATTTGAGATTCATCAGGAGTGGGTGTCGCAAGCGCAATCACAAAAGGATCCTGTTTACCCAAACTAAGTTCAGAAACCGGCACACGATTGAGTCCAAGAATACCGAGCATTTTCGACTGATCGGTTTTAGCCAGTTGATTAAAAACATTCTCAAGTGCCGCTTTAATATTAGGAGTCTCTTCCCAAGTTTCAGGTGCAAAATAAGGACCTCGATCATCTGGACGAGTTCCCCACCAGGCTTTGAGATCCCACTCTGCTTCACGATGAAAAAGTCGAGCAAGAATCTCGATGAGCCCCAGTCGCTCGCTTCCTTTGGATTGTTGTAAGCTAGCTGCAACTCCAGAAACAACCTCTGATCGATGAAGTCGCATCAAAGCGAGACGGGCTGTTTTCCTATTTACGTGGGACAGGAGGCTTTCCACATCGCCAATCTTTACCAGTGCACCAACAGCGGTGTTTTGAATGCGTGGATCCTGAGCTTCAGTCAATGCCTTCAGGATTTGCGCGGTCGCATTTTTTGCTGGATTACCAATCCTCATCAGAAACACCACAGCCTGCAGGCGAGTTCGTTCATCGCCGGATTGCAGAGCTCCCTCAACCAAACTAAGGGTATCACTAGAAATCTCTCCACTAAGGTCACCCGCAGCCCGGGTAAGATACTGCTGAATCTCCTTAAGATCCTTCCAATCCTTTGCGAAGATTTGAAGAAATTGATCTGCAGTCATCTCCTTCATTTGGGAAAGAGTGAAAATTGCGGCGATTCGAGATTCGATGCTCAAACGCGAGTCCTTAATTAGAATAGTGAGAGGCTTTATTGGTCCAGTCTCAGCTTTGGCCAAGAGCACACGCTGAACCTCAAGCCTCCGCACGGCTGAAGGGCTCTTAAGTTGCAAAACTAATTCAGAGGTCGACATCCCTCTAAGCTCTGGGAAGGGCTGACCCTTCAGGCCATTTTTGGTGAGCTTCTGCACCATCCCAACCTTCTTTCCTTTACCTGCGAACTTGAATCTCCCACCCCGCCAATCACAGACAAAAAGATTACCGGATCCATCGACATCAATATCAATCGCCCGGGGGAGATTCATGTAAACACTTTCCTTGAGTGAGTAGCTCGCTCCTTTTTCGGAAACCTTGTCATTGTATATCTTTCCTGTTGTCCAATCGCAGGTCAGAAGAAGTTCATCATGTCCAGGCTCCGCCAAATAAAGAGCACCCGTTCCACTTCCCCCACCTAAATCGAGGATTGGCTTCACAGCCTCATCGGTGAAATTCTTGTAAAGACGGGGATATCCATGCTCCGAACCATTAGTGAGGTGATGCACACGGATATTCCATCCCTTCCCATCGTTCGTATTATCTCTCGTGAAGAGGTCGAGTTTCGGGCTGATCGCAATGTCACAAATGTTGCGCGTGTGATAAGAATAAATTTCAAGATCACTCCCATCGGGCCTAACCCGAGCCACTCCACCACCACGCAAAGTCACCACTTTGCCATCAGCTCCCTTTGTCGCTTCCATCCCAAAATCGCCGACTGCAATGTAAAGCCATCCGTCAATACCCATCCGGCACCCATTTGTGGTATGATCGGAGCCGCGAGGATGCCTTAAGCCAAATCCAATATTTTCGAGCAAGACCTTATGCTCGTCTGCAACTCCGTCACCCGTCGTATCGCGAAAGGAACTCAAAAAAGGTGGGTGAATCAGGTAGAGGGTGTCCTTCACAAAGTGCCCCCCACGCGGGCTGTCAACATTGGGAACATAATCCTTAAATTGATCAGCTTTACCGTCACCGTTTGTATCACGGCAGGAAACAATCTTCCCCATATTCTTTTCCTTACCGAGAGAACCATTTCTATCGACTGAAACATAGACAGTCCCATCAGCCGCAGCAGTGAGAGCAGTCGGGTAGTCAACATCGAAAGGTTCAGCCCAATTTGAAATTTCATAACCATCAGGAAGAGCAATAGCTGGCGCAGACAGCAAAAGGAAAACGAGGGGGTTTTTCATGAGATTTTGAGCGCAGCTCCTGCGCGATAGCCAGATTGTTCCTTCCAATCGCCTCTTGATCAAATCATTCTTTGCTCATGCGCAAAGCTTTCCTCCTCGGAGCCGGACTAGGAACCCGGCTCCAGCCGCTGACCAAAACTCTTCCCAAACCACTCATCCCATTTGCCAACCGCCCCCTGATTACCCACGCCCTTGACCATTGCCTCCAAGCCGGAATCACCGACTTTGCCATCAACACGCACCATCTACACGAGACCTGGGACAGGTTCTTTCCCAACGGCAAATATCGAGATGCTAATCTCACCTTTTTCCACGAGCCAGAACTCCTAGAAACTGGCGGTGGAATTAAAAATATCGCCGATTGGATCAAGGATGACCCTGTCTTGGTCTACAATGGTGATATTATCACCGATTTTCCGATTGATCGCCTCATGACAGGCCATATGGCCTCTAACAACACCGCAACTTTGGCAGTGCAAAATCATGGACCGGATTTGCGAATAACCGTAGATGGTCACCGTGTGACCGATGTCCGCGGCTTAATTCATCAACAGCAAGGAACACATCAGTTTACGGGGATTTACGTGATCGATCCCGAGATCCTCGAAATAATTCCGCCAAACGAAAAGATTTCTATTATTCCAGCCTTCGTAGAACTGATCAAACAAGGCGAACTGGGAGCATATCACGTAAAGGGCCATCCAAAGTGGCTGGACCTCGGGACGCGTGAAACATATCTGGAAGCAAGTCTTGCCATTCCCCCCAAAGTATCGAGAGAGGCTCGCATATCTGAGACAGCTAACATTCAAAATTCATGGGTCGCTCAGAATGCCATTGTTGAGTCAGGTGCTATCATCAAGGACAGCATCCTCTGGCCGGATACTCATGTTTTGCAGGATGCGGAATTGACAAATTGCATCATTCACAGCAATTCCCCAACATCGGGCGTGCATAAGAGCGCCGATCTCTAAAATTTCGCCTTACTAAAGATGCCTGCCGACACCCTGCTTACCGCCGTTCGAGCCCACCTAGATCTCGCGCCAACCCACCGCGTCCTCATGGAGCCGATCCAAAAGGGTGCTTCGGGGCGGACCATCATTCGAATCAGTCCGGACGACTATCCTAGTTTTATTGGCATTCACTATACTCTCGAACGATCAGATAATGCCAACTTTCTACCTGTTGCTGAATTCCTGAAGGAGGCTGGCCTAAATATTCCGGACGTCCTTTACGATAACACCCGACGCCAAGTAGCGCTCATTGAGGATCTAGGCGATCAGGATCTCCTCAGCCTTAAAGATGCTCCATTCGAGGAGCGTAAACCCTACTACCGCTCCGCTTTCGAACAACTCGACAAGCTTCTCTACACTCGCCCACCCAAAGACTTTGATCTGCAACCTACCTTCGATGAGCCCTTGTATCGTTGGGAGCAGGAATATTTCTTCGAGCACTTTATCGAAACTCACCTCGGCAAGGATTCGTCGGCTCTTTCTGAAAACCCGATCCTCCAAGGTCTCGCCAAACGGATCGGCGCTACAGCACCTCACATGATACATCGCGATTTTCAGTCCCAAAATCTCATGCTTAATAGCGGAACCACCTACCTAATCGATTTTCAGGGGCTACGGATGGGACGTCAGGAATATGACCTCGCCTCGCTACTTTACGACCCCTACATGAATCACTCACCCGAGGATCGTCGAAAGCTTCTCGAGCTCTGGGAAGAGGTTTGCGAGGAAGAGCCTATTGAACCTATTCTTAAAGACTGCGCAGCCCAGAGGCTTATGCAGGCGCTAGGAGCCTTTTCCAACATTGGCCACAACGAGAATGACAAATGGTATCTTGCTCAAATTCCTGCTGCCGTTGGCTTCCTCAAAGAGGTTATCGATGACACCCCATTAGAAGACGCACTGGGTCCTTTCCTCGACTAGAAGTAATAATCGTGCTAAGTCACTGCCGTAACCATGCCATCTCTGCGGCCTTCTCTGTCATTTCTTCTTCCGCTTATCGCAGGCGGAGGATTGCTGACCAAATTGCCGGAAATCGCCCCCCTTGTCCGCATTGAACTGTCCTCCTTCCTCTTTCCCGAGCGCTTTCAAAAAGATTATTCATTTGTGGACCGGAGTGAGTCCAAGAATTTTCAACTGACCTGCCTAGACTTCACGCCCGATCCTGAAGCTAACCTTAACATTAAGAGCTACTTACTCGACAAGGAATCTTTAGATATCATGGGATCCGACGGAGGCAGCTCCATCGAATGGGCACAATTTCTCGCTCAAACACGACTTGATGATGATCGCCTTACCGTCATTACCTCGTCTCTCTCCTGGGACGATGCATCAGAGCTAGCCATTCTTGCCTTACAAGGACAAGTTGACGAAACCCCCTCCTTGGTAATTGGCCTTCAAGCAGAATTTATCAACTCTGAAGCCCCGCTACCGGAATACCTCAAACCCTCTATTATCCCACTCAAAATTCCCGCTGGATTTGATCTTCCCAAAATTGACCACATCCGCCGTCCTTCTTCGATTAACTCTAGTTCTTTTGGAATCTCCGAAATAAGGGGCCTGAAATTAGAATCTGACGGAGATCAAAAACTCGTTCCAATGCTCGTTCGCTGGGACAATCAGATTCTACCGACTCTCACTCTTGCTAGTATTCTAAAATCTCAACGTCTAAAATCTGGAGACCTTATTTTAGAAAAGGACGGCTACCTTCGCCTGGGAAGCGAAAGTGTTATTTTAAAGCTAGACCAAAAAGGGCGAGCTGCTCTTCCAAGCAATGAGCAAGAGCAAAAATCCGCTTCAATTCTTCAAATCTACCCTGAACAAGCTGAAACCTATAAAATCATCACTCCTTCCAGCGCCCCAAAGTCAACCTACGGCCTAGAAGGTCAAATTCGACAGGCCCTCTCCCAAAAAGCCGTTCACAAACTCACCTACAAACGTTGGTCATTACCTTTCGAACTTGCCTTACTCCTGACTCTCGTTTCGCTTCTCCATATCCGAAGGATATGGAGCGAACCTTTCATCCTCATTTGCGTGATCGGAGGATCAGTCCTAGCAGGAAAGTGGATGCTCATCTCCCCCCTAGTGTTGATGATTATCACCTTCCACCTCTGCCCGAGGGGCGCCTCCCCACGACAGAAACACTGAAGATCTTCCTTTCCTCTTCCCCCGGAACCGCGAAAACGTTACTTCATTGCCATGCGTGATGACGTGAAGCAATTGCTCGCCCTTCAGAACACCGATCAAAAAATCCAAGCACTGGAAGCGGAGCTCGTTCGAATCCCCCAACTGCAGGAAGCCGCCAAGGATCGCCTCGCCAATGACACTCAAGCCCTAGCCACCGCGAAATCGAATTTCCAAGCCAACGAAATCGAAATTAAGAATGTCGAACTCGATGTCGGTACCCGAAAAAACACAATTGATCGCCTCAAGAACCAACAATTTGAGACAAAGAAAAATGACGAATATACTAAGCTAGGCGAAGAAGTGGTTCGTTACGAAAACGAAGTCGACGAGCTTGAGACCCGTGAGCTTGAGCTAATGGAGACAGCCGATGATCTCCGATCGAGGATCACTGACGCCGAGGAAAAGCTAGCCAAGACTCAAGGATTAGTGGATGAAGAAATCGCGGAACTTCAAGCGCGCCTTGATGACCGCAAAGCTGGGCTAACGGAAACCAACACCACTCGCGAAGACCTCGTCACGCAGGTCGATGACGAAGATCTTCTCGATACCTATAATCGGCTTTATAACAAAAGAGAAAGCCAAGCTGTTGTTCGGGTCACTAGCGAGCGGAGCTGCACCTCCTGCCACGTTCAGGTCACACCTGCAACCTACGCTCTTGCACAGTCCGGAGCTGCCATTGCCTACTGCGACAACTGTAGCGCTATTCTTTTCCCTTAAGTCAAAGTATTCTTGAGTTGGTTTAGTCTAGAGCTTGCTCTGCGCCGAGTGACTCAGCCTTCCGGTCTCTTCGTCTTCTTGGACAGTAAAATTAAAAAAACCCAAAGAAAGCCCGCGATCAAGCCGCTTACTGCAAACCAATCACCAAAAGCTGCGTAAAGCGTAATCTCACCTTCTGAAGGAATATAAACGGTGGCTAATAAGTATCCGCGATGGAAGTAACTTCCATTCTCATTCACAAGGTGGCGCGTCTTCTTAGAATAGGGATCGACCAGCGAGCCAGCTAAGGTAACAACCCCGGTAACACCACGGTTAGCACATCGAACCGTCGGTCGTCGTAATTCGATACTCCGAAACAGGGCATTCCGGAAATGTTGCACAGACCCTTCGCTTTCCTGAAACCACCCGTCATTCGTGACATTCACCAAAAGCTGGGGCCCATTACGCACAAACTTTCGGGTCAATCGAGGCACTGTATCTTCGAAGCAGACCGAAGGAATTACACCAATCGGTTGCCCATCAATTTCGGCCTCCAAAGGTTCAAAAACACCACCACGGCTCAGTCCTTTCCCAAATTCCACACCCGTTGTTCGAAAATATAGGTCATGCAGAAATGGTAAATCTGGGATAAACTCACCAAGAATGACTAAATGGTTCTTTTGGTAAGTCTGTCTTACTCCTTTCCCATCATCCACGATTAGGGAGTTGAAGACATCCACCTCTGGATCAATTACGGTTTCACCTCGCGCTTCGTTCATCCCAAGCACGAAGGTGAAATCTCCTAAACTGTGAATATATTCAAAAACACTCTCAACTTTCGGCCCCCCTACAATTGAGCCGTCATCCTGTTCCTGAAGATAGGCGGGCAAACACGCTTCCGGCCAAATCACAAGATCAGGCATCCTGATCCCGACGATCTCCTCTTCTGATTCTGCCCCTCGCGCAGCTTTTGTAGCTTCGCGGAAAACCTCCTCCATTCCCTCTGCCGTTAACTCCTCAAAACCTCCTACGATTTTTGAGGGCTCCCATAAAATCTTGTCGGCAAACTGCGGAATATCCTGTTGCACCATCAAAACCCGACCTTCGATCTTTGGCTCATTTGTCACCGAAGAAAGTCGAATTGTTCCCCAAGTAAACGCCAGCATAATTACCAGCAGCGCGGTCGCAAAATCCCAATGAAGAACCTTCACCTCATTTTCTCGAAACTGTTGGTAAAAACGCCGCGCCGTCTGCACCGCAACTGCGCCAAAAAAGACCGGCAGAAACGAAAGGCCGATTACTCCAACATATTCAGCGTTCTGCGCCAAAATCAGATTTTTGGCAAACGTCACGCCCAAGCCATTCCAACCAAAGCCCGTCATGAGCCAACCACGCACCCACTCAAGTCCACACCAGAACCCTCCAAGCAAAGTGGCATAACCAAGGCTACGCAAACTTTGGCGCGCCCGATCACGAACCATCTTTGCCCTCTCATACTTCACCCGACAAGGATTAACGGGACCTGCGGCAAAGGCCCCAAATAAGCCAAAGTAAGTGGAAAGATAAGCTGACAAGGCCAGAGCCCCTGGCCAAGTCACTGTCCCAAGCCACTTAAGATTGATCACCCAGAACCCCATGCCAGCTAGCCATCCCAATCCAAAACCTTTAAGACAACGCCCCTTACTTGTCACTGTCCAAAGCAAAGGAAGCAACAGCCACATCCACCCCCAAACTATCCAAGCCTCATCAAATGGCGCAAAGCTAAAAGCGAGGGCTATCCCGCCTAAAATCGCTGCCAAGATTCTTAAAAAACGGACCATCATTCCATACGTTGATAAGCATCTTCCTCCAAGGCTCCCCAAAGTGCATCCAACGACTTCTGAACCCCATCTTTATCTTCACCCTTCCCAAAAAGGTAATATTTTATTTTCGGCTCGGTCCCAGAAGGGCGGACCGCAAATCGCCGCCCATCTGCCAAATCCACGAAAAGCATCGAGGCTTCGGGAAGCTCATCCCCCTCTTGATCATAGAATCCTCCTCTTGCGTAATCTCTTACCGCAATGGCATCCGAACCATCCACTATGGCCGGAGGATCCACACTATAAGATTTCACTAAGGCAGCGATCTTTCGAGCCCCCTCTCCCCCCTCCATCACAAGCGATTTTCCCTCCTCCAGATGAACTCCGTATTCACCCCAGATTCGATCACGAAGCCCAGCAATCGTAGTGCCCTCGCTCATAGCGTAAGCAGCCAACTCAGCGAACATTACGGCTGAGGCATTCCCATCCTTATCCCGAACAAAATCACTTCCAAGGTAGCCATAGCTTTCTTCTCCACCGAAAACGAAAAACTTCGAATACTCCAGCCGAAGCTTCCGACTCTCTTCTTCGGTCAAGTTCCGATAATCACCTTTCTTTTCATTTGGAATCGCGTCCTCATACTTCTTAAGTTTCTCTCCTATATACTTAAACCCAGTTAATGTGTCTATTACGTTAATTCCATATTTTTCAGCGATAGAACGTTGCAATTCAGTGGTTACTAACGTTTTTACCAAAACTGCCCGACTTCGGTTACTCTCAGTGATCCAACCAAGATCGAACATCGTCTTGATACGATACCAGCCCAGCAAGGAACCGATCTGATTTCCTGTTAATAACTCCATTTCACCCACATCATTTCGGATCGCCACACCCATACGATCACAATCTGGATCAGTTGCGATGACCGCATCCGCACCCACTTCCTCGGCCAACGCAATCCCCTTCGCCAGAGCTGGAGCATTCTCAGGATTCGGAGATTCGACTGTTGGAAACCTTCCGTCTGGCCCATCCTGCTCAGGCACGGTGACGACCTCAAACCCAAGCTCGCGCAGCATCGGCACGATGATCAGCCCTCCAGTTCCATGAAGGTTAGTATAGACAACCTTGGCCTTTCTCGCCTCAAGCAAATCAGGACGTAAGAGCACCGTCTTCAACTTATCCATATAGGTCCGATCCATCTCGGCCCCAAGAATGGTCAATTGACCTTTTTCATCTTCAGGAAGAACTTCATAATTTTCACTTTCCAATGCGTTGACCTCATTAATTACCCCAGCCGCATGGGGCTCGACCAACTGCCCGCCATCATCGATGTAGGCTTTAAAGCCATTATCATGCGATGGGTTATGACTTGCCGTAAGACAGACACCGGAATCGGCCCGCAAGTAACGAACTGCAAAGGAAATTTCAGGCGTAGCACGCTCCGCCTCAAAAAGATAAGCATCACACCCTAGATCAGTCGCAACGTTAGCGCAGGTTTCTGCGAAATCACGAGAGAAGTGACGGGTATCGTGGCCGATTACCAGCGATGGACGCCCTTCCCCAGAAAAAGACTTCTTCACGTATCTCACCAGCCCAATCATAGCGCGCTTGAGATTGAAAAAGTTCATTGAAGCCGTTCCGACACAAGGATGCTCTGGTCGATCAAGCGGCCCGCCCACCCCTCGCTCAGCCTGGGTGACAATCTTCCCGATCGTCCGACCGCGCAGACCACCAGTCCCGAAGGCCATTGTTTTAAAGAATCGATCATCGATTTCCTGCCATTCACAGGATTTGAGCAGCTCCAAGATGGCAGCTGGACCCACCTGAGAATTCGAGCCTTCAAGATAGAGATCGATATTGGTCCCAGCCTCCATAGAGACATCACCACGGCTTATAGCATCATCAAGAAGGGATTTCCATTCGCTCATTTCGCTGGCAATGCTAGAACGGCCCCGCGCAATGTCCAACCCTCGCCTTCATGAAATCATCTCACGCTCTCTCAAAAAGCGTGAAAGCCTACAAAATGGAGAAACAAATCTAATCCGCCTGATTGATGGCCAAGGCGATAAGCTCAATGGTCACATTCTCGAGCAGTATGGCAGAGGCTGGCTCATTTCAACTACTGGATCTAATTTGAGAAGGGAAATTCATGACATTCTCGCTAGCTACGAAAAGCCCCTCTACTGGAAAAGACTAGACCAACACCAAAAGGAATCACCTGTCCGTCTATGCGGTGAAGAACTCCCCGAGTTCTTCACCGGTCTCGAAAACGGGCTTAAATGCCGTCTTTCCTTCAAGTCCGGCTACTCCCAAGGAATCTTTATCGATCAAAGAAACAACCGCGAGGCATTAAGAAAAATGGTCAAACCAGGACAAACCGTTTTGAACACATTTGCTTACACTGGATTCTTCTCGATCGCCGCAGCTACTGCCGGAGCAGTCACCTCTTCTCTCGACCTTTCACAAGTTTACCTCGACTGGACTCGCGAGAACTTTCTCCTCAACGGTATCGATCACACAAATCACTACTTTTGCAAAGGAGACACCTTTCACTGGCTCCGCCGCTTCGCTAAACAAAGCCGCTTTTTTGACTATATCATTCTCGATCCACCCACTTTCTCACGCGACGACAAAGGCAAGGTTTTTCGTGTTGAAAAAGATTACAATCAACTTTTCAAACTCGCTTCAGCCTGCCTCGCTCCGGGAGGAAAAATCTTAGCTTGCACCAATTTTCGGGGCATCAGTGTGAGTGATTTCATGAAGCAAATCAAAGGAGCTGACCTCCAGATCAGCCCGATGCCAGAGGACTTCACCGACACTCCTTATTTAAAATCAATCTGGGCCACTTTTCCTTAGAGAAGGATTTAAGGCCAACTCAATGAATCGTCACAGATGGCTGGCTGACGTAACCCCTTTGGATCAGCAAACAACCCAGGGTAAGATCGTAAACCCACAACAGCTTTAAATATCAAAAATTAGGCAATCGCCCGCGCGAACGTCGCAGCCAACAGAAGGACAACACCATACAGCGAGGGTCCGCACTTTACCTCAGCCCAAAATTCAAGTCTAACAAATGGAGCGTCTTTAAACTCTTGAGCAGTCCATGAGAGTGGTGGCTCATCCCGGAATCGAACCAGGGACACAAGGATTTTCAATCCTCTGCTCTACCAACTGAGCTAATGAGCCAAACAATCTTTGTTGCGGGCGGGTGATAAAACGGACCGAGAGGCTTGGCAATATAAAATGACTCTGTAGGCCCCATTTTTTCACCTCCCTCCTTCGAGCAGCTCCATGAATTGAGGTAGTACATTTAAGAAGAGTGAATTCTTGCCACCACGCGACAACTGGCTTGCGACCAAACCTGCTGAATCATCGTAATCAGCTGGCCCACTAAAATCGACGCTGTGGCTCTCGGCGCGAATCGATTGGCAAAGGTGAGAATTTCCGGCCTCACGACTGATCCTCGCTTTAAAATTTGGCGCGCTTATCTCCAATTCCGAAATCGGAGCTCCCTCGTCATCCCAAATTAGCTCAACGACAACCTCCCTGCCTTCGCGGGATTCCAAGATCACCCGACCAGTCTCTTGGTATTGAACTGACCAGCCAGAACGCGTAACCACCCAGGCCAACATCAGGAGGGCTGCGATACGATGTTTCGACTGAGCTTTAACTCTCACTTTTTCAATTTCAGGGAAGGCCCTATGAGCCATAGGATCATCGAATAGCCGGGCGACCGCCAGGCGATAATAATAGCTTCTTGTCCACGACAGATCTTGCGTCACCATCCCACCCTTGGTGTCCGAGCGAGCCTTTAGAAGCCGCCTGAACCCTCTCTTTGGATCAGCCCAGTCAGAGCTGTCAAAAATCAGCCGATCCAAAAGCCGGTAGAGACGTTCTTCGAAAAGCTCACTAAATTCGCCCTGCCACCAAAAAACTAAAGGAAGATCGCTATTTAAATGTGCAAAAACAGTATTTCGAAGTCGCCCGAGCGACTTACCATGGAGCAAAAACGAAACCTGTTCGGAGCAGATCGACTTTTTGCCGTGCGCGAGATGACAATGGGCTGTAATCCAAGATTCTACCTTCACATCGGTCGCCTTGCGATTCATCGCAATTAAAACTGCCCGACATGCATTTTCTCGGGTGAGCTCTTGGATCGTTTGCGAGTTCTCCTGCAACCTTGAAGGATCTTCAGTATATACTAGAAAATTCATCAACGACGCATTCGTGCTCGCCTCGTCAGCCTCCCATAGTTTTTTAAGTTCACCGTCGATCGCGCCAACCTCAACCGGTATCCCGAGATTTTCTGAAGAATTCAACATACTCATTTTTAGAGTCTCCTCCAAGTGCGCCCATCCTTTGCAAGCAATTCATCGGCCTCCCACGGCCCCCACGATCCAGCGGGAAATTGCGCGATCGGCAGTTCCTCACTGTTGTCGGTCCAAGCCTTATGAATCTTGTCAATAAAACGCCATGCCTCCTCCACTTCATCACGACGCGCAAACAAAGTTGCATCGCCCGCCATGGCGTCAAGAAGGAGACGTTCATAAGCTTCAGGACTACTCTTACCGAAGCTACTAGCGTAGTGAAAGTCCATTTTCACAGGCTCCATACGTAAAGTCGTGCCTGGAAGCTTTGAGTTCATCATAAGTGAAATCCCTTCATCCGGCTGGATCCGAATCACAAGAACATTACCTGTCGGCACTCCACCAGGCATCGCGTTGAAAAGCACACTAGGGGTCGCTTTGAAGTGAACTGAAATCTCAGTCGCTTTTTTAGGAAGGCGCTTCCCCACGCGGACATAGAAAGGCACTCCGCTCCATCGCCAAGTGTCGACCATGCACCGAAGCGCAACGTATGCTTCGGTCTCCGAGTCAGATTTAACTCGGTCTTCATCGCGATACCCGGGCACTTCCTTGCCATTAATATTCCCAGCAACATATTGACCACGAACAACATTCTCCGCGACAAGTTCCGGGGTATCCCACTGTCTCAGCGAGCGAATCACCTTCACCTTTTCGTCGCGAACTCCATCCGCCGTCAAATCGGTTGGAGGCTCCATAGCGACCAAACTCAGAAGCTGTAAAAGATGATTTTGAACCATATCCCGCAAGGCTCCGGCCTCATCGTAGTAACCCCCTCGTCCTCCCTCCATTCCGAGGTGCTCAGCACAAGTAATTTGAATGTGATCAATATGCTCCTTATTCCACATTGGTTCAAAAATCGCATTAGCAAAACGAAGGACCATAATATTTTGAGCGGTCTCTTTACCTAGATAGTGATCGATTCGGTAGGTCTCCTTCTCCTCAAAAGTCCCATTCACAACCTCGTTGAGGTGTTGGGCAGTTCCCAGCGTCGTCCCGAAGGGCTTCTCAACAATCACACGTGACCAACAACCATCACAATCTGGGCGCTCTTGGCTCAAGCCTGCCTCTTTAAGATTCAAGAGAATATCGTCAAAATACTCGGGCGCACTTGCAATATAGAAAAGTCGATTCCCCCTCCCTCCACGTTCACGGTCAATCTCATCAAGGCGATCAGAAAGCCTGTTGTAGCCGCCCTTGTCTTGAAACTCGCTTTTATGGTATTCGATATTTGCCGCCAAACTTTCCCAAATCTCGCCATCGTGTCCCGTGCGGGAAACCTGACGATTTAACGTTTCAAGCCCCTCACGAAAAAACTCATCAGACCAATCTCGACGGGCAAATCCGAGAATCCTAACCCCCGCGGGCAGCTCCCCATCAATCGCCAAATTATAAAGTGCGGGAATTAGTTTGCGATGGGTCAAATCACCCGTGGCTCCAAAAATGACAACACTACATGCCTCGGCAAGATTGCGGGACACTAAATCCTCGCGAAATGGGTTATTCACGGCGCTTTTTCCCACACCCCGAACACCTTTTCAACCCCCAAGCATTTCTTTTGTGTCTTGAGAGCTCGTAATCCCGACCAAGAAATACCGGCCAAGCCCCTCCCGCGCTCTCACCTTAATGAGCACACTTTCGATTCATTTCATTCTCTAGTAGACACCTCAACCTCTGATTTTCTTAAGCTAAACAAGACTACTTCAAACTACAGCGGGCTTATCTTCCGAAAAGATTTTCATTTCGAGCCCATCCATTTTTTCACAAAGAAATTTCCCGGTTGCCTCCGATAATCTAGATGCTTCGGATTCCGGGATCAACATGCCATCAGGCAAGAAAGTCTTGCTTCCTTTCTCCTCCGGGGGCATTTCAATCCCGCTATGCCATCTCAACTTGACAGCCTGAAACAATTTACGGTCGTTGTTGCTGATACGGGTGATTTCGCCTCGATGCAGGAATACCAACCTCAAGACGCAACAACTAATCCGTCCCTGATCCTTCAAGCAGCCAGCAAACCTGAATACAAATCTCTTGTCGAAAAGGCAGTTGCTGAAAATAAAGGTTCTGAACTCTCTGGGGACGCCTTGATCGAAGCAATCATGGATCGAGTCCTTATTCTTTTTGGTCTAGAAATCCTCAAGATCGTCCCTGGCCGCGTTTCCACCGAAGTAGACGCACGTCTCTCCTTCGACAAGATGGCGACCATCGCCAAAGCGAAGCAACTCATCGCAGCTTACGAGGCAGAAGGCATCTCTCGTGATCGTATTTTAATCAAGATCGCTTCAACATGGGAGGGAATCAAGGCAGCAGAGGAACTAGAGAAAGAAGGCATTAACTGTAACCTCACTCTTCTCTTTGCCTTTGCTCAAGCGGTTGCCTGCGCCGAAGCAGGGGTTCAGCTTATTTCACCATTTGTTGGACGTATCTACGATTGGTTCAAAAAGGAAAACGGCGAAGAATACTCTGGAGATGACGATCCTGGAGTGCAGTCCGTTACTAAGATCTACAACTACTACAAAAAGTATGGCTACAAAACCGAGGTCATGGGCGCGTCTTTCCGTAACGTCGGACAGATCACATCACTGACCGGTTGCGACCTTCTCACAATTTCTCCCGTCCTTCTTGAAGAGCTCCAGAACACTGATGGCCCTCTCGAAGAGAAGCTCAACGAGGAATCTCCAGAATGCAATCTGGCGAAGATCTCTCTCGATGAAAAAGCCTTCCGCTTCGAATTTAATGAAGACGCAATGGCTACTGAAAAAACGGCTCAAGGTATCCGGGCTTTTTCTGCCGATATCGTGAAGCTTGAAAAGCTTATAGAATCGATGGTCTAGAATCTCCACCCCAAAAACTTTAAGAAGCCCGCATCAGTTGACGCGGGCTTCTTTTGACCCATCTCAGTCGCTCTAATCATCTCTTAACACCATTCCCTTCCCTCTTCAGAGAAAAGAGAAAACCCCTAAAAGGAAGAGGCGAGCACCTCGAACCCTCAAACAGGTCCTTTCAACTGCCCTTCCCCTCGGACGCGATACTGATACGAAGTCAATTCACGCAACCCCATCGGTCCACGAGCGTGGAGCTTGTCGGTCGAAATTCCAATCTCCGCGCCAAAACCAAATTCTTCGCCATCACTATATCTCGTGGAAACATTATGAAAGACGCAAGCTGAATCAATCCGACAGAGAAAGGCCTCCGCAATCGCCTCATTCTGAGTAACAATTACCTCAGTGTGCTGAGAACTGTATTTGTTAATATGATCAATAGAAGCATCCATCGATGAGACAACCTTTACCGCTAAAATATAATCCAAATACTCTGTCCTCCAATCTTCCTCGGTAGCGACCTTAGCATCGATAATAGCACAAGTAGCTTCATCGCCCCGCAACTCAACATTTCTCTCCGTCAAAGCAGCAGCCACCCTAGGAAGAAATTCTGATGCAATTGCCTCATCAACCAAAAGCGTCTCAAGCGCATTACAAACGCTTGGCTTCTGCGTCTTGGAATCAACAACGATTTTCACCGCCATTTCGAGATCAGCGTCCGAATGGATATAAGCGTGGCAAATTCCATCGTAGTGCTTAATCACGGGCATGCGAGCAAGGGAAACGACAGTCTCGATCAAACCCTTCCCGCCTCTGGGGATAATTAAATCTAAATACCTATCCATCCCCGCCATTACTGTCACGCTATCTCGATCCGTGAAAGGAATGAGCTGAATCGAGCCTTCCGGAAGACCTTCATTTTCGCCACCCGATTGCAAGGCATCTGCCAATGCACGATTCGAATGAATAGCCTCGGAACCGCCTCGTAAGATGGTGGCATTCCCCGATTTCAAACAAAGAACGGCAGCATCACTCGTCACGTTTGGCCTACTCTCATAAATGATTCCAATCACACCAATCGGAACACGAAGTTGCTGAATTCGAATCCCATTAGGTCGATCCCATTCATCCAAAATCTCACCCACTGGGTCAGGCAATGTTGCCACTTTTTCGACACCGCGAGCTACTGCCTCTAATCGATCTACGTCAAGCCGGAGCCGATCTAACATAGCCAATGTCAAGCCACGCTCCTTGCCAGCAGCGATATCCTTGGCATTCGCCACAAGAATCTCAGAAGCTGCTGAGCGAATACCAGCAGCCATCGCTCTAAGAATTTCATTCTTTTTCTTGTCCGAAAGAATAGCTAACGCGAGGGCTGCCACCCGAGCCTTGCCTCCCATTTTGTAAACATGATCTTCAATCTCTTCTCTGGTCATCTGCGAAAAACCTAACGCTCTTTGAGTAAGAAGGCACCGTTAAAAAATCATCCCTCAAGAACTTTTTCACCCTCACTCTTAGCAATCACGAGAGCCGCGCAGCTGTCCCCAAAGACGTTCACAGCAGTCCGGGTCATATCAAGCAGGCGATCAACCGCCAGTAAAGCGACTACCGCCGTTTCAGCTCCCGGGATTTTAGAACTGGTAAGGATAATCATAATCGCCACCAAGGAGGCCGAAGGTATTCCAGCGACCCCGACACTGGTAAGCAAAGCGCTGACAACCACCATAAACTGCGCCGCGATAGACAGATCAAATCCCATCACTTGGGCAACAAAAATCACCGCAACACATTCGTAGAGTGCTGTTCCGTCCATATTGACAGTGGCTCCAAGGGGGAGCGTAAAACTCGCAGTCGACTTTGAAACTCCAGCATTTTCTTGAATACACCTCATTGTAACCGGAAGAGTAGCTGAAGATGAAGCTGTCGAAAAGGCAGTCAAAAGTGCCGTTCGCATCGCTCTAAAATGATCCAAGGGGTTCACGCCCGCCAAAATCTTAATGACCAGTGGCATGATTACGAAGAGATGGATCCCAAGCGCTAGTAAAACGGTCACAAAATACTTAAACAAAGCCCCATAAAGTGCACCTCCCGTTTTAAACACAACAGGAAGAAGAAGTGCAAAGACACCAATAGGAGCCAAAGCCATAATCCATTGGGTTAAAACAATCATGACGTCATTCAATGAGACAAAAATATCTCGCATCGGTGAAACCTGCTGCAGCGGAAGACGCGTCATAGCAATCGCAAAAAGAAGACTAAAAAAGATCAAGCCGAGCATCTGCCCATTATTCATAGCAGCCGCGAATACATTTGTTGGAACCATACGAACAAAAAAACCTGTGAGCTGTTTCGCGATACCACCTTGCTCTTCTCCCATTCCTTTTGCCGCCTGCACTTTTTCAAGAGCAGCCTCGCCAGCAACATTTTCCTTGTGGTCCTCAAATGCTAAGCGGATGTCCTCATTAGGACGACCATTACTGAGTCCCGGCTGAATCACGTTTACCAAAATCAATCCTAGGCAAATCGCCAACAGGCTAGTCAGAGCATAAAATCCTGCCGTTTTTCCTAATAGACGACCAAAGCCCTCCATGCCATGGAGGCTAG
>KB912149.1:0-2206 GCA_000383735.1 Verrucomicrobia bacterium SCGC AAA164-M04
GGTAGATGGATTTGCTGTTAGCAAAATCGTAGATGGCCTTCTCCTTGCGAGCCTTCCCGAGTTCAACCGCTACGTACATGGACTGAACGATGTCGGAGAGTTCGATGTAAACTCGACCTTCGTCGACCCAACCCCCAATCACCTGGGTGTCCCGATCGAGTGCGGAGCATACGAGGCCGTTCATCACTTTCTCAAAGTGAATGAAAGAAAGGCTTTCGTTGTCGATTTCAAAGGGCTTGAAATCTTGCGCCCCGCCTACTGCATAACCGCCTCCGTTGTATGTGTGAAGCTTGTCGATTCCGACGGGTCGGACGCTGAACCCCTCTCCGTTTTGGAGCAGGTGGTATAATGAAATTGTTGTCATCATAGATGAATTTTGAAGTTTGATACAGACACCACGTAACGCTTGGGCAGAACCAACAAGCGGGTCGTTCTTTTATCCTCCTACTGCTCCACTACAAAGTAGTGTCAGGGCAAAACCACTGATGGGCATGTATTCAGAGGCACGGCTCCGTTACGGGTGTTTCGTCCATTCAGGACTCTTCAGTGTACCTGAAGATTGATATTACATATCAATGAGGTCTTCCATTGTCATCTGCTCAAGGCAGGTGAGTTCGTCCCACTCAGCGGTGGCACGCACTGCGTCGAAGGAGAAGTGAAGGTCGAGGAGGTCAGCAATAAGCTGATGGCGTAGGTTCATATCCATAACGGAAAGGGTTTAATTGAAGTTTGAAATTTGAAGTCAAAGTGTATCTAAGATATATATACTCTTCATAAATGAAGAGAGTATATATATCAAGATACTCTAAGGGGTTAGCCGATGGAGCAACCGCTTCCAAGGGAAAGCAAGCTTCGGGAGATGGTAATCTCCACAGCGCCCGCTGTTGCGTCATGCAGGAGGTCTTTCAGACCTTGCAAGTCCCAAAGCATGTCGAGTTTTCGTCCATCCTCTTCGTTATCAACGAAGTGGTCAAGCAAAGACACAGCTTCGCTGAAGGTCGCAGAGTCGAGCGTTGCGTCCTGTGGGTAGGAGGCATCAATGTGTTTGATATCTTCGATATCAAGGTCAGAAACTAAGTAGTTCATTTTCAATGAATTAAGGGTTATCAGTTAAACTAATCCTAAAGGATTAGAAGGGCATTTCATCAAGGCTAACTTCGTTAGAAGGAGAAGCCAGAGTCGTAGACTCCATGTGCAGTGCAAGGCAGGCGGTGAGAGCCTCAATCTTAGCTTCCAAGGAAGCTACTCTGTCAACTTCGTTGACACCTGAAGCCACTGCTTTAGCCTTCAGCTTCGCTGACTTCTTGACGGCTTTCTTCTCATCCATCTCTTTCAGAGATGCTTTAGCAGCTTCTACTGAAGCTGTCTTTGCCTTCTTCGAAGGCTTGACTGGACTGTCAGCCTTTCCATGAAAGGCTTTTTCTTGTTTGTCAGCAACTCTCTGAGTTGGGGTTGCTTTCTTCCTCGTCTTACGACGAGTCTTCTTAGCCTTCTTCGAAGGCTCTTTAACCTCTTCGAGGTTAGCAATGAACTCTAAAGCTTCTCCAAGAAGCTTTGAAGCAAGAGCCTTACGGCTCTTTGTTGGACGGAAAGTGGCTTGGTTCACTGCCTTACGGCAGTCAGAGAAATTGAAGTTATTCATCGTAGATGAAGTTTGAAGTTTGAACTTCCTAAAGGACCGACTCTCAAAACCCCTTAGGAGATAGTATTTAAGAAAGAGAGTCGTAAGACTCCTCTCTCTTTCTAAAATACATCTCTATTCCACCGATTTATCATTCCTTTACCAAGGGTAAAGTAATGGTGGAAGCCGAATCTCGGTACCACATGAAAGCTAACAAGTTAGCTTATGAATTTAGCTCTGCTAAATGGTGAGTACGGCGGATGTGCACAGCTCCGCCAAGACCGCTAACCCACTGCTAATCAGATGGTCCAAGACGAAGTCTTGAAGTAAGGGTAGAGAGGTCCCAGTTTTGGGGTATATGTCTTAACCGTAAAGGTTAAGGGGGGATTGTCCGACCCTTCAGGGTCCCCGCATGCGAACGGTCTAGTTAGACTATGAGTCTAACAGACCCAACCTAACTGTCTGTTACACAGACAGAAAGCTGAAAAGTATGGCCAAGAAACAATACACAGAACAGACAGGACGTGAGCAAGCGCTCGAACGTGAGGTTGCTGACCTCAAGGAGCGACTCAAGATGGAAACTGC
>KB912149.1:2266-18955 GCA_000383735.1 Verrucomicrobia bacterium SCGC AAA164-M04
ATGGCCAAGAAACAATACACAGAACAGACAGGACGTGAGCAAGCGCTCGAACGTGAGGTTGCTGACCTCAAGGAGCGACTCAAGATGGAAACTGCGGCAGTGGAGCGTCTTCGTAAAGACACCCCTACTATGCCCGTCATCCCCAAGGATGTAGCCATCGCCATCTTCCGTGAAGGCATCAAGCAAGGGGTAGAGGACGCATGCTGTGAGCTTGATAACTCCGACTCCGTCGAGATTGAAGAGAGTGGGTACACAGGAGGCTTTGAGGTGTCGTTCAGCAAGTGCGTTGACCTCACCGACTACCTCGACACAGACTGGATGCGTAGCAAAGTGGGTGACTACGAAGAGGCCAACGCCGTCGCTACCCTCAGGGGTCTATGCGAAACCAAAGGATTCGAGTGCCGCATCCACGGAATTGATGACAACACAACTAAATAATTTTTACTATGAGTAAATACAATCAACAGAGTCTTGACGACTTGACCAACTTTTTTTCAATCAATCTAAAATCATGCCCGTTCAGGGTATATCAAACAGGCAAGTACGAAGGACAGGTTCATATCTCCAAGAGCCGACTCATGCCCAATCAAGTAGAGTTGGCAAATGATTTCTGTCAAAGAAAATTTGAGGGGACAGGACTCAAGAATGTTCAACGTAGCTTCAACTTGTTGCTCAAAAAAGGAACCATCAAGGCCAAGGGTTTTGAGAACGACACTTACTTGAAGGACGAAGTGGTTAACACTGATGTCATCGACGAACCTACATCGACTGACTCAAAAGACGACCTCGTAAACACCATCGTAAGGCTGTCCCGTTACGTTGCTGATGACGTAATGAGCAGGAAAGACTTTGATGAGGTAATCTCCAACCTATATGACTGATGAGAAAGACCAGAGCGGAGAAGCAGAGGGATATGTACAGCAACCCTCACGTAGTGAGACTCATGACCTGTTCAGAAGAACAGAAAAGAGAATGGTGCATCAGGATTTTTGAACAACTGAAATTCGATCTTGAGATGCCTTGGGGGGCCATCAACAACATGACAGGAAGGACAAGGCAAACTTGGAACAATGTCATGGAAGCCAACACGAAGACCAGAGCCAGCTTCATCAATTCTGTCTCAAGTAACCTCACTAACAATGGCTTTCATATCGACACCGACAAGTTCTTGGGCGGCCACGACGGACACATCGTCACGCCGCCACCATCAGAACCGCCTACAAGCAAGGCTGAAAAAAGAACCGCCAAGGTGAGAACATCGGAAATCATTGTGAGGTGTGCTCGGCTTGTGAGGGAAGACAAAATGACGAATGAAGAGCTTCTTGACTTGATAGACAACCTATGACTGACGAATACATGGACGAGCAGTGGGCCAGGATCGAGGCCCGAATGAGGCGGTTCGAAGAGACCGCTTCACCACAAGACAAGATGTTTCTCGACTGCATGGTCAGGGACTGGGAGGCTAAAATGAAATTAAAACTACAAGATGAAGCGATACAAGGTAAGATTCCACTTAGCTCGTGGTGACAACTACATGAAGTGGCAAGTCACTGATTCACAGAAAGATACGAAGAGTTACTTTGACCCCAACTTAAAGTCAATCGTGATGCACGACTGCATCCTCGGCAATCATCCGAAGACAGCAATGCGTATTCATAATGGCGAAAACAAAACGGTATGTGCCTGGGTATCATGTGATGACTTGGCAGTGGTGGATACTATTCCAGTCTCATCAAGCATGACGCAATACAAGTACAATCCAAAGAAGAATCCCTATTGGTTTAATCACAGGGACAAAAACGTAGACAACAAACAAATCAAACTAATGATGACAAACAAACAACAGGTATATGGATAAATACATGAGATTCCTTCGGAAGATTTCAAACACAGACAACACACACACGAACAGATCACGCCGTCGAAAGATGGACAGAGAAATAAACAAACTAAAAACATGGAAGACAGACGAGAACAAATCTGGCAATACCGACTCAACGGACAAGACCTCGTAAGTCCGAGCGAATCGTTTGCTGCCAACAGAGACCCTAAAGCTTTTCTAATCTATGAGTCAGATGAAAGAAAATGACATCCTTGAACACCTACAATGTATGATATCTAATGACACATCAGACAAGACAGCATTCGGATTCATCCTACAAGATGTATCCGACCTAGGCTTCGAGGGGTGGCTTGATATGCCCCCCTCTGATGTAGCTAATTGCTTCTACGAAGTAACCGAAGACGTATCCAGTTCTTTGGTTGACGACTACTCGACACTTATTAACCAAGAAAAGGAGATAGATGAGCTAGGCGTGGAACAATCAGTTCGCATCAATCATGTAGAGTGTATGCGGTCCCTCAAGGATGGCATCCTCGACGTATTTAAATCAATGAAAACATACTATGAACTCCAAGAGTTCGCAAAAGACAACTATGAAAACTAAACAAATCCCTTGGAATAAAGGAATGAAGTCCGTACCTTCACACAAGCGTATCGCTCTTATCGAGCAGGGCAGGGAGGCCCTTGAAATGTACTACGACACAATCGGACAAGAATACAATGCAGATGATAGACAATTCAAACACAGCCAGCCACGCATGGCGTTCGGCATGGCACTCACTAAACATCTCGGAGACTCGTTAAGTTCTGAAATCCTTAAGAAGGACAGGACTACCGTGATTCATTACAAAAACAATCACGAATCCAATATGAGCGGATGGGATGGTTATGCCACATTTTTTGAGACAGCAGAGTATGTAGTGGACACTTACTTCGACGGCATGGCCAAGATCAATAGGATCCAATACATAGACAGACTAGTCTCTAAACTTCTTCAAGAAAAAATTTTAATTCAATCCAATATCAATGTCTAATTACAAATTCAAGACCACGAACATCCGTGGCAAGCAGTACGTTGAAGTCAACGAACGCATCAAATTCTTCCGACAGGAGGACCAGTACAAGGGGTGGGGTATCCACACCGACATTAACATGCTCGACGGGGATCAGTGCCTGTGCAAGTGTACCGTCGTCAATCAAGACGGAGAGGTCATTGCTCAGGGCCATGCTCACGAAGTCAAGTCATCATCCAATATCAACAAGACAAGCCATGTCGAAAACTGTGAGACCTCAGCCGTGGGACGAGCTCTTGCCATGCTCGGAATCGGAATCGACACTTCTATTGCGTCGTCTAACGAAGTCCAGGAAGCCATTGCGAAGCAACAAGAGCTTGTTGACAACCCTCAAGTTAAGAAGCTTGCCAAGAAACTTGACGCTCCCGTCGAGAACATCATGGACAAAGCCGTAGGGTATATTAAATCACAGACAGACAAGAAGAAAGCCTTCACCGCTATCACCAAAAAGTATGGTGAGCAGCTCACAGAAAAACAAGTCGCAGGACTGCAGAAATTTGTACGATGAAAAACACACTACTAACGGAAGAGTCATGAATATGCGCGAACAACTGACAGAGCGAGTAGGAAAGCCACACCTATCGTACTCATCTCTCAAGTACGCTCTCGGAGACATGCGTCTCTGGGAGATGTACATGAGGGGTCAGTTGAAGAAAGAGTCAGAGGCCCTAACCTTTGGATCCATGTATGACATGCTCTTATTTGAGCCTGACAAAGCAAAAGAAAGCTACGTTGTCTTGGACGACCTAGCAATCGTTGAAGCTATCGGCGGCAAGTTCCCTCGCAACACTAAAAAGTACCGTGAGTGGAAAGCTGAGTTTGCAGAAGAGCATGAAGGCAAGGAAGTTGTAGGCCAAGCGGATTGGAAGAAGGCCCATGAGATGATACAGCGCCTCAGGGACTGCGGCCTCTATGATAAGAGGTTTGCAGGAGGCAAGTATCAGGTAGAGTTCAACGTAGACGTTGATGGTGTTCCCCTCAAGGGATTCCTCGACTGCCTACAGGATGACTGCATCATTGACTCCAAGTCCTCACGGTCGATCGACAAGTTCAGGTACGATGTCAACAGCTGGAGCTATGACATCCAAGCCTATATCTATACAAAGGTATTTGACATACCTAACTTTTACTGGGTGGTACAGGAGAAGGCTTACCCCTTCTACCCTGCAGATGTGAAGTGTACAGAGGAGACTCTGTTCCGAGGAGAGATGAAGTTCCACCAAGCTCTTGAAAACATTCAATCCTACCTAAATGAAAGCAAGGAAACAAAAACACACTACGCTGAGTTCGTCGTTTAATACAGCGGCAAGATTCACAATTACATTAACAGTTATTTACATTTTTCATTTTTTAATCACTAATTTTTTATACTCATGAGCGATAAGCAATATGACTCCGTACTCGTCGGATACTGCGAGGACCCACGTTACTACGAAGAGAAACTCTCTAGCTGGTCCGTGAAATTCAAGAAGTCTGAACTTCAAGAAATGATTGACAAATACTCCACGTCCTTGAATGATCAAGGCCAAGGCGGTAATGTCTATGTCAAGCTATTCTTTAGTAAGAACGGAAAGGCTTGTTGTTCTGTCTATGATCCTAACAGCGCAGCTGCACAGGAAAAGCGAGCAGCAAAAGCTTCTCAACAGGAGGCAACAAGTGACCTCCCCTTCTAAGGGAGCACCTATCTACTACATGAGCGCTCGTGTCGCCTTCAAAAAAAAGAAGGTTGTACACGAGCGTCTTGTGTGGATAGTGTCTGTCTTCGACAACCCCAATGACATCCGTAACTATGACGCAAAAACAATGAGTAGGCTCGAACAAGAGTTCTACGGAAAGACAAAGGCGACCAGGGTCGTGATGATACGGGAGATCGTAGACAAGAAGTTTTTATCACATTCAAACCTAACACTCGATGAACACAAAAAGCAGTATCAAGAGCAAATGCAAAGAACTTGAGGAGCTACTCCTCTCGAAGAACGAAAAATATGGAAACTCAGCCCTTGAACCGCTGAATGTTTTCTCAGAAGCTAAGGCTGTCGCGGGCATCAAGGTGCGCATAGACGACAAGCTAAAGCGAATTAAGAACGCAGGCCTTGTAGATGCAACGGAGGACACGCTACAAGATCTTGCAGGTTACCTAATCCTCCTTATGATCGCAAAAGACAATGCAAGTAACGATTTTCAAAAACGTATACGACAAAACGAATCCACACCACATAGCTCTGGAAACCGCACTGCAACGTATCCAGACAGGGAAGTCGTCTACACTAGTATCTGACGTCCGCAATGGCGATAAGGAGAAAAAGAAAGAGCTCCCCGTTGTTTGCTTCAGCGGGGAGTTTTCGTCGAGAGCCGATGACGCGCTCTTCGAGCATTCGGGATTTGTTGTTCTGGACTTTGACCACGTTGACGTTGACTCGACCAAGACGGCCCTTGCCACGGATGATTTCATTCATTCATGCTGGACTTCGCCTAGTGGAAACGGAATCAAAGCGTTGGTCCACATTACGCACCCTGAGCGACATAGAGACCACTTTAGAGCGCTTGTCAAATACTTCGAAAGAACACATGGACTAGAGCTCGACGAGTCAGGTATCAATGAGTCTCGTGCGTGCTTTGAGTCGCACGATCCTGACATCATTATCAAGGACGATTACCAACGATTCGGTCACTTCACTACAGAACATGCTGAGGCTCAGGTTCCTGTCAATGAAGCTTACGACTACACTGACTAC
This sequence comes from Verrucomicrobia bacterium SCGC AAA164-M04, assembly GCA_000383735.1. The sequence goes on from KB912149.1 coordinate 7,918, forward strand.
ATGAAGCTCAACCTAGCGGCCCGAATGATTCGGAACGCTTCGGATGGAGACAAGCACAGGGTTCTTGTGAACGCATCTAGACTTTGTGGCGGGTACATCGCTGCAGGTAAGATGGAACAAGAAGAAGTCGTAAGGGTTCTGCACAGAGAAATCTGCAAGAGAGAAATAGAGTCTGAGGATCAAGCACTTAAGACTATTGTCGACGGCATTGAGATTGGCAAGAACATGCCGATCAAAGACATCCTTGACGAAGAGAAGTCTGTCAAGAGAGAGATGCTTTTGAATGACGGTGACATGTCGTTCATCTCGTCAGACGACGAAGACTTCAGGTGGATTGATGACTACTCGCAAGGCAAGGTGCAAGTCGGTTTGGATACTGGAGACCCCAAGCTTGACGAGCATTTCAGGTACAAGAAGGAGTTCCTCATCATAAACGGACACTCTAACGTGGGTAAGACCACGATCATGCTGTACATGATCGCCAATGCAGCAGTGCGTCATGACTGGAAGTGGGTGCTGTACTCCTCGGAGAATAGGACCGCATCCGTCAAGATGTCTCTTATGCAGTTTGCTATGGACAAGAAGGTGTCTGACATGACTTACTTGGAGCGGAAACAAGCGTACAAGTGGGTAAACGATCATTTCACTATCATCAATAACAATCAAATTTACAGCTACAGTGACATTATCTTGTTTATCGAAAAGGTTATGCTACAGCAGCCTGTAGATGCGATCTTCATTGATCCATACAACAGCTTGCGTCTTGATATGGGTAGTAAGGGCATCTCAACACATGAATACCACTATGAGGCAGCTTCCGAACTGCTGACCTTTAGCAAGTCTAACGACATCGCTGTGTGGCTTAACATGCACGCTGTTACAGAGGCTCAACGTCGCAAGGGTCCTGACGGATTACCTGTGGCTCCTTATGCTGAGGATACAGAGGGTGGCGGAAAGTTCGTAAACAGAGCGGATTGCTTCATGACGATTCACCGAAAGGTTCAATCAATGGACAGTGACATACGCAGAATGAGTGAGATACACGTCAGGAAGGTGAGGGAGGTGGAGACAGGGGGTCGTCCCACTCCACTGGAGGATCCTTACTGCTTGATGATGAATCTTTCTCACACTGGATTCACAGACAGGGTAGGTAGACGTGCTCTTTATCAACCAATTAGCTTCTCTAAGGAAGCTACCATGCCTATGAACATGACCTTCTTGAGTTGATATTGCAAATTTTCTTTGGTAACTTCGTTATATGAAGCGTCAAAGAAAAACAACGTCTAAACGTACCAGCGCTCGCAAAAAGCGGCTGGGACGATACGCATCTTCTATTGAAAAGTATTGTGCTGATCAGTTGAAAGAATATGGGTTGGCTTTTGATTATGAGGAACACACCTTCGAGATGGTAGACCGATTCAGGTTTCCCAATAAATACTTTAAGATGACCTCCAAAGGCAAGACGATGTCGGACCGTTCGGGGTCCGTCATCCTACCCATCACCTACACACCTGATTTCGTTGGGCGAGATCATGATTGGATCATAGAAACCAAAGGATACTTACCGTCTCATCATGACTTTCCGATGAGGTGGAAACTATTTCTTCGCCATTTGGTTGGGAATAATGCTAAAACTATCGTATTTTTAGCCAAGAACAGCGGTCAAGTAGACCAAGCTATTCAAGAAATCCTCAAATCAATTCAGAATGAAGACATCTAAGGTTAGCGAATACTTCTATATCGCTTGCGACAGGATTCATCAAATCATAGATGAACTGTATGAATCCTTGCACGATGAAGAAGGAATCGCTCTCTTGTCTTCAGATCAAATTGAAGAATCTATGGAGGGCGTTAAAAACGCTGTTTATCAGGAGCTAGATCTGATAAAATCTATAGTAGAGGAATATGAAAGTAGGAGCAAAGCGTAAAGCATATAGTTCTTCTACTGGTCGTGTGGCCGAGGTGAGGTTCGTGAGAGCCGCACGGAAAAAAGGACTTCTTGTCACAAAGTCCTCCCACACAGAAGACAGGCACGAACACATCGACTATTGGCTCGCCATGGATAATGAAAGCCGATGGGGTGTGGACGTGAAAGGAAACAATCTACCCGATGAAATCTGGGTAGAGTTTAAGAACGTCGCAGGGAAACGCGGCTGGCTATATGGGGGAGCATCTATTATTGCTTTCGATATGCCAGAGGAAGGCGGTTTCTCAATTCTAGATAGGCATGAGTTGGCTTTGTTTTGTGAGAAGCACGTCAAAGACGAGGTTGTCAAAGACAGAAAAAACGCCTATCTAAAAAAGTACACAAGGAGAGACAGACAAGACGTCATCTCTATTCTTAAGTTGAACGACATCAAGACTTTAAAGTCTTACAGGGTGTGGGAATACGATAAAGAATATTGACTATCTTGTAGGTCCATTTAACCATCATTTACAGTAACCCCATGAAAAACTCAATCTTCGAGAAGAGGCTGAGCTATAAGCCTTTTGACTATTCTGAAATCACAGACCCACTCATCAACGCGATGTGGGCAAGCCATTGGACACACAACGAATTTAACTTCAAGTCTGATGTCCAAGACTACCATACTAGCCTTACGGAAGAAGAACGTGGCGTGATCAAACGCGCCATCCTACTCATCTCACAGGTTGAAGTAGCGGTGAAATCTTACTGGTCAAACATTGGCAAGCACTTGCCTAAGCCTGAGATTGCAGACATGGGTGCTGTATTTGGCGGAGTGGAAGTAATCCACTCTCGTGCATATTCTGAAATTCTCACAAAGCTAGGGCTAGAGGAAGAGTTTACAACGCTTCTAGAGAATGAGCCTGTATTGAACCGTGTAACTTATCTAAACAAGTACGTCGATCGAGTCTTCGAGGATGACAAGAAGCAGTTCCTGTACAGCCTCATCCTCTTTACTCTCTTTACGGAGAACGTGTCATTGTTTAGCCAGTTCTATACGGTTCTGGGATTCAACAGATTCCAAGCTGTGCTTAAGGATACTGCAAATGTGGTTCAGTACACTAGCAAGGAGGAGAACCTTCATGCTGAGGGTGGAATGGCTCTGGTCAATCAGATTCGTGCTGAGCACCCCGAGCTTTTCGATGCTGAGCTGGAGGCTCGCATCTGGGAAGAGGCTCAAGTAGCCCTGTCTGCTGAGACAAACCTGATTAAGTGGATCCTGCAAGGCTTTGATAATGAGTTCCTTAGCGAGTCTATCTTGAACAACTACTTGAAGAATCGTGTGAACGAAAGCATGCGCCGCATTGGATTCTCCTTTGAGTTCCCCGTCAATGAGGAGGAGTTGAAGGTCACGGCATGGATGGACGAAGAGGTGTATGCGTCCGCGTTGTCAGACTTCTTTCATAAGAAGCCTATCGACTACGCAAAGAGCACTAAGAGTTTTACTGCAGAAGAATTATTTTAATGAAAGATTTTTACTGGGTCACAGAAGAGACCCGACAATTTATGGAGAAAGGCTATCTCGACAAGGACCAAACTGTCGAAGATAGAGTGCGTGAAATAGCCGATCATGCAGCAGGGATTTTACAGGACCCTGCTTTTGCTGACGAGTTTTACAGCTGTATGTCAAAGGGTTGGTTCAGTCTAAGCACCCCTGTATGGGTAAACTTTGGCAAGAGCAAAGGACTGCCTATCTCATGCTTCGGTACGCAACTACAAGACGACACCTTTGATATTTTGCGTGGAGCTGCTGAAATCGGAGCTATGAGCAAGGTAGGCGGTGGCACTGCTACATACTTCGGTAACCTTCGCCCTCGCGGTGCTAAGATCTCAAGCGGTGGCGAAACCAATGGATCTGTGTCTATGATGGAGTTGTTTAACACCACAACCAATGTCATCTCGCAGGGTAAGGTGCGTCGTGGTAGCTGGGCCGCGTACTTGGATGTAGAGCACCCAGACATCGAAGAGTTCTTGCAAATTAGAAGTGAAGGACATCCTATTCAAGACGTGTCGTTTGCTGTGTGTATCGGTGATGAGTGGATGCAAGAGATGATTGATGGAGATCAAGATAAGCGGTCGATCATGGCCAAGATCCACAAGAAGCGAAGCGAGACTGGATACCCCTACATCTTCTTCACAGACAATGTAAACGAACAAGCGCCTCAGTGGTACAAGGACAAAGGTCTGAAAATCAAACACTCTCAACTGTGCGCTGAGATCATGGAGTATACAGACGACACAAAGTCTTTTGTTTGTTGCCTTTCATCCATGAATGCACTTCACTACAATGAGTGGAAGGATGCGGGTGCTGTACGTATTATGGCCAGGCTTTTGGACGCAGTGTACACTGAGTTCATTGACAAAGCCGACAATCTTCCCTTTATGGAGAAAGCTGTTAGGTTTGCCAAAGAACATAGATCTATTGGTATCGGAGTGCTTGGGTACCACTCCTACCTTCAAAGAAATTTGATTCCATTTGAAAGCATTCAAGCTAGGCTAATCAATAAAGAGATCTTCCGTACAATACAAGATCAAAGCCATCAGGAAAGCATGTCTCTGGCGTCCCAGAAGGGTGAGCCAGAGGTGCTGAAGGGGTACGGTCATAGATTCAGCACACGTATGGCCGTAGCACCTACTACGTCATCTTCTTTTATCCTGGGTCAGGTATCGCCTTCAGTAGAGCCATTGCAATCCAACTACTTCACAAAGGATTTGGCTAAGGGTAAGTTCACATACAAGAACCCATACCTCAAGGACCTACTTGCTGAGAAGGGTAAAGATGATGCGTCTACATGGAAGGACATCATGATGAAAGGAGGGTCCGTACAGCACTTAGACTTCCTGAGTGACAACGAGAAGGATGTATTCAAGACGTTCGCAGAGATCTCCCAGATGGAGGTGGTGCAACAGGCTGCCGATCGTCAGAAGTTTATTGATCAAGGTCAGTCATTGAACGTCATGATTGCTGATGAGGTACCCCTGAAGGACGTTAATCAGCTAGTAATCAAGGCTTGGGAGCTAGGAATTAAAACTTTGTATTATCAGCGAGGTGTAAACAAAGCGCAAGCAGTAGGACGTGACATCCTCAACTGTGCGGTTTGTGAAGGTTAACTATCTTTGTAGGGTTACGCAGGGATAGTTGCTGCGGAACTTCGCTACTGAGGGTCGGTCACTTGATTGTGATCGGCCCTTTTTTTGTACATTCGTCGATGATGAAAACCACTGTTGCTGCTCTTCTTTTAATCCTTTCTTTTGCTTTGCATGGTCAGGAGTGCGTTCAAATGATACCAGAGGTTAAAACCATGGGTATCAGTAAGTTAAGTTACGATTTTGATGATATTCAGATCGAAACTCTACCCGTTGTGTTTCATGTGATTCACACGGGGCTGGGGGATCCTAACAACATATCTGATGAGCAAATTTCTTCACAGGTAGACATTCTAAACGATTCCTTCCTTGACAGCAAGATTCAGTTTTGCATGGCCAAGCGCACCCCTAGCGGAGTCCCGACAAATGGTATCACTCGGTTTGATGGAGGGGTATGGAGCAGCTACATCGAAGATGGTGTAGCACAGGGGAGTCCAAACGGCATTGAAGACGCAACGCTAAAGGCTTCGGCTGGTTGTTGGAATCCTGATGAATACATCAACATATACGTGGTGTCTGAGATCAACGGAAACGACGGTCAAAGCGGCACTCAGGGATACGCATACCTAGGTCCCACTGGTGACTGTAGGGATGGCATCGTGGCCCTGTACAATACAGTAGGCAACGTTGGAGAGCTTAAGCAGGGAAGGGACTTGGGCTACACGGTTGTCCATGAGGTCGGCCACTACCTAAGCCTTTACCACACCTTCTACAACAGCGGCGACTGTGAGGAGTCTAACTGTGAAACACAAGGCGATCGGGTGTGCGACACTGCCCCTGGACCTTCTACAAATGGCTGCTCCAATATCTGCCCCGACATTGAAGGAACCAACTACATGGACTACTCTTCTCAGGATTGTAAGATAGAGTTTACAGAGGGTCAGGCGATACGGATGCACGAATCCATCCAAGGGCCCAGGTCTTTGCTTGTTGTCTCACCTGCTTGCCTGCCTGTGGTTGATTATGACATGACCCCCACTTCGGCTATATATCAAGACCAGTGGTGTACTCCTTATCAGGACATCTGGGTCGATGTGGTAAACCAAGGGGTTCAATCTATACCTTTTGTTGATGTAACCCTATACTGCAATGGACTAGAGTACCTAGAAACACTTTTTGACGTAGCCCCTGGAAGCTACTCTGTTATGTTTGAGCAAGTTTATGTGGAGGGCGCTCAAATTTTTGAGGTTCAGACAGAGAGTATAGACGACTATCCTGACAACGACTATACGTCTTGGCCAATAGAGAGTACAGAAGGAGATCTATTTAAGCTGACGGTGGACGTAGACTTCTGGTCTAACGAACACAGTTGGGTGCTACTAGATGGTGATGGAAACATAGTAATGGATGATGACTACGACTTCAATGAGGAAGGATTGTATTACTACGAGGCCTGCGTCTTTGACGATTGCTACACGTTTATTGCAGAAGACTACGCGGGTGATGGATTCTGTACGGTAGACCTAGGCGGAGATGGTACGTGTGATATTGGGAGTGATGGATACTTCGCCACAATCAACCAAGACACTATCATAAGTATGCCTTTTGGGTTTGAGTTCAGCGACTTCTATCAGGATTTCTGTAACACACTGCCAGCGTGTGAGTTAGACTACGACGGAAATGGCTCTATTGGGAACGGAGACATCTTGATTATGCTCAGCGAGTGGGCTTGTGACTTTGCTTGTCAGACAGATCCTAATAACGACGGTATCGTGAACGTCAGAGACCTTCTTTACATGCTCTTTAATGTAGGTGAATGTGACGTAGAGATAGAGGATGATTTCTCTGTCGGCACATACATAGACCTTGTCGTGGATGACGGCATTAGTCTTGGAGGCGGATCCCCACGCATCTTTGATGTTCTTGGCAGGGAAATTGATAAACCTCTTGATCAGCTGGCATCAGGTGTTTACATCCTGAAGTGGAAGAACAAAACCAAAAAAGTATTTGTCCAATGAAGAGACTAATTCCCTTTCTTATACCACTGCTTTCTTGGGGGCAATGCGACATGGAGATCATTGGGTTCAACCCCATTTCTACGGACCTTACCATAGCTGTTAACGGCGCTCAATGTGGCACGGAGGCCGACAGTATTGGAGAGTTTCTTCTTGCTCTAACGTTTAACCCTCCGCTAGAAGACAACCCGTTCCCTTGTTTCTATGACGACGGATGGGCACTACTTAACTTCCCCTTGGACTTCCCTGGGTTTGAAATAGGTCAAGGCCCTGACAACGTCTTGCAGGAAGGCGACACGATTACCTTCAATCTTCTTGAAACTCCGTGGGCAGGCAGCGGTGCTGCTCCGTGCTGGATAGACATTTTTCAGAGCGGATCCTACTACGAGGAATGTTTGGTGATGAATGTGTGGCAAATAAACGACAGCGATAACATCAGTGGAGAGCCAGGGCTTGGGGGGTTCCCGTACCCAGATACCGATATCTTTAACAGCTGGATAATGTGGTCGCTCAATGGGGCGTGTGACCCACCGCCTCCGCCTATTGTATATGGCTGCACAGATATGTTTGCCTACAACTACAATGAGTTTGCAACTCATAGTGATGGAGGGTGCATCTATCAGGGATGCTTAGATCCTGAGGCCTTGAACTACTGCGAGGAGTGTACTGTAGAAGGACAGTGTCTGTATCTCCCAGAAGAAGGCGAGGATTGTAGTGATCCTCGCATCTACACCCCAAATACTTTTACACCAAATGGTGATACGGTCAACGAATACTGGAAGCCAGTGACTCGAAGTGAGTGCTGGTGGCGTTGGGAGTGCAGGATATACAACAGGTGGGGAACGCTAGTGTGGGTAAGCTATGACCCTCAAGACAAGTGGCTGGGAAACAGACTAGGGGCATTCGTTCCAGATGGAGTCTACACCTGGACCATAAAGGCCTCTACTTGGGAAAGCCAGAAGGTTATAGAGATGGCTGGAAACGTAACGATATTCCGTTAATCACAGTCCTTTTGACGCAACTCGTCTACTAGAACTTTTAGCTGTTCCACATCCCTCTCTACGTGATTTAGCCTTAGATTCTGTTCTGCATCGTCAGGCAAGCTCCCCATCTCCCCACGAGGCCACTTAATTCTAAACTCAGAGTTAAGGTCAATCTCTTGATTGTGACGCATCGTGTCAATCTCTAGCTTGTTTAGAGCCGACATTATTGTGAAGTAAAGAGTAACAGCAGCTCCTACACCCACAACGATTTGCACCATCCACTTAATGTTGATGCCGAGGTTGGTGTTGTCGTTTATATTCACTCTACTTTGTTCTTTGCAAGAAGAAGCTTAATCTCTTGAATGTCCTTGAGCAACTGTTTTACGTCAGCCTTAAATTCTGCGTTGTCTGTTTCGAGTGTATGTACTCTGGCGCTAAGCTTTCCGTAATCGTTTTGGAATTTTATCCAACCCATTACCAGCGCCCCAGCTACAGTTAGAAATTCAAAGTGACTCAAATTTTCAAGCATTATTTTCTTGATTTTTCAATGGTCCTACCTGCGAAGTATGCACCAAAAGCTGTTAACATAAGTATTTCCAACAAAGATACGTAAGAATCCTTGACGTTAAATGCCCAGTTATCCATGCTATCGGCAACCATGGTGATCATAAACATGCTCATAAGGGCTATCAAAGTCACTGGTCTGATGAGCTTTGCAAGCTTTACATCGCTCCCCATGTCAGCCTTCCATCTTTCTGTTACGTTCTCTTGAAACTTAACCTCTGCGTCAACCATAGCCTTAGCTTCAGCAGGGTCGACTGTACTGTCCATGTCAAGCAGGTTCTTCACAACCCCCAAACCGCCTCTGTCTGGAAGCATATTGCCTACAACATCAAGAACTTTTGGGGCCTTGCTTTTAAGCCAAGCTCCAAGCTTAGTGTCTTTAATCTTATTGTCCTCTGAGTTTTTCATGCAATTCGTTGTATTCCATAATTAGTATTCTCTCTTTTTCCTGAAGCTCCGCTGACTTGTTTACTCTTTGAACGTAAGGCAAATCCTGAGCTGACCTTCTTTCCTTCCGTAGAGACTTTAGTTTCTTCTCTACGCTTTTTATTTTCTTGTCTAGCTTTACAATCCCATCGTATCTACCTACATTCTTTTTATCGGCAGATTTTCTTTCCTTGTACAACTGCCTAACCTCATCCTTGTTGTTGTCGTAAAGATCATAGTCGTAGTACTTTGATGGCTCACCATAGACCTTTCTAAGGAAGGGAATATCGTTGGCCTCCAGCACAGGTTTCTCACCTGTGCGGATCATCTCTTCAATATTGTATACGCTTTTTGAAGCTCGCATACCAAACTGTCCAAGGCCGCCTATGTAGTATTCAAATGGGTACCAAAACAGATCTGGGTTTACATCTACTGCGCCGCTTACCTGCTCGCTGCCACCAGTGGCACTGTTCATCCATTGGAACATACTCTTGATAAATCCTGGCGATCTGAAAGAAAGCTCTGACTCAGGGCGCTTGGCCCCTACAGGGAACTGTGTTTGATGGACCTTAGACCCAAAATATGTTTCGTTTACCGCTATCTCCACAAGGGGCTTGAGCGTTGTTGGTGCAACGCCCTTCGCTAGATATTTAGCAAAGTTCTCAGATTGACCAAAGCTAATTGGTGAGAACGAACTCATAGCTGAGTTGGCTACAAACCATAGTGCGTCGTCAGCATCGCGCTCCCCAGCCATGGTCTCTGCCAATGCGGTTCCAAAGTTAGAGAAGAGGTTGTACCCGTATGGAAGTGGAATCTTGATGTAGTTCTTTCCGTCATACATCATAATTAGATTCCTCTCTTTTTCGTAGTCAGGAATCTTGTTGTAGAACAATTCTCCGTCTTCGTCCTCGTCAGACAAGGCCATGTTAATCATGGCCAGCATACCTGAGGCCAGTCCCAACCCAATGACAATCCTTTGTGGGCCACTTAGCTGCTTACTAATGCTTCCATCTGGGTTCTCGACCTGCTTAAGTTTACCAAGAGATCTGAAAATTCTAGCACTACCCTGAATAGATGCGTTGAAGAACAAGTAGTATGCGTTAGCCACAGCCCCGTACTCGCCTGACTTATTGAAGTTTACGGTGATGTTTTTTGCAAGCTGTGCTGCGTCTGGTCTTGAAGCCCCAGCCTCCCGCGCTTCAATGTATGAAGACAACCTAATGCTGTTTTCAAAAGCATCGTTTACTGCCTCGATATGAGCTAGGCTATTCTTCTCCATCCACTTGATGGCTTTTTTAGCTTTATTGCCTTCGTTTGTTTCGTTGTTAAGCTCTGCTGCAATAGTCTCAAGGGGTTTTACAAAGCCCCATCCAGTCTGCCCTCCATCTTCCTTGAACTCGGACAAGTACTTTGCTACAACAGGATCCAGGTCCTTGCCAAATACATCACCCTTAAGCAAAGCCTTAAGAGTCTGAGGCGTTCGGGTAATAATTTTACGTGCTACTTCTTGTTTGCTCTTAATAGATCCGTCAGGCAGGTCCGCTTCTGCAATAGCATTAGGGATAGCTGACAAAATATCACGAGAGAAGTTAGAGATAATAAACTCTGGGTTCCTTGTAGTAAACGCAGCCCTCAAGAAGTTTGCAGGCTTAGCCATAACCTTAGATAGTGCATCTAGTTTAGTGACACCCATGCCCTTTAGATTCTTTGCGAGCGATGCGTCTTTAAAAATGATAAACTTTTGCTCTCCATCTAGCCTAACACCAACAGCTCTGTCTGGGTCGCTTACTACAATGTTGTCCGACGTGTTCCAAAGACTTGTGTTCGGATTAGATTTTACAAGGTTGAATAGAGACTGAAGAACCTCGTTTCTTCTTGCTTTAATTTTAACAGCCCCGTTTTGCTGTATTATCTGAGCAAGGATGTTTGCGGGAGGAGTCTTTCTACCCTTAGCCTTCTTGGTCGTTGAGCCCTTAACATTAAACCCTATCCCGCCT
>KB912150.1 GCA_000383735.1 Verrucomicrobia bacterium SCGC AAA164-M04
TCATCTATTTTTATGACAGGTTATTTTATGGGAGCCCTAGTCCTCAGAGCGGAATAGGTCTTTTGTTCATAGGATTTTACTCACTCCGTGTGATGGTTCCAATATGGTGTGTAGCAGCATTCCTAAGCATCTACAAAAGAATCAAGAATCCTGATCCACATAAGCAGGATCCCCGAATCAGGAAACGGGAGGGGTGAATCGCACCTTTCGAGAGAGGGGAATAACCGAACCAAATCTCACTGATCCTCTAATCGTTTTAAAAGAATCGTGATCCAATTTTAGGGAGTTGGCCTTAATAATGAGAACTGGACTCCAAGGAGGAGGTCGGAGAGCTATGCTTTGTTTGATTGACTTTAAAGATCGGAAAGAATTCTTTGCCCTCATGAAATTCGTAGCATGGACATTTCTAGCAACCTCGCTAATAGGTTGCTTCTTATTTCTTTTGTGGATTGTTGGTCCGGATTACCGAATAGTCAGGGTAATCGCTGACGGGATTATGGATGCAAAGCGCGATGGGGGTGCGTCAAATGCCCCGATTATGATCGGCCTGTTAGCGATCGCAGGTTCTTACCTTCTGCGGCACTCACAAGGAGGCTCATCTAAAGATGAAGGTTTGAAAAATGATGATGAGTAATTTCTCTGCCTTTCAGAATTAAAATTGATCGGCCTCTTCTGCGGGGGCTGCGAGGGGACGCAGACAAGACCGATCAATTAACCATGAACCAGCCAAGGCGTGAACCTAACATTTAAAGTGGTCCAGAAACAGTTATCGGATCAACCTCAATGTTATAAAAAACTTGGCAAATCAGACTCGATATCAACACTTCTAGATTGCGAGAGCGATCGTAACCCATTGTCTATCTAGTCAAGGGGAATTCAGTTTTTCTCTCCTTCAAAACTCCCTCCTCTAAATAGTCATGGCCGAGCTTAAAGACGTTCCTTTCTACATTCCTATTTCTCGCTCTCGGGTGAAAGATGCTCTTATCGCTATGGATGTTGTCGATAAGACTTTGGCGAAAGAGTTAAAACAAGTGTCGCAGATGATGGAGGCCCTCTGGCATCACAACTCGCACACCACTCAGGAAAAACTAAAGTCAATCTACGAAGATGTTGATCCTTTTGAAAATCCACACGGAGCCTTGCCGCGTGTCGAACACTTTTTGAAGACCTTTGATGGGGTTTTAAAAGACGGGAATTGGGAGCCAATAACAAATGAAGAACTACAGGAGGCAATGGAAGGGGAAGATGTTTTTCCCATCAGCCTTGATGTGCGACTTGATGAATTTTTGGAAATGCGGCTCTACAAGCTAGGGGTAATGCCGTTCACAACTTTTCGAAAGGCATTTTTCGGTCTTAAAAAAATACCTATTGAGGGGGTGGCATACGATCGGGTGCTCCAGGTCGTGCAATATAAAGAGGAGGAATGGTTTAAGGCCAATAAGAGGATGAAGCACTTCCCAGGGAAGGATGCGCGTGGCTTGCATATGCATTTATTCAAGACCGTGCCTAAGCTCGATTTGGAGACAATTTTTCCTAATACAACGCCAAATATGCGGGGTATTGACCGTCTCAAGATTTTTGCTCCTGCGCTTGCTGGTGTTGTCACGATTGCTGCAAAATTTGGTCCGATTCTTTTTGGAGACACTCCGGGAGACACCAATCTCAGTCTAATATTTGGAGCCTTAGCAGGATTGTTCACCTACATGTTGNGATCGTATTTGGCTTTTCGGAAAACCAAAGAATCCTACCTAGCTCAAGTTTCGAAAGACCTCTACTTCAAAGGCCAGGCTAACAACAGCGCCGTCATAAATCTCGTGACTGATTTATCGGAAGAGCAGGAGGTAAAAGAGGCAATCTTGGCTTATTTCTTCCTCTTGGTCGAAGCTGACCATGGGCACACTATCGAATCTCTCGACGATCGTGTTGAAAAATGGATTTTAGACACCTTTGAAATCACCGTAGACTTTGAAGTTCAAGACGCATTGGGAAAGTTGAGGGAACTTGGCCTTCTAGAGGAAACCAACGGCCTAATGGGTGTCGTCCCTCCGAAGGAGGCCCTAAAGATTCTCGATCGAATATGGGACGAGATCTACAACTTTGAAGACTGAACCTTATTACTACTGCCGATCGTATCTTCAGGGAAGGCGCTGCTTGTCTATCAGCGCGAAAGTGCGGGCAAGACGATTCTCAGCTTTATAAAGCGACTTCGCAGTTGTCTACTCCTCGCCGTCATCGTCGACGGACCCGACACCGAATGCAGCCCGCTTGAGAAATGCTGCGTTTAACGCGATAGTTCCTACAATCCAAAAGACTAAAATCCCCAGATATTTTGCCGCGCCAGCGGTAGGCTGAAACCACCCTTTTGAGTAGCCAAGGCCGACGAATGAAGCAAAGAGCACACCTAAAACGATGGCCCCAAGCTTACCCATCGCTCTGAAAGCAAAGCGGAGGAGGAGGAGCCATGCGGCGAGGACTACGAGAGCGAAGAATATTGTGCCCATTGGCAATGGGTTCCAAGTTTCTACTGATATAATGGCTTGCGTAGCACAAGGCCCAAAAGGGTTATAAGTTACCAACACTAGAAGCAGGGCAACAGCTGTTCTAATACCAAATTCTTTCCAAGTGAATCGTCGTCTGATTGACATAATGATGTTTATTTAATCGAGATTTAGCTAGCCATCTCAGATCGATTCTTCAAGGCTTAATTTGATGATCTGAGCAACTTGACAAGCGTTGTGGTGACCCTTCCCAGACACATCCGATGAGGAAAATAAAGGCTAAGAGCGAAATCAAATGCTTCATGCTTATAACAAATTACTAACCTGATTCTTTTCTAACAATTATAATCCGAGTAGGTGTTTATAACGCAGACAACACGGTTTAATCTTTCATGCGTGCTAGCGGCCTGCTTTGTGTCACATAGATTTACCGATTCCGTAAGCAGCATCCCCGAATCAGGAAAGGGGAGGGGTGAATCGGCCTTTTCTGCGGGGGCTGCGGCCTCTACAATAAGGCTCGCGCTTTGTAATTGTGCGCCACGATTCAAGNTCCCGATTCAGGGTAAAGGGTTCGGGAATCAGGGTTCACAAAACGCAGAACCTCCCAAGCAATATCCATCCAATCAGGAAAGGGGAGGGGTGAATAAAGATAAGGTTGCCCATGTATCCGTGAACCCCGTTTCCCTAACAACGAACCCCGATTAGAGATACGGGGATCAGTTGGAGGCTTTTGCTCGCAATCTTAGTTAGAATCCCAAGTGATATTTTGAATGTTTATATTGATTAGCCTGAGTCCTACCTTGGTCAATTCCACCTCAACTCCCGCGACGATCTTTTCGATTAAGAGATCACGGTCCGAATTAAGTGTCTCAATATCCATAGAGGCGACCACCACACGCATCTGACCAGAGATGATTTCCTGCCCAATCAATCTGATCTGATTGAGGTCCAGACCTAACATACGTTCCGCGGCATTTTGCATTACACCAGCTTTCGTGGAAATACCAATCGTGACAGTTGCTGGCATGTTAACTCGGATTTTTTGTCGAGAGGGAAGACCCTCTAACTTGATATCAATAGGAATGGGTGTCAGATCGAGATATTGATAATCTTGAAAAATGGGCCAAACAAAAGCAGCACCTCTATGAATACATTTTGGTGATCTCCCATCACCACCGGTTTTACCATAGATCACAAGGATCTTGTCGGATGGACAACGCCGATAACGAGAGAATAAAAAGACGAGTGTTCCAAAGACAAGGACGAACCAGAAGCTCACCAAAACCAAGCTGAAGTTGTCGGCAATTATACTTAAAGTACGCATAGGCGAATATGATAACTTTGAGGTGGTTTAACGCGAGATCTTATAATCTGGGTTAGGCTCCAGTAAATAGCACTGCTTACCTCTTCATGCGTGCTAGAGGCCGGCTTTGTGTCACATAGAATTGTGAACCGCCGATCCCCTAAGCAGCATCCCCGAATCGTGAAAGGGGAGGGGGGAATCTGTGGTGAGGGGATTTGTTTGGAGGCTTTTGCCCGACCAAAAAACCGCCCCTCGGGCCTACTACGAACTACGAGGGACGGCTTCTGGTTATGAACTCACAAGCTTCAATTTGTGAATCATTCTCTTTATAACTACTTTGATCTTTGGTGCTGACGATCAGTTACGAATTCGTGTCGTTAGATTAGGGGACACTAACTTCGTGAACCAAGGATTTTGAAGCGCTGAGAGAACTTATCCCGCTCCCTCAAAGCAGCATCCCCCAATCAGGAAAGGGGAGGGGTGAATCGGCCTTTTCTGCGGGGGCTGCGGCCTCTACAATAAGGCTCGCGCTTTGTAATTGTGCGCCACGATTCAAGAACTAGGATTCAGCGATCATGAAGAAGCTAGTATTATTGTTTGGTGCCTTTGCTATTATTGGTTGCGGAGAAAAGGAGAAATCAACTGATACCGCTGAGGGCGGTCAGGAAGCTGTTACAGTTCAGGAGGTAAAGGAAGAGGTTGATGCCGTCTCAAGTGGCCCAGAACCTCTGATAAGCGACGCCGACGTTGAGAGGTTTGCCAAGGATGCCTTCGATATAGAATCCGCTTCACCCCCTGCAGAATATACTGGATGGATAAAAGCCTATTTTGATGGTGCAGGAACCCAGCTGGCAGAACTTGGGCAGTGGAAAAATGGCAAGTCAGATGGCCGTTTGATGGTCTGGTATGACACCGGTGAGATAATGCAAATGGGTATCGATAAAGAGGGAGAGATGGTATTACTCCAAAATTTCTATCGGACCGGTGAGAAGCTAGGGGTCGTAAGTTTCAACGACGCCGGATCAAGGGAAGGAGTCTTTTGGCATAAAAATGGCCAAAAGGCCGCAGAGGGGCTGATAGGGGAAGATGGACCAGAAATCAGGAAATTCTGGAACGATGAGGGAGAAGAACTCGATCAAGAGGAGGGGATGAAAATGATGGAGCGGTTGATGGACTGAACATCCACAAAGCATCATCCCCGAATCAGGAAAGGGGAGGGGTGAATCTGTGGTGAGGGGGTGAGCGCTTTTAATCACAATAAAAAGTGACTCAAATACGGCCTTGCACGTATGGGCAGGTAGCTCTTATTCCTCCCAAAATTGCTGATAATCTAAATTTCTGGTACCGCCGGACTTATTTTTGGAATATTTAACGTATTCGTCACTTAATATAGAACGGATTCGATCTCTCATTATCATATTAAAAGGACGCTTGAGATCATTGTGTGTGTGAAAGGCCGTCCTATCTAATTGGGGGCGGTCTTTTATTTTATCACTGCCCCTAAATCCGCTTCGCAAGGTAAACCAGCCTCAATGCCACAAAGCATGATCCCCGAATCAGGAAAGGGGAGGGGTGAATCGGATGGTGAGACATCGAACCCCGTATCCTGTTCCTTGATTCCTCGATTCCTCTCCTTTGGCTCCTGTTTCCCGATTCAGGGTAAAGGGTTCGGGAATCAGGGTGCAGGATAAGATGTTTTCCTCAAGGTGCAGTGCCTACTCCACATTAAACCTGAAAAACGGCGCCCTGTCCTCTGGAGAGAACTCAAGGTAGATGCTTCCATCGACCACTGAAACGGAATCAGGAGCTGTCGCCTATCTTATTCGACCCCAGTGATCAGAAACATGATAATAAAAAACCAAGGGACCGCTCTGCTGACAATTCTCCATGTTTCATTTGTGAGGGCCGCTGTTAATTGCTGCCTCTCAATCTCACTTAATGCCCCAAATTTCCGCCCTGCTATACTCTCACGATATTTTTTGACTGACTTCTTTCCCTTAGCTTTATGTATCCAAACTGCATCTTTACTTTTACGCCAAAGAAATTCTCCCATACCCCAGCTGCATAAAAAGAACCCAATAATAATGAGTAGATAAATGTCAGCAGGTCTCATTGTGAGAACAATGCCTGCATCTTGTCGGCGAGGCCATTACAAAAGGGGCACACGTTTACACCGCCACCCCATCCCAGTGCAGGAACCATGGTGCGGTGCAACTTTGCCCCCTGAAACTTGATCTATGAAGCTTGAATCGGGAGAGGCTAAAGCAACTAACTGATCCCCCTAAGCCGGTATCCCCGAATCAGGAAAGGGGAGGGGTGAATCGGCCTTATCTGCGGGGACTGCCGCTATTTCAAAGCAAAGCGCAGAAACTTCTTACCTTCAGCGAGAGGTAGTTCCACCTCGACTGACTCTTCACTGTTTTCCCAGACTGAAAGATCTGATGATTCCTCAATCATCATCCTTAAGATTACAGTCCCGTTGCCTGATCGTTACTCTACAACGGTATTAGAGTTGCTTTGGGTTTATCAGCTGCTCTAGGAGGGGCGCGATGTTTTGGGCCATTAGGGAAAGTCCTTCACCCGTGAGGTGAACACCATCTTTAGAGATGAGTCTTTTTATTGCTTCAGGGTCTCGCTTGAATTTTGTTTTGAAAATTTTATGAAGATCGCAGAGGAGAACTTTTTCCTCCTTTGAAATGGTGCGAACCTGTTCGCAAAACTCACGGTCCATGTATTCGTCGAGACCACCGAGTTTTTGAAATTCTTTTCGCTTTGCCCAAAAGTGCCTTTTATTATTGAAAGGAGTACTAGTCATCAAAATGACATTAATATCAGCGGCCTTTAGAGTTCTAACGATCTTTCTTATGCTCTGACCATATTCCTTGGGCTTACGACCTCCCGTGTCATTTAGGCCGAATGAAACGGTAACGATGTCGGGCTTATGGGCTAGGACGTCCAGCTCAAGTCGCCTTAGGGCCGAGGTTGCATTGTCGCCTCCTTTGCCTGCGTTAATCATTCCCTTTCGGCTAAGAGGTATCTTAATTTTTTGATTCAACTCTTTCATTACTACCCAAGGTAATCCTTGGTCAGTAGTTGAATCGCCTAGCATGACCACAATTGAGTTCGGTTCAGAGGCACCGATGAAATTGGTGACAAAAATAAATAGGGTGAAGATAAAAGTTTTCATAAGAGAATCTCAGCTAGGAAAAAGATTGTTTGTTATTGATCTGTTTATCAGCCGTTTAAAATAGGCTCAAGATTGATAATCAAAACCTGATTCATGAAGTAGGAATCGGGAAAAGTTAAACCACCGATCCCCCAAAGCCGTATCCCCGAATCAGGAAAGGAAAGGAAAGGGGAGGGGAGGGGAGGGGTTCAGGGTGCAAGGTGCAGGGGTTAAGGGTACGGGGCACCGGTCAGGGGTGAGAAATCGCTACGAGAAGGCGTAAGAGGACCCTGCATTGTGTTTTTGCTTTTCGGCCTTAGATAGTTGTGCTTCCTTAGCGATTCTAACTTATGAGTAGACCTAAGATCGCAGCCCGTCAGCCCATTGGCGTTGAACTTGAGGCCGGCAAGACCTATTACTTCTGCAGTTGCGGTGAATCCGCTAGCCAGCCGTTCTGCGATGGCTCGCATAGTGGAACCGATTTCTCGCCACAGGCCTTCACGGCCGAAAAGGATGGCAAGGCATTCCTCTGCCAATGCAAACGAACCGCGAATTCGCCTTTCTGCGACGGAGCTCACTCCAAGGTTCCAGAGTAATGGATCCGGCCATCTCATAGGGTGGAAGGGACAGCTTTTGGCAGGGTCTTGTGCGAGAAGACAGACTTCTAGTGAACTTCGAGAGACGAGCCTCGCTGGGGGCGGCGCGCATCACGGCGGGTGAATCATCTCACCTGTATTTATCCCATCCCCGTGCAGGAACCACGGTGCGGTGCAACTTTGCCCCCTGAAACTTGATCTATGAAGCTTGAATCGGGAGAGGCTAAAGCAACTAACTGATCCCCCTAAGCCGTATCCCCGAATCAGGAAAGGGGAGGGGTGAATCGGCCTTATCTGCGGGGACTATGGGGGCTGCGGCCTCTACAATAAAGCTCGCGCTTTGTAATTGTGTGCCACGATTCAGGAACTAGGATTCAGGGATCATGAAAAACGAAACGATGAGATCAACTGATCAAATTATTGCGTGGGTCATATGGGGAGCTATCCTGATCGGCCTCTTCGTCTTGCAGTTCTTTATCGGTGGAGGAATTCCGACTGGAGACCAGATGGAAAATCCTCCGACTGTGATGTCTTTGATCTGTATCGCAGGTGTCGCGATTGGAACGCTGATCCGCTGGCTCGTGATCCCCAAGCTGAATGATAATCTGAAACTGTTGCGAGCGATGGTAGTCGGCCTCGCCTTATGTGAAGGCAGTGGGATCCAGCAGATCTTTCTGTTGGGAAAAGAGTATCCCGATACACAGAAACTGATCTTTGTCTTGGCGGTGCTTGGGGTGGTGCAGTTCGCGCCGACGTATTTTAAGAAAGCCTAACTCTCTTTGCTAAAGACGCGGATGTTCCGCGCCGCATGCTGAGAGTTTTTTGACTGGATTTATAACGCTGAGAAGAGACAGCACCGCTTACCTCTTCATGCGTGCTAGAGGCCGGCTTTGTGTCACATAGATTTGTGAACCACCGCACCACATAAGCAGCATCCCTGAATCAGGAAAGGGGAGGGGTGAATAGAGATAAGGCTGCCCATGTATTGATCTGACCGATTATCACTCAATCATAATCAATTTCAGGTCACACGAGGAAGGTGTGTAAGATGAACCTATGAAATTNATTGATAGAGCTTGCTCGCCTGCTTTTGTGGTAACCGCATTAATACTGGTGGTTGGTATAGGTATTCTTGATTCCAATTCTCGAAGTTTTAGTGGAACCTTATTTATGGTCCCATTTGCTCTTGGACCTCTGGTTTTATCCTTATTACTGGCCTTAGTTATGCCGAATAAGGCTTCCCAGATTACTCTGATCATCGGCTCAGTCCTCTATGGTGGGTTTTTCATCTATTTTTATGACAGGTTATTTTATGGGAGCCCTAGTCCTCAGAGCGGAATAGGTCTTTTGTTCATAGGATTTTACTCACTCCGTGTGATGATTCCAATATGGTGTGTAGCAGCATTCCTAAGCATCTACAAAAGAATCAAGAATCCTGATCCACATAAGCAGCATCCCCGAATCAGGAAAGGGGAGGGGTGAATAAAGATAAGGTTGCCCATGTATCGATCTGACTGATTATTACTCAATCATAATTAATTTCAGGTCACATTAGGAGATGTCTAAGATGAACCTATGAAAATTATTAAACCTATGAAATTAATCAATAGGGTGTGTTCGCCAGCTTTCGTGGTAACCGCAGTTCTACTGGTGATCGGAACATGTATTCTTTATTCCAATTCTCGAAGTTTTAGTGGAACCTTAATGGTGGTCCCAACTGCTCTTGGGCCTCTGGTTTTATCCTTATATGCGTCGTTACGTACAAATAATAAAGCTTCCCAGATTACTCTGGTCATCGGCTCAGTCCTTTATGGTGGGTTTTTCATCTATTTATATGGCGGGTTATTTTATAGGAGTCCCAGTCCTCAGAGCGGAATAGTCCTCTTATTCATGGGGTTTTATTCACTTCCTGTGATGATTCCAATATGGTCCATAGCAGCATTCCTAAGTCGTAAACCATAAAGCTGGAGATGCTAAACCAACTAACTGATCCTGCTAAGCAGTATTTACCCAATCAGGAAAGGGGAGGGGTGAATCATTAAAAGCTCTCAAAGAAGTCGTGATCGACTTTAGAGATCCGATAGCTATCCGCCTTCTGATTATTTCTGCATACCTTCAAATGATGAAACGTATTGCTTGCCCTCGCGTAGAAGCTGTTCCGGAGGTTTTGCTCTCTGGGCTCGTACCCAACGACTCCAAAGAATCATGTAGTAGAGCATTGACAAGCCGATCAATCCCGAACAGGCCGCAAGCCCTAAACTGACTAGGAATCCATCGCCGCCTAGGCCAAGGCCGATTACTACCGCTATTAAGCTAAAGCCAAGTGTGCCGACTATCCACGGGATGATCTGACTTGGCAGAAACATTGAAGCCTCGCAACGCACGCAGCTCATTTTTTGATGAGTCTCAGTCCCATTGCTATTTACAATATGGTCAAAGCTGTTGTGTGCCTTGCACCGGTAACACCAATATTTTTTGGAGTTCGGAACAAGTGGATTGCTGGTGAATGGTTCTACTTTTTTCATTTTATTCTAGAGGCCCCAGCTGTGAAAATTTTAACAAGATTGCTCTGCGGGATAGACGATCTTTGAGATATTATCTTTAAAGAGTACTCGTTGCTGTGCTCCACATCGATTACAAACTAGTCGTCTTTTTGTAGTATTCCTACGGAGCCTTTAATTCCATCCCCGCGCAGGAACCATTGTACGGTGCAACCTCGCTCCTGAGCCGCGATCCATTAACCTTGGAACGCTAAACCCCTTACCGACTAATCCCGATTCCCCTAAGCAGCACCCCCGAATCAGGAAAGGGGAGGGGTGAATCGGATGGGGGATGAGTCTGGAGGTCTTTGGTCCAAGTGGTGTTTTGATCTTCGCTAAATATTTTCGCTCTAACTCGAATAAAGCTATAAGGATTTTTCATATTTTAGAATACTGGCTTTAACCTCTTCTTCTTGATCGTATAAAATCTCTAGATCAGTTGGACTAAACCCTAGTTTCCAAGCGTAAACTAATAAATATAGTTCTTCGATTTCTATTGAATAATAGATAGGTAAGGTTTGATCTACGTGTCGCTTGTTTTTTCTTCTTCTGCCGCTTGCTTCGGTGTAGGTGATGCCGACAACCTCAACGCCTTGGGTGAGAATTTGTAACTTTTCAATTTCCGACCACGCAACTTTTTTCACTCTAGTATGGATTGGTGTTTTCAATTCAAACCCCAATGGAGAGAGCTTAAGAAATGCTCCTTTAGAAAACCACATACGTGAGAAAAATCCGCCGAAAACAATTCCGAAAGCGATACAAAAATAACTCAAATAGGGATAGGTGTGAAATGTATAGTACGCTCCATAGAAGCAGCCACCGACGCCCACTACAACTAATTTGAATATGTCACTCGCCTTGGATGTGCAATGATTTAAAACCATCTCTGTTTTATCTTCTTTCATTTTTCAGGATTGGTTTGGGGAGAGAGGAATCAAAAATTTCATACTCATAACAAATTACTAAGCTGATCCTTTCCTAACAATTATAATCCTGACTAGATTTATAATAGAGACAACACAGCTTTACCCCTTTTTGCGTGCTAGCGGCCGACTTTGGGTCACATAGATTTGTGAAATAGAGATCCCCTAAGCAGCATCCCCCGAATCAGGAAAGGGGAAGGGTGAATCGGATGGTGAGGGGGAGACACCGAACCCCGTATCCTGTTCCTTGAATCCTCGATACCTCTCCTTTGGCTCCTGTTTCCCGATTCAGGGTAAAGGGTTCGGGAATCAGGGTGCAGATTCCTTCATCGCTTTAAGCCTTCAACTCCAGCTCCGATCACATTAATGTTTAGGGCAGAAGGACTATTTCTCTTTTATTGGTCCTGTTGTTTTCCGCTACTGTGGTTCCTTCTAGTATGGGTAACATTGGTTATGGGCTTTACCCCTTCTCTAGCGTAACCATTCTTCAACAAAGTAATTGCTGCTAACGACACTGCCTTTCCGAAGACATCAAGAATTGAAGCAATTCTCTCTTAAGGAATATGAAGATGAAACGAATCGCGCCACTCACTTTCGCCGTTGTTTCCGGCGTTATAATTGGTATCATTTTGACAGGATGCACCTCAACTCGAATCGAGCAGATATCTGGCGCAGATTTCGTTGTCCAAGCCAAACGGATGGAACAGATATCCAGCTTCCATTCGACAATCTACATCGGGAGTTCGAAGCAGAGAGCCTATCTGGAATTCGGACGCCCCACTCTACTTTATAACATCATTGGGAAACGAACTCGGACAACGGTCTACTGGACCGAGCTGTCAGAACTCCCAGAAGACATTGCAGATCAAGTCAAGGCGGGAAACCCACCGTGGAAACATTAGCATTCGGAAACAAACGAGACAGAGAGAGCAATCGAATTCACTGCACCAAAAAAACCGCCCCTTGATCTCATGGAAGAGCGGCTTCTAGGTTTATGAAACAAACTTAAGCATCATTCGGTGGTATGTAATCAGACTTATTGATTTTGGTCTACTGACCAGAATTCATGATCGTGATTAGCAGAGTAATTTTGGGCTTTGTGTCACATAGATTTGTGAACTACCGATTCCCCTAAGCACCATCCCCGAATCAGGAAAGGGGAGGGGTGGATAGACCTTCGGTTGATCTCTGTGAAAGGGAGTGGTTTACTTTGAAGGCGGATCAAGGGCGCGATGATCCAGTTTGCGCGGTATAGAAAAAGTAGAGAACACCAAAAATTAGTCCCGACAAAAATCCAATGTTACAGCATGTTTTTGCTTTTTTTGATGCAATAAGCGCTTTTCTTCTACGGCCATATTTTTCCAGCGACTGTGCTCTATTAGCATAGAAAAGTCCAATGAGCCCGAGAGGCTGACAACAAAACAGGGTAATCAGTAAAGCTTGCCACAAATAGGTTGGTGGGGCTGATGATGGTTCTGAATCGGAAGTTCTGACGGCCCATTCGGCGATCTTGTAGTCGCCCTTATCTCTGCGTCTCTCAACTGGTGTAATATCGCGGGAAGCTTGAGTAGATGGCTCTTTGACCTTTGGGTATGTCTTAAAAAGAATATCAATTTCTTGAATGGTTTTCCATTCATCCAACTCCTTATTCCAAGCTAGCTCTGTTATGTCTATAGTCCCATCGCTTAGCATTCTTAGTAAATCATCTTTCGTAACAGGCCCCAGTTGCTTTTGGTCTTTTGTGTAATACCACTTCATCTGATCTTTAGTGTTAGCATCGTCTGTTGAAAATCTATTATACTTTTTTAGGGCATTTGTAATCACACGCAGCGAACACGGCTTACTCGTTTATGCGTGCTAGAGGCCTGCTTTGTGTCACATAGATTTACCGATCCCCTAAGCAGCATCCCCGAATCAGGAAAGGGGAGGGGTGAATCGACCTTTTCTGCGGGGACTGTGGGGGCTGCGGCCTCTACAATAAAGCTCGCGCTTTGTAATTGTGCGCCACGATTCGAGAACTAGGATTTAGGGATAATGAAGAAGCTAGTATTATTATTTGGTGCCTTTGCTATTATTGGTTGCGGAGAAAAAAAGAAACTGAATCATAACGCGGAGATTGCAATGGATCCAGAGGCAAAAGCGGAACTGCTAGCTGCTGTCAAAAAAGGAGATCCAGTTGTTGTGAAACAGAGCTTAGCTAAGGGTGCTGATGTGAATGCGAAATTGACCCTGTTTGATGAAACTGCTTTGCATCTAGCGGCGAGTGAGGGACATAAGGAAATTGTCGAACTTCTTATTGTTGAAGGCGCAGATGTAAATAGGCAGTCTTCCTTTCCTACAAATGACGGTAGCCGCCGTACACCACTCGATAATGCCCGTTCCCAAATGTATGGTGGAGGTAATGCAACTCCACCATCGAATCTTAGAAAGGATCATCGTCATCATAAATTCAAGGCAATTGCCGATATTCTCAGAAAGCATGGCGGTCATTCCTCATCGATTTTTGTCGCGGTGAAAACTGGAGATGTGGTCGGGGTTAAAACGCTACTGAACGGCGAGGTGGATTTCACTAAAACGAGTACGGACGGAAGAACTCCTTTGCATTTGGCGGCTGAATATGGGCACAAGGAAATTGCCTCTTTACTCCTTAGGAAAGGTGCCCAAGTGGATTCAGGAAATTGGTCTGATAAAACGGCACTCCATTATGCTGCTGAAAAAGGCCATATTGAAATTATTGAACTTCTCCTTTCGAAGGGAGCAAATGTGAATACCTTAGGAGGTGCCCCGACAGGAACGCCTTTGGACTTCGCTACACATTTTGAAAGAACCAAAGCCGCTGCCTTCCTTCGTGAAAAAAAAGCTAAGACTGGTGAAGAATTTAAAATTGAAGGGAAATGAAACAGCTTTAAGAGTCCGGATCAATTTGCCATGAGTGGTTCAAGGCCTGAACCTAACATTCAAAGTGGTCCAGAAATGGTGACCTGATCACTAGCAACAACAACCCAACTTCATGTCGAGTGAAATCCCTACTTTTGGAAACATCCGATTTTCAGGCACCCTCCGTCCATCTCAAAGTGCTGCTACCTCGATCATTCTTCCTCAACTTGAGCGAGGCGAGAAGCGTCTTCACATTGTAGCTCCGCCGGGTTCAGGAAAAACAATTCTGGGCCTTTATGTCTGGGCTGATCTGGTTCGAAAACCCGCACTGGTCCTGTCTCCAAACTCGGCCATCCAAGCGCAATGGACAGCAAGAACATCTTTGTTCAACCTCGACAGCAAAGATAAATTCATTAGCACTGACCCCAAAAAACCAGGCCTTCTTACATCGCTTACCTACCAATCAATCACGATGCCACGTCATGGTGGAGAAGGTTTCGACGAGATAGCGCTGCAACTATGGACGGAGAAACTTATTGCTGATGGGCAAGCTGACGACCACCAGTCTGCTGAGGCGTGGCAAGTCAGTCTCAAAGATTCAAATCCAAATTACTACACTTCGCGGTTAGGAACATACAGAAAGAAGGTTCGGGATGATTTTGCTGAGAATGGCAACGCTCTTTGGACGCTCCATGAGAGTGCAAAGGCCAATTTGCGGAGGCTCAAGGAGGTTGGTATTGGCCTCATCATTCTTGACGAATGTCACCACCTGATGCATCACTGGGGTCGCATCCTAGCTGAGGTGAAGGAATTATTTGGCGACCCAATCGTCCTCGGTCTCACAGCGACTCCACCTAATATCGAAGCGACTCCGGGCACTGATGCTAAGCGGTATGACGAATTCTTCGGTCCAGTGGATTACGAAGTCCCGGTTCCTGCTTTAGTGCGGGCCTCAAATTTAGCCCCATACCAAGATCTATGCTATTTTGTTCGTCCGGCGCCCCATGAACTTGATTACATAGCGGGAGTTGATGGAGAATTTGAGGAATTATTACTTGATTTACAAAGGCCTCATGACGGTGATTCAAAATGCATCGCCCCACTTGATGATTGGATCTACACCAGCTTACAGGAGCGAATAAACCACCGTGGAGAATCCCTTTCATGGTCCAAATTCTATTCTAAGAACGAAGTGTATTGTGACAATGCGCGAAGGTACCTTCAAGGCAATCAGCGGCCGTTACCCTCGGACGTTCCACGAATCCCGCTGAAGACAAGTGATGAGTCATGGAGTCGTATGAGCATGCTTCGCTCAGTCCTTGATAGGTATGTTCGACACGGGTTGCGCTTGTCGAAAAGTAAAATCGACCATGAAAAAGCCGAATCAGTCATTGCTCGTTTGCGCCTTCTCGGTGTTCAAATTACAGAAACTGGCTCTCGCCCGTGTGCATCACCTGTGGGTCGAGTGATGGCGTATGCATCTTCGAAAGTTGATGCTCTCAATGAGATCATTAGTGTAGAAATGAAGGCACTCGGGCCGAACATTCGAGCAGTGGTTGTGACCGATTTCGAGAAAACATCAGCAACAGCACTCGTCGAAGGTGTGCTCGATAAAGAAGCCGGCGGAGCCATTGCCGTGCTTCGTTCGCTCGTCAAGCATCAAGCTGGCGATCACCTCGATCCAATTTTGATGACGGGGAGTACTGTTCTGGTTGATGATGACTTGGCGGAGCGATTTTTGGAACGAGCCAAAGCGTGGATTAATGAACGTGACCTTGATGTCACCTTCACCGACGAAGTCCACGATGGTTATCACGAGATTCATGGTCGCGGGAAGCACTGGGCGCCAAGATATTACTCGCTCATGATCACCGAATTCTTCCAAGACGGATTGACAAAGTGCCTGGTTGGCACCCGTGGCTTGCTTGGCGAAGGCTGGGATGCTTCGCGCATCAATGTGCTGATTGACATGACCACCGTGACAACCAGTATGAGCATCAATCAACTTCGTGGTCGATCAATTCGTTTGGACAAAAAGTGGCCAGAAAAAGTCGCCAACAACTGGGACATTGTGTGTGTGGCTGACGAGTTCACCAGGGGATATGATGATTATCAACGCTTCAAACAGAAGCACAAGCAACTGTTCGGGGTGTGTGATGATGGAGCCATCGAGAAAGGTGTAGGCCACGTTCATGCCGCGTTCAATGATGTCCGGCCAGAAGGAATCAGTGAGGGCATGGCCCTGTTCAATGAGGAAATGGTTCGCCGTGCAATGAGCCGTGCACACACTCGAGAGTTGTGGGGTATTGGCAAGCCGTTTGGAATTGAAGCTAGGCCAGCTGTTGAAGCCAAGGCTTCCAGTGGATTCTCCTCCGGATTCAAATTCGGTGTTAACAGGGAGGTCTGGACCGATGCATCGCTGACCCAAGCCATTGCCAACGCCATTGTCGACTCGTTGTGTGCACTGGGCGAGATGGCCCATGGCGCGCGCCCTTCAGGTGGGGATCGTGGCGGTGGCTGGATTCGTTATCACTTGCATAATTCAACGACAGAGGAAGCAGAAATATTCAGTAGGGCATTGTCCGAAGTACTCGGCCCACTGGACAAACCTAGGTATGTTGTGGCTCGGACCTCGCGATTTTTCGATGCAACATGGCTCTCAAAGCTAATGCCAGAGGTCTTCGCTATTTACCTTCGGAAGCAACGTGTTTCTGTGATGATGTATCATGCAGTTCCTTCATGCTTAGCCAATACCAAAGAACGTGCTGCAGTCTTCCAACAGTATTGGAATCTACATGTAAGTCCAGGTGAAGTGACCTATACGCGAAGTGCAAATGGCAAGCAGTTAGTTGAACACGCCCAAATGAATGGTCTTGTCCCAGAATTTGGCCTGCATCAAAAATCAGTATACGAATGAACTCAGCTTGATGCACATGCCACTTATAGATTTCTGATCCAATCCCGGATTGCAGCAAAGTCCTCGTCCTTGAGGGCGTTCTCCTTTTTCTCAGGGTGTTTCTTCAGGTGTTCACCGATCAGGCGCTTGGCTTCATCGGCGTTATCCTCAAGCCATTCGCCGCGGTTCCCAGAAAAGACTGTAGACAGGCAGGACATCGTCAACCTGTTTGCAGAAGGTGATGTTTACCAAGGTTTCATCGCTGCAATGGTATGGGGGTATATCAATGCCTCACGACCAAAAACAAAAGGTGGTGGGAACCACCGATCCTCCTAAGCCCTATCCCCGAATCAGGAAAGGGGAGGGGTGAATCGCCTTCGCTGGATCTCTGAATCCAAATCCCCGAAGCCGTTTGCAGTGCTTCGCTGAAATCTGAGTTAACGGAAGCCCGCGCCCATGTATCCGTGAACCCTTCTTACTGGAACAGGGATAAAAGATACACGAATCAGGTTCAAAGAAACTCCCTAAGGCTTCTCAGTGATTAGCTTTACTGGTCTGGCTGCGAGCGTATCACCCTAACCCTTCGTCTCGGTTTTACGATAAATCATGGGAACCGCATATCGGGCCATCACCGCTTCGAACGACCCTTCTTAAAAGAGTCATAGCAAGGACCCATCGATGGGTTAAGCCTTTTGCTCTTCAAATACAAACGATAGAGGATTCTTTGGAGTCCATTGCATGTCCATTTGGCACCTATTCCTAAACCCATTATTCCAAGGTTGATTGCAGCAAAAAAATCGACCGGTTTGGAGTTCTTCAAGTATGCAATAAGAGTTTCATGCTGACTGTTAAGCCATATTGCGCTGAACGTAAATATCGAGGCCCCGAGGAGGGCTAGATCTCGTCCTGGCTTCTGATTTTTTTCAGCATCTTCGGCGGCTCGCATTGCATGAACTGACGTTCCATGACGTTTTGCCCAAAAGCCAAATTTGAGTTTTCGTTGGTAGATCCAGATCCAAAGGGACAAGGAACCGACCAAGAGTGCCCAGGCGAGTAAAGCATCTGTGGTTTCCCCTGAGGCGTAAAGGTGGTTACCAACACCTAAGATGATGACGGCGAATATGCCGTTTGCCCAGTCCTTGACAATGTAGGTATAAAAACTGTCCATTTCTGCCCCACAGGAGGAACACTTAGTATCAACGGTCGGCAAGTTAGAGTCAGGACGGATCTTCACAACCTCATACGAAACTTCAGTATGCCCCTTGCATTTTGGGCACCATAATGTGTCTAATTTTGGTTTACCTATCGTCCGAGGAGAAGTGCTCGCCTCTGCGGGCTTCGCGTTAGGATTCCCTATAGATTTTGGTGTAAGAGAAACAGTTTCTTGATCAATAATCTCTATTCTTCGTCGGAGCGCGCAGATGATCTGAAATCTATGAAGAAAGAGCTGACCTTCCGAAACACTCTGCTCCGAATTCGCTCCTAGATCAGACGTAATGGATGTCGTTAGCTCATTGATTTCTTGATCTTTTTTTACAGCTTTTTCGTTCAAGCTTGAGGCAGAAAAGACCTGCCCCATGATGGGTCTTTGATAGAGTGAATCATAGGACACGAACTTTAGTTCCTCAGTTAAAGTGTCACCTTTGTTAAGGGACTCAATCATTTCATTGTTGGCAGTTCCGAAGAGAACCTGCACCTCTATGTTTGTATTCTTGACGCTACAGATAACGCTATACCCACCGTCATACAAAGAATCCTCCTGAGAGCCGAAGGTTTTGGAAAATGAAGTCAATTCTAAATCAAAAGGGATCGATGACTCTTTAAAATGAGCAAGTAGAGAGTCAATTTCTGCAGACATAAGCCTCTTAGCTTTCGCCATATTGATTGAGTCAATGAAACTTGCTTTATTCATCTATCTTGATTTTCATATTTGCGATAAATTACTAACCTGATTCTTTTCTAACAATTATAATCCTGACCCGATTTATAACGCTAAGACGGAAAC
>KB912151.1 GCA_000383735.1 Verrucomicrobia bacterium SCGC AAA164-M04
CATTGAATGATCCGACTGATGAGGATGAAGGGTGGTCGGTCGAGGTCGCTTTCCCTTGGAAGGATCTAGCCAAATATCACAAAGGTGGGATGCCTCCGCGGCCGGGTGATATCTGGAAAGTTAATTTTTCGCGCGTGCAATGGCAACACGAAGTAGTTGCCGGAAAGTATGTCCGGATCCCTCCACATGGAACGCCATTAGCTGAAAGCTTGAATCCCGAGGAGCAGGAACATCCTGAAAATAATTGGGTCTGGAGCCCGCAAGGGGCGGTGAATATGCACTTGCCTTTGCGATGGGGCGAAGTGGAGTTTGAGGCATGAGGCACACAACGATGTGTTTCTCCCTCTAGCTTAGTTAAGGTAATTCAATTTATCAAAAATCCATCCGCCACTTTTTGAGAAGATTCCGAGTGGTCCAGGAATGCGTTGTCGTATGATTGAGAGATTGAGTGTGGACTTAGCGACCTTTGAACGCATCGATTTCATTCGGGCATCCATTTGATCGAGATCAGTTTGAACCCGGCTAAGTTCCTTTTCGATTTTTAGAATGTCTTCTACTTTGGTGGCTTGTGAAAGGAGAGCGCGGAGGCGGTCGCGGAGGGCACGCTTATTTTTCAAGGTGGCTTCAAGGTCTAGGTAAGCGGCGGTGACATCATCCATGCTGACGTGAGACGAGGTAATTTTGCCAACTGACTCAAGTGACTGCATGAGTGAGGAGAGGCTGTTTGAAGGGACTCGAATGGTCGCCTTGTAGCGATCGTCGTTCAGGCTAGAGGAGGTGATAATAGCTTGGTGATGGGCGATGAGTGCGATTGACTTTTCGGAGCTGGATTCGAGAGACCGAGATTTCATGTTAATGGTTCCGGACCGTTGAATCTGGCGTTTGGAATAATCGGCATTCGGAGCCATTGCTTCGGGGGAAGAAAAGGACGATGAACAAGAGGAGAAAAGAATCGCGGCCCCGGAAATAATGATGAGTGCTTTCATGTGCTGCAAAAAATGCATTTTAAAGCGCTGCGACGCAACTCAAATGTTAAAAAAACTGCATTAAGGAATGCGGTGATGGGGAGCAAAACCTTTTCGAAAGGCCTCGGGTGGTGCTCTCGACAAGTTGCCTCATAAGGTTTCGAGGAATTGAGTTCTCAATTTAAGACACTGAGAAGATCAGGTCGGCGATCTACATTCTTGTTACTTCTTTGTCTCGTCATCTCGGGGAGATTTAAGTTTTACCTCAGCTAAGAAGAAAGCATCTGCGGAATTAGCTCCTTGAGCAAAAGTTAGGAAAATCCATAGTGTCTAAAGGATGGAGCAAGGAACGATGGCTTTTTTAATCTTGGTAGGGTTGACTTCATGCTCACTTGTCACGATCCCGGTGAAAGTTGTGGGAAAGTCTGCGACCACCACCATTAAAGTCACTGGTAAGGCATTCGGCGCGGCATTGGATACAGTTTGGAGTGACGATACTCCAGAAACTGAAGAAGAGTGACTGGTCAGCTCTCAAACGTGATTTTTAATTTTTGAGCCCTCTAAATCTTCTGTGTGATTGAGGCAATGTATTGGCATCATTTTTTGGCAGTGAGACCGGTTTTTAAAACGCGAAGAGGCTTGTCCTTACCTACCTTGATAGTGTGTGGATCGGTGGAGTAGACAGGCAGCTGACCCTTGGAATTTTTCACCCGCTTTGTGTAGAGAACTTCCTTAGTTCTTTCGTTTATGATTTGCACGACAGGGTGCTTGAGGTCGACCTTGTATTCAAGATGGCCGGTGGCTTTGCGGCCATCGTTATCGTTAAAATTGAAAGTGAGAGGCCAGCCCGCAAATTGGGAATCCTTATCTTTAGTGATGTCGGTGAAACGCTTATAGCACTCGAAGGTAACCTGACCGGTTCTTTTGTTAAACCGGGCGAGGCCATATCCATCAGCACGTTGTTTCTCGTTGCTGCGGTTAATTGGGTTCGCGTAGGCTAGCATCGTTATCTTGTTGCCGAGGCCATCGAGATAATTTCCGGTCCAAGGAAGTGGGGAATTGGGAACTGGGTTTGGCCCGGCCTTGGCGTCGGCAGGATGCCACCAACGACCGTAAATGGTGTTGACAAGGGCGGGGGAGGTGAAGGCAAAAGGCCCGTCGTCAAAAGTGTCAATTCCATGGCGAACAGATACGGCAAGGTGCTGGTCTCCACAAAGGTGGGTGGCGTTGGCTCGGCGGATTTCGCGAAGGGCATTGTTACGACCAGTTTGGGGCCAAGCGTTGGAATCGAGGTCGGCAAGCAGTCGATTGGTGGGTGAACCGTGAATGTGAACGGCACCGCAAAAAGCGGTTTGGCTGAGGACGACTTTTTGCTCGGCTCCGGTCCAATCTTGTGACCAGCTATTGAGGAATTTCAGCTGGCGGTCACCGAGGAGTTTGAGCCCTTTGACATCGACGGCTTTACGGTCGTACTTGGGATCGTTGATATGGTCGGGGCGAGGTCCCATTTTTGGAATTGTTCCTTCTGGACCAGTTTTGAACTTACGGTCTTCAAGGATCGCAAAAGAGATGCCAGCGTAGGTAAGGTCTGTAAAATAGACGCCGATATTACGTTCGATGGGCTTTGGGTCAACCGGGTCGGGGAGATGCCAAGTTTGTTGGCGCTGGACCATGTTGACGTATTCGGGCGCGTAGAAATATCCACCGCTTGGTCCAGCCGCATTAGTGGCTTGGATGCCGCCCTCACCCCAGAGGTTGGCTTGGCCGATGTCATGATCATCAGGGATCGTAATAGTGGGACGGTCGCGCATAATATCACGGAACTGCATGCCAAACTCAAGCCAGCCAGAGGTGTGTTGAGTGTGGTGGTAAGTCTGGTCGCCCGCGAAGAAGAGAATGTCAGGATCCTGCGCGATGAGGTTCTTAATGATAAGAGGGCGGGGTCCGGTAGTGCGGGATGAGTTGCAGGAGAGGTTTCCGACAACGATGGTTTCCTTGTCGGTGGGCTCGCGGCGGATCTTACCTTCAAAGGTCGCTTTTTCGGCGTGACGGAGTCGATAGGCATAGTCCTTGGTTCCGTCCCAGTCGTTGATGCGAAAGTGAGCTGACCAGCCAGGATAGATGATTTTTTGTTTGGCGATCTCCTTCCAAGTGTCACCTTTTTTGATTTC
Source organism: Verrucomicrobia bacterium SCGC AAA164-M04 (assembly GCA_000383735.1). Next base: position 3,137 of record KB912151.1, read on the forward strand.
TAGGCGGACTTCCTGTGTCTCGTTTGGTTTGAGCGGGAAAAGTTGAGCAGTCATCTTGAGCGAGCTTCCCTCGAGGGTGTAGACGGCGAATCCGATGACCTCATTGCGAGGAACATCCAGGTTGATCATGGCTTTGCGATTTTTGCGCGGGGGTCCTTGGCGTGTCCACCAGTCGGAAGTGGCGCGGTTATCAAGGCTCGCGTATTTTTTTCCGAAGATCTTAGCAGAAGTGGGCATGAGTTCGCCGCTGGCAGAGAGGATGAAAGTAGACGCCAGAAGGGCGGGGAAAAGTGACTTCATGGGAGAGACGGTAACAATTGCGGGATAGGCTGACAATTCTCCATGACGGAAGAATAAAGGTGAAAAAAGCGCGCACGGATGACCGTGCACGCTTAGAAAGTTGGAAGTTCCGGGTGGGTTATGTTCGGGATGGCTTGGTCTGCTTGCGCTCGCGACCAGGTTGTGGAACAGGGGCGACAGGGAAGGAATCAGTGAATTTGATATCATCCGGAGCCTGGTCTTCCTCGCTTTTCCAGTAGTCTTCCCAAGTGATTCGCTTGCCGGTGTGAGCGGCTTCGCGACCCAAAAGTCCTAGAGCGGTGGACTTGGCCATTTGTTCGCCGGTATTAACGATCTTCCCGGCGCGCAGGGCGGCGAAGAACTCGTTGTGGCAAACCTGATACATATTGTTCTCCTTGCCTTTCTCTTTGCGGAAGCGCCAGTTTTTCTTGCCCTCTTTATCGAGGGTGAAGACGTTCCAAGGCCCCACGGCTGTCCCGTTTTCACAGATCACACGGTGGATGTTTTCTCCATGTGTGTTCATCATTTGACGTTGCTTGACGTGGGCATAAACCCCGCCGGCGTATTCGTAAGTGACGTCGTAATGGTCGAAGATATTGGATTGATCTTCTCGGTGAGCGCGACCTCCATTGGCGATTGCGGCGATGGGAGCCTCGTCGTTCATAGTCCAAGCAACCTTATCCACGATGTGGATGCATTGCTCAACGAGAGGGCTGCCATTAAGCCACTCAAAGTTCTGCCAGTAACGGGTTTGGAATTCCACATCGCCCATGCCTTCGGGCTTCTTGGTGGCGTTAGAAAGCGGGGCAACCGGGCTGGCCAAATAGGTTCCGTAGATAGAAACCACGCGGCCGAGGTCACCGGAGTGAATTTGTTTGAAAAGCTCGCGGTTGGCCGGGGAATATCGCCAGCAGTATCCGTGTTGGATGGCCGTGCCTTTCTTTTTGGCCATCTGAGCGGACTCGATGACTGACTTGATGCCTGGCATGTCGATCGCCATGGGCTTTTCGACGAAAGCGTGAATTCCGGCTTCGACAGCGGCACGAAGGTGTTGGGGGCGGAAGTGGGGAGGAGTGCAGAGAAGGACGACGTCGACGCCGGATGACATCACACCTTTATAGGCATCCAATCCGATAAACTGTCGCTCCTTGGTTGCTTGCATGCGCTCATTAAAGCGGCCACCGACTCCGAGGGCATTCTTGACTCCGCCTTCGAAGGCATCCCACCTTTGTGATATTTGGCTAGATCCTTCCAAGGGAAAGCGACCTCGACCGACCACCCTTCATCCTCATCAGTCGGATCATTCAATGAACCCCTTACTTTTACCGCAGATTTCAAACCATCAAGATTACATCCCAAAATGGGAACTCCGCCTTCACCATAGGGCTTTGGTAGGCTTAACTCCCAAATCGTTCCAAGGGCATTAATCTCAAATTCGTAATAATTGAGGCCATCACAATCGGGATCAATAAAGACTTCAAAATCATTATCTTCAAACATGACCTCGTTCTTTTTTGTGATGGTTCCCCAGACATGAGGCTCCTCGAGCTGTGCACCCACATAGAAGTAGTTGTCATCCCAAGCCATCTTGACCCGGGTTTGAAAGTAAGGCCGAAGTGCTTCCTGCCCCGTAATATCGACAAAGTCATCGGTCCACGGCAGCTCCTGCCATGCCAGATCCTCTAGCGAACCATCAATCTTGATTGGCCCCTCTACCCTGCGACACTGGTAACGTCTTGGCTTCATTTCAATTGATCCCAGTAGAGGTCTACCGTCTTTCCCGTTGGCACCTTGACCGACCGCGTCTCGCCATCAAGAGTCACCCTAAGCACTTCTCCGACCTTAATCTGGAGCTCCGCCATATCGTTCAAATCCGCCGTGCCGGCTTTCGTTTTAACCACTTCATTTAAAACCGCTATAACGCGTTCCCCCCCCTTCCGATCCCACATCCGAAAATAGACCAAGCCTTCGGAAGTCTTCTGTTTTTTCACATACCGAGAGGTCACATTCACTCCGGAAACCTCTTTGTTCCGAATATCCCATACCATTGGAAAATTTGATCCCGTCTTCTTCCACGACGAAGCCCAAATCGCATGCTGCCATTGATCCTCAATTGCCTTGGAAGCATCACCTGTGAACCACCCCCGATTAAATCCTTTAGCGTCGTATTCATCAGCTCCCGTAAAATACCAATTCCCATCATCATAAATCTCTACCCAAGTATGGTTGCCCCGCTTGTTAAACCACAAAGCAGTCCCTGCAATTCGCGCAGGAATGCCAACTGACCTACAAGCATCTACCAGAATAATTGATAGCCCGGTGCAAGTCGCTTTTCCCAACTTGATCGATTCCGCCGGACTCTGGTTTGGAGCCTTCCGCCCTGTATTATAGTGGACCTTGATTAGATTAAAAATCCCTTTGTTGATCGCTTGCGCAGCCTCGGTTGTCGTCTTGGCACCTTTTACCAAATCCTTGCACTTAGGATAAAAAAAACGCCCGCCAATCTTCACGCGTTTCATCGAGCGAAGCGTAGGGAAGAACGTCATTCAAAAATATCCCATCTGGAACTTTCTTCGCCCAAGAAAATTCCTTCTTGGCCTTCAACGCAAGGTCCAGATTCGTCATCAAAAAATCCCGCCCCAAATTTTCCCGATCTCCCTTGGGCATCCCCTCCACCAAAAAAGTTGCCGCCTTTTCTCCAAATTCACCATGCTTTTTCTCAGCCGCCTCAACAAACTTCTCCACCTCTCCACCCCACGCCCAACAGGCCAGAAGATAAGAGAAAATCACCAGCTTTTTATTCATGCCCAGATGCTAATACAGAACAACCTGGCATGCCAAAGCAAACGGAGCAGATTCCGCACCCTAATTCTAACACCCCTCGACCCAAAAACTCGTCTAGCCCACACACCAACGTCGAAACTTCAATCGATGATATTCGCCAATTGGAGGTCTTAAAGTAGCGAAAACATCACCTCATATTTTAACGAAACTAGCTAAATCAACCTAAACAGGGGGGATCCTTATCCCACCGCAAAGTCCAAACACATCCGATACATCTATTTTGCACTCAAAAAATCCCCCTAAAAAAACTCAATCAATCCTCGCTATTGCAAATAATCCAGCCAGTCTCGCGTTGTGAAGTCCGAGCGGAATCTCCGTTCTTACTTCACTTTTTAATTCAAAGACTATGAAACTGTACCTCGGCAATCTGCCTTTCGCTGCTTCGGATGACGACATCAAAGAAGCATTCTCCGCTTACGGAACTATCGAAGACCTCTTCATTCCTCTTGATCGCGAAACAAACCGCCCACGCGGATTCGCCTTCATCACTCTTGCCGACGACGACCTCGCTCGGAAAGCTATCGAAGAAATGGATGGAGCCGACCTTATGGGTCGTAATCTCCGCGTCAACGAAGCCGAAGAGCGTCGCCCACAACAAAACCGCGGTGGTGGTGGTGGTGGTGGTGGTGGTGGTGGCTACGGTGGAGATCGTCGTGGTGGCGGTGGTGGCCGTGATCGTCGTGGTGGCGGTGGTGGCCGTGATCGCCGTGGCGGTGGTCGTGACAACGAAGGTGGTTGGTAAACAACTCTTCTTACTAGATTTTAAAAAGGCCCGCCGTTTCTGGTGGGCCTTTTTTGCACCCAAATAAAATTCATTGCGGGCAAGCTAGAAACAGTTGCAGATAGCTTGAAGTCCGTTCAGCGAGTTTCTAGGAGATGCGATGCCTCATCATAATGATGACATCAGATCGTCCAGCGCCTTCTGAATTCGCTTTGCGCTCACCTTCCCCATATGAGGCACTCCGGGTGCAAATAATTGTAAGCGCCACTCCTCGAGCATCCAACCAATCTCCCAGATCCGGACTGCTTCAGGATATTCATTCCAAAGAATCATCCACTCATCCCACAAAGGTGAAAATTGATTCTGCTTTTCCTCATCACGAATCAAGGGCTGCGTTTCCAGCCGGCTGATCCGATCCTCCATCCCAAAGAAATACCGCTGATACCTCTGCATCCGGTCGTAACCAGCCAACCAACCAAAGCCAGGTCTTAACAACCATTCCCGCTGCTCTTCCAATTGCGTTACCACTTCACCAAGATGCCGATCTTTTCGATTCTCATCCATCCACTCCCGCACCCGACCATCAGCTTCAGCCATTCCTTCAACCCCGCTCGCAACCTTCTCAGCAGAAGCATACCATTCTCCCCGCCCGATGGCTGAAGATTCCCCAAACTCTTCCTCGGTCCGTGCAATTTTCTTCATCCCCCCTTCCGCCGAAACACGTATAAAATCCTCTAAAGTTTCTTCCGGTAGTAAAGACAGCATAAAACGTCCCGCCATCTTCAATGGAAAATTTTTGCGCACATACTTGCGATGCTCAGCATACTCGATAAGAAACAATCTAACCACCCCGGCACGATGGCTCTCAGCCGCCTCTTCTCTCTCCAGATACGCGCGCATTCCCACCGTATTTCCTTCGTCTACTAACCCTGGAAAAATACTGCCCTCCGCCTCAACCGGAATCTCGCCAAAACTCCAAACCTCCCCACCCGTCATCTCCCACTCCTCATTCGCAGCGGCTTCACGCCGCGCCCTCAACTCTCCCGCCAACTTTTTTTTGATTGCCCAAACATCCTCACCAAAGGCCATTACCTCATCTCTCTCATTCCGCACTCGTAGCTTCGGTCGCAAGTGTTGAGGCAATCGATTCGGCTCCAATCCTTCTAACGAATCCCGCCCCACTTTCTCTCGTAAATATTCAAGTAAGGCCTCCTCCAAATGCCCCTGCGGCTCCCAATTCTCCCACGCCGAAATAAATCCCGATACCTTCTCTGCCACCGGTTGGCACTCCCGACGCCAATCTTTTGGCAAGCTTCGGATTAACAACTCTACCCGATCTTCTAAAATTCCCGGCACCCCCCAGCTCGGTAGATAATCTGGAAAAATCGCCAATTCGTCTATTCCCACCTCAAAAGTCAATCCATCATCATCCGCATCCAAATCACTGACGNTTTTTTCTCATCGGAGAAAGTAATGGGCGTCTTGATGCTCGTTGGTGGAGTTTTGATGCTTTTAGTTCCCGGTGCGGTCGGGAACGGCAATGGCAGCTTGATCTTTTGGCTCTTCATGGGCCACATGCTTTGCTATATGCCTACCCTGGGGCTAGGTAATACGATCGCGTTTACTCACCTTCCACGAGATGTTTTTCCAAAGGTGCGCGTTTGGGGTACGGTCGGTTGGATTGTTGCGGGCTTGGTCACTGGGTATTTGGGTTGGTCTGCAAGTACGAATCTTTTCTGGATGGCGGGCATTAGCTCGGTTGCCCTAGGTGCTTTCTGTTTCTGTCTTCCGAATACGCCCCCGCCCTCCGCCGGTCAGCCGGTTAATGTTAGGGCTTTGTTCATGGTGGATGCATTCAAGATGTTCGCTATTCCAGCTTTCGCGGTCTTTATGATCTTCTAAAATTCCCGGCACCCCCCAGCTCGGTAGATAATCTGGAAAAATCGCCAATTCGTCTATTCCCACCTCAAAAGTCAATCCATCATCATCCGCATCCAAATCACTGACGTAATTCACCCGCCACTTACGCCCTCCATGATGGACCACATCCGGAAAAAGTCGCAACCGATCCTCGATCTCTTCCTCCCAAATGAGGTCTGAAAAACGCACCATTAACTTTCCTGCGTCCTCCGGTTTCTCGGTCAGTTTGTAAAACTGCTTTGTGGTATTCGTCGCTCCTGGGAGACGCTCGAAAAAAAAGTCATACGCGGCAACCTCATTCCACAAGTAGCCGACTCGACGCAATTTCCGTTCCGCTCCCAAAATAGTTTCCTTCACCCACGCCAGGTTCTGCGTCACCAAGTTGTTACCTCGCATCTTCCCATCCACTAGGGCCTCCCTTACGAAAACCTCAAAAGCCACCTTGGGATTTACCCGCCCAAAGAAGACTCTACGCCCTTCAACCACCGTAAGCCCCCCAAGTAAGACATCCTCCGTCCCATAAACCGCCCCTTGCTGCTCATTCCAATACGGTGAATGATATTTGCTCCGACACAAATGCGGCACCACTTCCTCAACCCACTTGGGGTCAATCTCCGCCACCTTTCGCGCCCACAATCGCGAGGTCTCAACCAACTCAAAACCCAAAACCCAAAGCGCCCGCTTGCTCTTAAAAAGCCCAGAGCCTGGGAAGACCGCAAACTGCCGGTTTCCCACGCTATGATAAATGCGCTTTTCCTTATCCCACACTCCAATCTGCCGTGGAATCCCCGTCAGCACTGATTTATGCACCTCGGCATAAACATCAGCCGCTGTTTCAATAACCTTACCCTTTCCTCCCTCTTTCTGAAACGAACGACGTAATTCCGAGTTGATCCCCAACCATTCTCTCACCCGGCGGTAGCTCAAGAAATGCTTCTCACACCATCTCCGCAATTGGTTGGACTTGAGCTTTCCTCTCTCTCCCCTGAAATCCTGAATCCCTTTCCACAAATTTAAAAACACCCCGAAGTCAGACTTCTGGTCAAGAAACTCTTTCTGCCTTTCGTCGGCCCGCTCTTCCTTGCCCTGCGGACGTTCCCTCACATCCATCGCCGAGAGTCCCGATACTATGATCAAGACCTCCTCAAAGACTCCCCGGCGCTCACTTTCCACCAACATCCGGCCCAATCGCGGGTCCAAAGGCAATCGAGATAAGGTCCTTCCCGTATCAGTGAGTCGCGCCTCCGATTTCTTCGCCACCGCACCTACTTCCTCAAGAGTATCCCAGCCTTCATTCACGGCGCGGGGCCCCGGTGGGTCAATAAAAGGAAACTCCCTAACATCTCCAAGTTTCAACGAAAGCATTCGTAGAATTACTCCGCTTAAAGCACTCCGCCGAATCTCGGGATCTGTGAACTCCGGTGCCATCTCAAGCGCTTCCTCATCATAAAGCTTCACACAAATTCCGTCGCGCACCCGGCCACATCTTCCTCGCCTTTGCCGTGCACTTGCCTGCGAGATCATTTCGATCTGCAAACTCTGTACCTGCCTCGAAGGACTAAACCGACTCACCCTTGCCATTCCGCTATCCACCACCGAAACAATTCCTGGAATAGTTAGCGAAGTCTCAGCCACGTTCGTCGCCAAAAAGACTCTCCGCTTTCCGCTAGGAGCAAAAACTTTCTCCTGATCCGCCAGAGAAAGCCGCGCAAAAACCGGCACTGCCTCGGTATTAAAAAATCCCTGACCTTCGATCAAATCCGCACACTCACGGATTTCTCTTTCCCCCGGCAAAAATACTAAGACATCGCCATCAGAATCTAAATCAGTGACGTATTCTACCCCCCGTCCAACATGTTCGCGTAAACTCTCACCCTCGTATCCAGGTAAAAAAACATCTTCTACCGGGAAAGTCCGTCCCTCCACCTGCACCACGGGACATTTCTCAAAAAACTCGGAGAACCTTCCTGCATCCAAAGTAGCCGATGAAATAACCACTCGTAAATCCTTCCGCCGTTTAACCAGTTGCTTTAGATAGCCCAATAGGAAATCGATGTTCAAGGATCGCTCGTGGGCCTCATCGATAATAATGGTATCATATTGCCGTAGTTCCCGATCCCCTTGCGTCTCCGCCAGCAAGATCCCATCCGTCATGAATTTCACTTTCGTTTCTTTCGAGCAAAGCTCTGTAAAACGAACCTGCCAACCCACTTCTTTTCCAATCTCCACCTTGCACTCATCTGCCACCCGCCGTGCCACCGAAGTCGCGGCTAATCGCCTCGGCTGCGTACATCCTATTCGGCCCTCTTGCCCCAACTCCCGCGCAAGCTCAAAAGCCATTTTGGGCAACTGGGTCGTCTTTCCAGACCCCGTTTCGCCCACGATCACCAACACCTGCGAGGCCCTCATGTCCTCGAGGATCTCCTCCCTCCGACGCGACACCGGCAGATCTGGATAGCTGATGTTCAAGTCGTTGGTTTAGCGGTGCTTCCTCAATCCCGCAAGTCCTTCCCAACAACTGATTGGCAAGATTTAAGCATCCTCGGGTATCTCGCACTCAAAGATTCACTGATACCAAAATTCCCAAACGCTCTTTCTCCAAAACCCTGAAGCTCTCCATTTCGACAATCTTCCAGTCGTCCTTGATTCCAACAACGACATCATGTTTATTCACTAGATAGAAATTTTTGATCTCAAAAGCCCTCCCACTTCAAAGAGGCTTTCGGTTTCTATTCGAAACCAGCGAAAAATAAGTGGCGCGTGCGAGACCTATCTAAATTTCTTAAAGAAGCACCGGTCTTTTCTTTGTCCGGCCACCACTTCACATCAATCACTTCATTTTTCCCATGGATGAACCGATCACGGTATCTTCTGAGTTGCTCGCCCGTATCCGGACGGGCGACGAAAAAGCGTGGAGCGAATTGGTTCACATTCTTAACCCCCTCGTCTCAAAAATTATTCGCAATCAAGTTCGCCGAAATACCGACCACGAGGACATTGCCCAAGAGGCCTTCACTAAAATCTTCCTGAAACTTGATCAATTCGCTGGGCACCAACCCTTTACCCATTGGGTTTCTCGGCTGACCATCAACACCTGCTATGATTGGCTCCGCCGAATTAAGAGTCGGCCTCTGATGAGCTACTCGGATCTAGGCGAAACGCAGGCTCAAATCGTTGAGAAAAACCTCAGCAGCCAAACCGTTGATGGCAAAGAAAGTCTCGCTTCCATGCGCGAGCTTCTTGACCAACTTATCGCCACTCTTAACCCACGAGAACAAATCGTCATTCGCCTCCTCGACCTCGAGGAGAAGAGCGTGCAAGATGCCTGTAATCTAACCGGCTGGGGGGCCTCGAAGATTAAGGTCACTGCCATGAGAGCCCGACGTAAACTCCGCGAACAGCTCAAAAAACTTGAACCCAATCAGTGATATGAATGACAACAACGACCCTTGGAAACGACTTGTCGATGCGGCAAAAACCTCACCCGTTGAGAAGCAGGCCGAACCCAACTTCAAAATCAGCGTCAAAGCCCTACGCGAAAGTGTTCAGTCGCTCTTCCTAGCTCTCACCTGGCGTAAGTGGTCCATTCTTGCCGCCATCCTTGCCGGTCTGATCTTCCTCATTTTCTTCCTTCTCCGAGATGACTCCCCCCTACCCGGGCCAATCATCCCAACCGAACCCCCAACTGCTCCCGAGACCTTATGAAACCAAAACTTCGCGACTATTTAACCATCATCTTCGCGCTTCTCGTCATCTTCATTTGTGGATGCGGCGTAGGCTTCCTCATTGGAGAAAAAGAAGGGCGCCAAGGAACAGAGACACCCACTGCTATTGGCTCCGAACACGATAGTGATACTTGGCAAAAGCAAACCATGGAGAGCCTCGGAAGCCGCCTCGAGCTATCTGATCAACAACGCGAAAAGATCTTGGGCGAAATTCAAGCGACCTCACTTGAAATCACTAACAACCAAGAAACAGCGATTGAAGACCACTACCGCGTCATTTTGGCACTTCATGACCGTCTCATTCCCCATCTAGAGCCCGATCAGCAGGAAAAAATCAAAAAAGACCGAAATAAGTTACAGCGGACGATTAATCTTCGCTTTAAATAACTTATACACACTATTTTGTGAAATCTTGGGCGTTCTGAAAGATCCTCCCATCTTGAGTCTAGGGCGCACAACCTCCCTGTCCCCCTAAAAAAAATAGTTTTTTGTAACCAAACCTAAAACCGCTTCGTCTCGTTTCATAGACTAGCTTTTAAACCTTCCCCCTGATTTAAGAGCTAGTGTTTTCGTCGTAAACAGCCTATGGTTCTTGCTTCAACTTAAAACAATGTCGCGATCTTCTTTCATTTTAGCAGCCACTCTCGTCATAGTAGCAGCTACGATGGTCTTCATGAGCTCATTCGACCGGGCCAACGGAAGATCTCAGTCCGTCTCCGCTGGGGATTTGACGGGCCCTTCCAATGTTTTGCGCGGCAGCAAACGAGAACCCACCTCTCGCACTCGGATTACGTCATCGCGACATGGCAACAACACCCTTTCAATCGAAAACTCAGCGACGACACACCTAAACTCTGAGGAATTAGTCCGAGTCGACCAAATTTTGTCGCGAATACAGCGCGATTCTCAAGAGCAACTTGATCAATATTCGAGGAACTACGGGCTAACCAAGAAACAACAACGCGAAATCTTTCCCGTCCTCGTCGCCTATCACGACCAAACCCACCCCTCTATTAGCGTGAACGGTCAGACCATTGCCTTTGTAAATTCAGATTATGACCTTGAGCAAAATGTTTCGTCATTTCTCGACTCATCACAACGAGAAGCGTTCCTAGAAGATGCCTCTGATCATGAGGCTTGGTGGGTAGAAGTTGTGGGGCAGCTTGAAAGCGACCTTGATATTGCCATTAGCAATGGGGAAATGGTTCCAGCTGACGACCCTTCTGCGGGCCTTAGGATAGCCGCTGAAAGTGCTGTTGGAGATGGCGGTTCCTCCAACCACTCCGGCGGAAATCTATTCGATTTACTTGCTCAATAATCTTTTCGAATAGAATTTTCTCCAACTTTAAGAAGATGAATCTAAAAATAATATCAATGACCAGCAGCTTACTAATAAGTGCTGTGATGGCGGATCAGATCGCTAAATCATTCGGAGACGGGACTCTCCCAGAATTTCTTACAAAGTATGATGTAAACGAAGACGGCTCAATCGACGAAGAAGAGCGTCAAGCGATCAAAGAAGAGCGTAAGGCAGCGCGAGCTGGGAGACTTGCTCGGATCGACACTGATGGCGACGAAAAAATCTCCTCGGATGAGCGCGGGTTACTTCGCGAACAAAGCATTGCGGGGCGCGCTGAAGAGCGCGAATTACTTCGAGAATCACTTCGCAAAAGAATCATCGCCAAGCGCGCTGAAAAATTCACCGGAATCGCTGGTGATGACGGGCTTCTTTCTCTCAGAGAGATGACGGATCTAAAGGCCTTTCAGAACATGTCCGAAGAGAGGCTAGCTTCCCTTTTTGCGCGTCTGGATACAGACAATAGTGGCGAGGTGACTCTTGAGGAATTTAACATGCGCCTTCGTGACCACAGTTCGCCTCAAAAACCTGATTCAGGTAACTGAAATTTCGACTCGGCTGGCGACGAAAGGTGGCATCCCCATACTCTGACGAAAATAGTGGAGACCTCAAAAATCTCGCGCGCTTATTCGTAAAATTTTAAGCTCAAGAATTATTTGATGATTTCTGACATCACTGAAGGCAGCCTCACAAGGCTGCCTTTTTTTGTGTCATTGCGAACGACTTTTTGATAGTGTCCTTATCTTAAAGATAAGACCTATTACGCTCGTCCCCCAGACACTCCACTCATCTCGTGAAAACGTTTCTCGTACTTCTTTTCCTAGTTCCCACTATTCAAGGCGAGATCCTTTACGACACCGACTTCGACAATTTTCCCGTAGGCGCCAATAATTGGTCTGGGAACGATGGTTGGATTTCAAACGATACCACCTCAGGTGCTCAAGCTATCGATGAAAATGTTCTCCCCTCTCTCCTAAAAACCGCGACCCTCGGCTTCGCGCAACCCACCTCTAGATTTACTTTTATCGCACTCGACCTTGAGTATGACCACATCGCTAGTGGAAAACCTGTCGTAGAAATCGATACCCTTATTGGCATTGAGGATTCCACTAACAATCGGCGGGACGATTTTTATTTTAGTATCTATAACGCAGACGGAGATCGCCTTGCCTCCATCCGTTTTGATAATGAGAATCCAGACACTCCTAACTCACAATTTGGAATTTGGCGCGTCAATGATACAAACCAGTTTGACACTCTGTTTGATTTTACCCTAGGAGAACTTTTCAACCTTGTCGCCACTGTCGACCTTGAGGAAAATGTCTGGTCTGCATCTATCGATGAAATTCCCATTTTCGAGAACGCCCAATTCTCAAACACGGACGCTCCTCTTGACTTCGGCTTCCTCGCCTTCGAGTGGGAACTTGCATCTCTTGCCCCATATAATTATGGCGACAACTTTCTCCTTGTGGCCGATCTCAGTATCCAATCGATCGACAAAGATTCCCAATCGACCGGCGGCATGAATAGAATCGAGGTAACACATCAATTCGACCCTATCGGCGGCATCAACTTAAACTGGCAAACCGCCATCGGTTGGACCGATCAAGTCGAATATTCGGACGACCTCGTCACCTGGTTCGCCGACCTCCCTGGGTCGACCTTTGAAAACTTGGCGTCTCCCACTGGCATCACTTTCTCCCAGCCTAAGGATCCGGACGAAGCCTACCGCTTTTACCGAGTAAGGCGGACAAAAACTCCTTAGGTCAAATCAGCACCCAATTGGGTGAACAGCTCCAAAGGAAAACTGGAAGCGATCGAAAACCCTTCTCAAAACTTTACGCTAAGGGCCATCGACAAAGCACCAAACTTGGACTTACCCAGCCGGAAGCTTCACCTGGAAAGTCGTTCCCTTTCCGACTTCGCTTACCACCGAAATCGCTCCTCCATGTGCTTCCACAATTGCTTTAGTGATTGGGAGGCCAAGTCCAGTTCCATTGCGCCCAGTCCGAGTGCGAGCTTTATCGACCTGATAAAACCTTTCGAAAATGCTCTTCAGCGCCACCGACTCTATCCCCGGGCCAGTATCTTGCACCGACCAAAAAATTTCGGCCCCAATCTTATTTAGAGTGACTTCTATCTCTCCTCCCTCTCGGTTATACTTAACAGCATTACCCAATAAATTTAATAATGCCTGCCGCATTTTAGACGGATCAAATTCAGCCTTCATTGACCGGAGATTACACTTAATCTTAATTCCTCGATCATCAGCCAGTGGCTCAATCAACTTCACTACTTCACCAGTCAAATCTTCAAGATTTCCAAGCTCGGAACGAAGATGAAATTCTCCTGAATCTACCTTGGAGAGCTCCAGCAAGCCCGAGGTCAAAGTGCGCATGTGTTGTGCCGAATCAACGCACGTTTGCAAAGCCTCCTGATACTTCTCAGGAGACCGTTCCTTGCTGAGCGCAAATTGGCTCTTGGATAGGATCACCGCAATCGGAGTCCGCATTTCATGAGAGGCATCAGCTGTAAATCGAACCTGATGCTCAAATGAAGTTTCCAACTTTTCAAAGGTTTCGTTCAGCACCATAGATAACTGCCCCAACTCGCTCCCATTCCCACTGATCTTAATACGCTCCGAAAGATTTCCCTCTGCGATTCGATGAGCCGCTCCACTAATTACCTCGATGGGCTTCAACGATCTCCCGATCAGAAACCAACCTACCAAGAATCCTCCTACAATAATCAAAAAACCTATCCCAATCAACTTTGTTTCAAGCTTCGAAAGGTAAGTTTCGATCGGTTTTACGGAAGTCCCCACTACTAAAGTCCCGACATTCGGACTCGCGTGGATGATTTCGCGATACCCTTGCACCGTCTCCTTCGAAACACGATCCCCTTCCCTAGAAACCTTATCTGGAAACGATCTCAGTCCCTCCGGTGAATTCTCCGAAGCAAAACGTAGTTCACCACCCCGACTCCAGTGAATCACAAAGACCCCATTCTCCGCAAGCTCCTCCACTATTTCATCTAAGTTTACCCGGCGGCGCTCCAAAGGATCGGGCCCACGCGGACTCCGCCGACCGCCAACCTCGAGACCGGGTCGAAGCTCATCTTCAAAATCTTCCAAAAGATCCGGCCTCGGTAATCGTCGACCACGCGGAGGAGATTCGGGGCGTCTCTCCAGATTCGGCAAAAGACGCGTGATCGGATTACTCAGCTCGCGATCAAGAACCTGATATTTAATCTCACGTTGGTTACGATGAAATGCTGCCAACAACGCCGCGATAATCACCGCCAAAAGAAGGAGATACCAAAGCTGAATACGCCAGCGAATCGATTGCGGAAAAATACCCATCTAACTTGATTTAACGATATACCCCTGACCCCGACGCGTCTTGATAAAACTTTTGCCAAATTTTTGACGTAATTTGTAAACATAAACATCAAGCATGTTTGACATCGACTCATCATTTTCGTCGAAAAGATGGTCGTATAAAAAATCACGTGTCACGACTTCATCACGGTGCTTGATTAATAACTCTGCCATCGCAAATTCTCGTGCGGTCACCTCCACTTCCTTATCACCTAGCCGCAGAGTCTTAGCCGTCGTGTTGATCGTAACATTACCAACCGTGACCTCCGGGCAATGGTCACCGCCCTTCCTTCTCATCACCGCTCTCACCCGTGCCACCAACTCCGTCAAATCAAAAGGTTTTGCCAAATAATCATCCGCCCCATGATTCAGACCCTTTACCTTATCACACACCTGATCAAGAGCCGTCAGCATCAGGACCGGTGTCTGTTTCTCCTTACGTAATCCATCCAAGACCTCCCAGCCGTTCATCACCGGCATCATTACATCAAGAACCACGATATCGTAATCCCAGTTCAGCGCCTTGTAGAGACCCTCTTCACCATCCGCCGATTCATCTACCGCGAAGGATTCCTCGCGTAGCGTCTCCACCACCACCTCACGCAGATCGTCCTGATCCTCAACTACAAGCACTCTCATATTTTCTCAAGCTTAGCCTGTATAACCTGAACAGAAAATGAACAATTGTGCTCGATTCTTCCGTATTTAGCATCTGCACTCCATCTTCCCAAGTGGCCTTGTCGCTTTTTTCGACCTCATTTGATCTATGTTTGGCAACTTACGTCAGCTAAAAATCACTCTCGCCTTTCTCGCGAGTGGCTCGATGGTTCACGCCAATAATTCGGAGGGTATTGAATATTTTGAAACCCACATTCGTCCTCTCTTTGTCGAGCACTGTTACGAATGTCACTCCGCCGACGCTAAGGAGCTGAAAGCCAACCTCTACCTTGATTCACGCACCGGGTGGCAAACCGGTGGTGACTCCGGCCCCGCTATTATCCCTGGAAAACCCGAGGACTCCCTTCTCCTCAACGCCATTTCCTACACCAATAGCGACTTAGAAATGCCACCTAGAAACCGGCTCCCAGATTCTAAAATTCAGCATCTCAAGTCATGGATTGCGATGGGTGCCCCTGACCCTCGCGAAAAAAAAACCAATAAAACCACTACCCAAATCGACCTCAATAAAGGGCGCCAATTTTGGTCCTTCCAACCTCC
>KB912152.1 GCA_000383735.1 Verrucomicrobia bacterium SCGC AAA164-M04
AAAAGGTGATCCATGGGGGTGGTATAAGTTGTTAGCCTTTATTCCAATTCTTCACCACCTATGGTTCCTCCACTACCTTCTGTGGCTCCTCGCGATTTTTTTGCCAGTCGCGCTACTCGCGAGGAATTTCAAACAGCGTTTGCCCGACTTCTTGATCAGTGTACCAGGATGTTTGCTATGGTTGATCCCGCTGACTTGGTGGTTTCAAACCCTCATGCCGGGAGAGTTCGGGCCGACTACCGCGGTCGGGTTTGTTCCATGGCCTCCGTTATTGGGCTACTATGCGATCTTCTTCTTTTTTGGAGCGATGTGCTTTGGCAGAGGAATTTGGGAGGAAAAGGTCGGCCGTTATTGGCCTCTATGGTTGTTGTTTTCCTTGGTTCTTGGGTTGTATGGGATGGAGCTTCTTGAGGGCGGGGGCGATGCTGTGCCGTGGCTTGCGAGCGGGTTTGCCTGGACGACAATCATTGCCATGATGGGGTTTTTCCGGGCATTTTTGAACCAAGGTAACCCTAAGGTGCGATACCTTTCGGATTCAGCCTATTGGCTCTATCTGGCACACGTTCCGGTGATGATTGCGGTACAGATTTTGATTAGTGGTTGGGAGATTCCTTTAATCATTAAGCTGGTGATTGTCATCGGGGGAGTGACCGCTGTTTTGCTTGTGATTTACGAATTTGCGATTCGCTATACGTGGGTCGGAGCGATTTTAAATGGGAGGAAATTTCGAGTTCCACCGCTTCCTCTTCCGACAGAAAAGCAAGACCTTTGAAATAATGTCGTCTTATGATGCGTCCTGTTCACATGAAGTTTTCTAGTTTTCTTGCCGGCACCTTGATGTTTTCGCCTCTTTTCGGGGCCCTGGAGTTTAAAGATAGCAAAGGGAAGCATCTCGATGTGGTGTCAGACGGGAAGGTTTTAGTTCGTTATATGTATGAACACGATACTTCGACGCCCGAGAAGCATCACGAGACCTATAAGCCTTATCTACATGTTTTTGATGCCGAAGGAAAAAAGCCGATCACGAAGGGCGCAGGTGGTCAGTTCACTCACCACCGCGGGATCTTTATTGGCTGGAGCAAGACACAGGCGAATGGAAAGAGCTACGATCGCTGGCACATGAAAGGGGGCGACATTGTGCACCAAAAGTTTTTGAAGCAAGAGGTCAAAGAGGGCACGGCGGTTTTCACCTCGGTAACCCATTGGATGGACGAAGCTGCCAAGCCATTTATGGAGGAGGAAAGAACCTTTATGGTTTCGGAAGGGAAACACGGTGGGCGGCTGATGATTGATTTTCATACCAAGCTGTCTCCAGTGAAGGGTGATGTCTTTTTGAAAGGGGACCCTGAGCATGCGGGAGTGCAGTATCGTCCAGCGAACGAAGTGGAGAAGAAGAAGACGAAGTATCTTTTTCCGAATGGCGTGACCAAAGTGAAGGGGGTTAAGGATCTCCCTTGGGCTGCCGAGAATTACACCCTCGGTGGGAAAGAGTATGGGGTGGTCCATATGAATGCGCCGACCAATCCTAAGGGAACGGTGCACTCGGCCTACCGGGATTACGGCCGGTTTGGAGCCTTCTTTGAGAAAGAGATTAAGAAGGGCGATGCACTCGAGCTGGATTACGGATTCCTGATTTTAGACGGGAAGCTCCCTTCGGTTGAGAAAATCGACGGGGTTTGGAAGACGTGGTCGAAGTAGGACCTTATGGACGGTCGTCAGACCGCTTCCTATCGTTTTCGGAGGGCGAGGTAATTCCTCGCCTTTTTTCTAAAAAGGGAGCTTCGGGTAAATCCTCCGCCTGGGATTTGGTTCGAAACCCAGAGGTCGCATGAGGTGCCGCCATCGAGGTTGATGGCGTATTTGATATGAAACCCTTCAAAGGGTTGAGCTTGTAGATTGTTGGCAAGTCCCTGAAGAGTGGCACGGTCGGCATGGCCGATCCCAAAGTGGTTGTGACCATCCCAAATTACGAAGGATCTAGGACGTTCTCTAGATTTTGAGAGGCCAATGAGGCGCTCTTGATTCCAAACGAGACGCGGCCCGGACTGGAGGAGCTCAGATGATTTTTGATAGTTCTTACGATGGGAAAGGATGGTGTTTTCTCCATCGATGATGCCAGTCCCCAAAAAAGAGTGAGAGTTGAATGCTCCTCTTGATTGTCCATCGGTGATGACAAGGCCGAGGGGCGAACCATCGGGATTAAAAAATCCGCCGTTGATCGCGGCAAGGCTTCCTCGCCCTGCAAATTCAGCGCGAGCGAATTCGGTGCCGGGACCTTCTTTTTGGTCAATGACTTTTAGGAAGTAATCTCGGCGATCAAAAGTGAGAGCGGTGAAGGTGGTGCCGTTGAGCGAGGCTGAGCTGACTTTAAGAGAGTGCCTTTGTGGGGAATGGGCTTCCAGGATTGGAGGCGGAGGAGGATCTTTGGGAGTAATTTCTGATGGGGTAGAAGTAGAGATGGGGGCGGGAGCGGAGAGAGCCACAGGGACGGCCTGAGGCACTGGGGGTAGGGGGAAGGTTGGGGCTGGAGGCCGGGCGTTGGGGATGGTGACCGAACAGGCGCCGAGAAGGGCGATGAGCGAAAGAATGAAGGGGAAATTCCAAAAGGGTTTCATTTGGCGGCACTGGCAAGCAGTGTCTGAAAATTTGGTTGGATTTCCTCGCGATCAACGATTGCTGTTTCGACCTCTGAGAATCCGGCGGAGGTGATCATTTCTGCAAGTTCGGCTTCGGGAAAACCAAGCCAAGTGTCGAAGTAGAGTTCGCGTGCTTTTTCGAAAGTGTGCTGGAGGAGGTCTAGGACGATGAGGCGACCTCCAGGTTTGAGAATGCGGTGAGCTTCTGAGAGAGCCTTGGACGGTTGCTCAGCATGGTGGAGGGCTTGGGAAAGGATGGCGAGATCGACGGAGGAATCGTCGATCGGTGGGGATTCGATGTCGCCAAGACGATATTCGAGATTGGGGAGCTCGTTTTCTTTGGCGAGCTTTTGGCCGAATTCGACCATTTTTTCTGAGTTATCGATCGCGATGACCTTCTTGGCTCGTTGGGCGATCAGCTGGGAAAGGGTGCCTTCGCCCGCTCCAAGATCGGCGACGGTATCGTAGTTGAGAATTTTGAGCATCGCTTCGGCAAGCCCTTTCCAGGACCGGCCGGGGACGTATTCGCGACCAAATTTTCCGGCGAGTTCGTCAAAATAGGCTCGCACTTGGTCTTTTCGTTTCCGGAGGATGTGCCGGAGGGATGATTGATCTTTCGCGCATTCGGGGAGCTCGCTGCCGGCCTCGCGGATGATTTTTGCGAGGGCGGGAGGAATTTGGGCCGAGTAAATGTTGTTTTTCCCCGAACGTTGATCGGCGACGAGCCCCTCTTTTTTGAGCTGGGAGAGCTGTGTCGAAATCCGCGACTGCCCCATTCCGAGGATTTGCTGGAGCTCGGCGACTGAAAGTGATTCGTCTCCGAGCAGCAGTAGAATCCGCAACCGCGTGGGGTCAGAGATCATTTTAAGGGAATTGAGAATTGACGGCATGTGATTGGTGGCTTAATTCGCATCATCGAATCGCGATTCGATGATATCAAAAAAAGACCCATGAGCAAAAGCTTCATTTTCTCTTCAGAATCCGTCACCGAAGGACACCCAGACAAAGTCTGTGATACTGTCTCCGATGCTATCCTCGATGCTTGTCTTGAGCAAGACCCCAAGTCCCGTGTGGCTTGTGAAACTCTTGTGAAAGACAACGTCCTTGTCCTTGCCGGAGAGATTACGACTGGCGCCAAGTTTAATTACGAAGAGGTTGCTCGCGAGGCTGTTCGGAAAATTGGATATGACAAAGCATATGCTGATAACACGGAATATAGCTATACTTCCAAGTTTGATGCCGATGGCCTTTTCTTCATGAATCTTCTCGGCAAGCAGTCTCAGGATATTGCGCAAGGGGTGGATGCCGATGCCGCAGATCACAAAGATACCGCCGAGCAAGGTGCGGGAGATCAAGGGATCATGTTTGGCTATGCTGCCAACGAGACCGAAGAACTGATGCCCGCTCCCATCGCTTATGCTCATCGCTTGGGTGAGGCATTGACCAATCTTGGAAAGGATCGAGTGCACACCTGGCTTCGTCCGGATTCTAAGACTCAGGTCTCGATGAAGTATGTCGATGGGAAGCCTGTGAGTGTTACCGCAGTGGTGGTTTCTACGATGCATGCAGCTGAGATTGATACGCCTGAAATGCGTGAGATTCTCAAGCGTGATCTCATTGAAAAGATTATCCCGGGTGACTTGCTCAGCGATGATACACAGTATCTTATTAACCCGACCGGACGATTCGTGACCGGGGGGCCGGAGGGTGACGCCGGGCTGACTGGACGTAAGATCATCGTCGACACCTACGGTGATTTCAGGGATGGGATTGCGCTCAGCGGCCGCGAGGATTTCGCGCCAGGCAAAAGGAGTACTGGCAGCGGCGCGGTTAGCGACTGTTTCNGTGCGCGGATCGCAACCGTGACAGTCTCGCGGAGCATCTCATGATCAAGCATGCCATCCTTCGTGATGTGGGTGTCGAGGACCACCGAACCGAGGTTACAAACCGCAGTTTCTTCGTCGCTGGTATTGAGAGTGATCTCAGTGCAGAGGTTACTAGAATGGATCACACCAGTGTGATCTTGCGGGCTACGAAGATTACAGGGATCCTTGAAAGTGATCCAAGGGTGACCAGTTTCGAAGATCATCTTGAGCATCTTTTTCCAGAGCTCAATCGCTTCAACTTTCCGGGACCAGATCTTACCTTCTTCGGCCATTTTTTCGTATTCGAGATAGCGCTGTTCGAAAGCCTTGCCATAAAGATCGTGGAGATCAGAACACTCATTGGAGCGGAGAAGAGTCCACGGTTGCCGCGCTTCCATGCGCTTCATGAAGAGATCAGGGATCCAGTTGGCAGTGTTCATGTCATGGGTTCGACGGCGCTCGTCCCCGGTGTTGACGCGAAGCTCAAGGAAGTCTTCGATATCGTTGTGCCAAGACTCTAGGTAGGCGCAACCGGAGCCGCGACGCTTGCCTCCCTGGTTCACTGCGATGAGCTGGTCGTTGTGCAGCTTGAGGAAAGGAATGACGCCCTGTGATTCCCCGTTGGTGCCCTGAATATAGCCACCAGTGCCGCGAACCGCGGTCCAAGACCCTCCGAGCCCTCCGGCCCATTTCGAGAGGAAGGCATTCTCAGCAATACCCCGGTGCATGATGGACTCGATCGAGTCATCGACCTTGTAGAGGTAACAACTCGAGAGCTGGCTATGCAGAGTGCCAGAATTGAAGAGAGTTGGGGTGGAGGAGCAGAAACGGCGCCCTTTGTAGAGGTTGTAGAGGCGAATGACCCAGTCTTCGGCGTTGCTCTTTTCAGCCTTAAAGAGACCCATCGAAACGCGCATCCAGAAGAACTGCGGAGTTTCCATCCTCCGTGGTTTGTCGCCCGTTTTGTCGACGTTCAGGTAGCGGTCATAAAGGGTCGATATGCCTAGGAAATCGAAGTCAAGATCGGCAGACGGATCGAGGGCATCGGCAAGGCGTTCGATATCATACTTATCGAGGATATCCTGGCTCAGGCGTCCGATTTCGACGCCATGGAGGAGGTAGGCTTTGAAGTTTTGACGATGAGCTTCCTTGAGAGACTCAATGCCATCGGTCTGGATATTCCACGGCAAGACTTCCTCGTAGATATAAGATAGAAGGATGCGGCCCGCAAACTTGGCCATGTCAGCATCCTTTTCAAGGAGGGTCTTCGAGTTAAGGATGATGGTTTTTTTCAGGTCCTCGCGTGAAATTTCGGCACCGATCGAGCGCCGGAGTTCATGCTCGATTTCCTCTTCACTCACAGAAAGCTTGAGGCCGATCATCGCGAATTGGATGCGCTTTTTAAGCTCGGCGCCATCCCAAAACTCGGAAGTCCCATCGGTTGTGACGGTGACGAAAGATTCCTGAGCTGGGTCCTCGACCTCGACCGGATTTTCCGCACGAAGACGGGCCCGTTCGTCGCGGTAGCGGACATAGTGCGCAGCGACCTTGTAGTGCCCCTGCTTCATGAGCTCCTCCTGAACGATATCCTGAACGTCTTCGATATGGACGAAGGCTTGGTCGCCATCTTTGACGCGGTCGGTCACGGCATGGGCCACTGCGAGAGCAGGAGCGGGGTCTTCCTTCAAGGTGAGAAAGGCTCGGGCGACCGCTTGCTCGATCTTACTTTCAGACCAAGGGACGACATTGCCGTTACGACGAATCAGGCGGACCGCAATTTGCTCCTGTGGTTCGGCATCGACCGAAATTTCGCCAGTTGATTCGAGGGAACGCTTAAAGATGAGAGATTTAGCAACATCGTAAGCGTCATTTTCGATGAGAGCCTTTTCAATGAGGAGGTAGAGGTCGTTTTGCGAGAGCTTGAGGTTCCCCCCACGCTGGACCTGGTTCATCAAAGATTTGGAAACGCGGTGGGCCACCGCGGAAACGAAAGACCGATTTTGTTCGGAGAAGATATCATCCTCGGGGGTCTCGCGAGAGATCAAAAGGTTAGTAAGAGATTCGCCGATTGCATCAGCAACGTCGGCGAGGGAAAACTGTTCTTCATTTCCTGCACGCGTGACGGTGATTTCAGGGATGGGATTGCGCTCAGCGGCCGCGAGGATTTCGCGCCAGGCAAAAGGAGTACTGGCAGCGGCGCGGTTAGCGACTGTTTCTTTGAGAGCTTGGTCTTCGGAGAGGGATAAGGAGCGGTACATGAGGCAGGACTAAATAAGGATCAAAAGGAAAGTGGGCGGAAATTAAGATTGGAAGGACTCAGTAGATGAAGGGAATTAATCAGAAACAAGGGACACAAGAATGGTTGATCGAGGGATCTTGGGGTTGGCGGGCCCAGATCAAAAATCAGGCTCCGCAGCATCTGGCTGCGGAGTTTGAAGGTTGGAAATCGAACCTTCAAACTCCCGCCAAAAGCGGGCTAGAGATCGTCGTCGGTGTAACCAGAATCTTCGAGGGCCGAAGCCTTCTGATATTCAGTCACCTTTCCTTCGAAGAAATTTTGCTCCTTTTTGAGATCGATCGCTTCGGAAAGCCACGGGAATGGGTTTTCAACATTGCCGCCCGCGAGAGGCTCGAGGTGGCAATTGACGAGGCGACGATCGGAGATGTAGTCGATGTATTGCTCGAACTCTGCGACCGAGAGGCCGACCGAATCGACGGGCAGGCAGTCACGAATGAACTCTTTTTCGAGGCGAACCCCTTCGGCCATGGTCTGGCGGAGGTCTTCTTTGAACTCGGGAGTCATGATGTCAGGATTCTCCATGACAAGGGAGTTTAAGAGATTGAGGAAAACATTAATATGATTGGATTCGTCTCGCAAAGTATAGCGGAACATCTGGCCGATCCCCGGGAATTTATTCTGGCGGTAGAGGCTCAGTATCATTCCAAAGAGACCATAGAACTGAGTCCCTTCCATGACTTGGCCAAACATGAAGATGTTCTTAGCGAGAGCCTGCTTGTTTTCGAGAATGGTGAGGTCGACATCGCGGCGAAGCGCACGAGAGTTTGAGACAACGAAATGGTTCTTAGCCTTGATGGTCGGGATGTCCTCAAACATCGCTTCACACTCGTGTGGGTTGATGCCGAGTGATGAAATCATGTAAACGAGACTGTCAGCGTGAATGTTTTCCTCGTGAGCGTGACGACCGAGGACGAGCTTGAGCTCGGGAGCAGTCACAAGCTCGCGGACCACGTGGAGAATGTTGTCACCGACGATGCCCTCGGCCGCTGAAAAATATCCGATGCCCATCTTGATGATCCAGCGCTCGACATCAGAGATTTCGCTCCCCTGCCACTGCTGAATATCAGTTTGCATTTGAATATCCTCGGGCTCCCAGTGATTGCCCTTCATATTTTTATAAAGGTCATAAGCCCACTGATACTTTAAGGGGAGCATGTTGAAGAACATGGTATCGCGGCCGTTAATGACGGATTTAGAAGCGATGGCGGCATCAGCTTTGTCTTTATCGAGAACAAAAGTCCGGTCTCCAAGGTTTATGGTGGTCGTTGACATGGTTAAATAGTTGGTGGTGCGGGTGTTTCAGGCTGCTTACTTCGCAAATCCTGATTATCAGGGAAAAGCTCGGATCGACAGATAGACTAAAGGTAAATTTAGGTTTTGGGCAAGGGCAAATTTGCTCATGTAGTATACACAAATTATTCACACTACTATATGTTGTGGTGTTGCGCCCTTTTCGGCACTTGCCAAAAAAAATGTAAAATCGACTTTTCCTCGGTTTTATAGGCGACCCAGAGGGTTACCCACTCGATTAGGGGGCGTGTCAAATTGAATCTCTTGGGCCAAAAAAAAAGTGAGATCTGTTAGAGATTCCAAAAACAGCAAAGATTATTCAAAAAACTAGAATCAAGTCAGCCTTCCTGATGAGTTTCGAGCCTAAACTTAAGAAACCTAAAGGAATAAAATTTTACAATTCAGGATCTAAGTGCACCCCAAAATCTAGATTATGAACGGACTTCGTTCTCCGGATGAGCCAAATTGATGCTCGCCCCCCTATTTAAGAACGATGGCAACCTTGAACATGGTCATTTACCAAGCCCATGGCCTGCATGAAGGCATATGCAGTGGTGGGGCCCACAAAAGACCAACCGCGCTTTTTGAGGTCTTTGCTGAGAGCGGTAGATTCGGGCGTGCGACTTGGGATTGCCGCATTCACCCTGATAGGCTGTGATTTGGGCTTAAATTGGCGGAAATAAGAATAGAGATCGTCGAACTCGCTGAGAAGCTCGAGGGCACGTTTCGCATTATTGATGGTCGAGAGGATCTTGCCCCGATGCCGAACAATCCCGGAGTCGAGAACGAGACGTTCAACATCGGAACCGCCAAACTTAGCAACTTTGTGAAAATCAAAATCGGCAAAAGCAGCACGGAAGTTATCCCGCTTCCGTAAGATCGTGAGCCATGAAAGTCCGGCTTGGAATCCTTCAAGGCAAATTTTTTCGAAGAGGCGGAAGTCGTCGGTCGTTCCCCTCCCCCATTCTTGATCATGGTAGCGGATGTATTCTTCATCATCGCCACACCACCAACAACGAGCCTTCCCATCGGCACCAATCACAAGACCATTTTCGGGAACCTTCACACGTGAGTATAGACTGGAAAATCCAAGTACGGCAAACCCCGTAATTAAAAACATCCCCCGGAAAAGATCCGGGGGCTTCTTCGCAAATAAAGATTTAAGCAGCTCTTCCAAATAATAGATAAATCAGAATTCACTCCTCTCAGCCTAGGAGAAACTTAACTTCCGATCGAGCGAGCGGTATTGAATCGCCTCGAGAACATGGTCTGAGCTCAACTCACCTGCGCCCGCGAGATCCGCGATGGTGCGGGCCACTTTTAGAATTCGATCATGGGCCCGGGCCGAGAAATTGAGCTGCTCCATTGCTTGTTCAAGGAGGAGCGAGCACTCAGCGCTCACGGCGCAGTGCTGACGCATCACCTTGGGGCCCATATCAGAGTTGGTTCGGACCTCGGGAATCCCCTCAAAGCGGTCACCCTGGAGCGAGCGACACGAACTGACACGGCTCCGGACCATGGCCGACGGCTCGCTTTGCTCGTTCGAAGACAGCTGCTTGTAATCGATCTGCGGGACTTCGACGTGCAGATCGATGCGATCTAGGAGCGGGCCAGAGATCTTGGCGCGATACGATTCGACCTGGCGGGGTGAGCAGCGGCACTGTCGCACGGGGTCGCCAAAGAACCCACACGGACAGGGATTCAGGGCGCAAACGAGAAGGAATTTGGACGAAAAATTATAGGTTCCCGCAGCACGTGAGATCGTGACCCGTCCATCTTCGAGAGGTTGACGAAGGACCTCGAGAGTGGAGCGACGATACTCCGGAAGTTCGTCGAGAAAGAGAACTCCATTATGGGCGAGCGAGATTTCTCCGGGGCCAGGGTGAGTCCCACCGCCGAGCAGACCAACATCTGAGATGGTGTGATGAGGGGCCCGAAAGGGTCGTCCAGACACGAGGCCTTCGCGGGCATCCAGAAGTCCCGCGACGGAATGAATCCGGGTCGTCTCGATCGCTTCGTCCTCGCTCAGGTCAGGCATGATCCCGGGCATCCGTTTCGCCAACATCGATTTGCCAGTTCCCGGAGGACCGACCATCAAAATATTATGACCGCCCGCCGCCGCGATCTCGAGCGCACGCTTCACATTGTGCTGCCCTTTGACCTCATCAAAATCGGCAGCATGTTCACGATTGTTCGATTGGACGAGAGTGGGCCGGGGCTCGGGTGCTTGCGTGGCCTCCTTCCCAGTCACAAATTGCCAAGCCTCATGAAGAGACCTCAGCCCATAAACTTCGAGGCCGGAAACCATCGCGGCCTCCCGGGCATTTTGCTCGGGTAGGAGGAGCCGTCTCCGGCCAGCCGCTTTCGCGCCGAGGGCAATCGAGAGTGCTCCCTTGACCGGACGCAAAGTGCCATCAAGCGCGAGTTCACCCACGATCATGAGGTCACGAGCCTGGGATAATTCCTCCTCCTGTTCGCAAGCAATCATGGCAAGTGCGATCGGGAGATCAAAAGATGGGCCCTCTTTTTTAAGGTCGGCTGGGGCCAGATTAACAGTATGGACGCCGTAAACAAAATTGAGAGCGGAAGCGAGAATCGCAGTGGTGACGCGATCACCCGATTCCCGGACCGCGGCGTCAGGGAGGCCCACAATATTAATACGACCAGCATTGGCGCCGTCAGCTTCACGCGCCGCGACCTCCACCTCGACTTCAACCGCCTCGACCCCACGCAAAGCAGCACTGTAGATTTTCGATATCACCAAATACAATATAGTGTTCTTTTGTACTCATTTCATCCTTTTGTTTCACGAAGTTTGAGTCCGGCGAAAAATTTGCCTATGGTCCCGCCGTGCTACAGATCGTCTTCAACGAAATCAGTGCGGCTGAAATCTCCCAGCTTGACACCCTTGAACAACTCGAGCTCCTCGATGAATTCAAGGTGACGCGAGATGATTTGGAGCATCTTGAGGACGAGCGCTTTGGAAAGATCGAGCGCGATGGCAAAACCCTTTACCGATTTCGCACTCAGGAATGGCGCTTCTATTTCGAGGCCGTCGACGAACAAGTCGTCGTGCACCGGGTCCTTCACCGCGGAACTTTTAATGACTTTCTTTTCCGATTGAAACTCCCCGTAGGAGAAGACGAAGCACTGGCCGATTCAAAGCACTTCTGGAAGCTCATCGATGAAGGTCGCAACGCGAGGAGAGGCTGAAATTTTTAAACCAACAATTACTTGTAATTAATGGACTTAATTATAATTATAATTACATGTTTAATACAGAAAGCAATAGCGCGACGGATCAAGAGATGGAACGACTTCTCGAATTATCGACTAACCCCGAATTTCTCTCACAATTAGATTCGTTCAAGGAAAAGAAAGCGAATCAAATTAAAGCAGAATATAAAGATAAAATCACGGCTCTTGAAAATGAAATACAAAATATCCGTGCTGAATTAAATGCAAAGCTAAGCGCCTTAGGCGTTGATATCGAAAAATCACCAAAGCGCCGATCAAGTAAAAACAATACCCGCCGAACGAAAGAGGCGACCCAAGAGTTACTCACTAGGGTCAAAGACCTCATAAGGCAGCACCCTGGAATTACCGCTGGAGAGATTAGTGCGCAGATTAACGAAACCGCCTCACCACTACTCAGCCGATTGAAAAGCGAAGGGCATGTAAGGCCAACAGGGAAAGGTCGGGGGACGACTTGGAATCTTGCTTAAATTCATTTATTTAAACACTCAAATTAAAAAAGACCGCTCGAACCAGCAAACAAGCTGTGTCTCGAGCGGTCTTTTTAAATTCTATTTACTGCCTAAATCTAACAGAGCTAAAATAGTATAATTTTCTTTTTATCCCCTAACCACGGATGCTTCCACCGATCAAATAAAACCTATTCTCACCACTCCAGATTACTCAAATTTCTCGATTCCTATAACCTTGAGGGCCATCGCTTCAAATCTTGGATTTTTTCGCACCACCGAACGGATTGATCGAATTACCGCATCTCGATCACGACTCGTCTCACCTTTGATCTCATCAATCCGATCGGCATTCTTAAGCGCAGCCTCCCAGCCCTTTGCGACTTCCTCATCCAGATAAGGAAGTGAGGCCGCGGCATGGATCTTGGGAATACGAATAGAAAAAGGAATGAGGGCGCGATCGATCGCAAAATCTGCAGCGGTTTCTTTGTTCCGGTCGACTAGTGGAAGCGAGGCAAGTGCCCGCAAACGGTATAGCCGGCCATCGAGAGGCACATCTGCCGTGATTTGACCCGCCACTTCAACGACCTCTTTCCTCATCGGGAGGCTTTGGAGTGGATTGAGCGGATTAGCCTCCTCTTTGATCTTCTTATAAAGTTCCGCTCCCTCGGCTAGGTCCTCAGCAGATTGCACAATGAGAGGCTTTCTCCAACCAAAGGAAGTTGCTCCAAGTAAAAGAACGCCTGTTGTCATTAGGCATAATCCGACGACCACTCCGAGAGCCCGGGACCATTTTTTGGGCGCGAGCTCTGGGGCGGCTTGGTGATTCTGGGAAATCACGAAGAGAACGAGAGAAGCGAGCAAAAGCGAGGGGCGATGGGCCGGAACATCAAAGAGAGAATGCAATGGGACCATTGCTGAAGCGACGAGGCAGCCAAAACGGAGCGCGCGATCACGATTGCCCCGTTCACGGATGTTCCGATACCCACCCACATAGATGAGGATCACCAACACCAAGAGGCAAAGAGCCGCGGGAAGCCCCCATTCTGCAGCCAGCCAATACCAACTACTTTCTGGATGGGCAGCCACGGAAGTATGAGCCGTGACGGTCAGATCGCGATACTGCGGGAAGACCCAACGAAACTGACCTGAACCCACCCCTGTCAGAGGAAAGCCCCCAATCAGCTGAAAAGTATCCCGAGCAATCGGAACCCGGAAATCGACATCGTCTAGGGAGGCGACTTGTTCCTCGTCATCGGCGGCATTTTCACCAGCAAAAGTCTCCTCGATTTTTTCGACGGTGCCGGAAAGCCGTTCTTTGACGCCAAATTGGTTGAGGACAAACATCCCGACTCCCAGAAGAATGATCAAAGCGAAGGCCTTGAGCTCATTTTTCCCGAAATACCGCCACCCCAAACCGATAAACCACAAACAGGGCCCCAGGAGGCACAAAACGATTCCCGACCGGCTCATGTTCCAACTGAAGACCGCCCAGAGGATCACTCCATTGGAAATCAGCAGGATGGCCATCCGGACAAATTGCTTGGAACGGATCGCTTGAAAGAAAGCCCCGAGCCCGCAAACAAATCCTAGACTGAGAAGATTACTGTTATGATTTCGATTGGGGAAAAAACCGAAAGTCTCTCTCCCCCCTCGATTAAGCGCTAGTTGATTCTCAGAAATTTTTGCGATGATCGCGTAGAAAGCCACCGCCATCACAAACCCCATCGCCAATTGAGAAGTGGCGCGCGTAGAAAAGCGAAGCCCTAAAATCCAAAACGCGGCAAAAGCTAAAAAGAAATAGACCACATGATATTCTATGGCCATCTGCCATTGGATGACGTTTAGCTTTCCGGTTTCCACGCCAAGTGCTTCCAATCCCTCTCGCCAGCCAGGGCGACCAATAAGATCAGCAGGTAGAAAAGCACCCAAGCTGAGAAGAACCATTCCACATCCTAGAAGCAAGGAGGGGCGGGATAAACGAACCACGCGAGAAGAGAACACCATCAAGAGCCCCAGAGGGAGAAGGGCCATGCCGATTCGGAGATGCCAAGGCGCGGACGCTCCTAAGACCACCAAGAAAATCGTCCCGACCAAAAACAAGCCGACCCGGGGAGGCGAAACCTCGCCACTTGCCCTTTCCGAAAAACCGATCATGAAATAAACCAATACAATTCGGCCGAGAGAGTCAACGTCCCCACTTCAAACTTCTTGAAACGGAAGATGAAAAGAGAAAAAAGAAAAAGAAAAGCAAGGGTTGAGAGAGCCCTCTCAATATAAAATACAAAAGACCGCCCGCGATTAAACGGGCAGTCTTGAGAAATCGTAATTTTGATTGATGCTATAGCTGCTTGCGGACTCGGAAGAATATTCTACCGATATCGGTGATCGAGTGAATGACTTCGCTCGAAATCACCGCTGTTGTTGAAGCACCCTGTGATTCAATGCTGCCGTCGAGCTCATCCCATAGACTAATATCAGATTCGTTCAGATTATCCTTTGCAAAAATCGCATAAGTTTGCCCCTCCCGCGAGTTCCACGTGAGCGACACATCACCATTAGCAGCAGTAGAAATTGAAGTGATCACGAGCGGCGAAATATCCTCATCAGCCACCAGACGCATCACTCCGGATCGGGAACCCGAAAAATTTCCTCCGCTCAGGCGCACGAAGAAGGGATAGAGTCCCTCCTCGACCGGGAGATCATCCCGCTTCGCAAAGACCACCTCGACCGAAGACCCCTCCGGAATCTCGGCCACTTCGATGGCCTTAGGGGACCCATCAGCGACTTGGCGCACCCCAAGCAATTCAAGCTCAACTTCCTGTGGGGTAATCTCAAAGTTTTCGTAGGCCTCGGCTGTAAAGTCGCCGTCATCAACAGTGGCCCGAACAAGATAACCGCCTGCCTCGATGGGCTGGCCGGTTGCAGGAGAAGCGGGAAACCCACGCACCACGAACATCGGAGCCCTTGTTCCAAAAGCTCCAGATTGATAGATGCGACTGGCAGTCTGCCGGACCACCCGAGAAGGATTATCATCGCTTCCAACCAATGGAGTGTCATCATTCAAAGCGACATTGAGACCATCATAAGGGCCAGCCACACCGAGAGGTGCTGGACCGCCTTGGCTGGTATTGTAGGAAATCACAAGGGCGAGATTACCCGCCAAAAACTTCTCTTCCGTGAAATTGAATCGTGCCCGAAAGGCCCTACCGCCAAAGGGATATTCCCCGCCATCATCCAAGGTCGCAGGCCGCCAAGGAATGAGAAAGTCCTGAGTTTTCTCGGTCACCAGGAACAAATCATCACCGAGGACCCGATAGATCGTCAGAGTAAGTGGGTGAAGATATCCCTCAGAATTTTCCTCGGCAAGTTGAGGCCAATTTGTGGCTTGCGCAAAATTCACCATCACGACGTCGACTGATTCCAGCCGTTGATTATCTATTTGTAAATCAACGAGATCGCCTAGACCTATGTCCGACTTACCATTGAGCCCGTAGCTGGGATAGGAAGGTTGGTCGATCTCAGGAATCCGCTGGAAAAGCACCTCGGAATTTGACCTTGGGAAATACTCTAGGGTGACTTCGAGATTTGGAGGTTCCGTTGTCACTAAGGGAGATTTTAACTGCCCATCATACTCATGTGATAAATCGGTCCAGGACAAGTCGGCTTCAGCCGCGAAGGCCGCAATAAAAGGCAAGCAATAAACAGCTACCAGAAATCGCCGAAGGTTCATTGAGATTAAATAATTAAGCGAAACCATTTAGAAAAAGTGAGTGGCGATAAACTGTTGCCCTGGAAAACCTAGGCTAATTCTTTGGCTATCACAAGTCGCAGTGCTTCTCCCTTTTACTTTCACTTTCAAAAAGGAGCGCGGCAACAAAAAGCACCAGCCTCTCTTCTGATTCTCAAGACTCAGCCGAGCTCTCATTTTCATTAGAGGCCTCTTCTACCAATTGAAAATCTTTATCACATCCCCAGCGATAAAGCTTTAGTCCATGAGCCTTCGTTTCATTCATCAGCTCCGCCCACCGCTCGTCCGCGAGATTAGAAATTGTGACCACCAACCCATCGAGCCGCTCCTTTTTCCTGAGCCCCCCCAGTTGGTCTAGACCACCAAACACCTTAAAGCATCGGAAAAGCCTCCCCCTGAAGCTTCGATGCTCGTCCAAGAAGCCGACAATCTGAAACTTCGAGATTCGTTCGCTCCCACCGACCTTGATAAAATCGATCAAGTGGGCTCCATTGGCTCCAGCTCCATAGACTAAGATCCGCTTTTTTGATGCATTTTCTTTTATCTCTCCGGACCGCCGCCGGTCCGCGCACACCGCAAATTCCCGTAACATAGCTGGGATTGCGCGGGGGAGTAACACCAGCCAGAGAGAAAACTGCCCGGCCAGCAAACCCGCTCGATAATCGGACCATGTCACATCCTCCTTGTTCAAGGACCAAACTAAGGAGGCCAGAAGACCCGACATCGAGAGGACCACTCCCACCACAAAAAAGTCAGCAAAAGTCGGGCGGCTCCAAATTCGCCGGTAGGTATCAGCAATCTTTAACAGAACCATCCCGATGACCACAAAAAGGAGCAGATAATTGATTGACCAAACATGCTGCGCATCAAGTCGGCGGCCAAAATTTGTTTCAACAACCATCGCTAAAAAGCAGGCCAATAAGAGAGCCCCAACATCATAAATAAAATGTAATCCTCGATTCGAGAGCCCCAAAGTTCGGCTCTTAATTTTGACGTGCATTAAATTGCCAGCCTCCGTCAGCTCGATCCGCGCAAAGTTGTTAATACTAAAGAGCCCAACAATTAAGAATCCAAATATGGTCACCACCACAGCCCTGCCTCCAGCCACCATCGGAAGAAGACACAAACCTGCGATAATCACCGCAAAGAGCTGGATAATGAGAGCCACTTTCCGCTGGCTTAGCCCCATCTCGAGCAAACGATGGTGCAGGTGATCTTTGTCAGCTGAAAAAACACCACCCTCTTTCTTCTCACCCTGAGTTTTCTGAAGTTCTCGGCGCGAACTGCGACGCCAGATCGCCAGGATGACATCCAGCAGCGGAACCCCCGCGATCGCGATCGGAAGCATGAGCGAACCAATGAGCGCTCGTTCTCCGGCGATGTCATTAGCTGAAGATGCGATAAAAAATCCCAGCATCATCGAACCCGCGTCTCCCAAAAAGATCCGCGCTGGATTAAAATTGTAAACTAGAAAACCCGCAACAGCTCCAATCATAATAATGATAAAAGCAGAATCTCTCCAGTTCCCGTTACTCCAAGCAATTGCTAAAATCATGCTGAGGCTCACGATCACGAGCCCCCCGCACAAACCATCCAAGCCATCGATCAAATTGAAGGCATTGATCAAACCGACACACCAGATCACAAAAATGACCCACGCCGCCACACGAGGAATCTCAAAGCCAGCGATCGAAAACCCCTCGGGATAGTAAATGTAATAAAAAACCGCCGCCGCAATCGCCTGCCCTCCCAGCTTCACCAGCGGCTTGAGGCCCGTCCGATCATCGATAAAGCCCAACAAAATCAAAATCGAGCTCGAGATTGTCCAAGCTATATTTTTGGTGCCATGAAGCCCAACAAATAGATTTGGGAAGATGGCATCAGCAACCCAAAGGACGATGAGAAATGCCATCCAGACTGCCAATCCCCCGGCACGAGGCACCGGCGTCAAATGAACACGCCGTTCATCGGGCTCGTCCATCAGCCCGAGACGCGGCCCCACCGCGATGAAGATTCTCGTAAGAATTACCGACAAAAAAAACGCCGCCCCGAAAAAGGCGACGGTGTGGCTGATTGATAAGTCTTGCATGTTCTGCGTGTTAACGTTGCCAAACCCGTTGATTTTACTTTAGCAGTAAAAGAAACTAAAGGTTTTGTTGGGGAAAGCCAGAAGGGTGGCGCTATCGCTTGACGGCAGTGACAAAATAGCCTGCAGGGAAGAGGGACAGCGTTTCATTAAGCTTTGTTGGATTATGAGATCGGAGAAGAGAATAAATAATATCGCTATAAAACGCCAAACGTAGTTTTAGCCGTTTACCCAACCCGTTAACGCCTACCGCACAGTGTGCGCTTGACTTCGGCCCCCAGGTTAATGGTTGCACTTCTATTTCTTCAAAACCATATTCAGATAATTTTTCTTCCCACCAAGATTTGGTTGGTCTGAAGTAATCGTTGGGGTGAGCATGAATCATGTAAATAAAAGGTGTAGTAGCAACAAAGAGCCCCTTCTTTTTGAGAGAACGGGTCATCTCAGTCAAAAGGAATGTGGCATCGAATACATGCTCAAAAGTATTCATAGCAAGAACAGTATCATAACTATTGTCTTCTACTGGAAATGCAGCTCCAACATCTACCACCCAAGTCGGCTGAATTCCTGCGTCAATGTTGAGCGATTCATAAACCTTACAAGATAACAAGTCACGATAATCACACTTTAGCCCTCCTCCAACATCGAGTAACTTCCCAGAAGTATCACAACTATCCAGAGCCTCATATTGCATGGCCCTGAGTATTAGATTCCCAGGACGATGAAATTTTAAAATTTTTCGATAACGACTGTAACTAGGGATCAAACTTTCTTTTTTTATCATAACTTTTTTACAGGCTACTAATTTTTTGAAATCTGAGTGAACTCATCGCGCGTCACGGTGCTCCAGATCATATTCGTAGTGACAATGGGCCCGAGTTTGTAGCGAAGTCCCTGCAGCAGTGGCTTGCCGAGGAAATGATTCGAACGCTCTATATTGAACCTGGTTGTCCCTGGCAGAATGGATTTGTAGAGAGT
>KB912153.1 GCA_000383735.1 Verrucomicrobia bacterium SCGC AAA164-M04
CACCGGGGTTGTCGTGCGCGATCTGAAGATTGATGGCGAGATCGGACTCGTTCGTGGCGAGCGTGATCATGCGGTGAACGCCATTCTCCGTGGCGCGCGAGATGATGTCGGGAATTTCTTCGGGTGAGAATCTCTGAGAGCCGAGGTGGCAATGCGAGTCGGTGATCATTTACGACTGAAGGTGGGACTTCTCTTTACTGAAGATGGCATAAGGAACAAAGAGGATGGCAGCTCCAAGCATCAGGCTGGTGAAGAACCAATAGTAGGCCGGGCCTTCGAGCTTTGGTTGACCACCAGTGTAGGCAGTTTTGGTAATCGGAGAGTCGGATTCCTCAGTCTCTTCTGCGACCCCGAGGAATTCCCTTCGTTTTTCGAGCCAGGTTTTTTTGGTCGATTTTTCTCCGGCGGGAAGGGCTTTGTCGGGAGCCTCCATGATGAAGCCGATATCCCATTTGGTACCGGACTCTTTATCAGGTCCGTTACTGGCGAGACGAGCGGTGCGAGAAGCAAGTCTCGTGTAAGTGATCTCAGATCCCCACCTATCGGTAAGGCCAGAGAGAAGCGTCTTGGCTTCTTCGGTGGTAGGAAGGGTGAGGTCGTTTTCTTCTGCCCAGACGGTGATCAAACTTGCGGCATGGTCTATTTTTTCCTGGTCAGGGAGTTGGAGTTTGGAGGTTTTTCCCTCTTTGCGGGTGATGATGATATCGTCCTCGTTTCCGACTGTTCCATCAAATCCAGGATGGGAGTGCTCGCCGTCTTTGAGTTCTTCCGCAAATGCCATCACGGGGTCATCGACCTGAATGACGGAATTAACAAATTCGGTAATTTGGTTGCCGAATGAGACCGAGAGAAGGAAGATGGCCATGATGAGTGACTTCATATTTCGTGGAGCCTGAGTATAGGAATACTCCAGGCAAACGATTGAGACCATGACTTCGGCTGCGGTTAGAAAGAGATAGGCAAGGAATTGCCAACCGATATTTGGAGTGTTGCCTTTTGAGATTGAAACTTGGATGAGAGCAATAATGGAGAAGGCGAAGACGGTGATGAAGAGGCCCACGCCGATTTTTCGGAGGGGGGTGAGTTTAATGAACTTCCCGAGAGTGGGGTAGACGAAAAAAGTAAAGAGGGGAACGAGAGTGAGAATCAGAACGGAGTTGATCGATTGAATTTGAGAGGGAAGCCAATCGATCACAAAATGCCGATCCATATCCTGAGATTGGAAGATCCATGAGGATCCGGTTTGGTCGAAGAGAGCCCAGAAAAAGGCGACAAAGAAATAGAGAGGAAGGAGGCGAAGGATGACTCCGAGACCTTCCTTCGAGCAGAGTTCTCGTTTGAATTTTTTGGAATCCGGTTGGATGTGGATGAATTTTTTTCGGCCAAGCCAGAAAGAGAGGGTGGCGATGGCCATGAGGACACCGGGGATTCCAAACGCGAGGTGAGGGCCGTGCCACTCAAGAATCCATGGGGTGGCGAGCATGGAGAGGAAAGCACCAAGATTGATGGAGAAGTAGAACCAATTGAAGACCTTGGTGAGAAGGTGTTGGTTGGATTTGCCGAATTGATCACCGACGTGGGCTGAGACGCAGGGCTTGATACCACCTGATCCGACGCAGATGAGGGCAAGTCCCGCGAAAAGCCACCAGCCAGCGGAGCCTGATACTCCCATCAAGGCGAGGCAGGCATGCCCGACGCAATAGACGATACTGAGCCAAATGATGACGCGGTATTTACCGAAAAAGAAATCGGCCAAAAGAGCACCGAAGAATGGCGTGGCGTAGACCCACTTATTGAATTTGTGGTAATTCTCACTCGCTAGCACCTCCGACATTTGTTCGGTCGGGGCGTCTCCCATGAGCCAAAGGTATTGCACCATGAAGATGGAGAGGATCGCCTTCATTCCATAGAAGGAGAAGCGTTCAGCCGCCTCGTTTGCGATGATGTAGGGAATTCCGCCGGGCATGCCGGTGGTTTCTGTGGGAGTGGTCCGGTAGTCTTGGCTCAAAGTGATGATGTTTGGTTGGGAAGCATTTCATGCTATCAGTCGGCGGGGTCAACTACTGAATTGAAATGGCATGGCAATTTTTAGAATAGGGAATGGATCAGGCTTAATTTCGCCCTCGAAACGGGCACTTAAATGAGGCCTGGGTGGCCGGGTGCACCTTTTGGGGTGACGATCCCTGGGATCAGTCGTGAAAAAGAAAATCTCTACCACTCGATTGCGGCGGCAGCCCAAGTGAGTCCAGCTCCAAACGCGACCATAACTATTTTGTCGCCGCGTTTCATTTTTCCTTCACGGTGAGCTTCGTCTAACGCAATGGCGATTGCGGCAGCTGAGGTGTTGCCGTATTTGTGCAAATTGACGAAGACGCGATCGTTTGGAACAGCAAGACGAGAGGCGATGGCGTCAATGATTCTTAAATTTGCTTGGTGGGGGATCACGACAGCGATGTCGTCGGGTTGTAATCCGGCTCGCTCGATGACAAGGTTTGCGGAGTTCTTCATGCGGGTAACGGCATGTTTGAAAACTTCTTTGCCGAGCATCGCAAAGGTTGCGAGCCCGTCTCCGGCATTGTCTATCGTAACGGGACAGGCGGAACCGCCGCCCGGGATGTTGAGGATATGGGTTTGTTTCCCATCTGTTCCGATGTCGGTGGCCAGAATGCGACCCTCGCCCTCTTCAGAAGCCCGCAAGACGGCGGCACCTGCTCCATCGCCAAAAAGAACGCAGGTGGTGCGATCCTCCCAATTTACGAAAGCAGAGAGTTTTTCGGCTCCAATGATAAGCGCGTTCTCAAAAGCACCAGACTCGATCATGCGTTTTGCGATTTTCATCGCGTAAAGGAAGCCAGAGCAAGCGGCCGAAATGTCGAAGGCAACGGCCTTCGTGGCTCCCAGCTGTTGTTGGACGTAGCAGGCGGTTGCGGGGGTGAGGGTGTCGGGAGTGATCGTTGCAACAATAATGAGGTCGAGGTCTTCCGCTGCCATGCCGGCCTGCTCAAGGGCCTTTTCGGCTGCCTTTGATCCGAGGTGAGAGGTCGATTCTCCCTCGCCTGCGATT
Organism: Verrucomicrobia bacterium SCGC AAA164-M04; assembly: GCA_000383735.1. The sequence goes on from KB912153.1 coordinate 3,065, forward strand.
CGGCGCTCCTTGATTCCGGTCCGGGTGACAATCCACTCGTCGGAAGTTTCAACGATTTTCGAGAGGTCATCGTTGGTCAGGATTTTCTCTGGGAGGTAACTTCCTGTGCCTGCGATAGTGACGCCTAGTGCCATGGGCTGAGTGAAGGCGATGAATGCTTGCGCCGCAAGCCTTGAAAAAGAAGTGTTTAAGATTTCTTAAGTCTCTTGCGGACTTCGGAAAGCGGACTATGCTCCAAAATGACAGTGGAATGCACGGCTCAAAGCTGCAGGGCCCCAGACTGGATGGGCGGCACCCTGAAGTTTGCTGGCATTTACAACATCCTTTTTGGGCTCTGGGTGATTGGGTGGCCGGGCGCATGGTTTGAAATTTCCGGGATGGAATTACCGCGCTATCCCTTCCTCTGGCAATGCGTTGGGATGATTGTGGGAGTTTACGGGGTGGGTTATTTGGCTGCCGCTACGGCACCACTTAAACACTGGCCTATCGTCTTGGTGGGCTTTCTGGGGAAAGTGTTTGGACCGATAGGTTTTGTCTGGGCTGCTTCGCAAGGTGAGTTGCCCTGGCAGGCGGGTTGGATGATTGCCCTCAACGATCTCGTTTGGCTAGTGCCCTTTGCGATGATCTTATGGGCTGCTGCTTGTTTAATGGTTGGCCGTCCGGCGGTTGGTGCACCAATGCCTTTGGAGCAAGCCGCGAAGTCTTTTAGTCTTACTTCCGGGGAAACTCTCCTAGAAGCTTCGCAAAAAGATCAGCTTGTAATCGTTTTTTTGAGACACTTTGGGTGCACCTTTACAAGGCAACTCCTCAGGAATCTTCGCGAGATGCATGAGCGCGCGGAGGAGGAGGGGTCGCGACTGATCCTTGTTCACATGCTACAAGAGGGGGAGGAAAAAGAGTTTGTCGACACCGATGGGGTAGCGAGGATCGCTGATCCCCGCTGTGATCTTTACCGGGCATTCGGGCTCGGGAAGGGGGGATTTCTGGAGCTTTTTGGTCCAAAGGTTTGGTATCGCGGAGCGATGGCCTTCTTCCGAGGGTGCGGGGTTGGGATGCTGAAGGGTGACGGCCTACAAATGCCGGGCGCCTTCCTCTTCAAAAATGGCGAAATCTTTGAGGAACAGAAGGCCCAATCCGCGGCTGATCTTCCAAGTGTCGAGGCTCTTTTCGGGGCCCGAACTTAGGAGTCTCCATCAAGGAGATTGCCAAGACCTCCAAGCACTGATCCCTCACCTTTTCCAGAGGCTCCGCCTGCTCCAATGATTCGGTCAGCCATCCGTGAGAATGGTAGCGATTGAAGGTAAACTGTTCCATGGCCACGAAGAGTCGCGAGGAAGAGTCCTTCTCCGCCGAAAAACATGCTCTTCAAATTGCCAGCACGTTCGATGTTGTAATCGATCGATGGTGAGAAGCCCACTAGGCAACCCGTGTCGACGCGGAGCGTTTCGCCCTTCAATTCTTTTTTGATGACGTGGCCACCAGCGTGGATAAACGCCATGCCATCCCCTTGGAGTTTTTGGAGAATAAATCCTTCACCTCCAAAGAAACCGGCACCGATTTTACGATTGAATGCAATGGAGACTCGCGTGCCGAAGGCGGCACAAAGGAAGGCATCCTTTTGGCACAACAGCTCGCCGCCAAATTCGGCCATGTTAATTGGAATGATCTTGCCGGGATAAGGGGCTGCAAAAGCAACTCGGCGCTTGCCTGAGGATCCAGCGTGAGAAAAGTGGGTCATAAAAATTGATTCCCCTGTGATGGCTCTTTTTCCTGCGGAAAGAAGCTTGCCCATCATGCCTTGATTGGGCTCGGATCCATCGCCCATTTTAGCTTCAAAGGTAATCTCTTCTTCGAGATAGTTCATGGCGCCGGCTTCCGCGATTACTGTTTCGCGTGGATCAAGTTCGACTTCAACGATTTGCATGTCTCCACCCATGATTTCGTAATCAATTTCGTGGCAGTTTTGGCCGGCAGTGTTAGGAGCTCCTCCGCCCGCTGGAAGAGGTGGAGGTGGAGTTATGCCCGCTGTATTTTGAAAAAATTGTGGCATTAAATCAATCGCAGGAGCCCAGTCCTTCATCCCCTCCGTCCAAAGACGGGTTTGTGGCCCGATTTCGCCTGAGTTAACGAGTGGCTGGATTTCTGCGTCTGAGATTTGTTTCGGACGATTTTCTTGATCCGCATAGTGCCACGTTTTCATGAGTTCCGAGTAAAGAAGCGAAGTTGTAATGACAAGGCTTTTCCCAAGGAATGAAAGGTTGAGATAAGCTGGAATTCGAGGGGATTGTTTGGAGCTCAAAATTGCTCAATTCAAAGCGTTGTAGAACTGAACTTGTAGCTGAAGCCAGTGTCCGTATGCTTTAGGGGTGGTCACCATGAGAAAAACGCGGATCATTTGCACTCTCGGGCCCGCGACCGAGTCTCCCGAAAAGCTGCGGCAGATGATTGCTGCCGGGGCGGATGTCTTTCGCTTGAATATGAGTCATGCACAGCATGCTTGGTGTCGTGAGCTTGTGCCTAGAATTAGAGAAGCTTCTGACGAAATTGGGCGACCGGTAGGAATTCTTTTTGACCTACAAGGACCGTCAATTCGGACCGGTGACGTCGAAGAGAAAATCGAATTAAAGAAGGGGGATCTCGTTGAGTTTCGTAACCCAGGGGCTGACGCCAAGCTCGAGAAATCGACGACCGTGAACTACCCGGGCTTGATGTCGGATGTTGGAGAGGGGGACGATCTCACGGTCGATAACGGAGAGCTTTTGATGAAAGTCGAACGGATCGAGGAAGATCGTTTGGTCTGTAGCGTCGTCACTTCAGGACTGATGGGCTCACGTCGCCACATCAACTTACCCGGCGTCCGTCTGAATCTTCCGGCTCTCACCGAGAAAGATATGGCTGATATAAGGGTGGCAGCCGAATGTGGGGCTGATTTTGTGGCGGGCTCTTTCGTGCGTGATGCCGGACATGTCCGTAAACTTAGAGCGGCTCTCCAAGCCGAAGGAAGCGAGGCTGAAATTGTTTCAAAGCTAGAAGATCAGGAGGCGATTCGTCATCTAGACGATATCATTCAGGAATCTGATATCATAATGGTCGCTCGAGGTGACTTGGGGATCGAGGTTCATGTTGAGGAACTTCCTATCATCCAGCGGCGGATCGTGAAGCGCTGTCATCAATTGGGTCGCCGGGTAATCGTTGCGACTCACATGTTGGAATCAATGACGGAAAACCCGACGCCAACCCGTGCCGAGGTAACCGATGTCTCGAATGCCGTTTATGAGGAAGCTGATGCCATTATGCTCTCCGGAGAGACTACGGTGGGGAAACATCCGATCCGCTGCGTCCAGCTTATGGATCGAGTTGCGAGGCGAATCGAGCGCTCGGGCGGATTGGGTTATGGAAAAGAAGCGACACTTAGAACCGAAAAGCAAAAAGTGATTCAGGCTGCCTGCGGCTTGGCAGATTCCATCCCGCATGCTCTTATCGCGGTTTTCACCCGATCAGGATTCACCGCACACCAAGCGGCCCTGCTGCGGCCCCGAAGCCCAATTTTTGCCTTCACCCCACAGTCTTCACTTTGCTCTAAGTTTACTCTTTCGCGGGGAGTGAGATCGTTCAAAGTGAAATTTGATGAGCAGCCGCGCAAGACGATTGCGAATGCCATCCACTTCTTGCAGCAGGAAAGGGAGCTGGAGGAGGGCACTCCGATTATTGTGGTTTCAGAGATTCATCGTGAGGGAGCAGCTGTTGATGCCATCCTTGTTGAGCACTCCTGAGGATCGTGAGATTTTGGCTGATTTTGCGACTTTGTGAAAAAAATCACAAAGTGGTTGAGGCTTGGGCCTTCAAGGCTATTCTCCTTCCGAACCAATGACGGAAGAAAATCTCACGGTCTCTCAAGCCGCCTACGATTCCAAGATCGAAGGGAATATCATTATTACGCGAGTCGATGCCGCCATCAACTGGATGCGGAAGAACTCGCTGTGGCCCATGCCGATGGGGCTCGCTTGCTGCGCGATTGAGCTCATGGCGACCGCATCTTCCCGGTTCGACATCTCCCGTTTTGGAGCCGAGGTGATGCGGTTTTCGCCCCGCCAGGCCGACGTCATGATCGTCGCTGGAACAGTGACTTACAAGATGGCTCTCGCGGTCAAGAGGATCTGGGATCAGATGCCTGAACCCAAGTGGTGCATCGCGATGGGGGCATGTGCCTCTTCTGGGGGGATGTATCGCAGCTACGCGGTTCTTCAGGGGATTGACCGGCTCATCCCGGTCGATGTTTATATTTCTGGGTGTCCACCGCGTCCCGAGGCCCTCATCGAGGGGTTGATGAAGCTTCAGCGGAAGATCGAAGGTGAGGAGTCTTTCAAGAGTCAAAAGCAGGAGCCAGCAACCGCTTAATCTACAATCCCATGAGTATCGAAACTGACCTCCAAGCGCTCGGACAGACAAAGCCTATTGAATTTCGTGGCGAGACGACGATTAATGTCGGTCTCTCTGCGCTTTACCCAATCCTCGAGCGCTGCAAAGGACTTGGGTATGAAATGTTGCTCGATATTTCCAGCCTCGATCATCTGGGTGAGGAACCGCGATTTGAGATGGTTTACGAATTAGCAACGCTTGACGATTCAAAGCACTTGCGTGTGAAGACGAAGTTGGCTGAAGGAGTTGATGTTCCTTCTGCGGTCCCCCTGTGGAAAACCGCAAATTGGCACGAACGGGAAGTCTACGATATGATGGGGATTAAATTTTCGAATCACCCCAATATGGAAAGAATCTTGATGTGGGAGGGGTTCCCGTATTTCCCGCTCCGAAAGGATTTCCCCCTTGCGGGTAAAGAAAGTGAGATGCCGGAGGTTGCTTTTAGTGGTGTTGCTCCGCTCGAGGGCGGGCCATTTGTGACGAGCCCTGGGTCCACTCGCGAGTCAGGTGAACCCCGTGCAAAAGGCGAAAGCTAGAGACCTTTCATCCTCGTTTTAGAAAGTCGCTCCAAGTTTCGGAACGGCTTTTTTGTGTCGTGATACCAATTGCGGGCATTGACACGGTGAGCCTGAGAGCTACTTTTTCGCGCCTTTTAATTTCAACCAAAAACTATGAGCGAACCTCAAACACAATCGTTTCAAGCCGAAGTCCGTCAACTCCTTGATATCGTTATCCATTCTCTTTATACCGATAAGGAGATCTTCGTCCGTGAGCTCATTTCGAACGCTTCCGATTCTCTAGAAAAGCTCCGCCTCAAGGAATTGACTGAGAAAGGGATTTATCAAGGGGATCTGCCGCTTGAAATCAACATCGCTACCGATGAGGAAGCCGGAACTATTACGATCACTGATCATGGGATCGGAATGACGAGCGATGAGCTGACTGATAATCTTGGAACGATTGCTCGTTCTGGTTCCAAGGAGTTTTTGGAAGCTCTTAAGGAAAAGGGTGATGCTAATGCTTCGGTTATCGGGCAATTTGGAGTCGGGTTTTATTCTGCCTTTATGGCGGCCGAAAAGGTTGAGGTCTACACTCACTCTTGGGATGATTCTGCCGAAAGTCTCAAGTGGGAAAGTGATGGTCAAAGCGGTTATACGATCTCTGAAGCTCAAGACGAGAAGCGTGGGGCTCGTATCGTGATTCACTTGAAAGAAGATGAAAAAGACTTCGCGAAAGAGGACACTCTGAAAGGAATTATCGACAAACATTCCCGTTTTGTGTCCTTCCCGCTGAGTTTGAACGGGGAACGGGTGAATACAGTCGAGGCGATTTGGCTGAAGTCGAAAAACGATATCAAAGAGGAGGATTACAAGGAGTTCTACCAATACTGCGCGCATGCGGTTGATGAGCCTCGCCACACTCTGCATTTTAGTGCCGATGCTCCCATTAATATTAACGCTCTTCTTTTCACACCCGACGAGAACCACGAGCGCCTTGGTTTCGGTCAAATGAAGGCTGGGGTCTCCCTTTATTGTCGCAAGGTTTTGATCGATGCCGAGCCTCAAGGGCTTCTTCCCGAGTGGATGCGCTTTGTAAAAGGGGTCGTCGATTCCGAAGACCTCCCTCTCAATATTTCACGGGAGTCGATGCAGGACAGTGCCCTCGTGAAGAAGCTTAACACCCTCCTTACAAAACGCTTCATCAAGCATATCGCTAAGGAAGCAAAGGCTAGCCCTGAAAAACACGAAGAGTTTTATGAGCGCTTCAGCCGTTTCCTTAAAGAGGGTATCGCGACTGGTTTTGAACACCATGAAGCGCTCGCAGACTTACTTCGCTTCGAGTCGAGCATGACTGATGAAGGTAAGAAAACTTCCTTCGACGACTACCTCACTCGTGCGAAGGAAGATCAGGATTCCATCTACTATTTGGTTGGGATTGATCGGAAGTCGATGGAGGCTGGCCCCTATCTTGAGGCTTTCCAAAAACGTGGAATCGAAGTCATTTTCCTCACCGATAATATCGACGATTACATCATGGAGACACTCCGTGAGTTCAAGGGGAAGAAGCTGGTCAGTGCCGATCGCGCTGAGATTGATCTTGATGAGCTTCCCGATGAGGAGGCCAAGCTGAGCGAGGAAGAAAGCAAAGAACTTGTCGAGTGGCTTAGTAAGACTTTAGGCGATAAGGTTGAAAGTGTTGATATGGGTAAACGCCTCGTGTCACACCCGGTGGTAGCTCTCACTCCCCTAGATGCTCCGAGTGGGCAGATGCGTGCTATGATGGAAGCGATGGGGCAGGGGGCACCAGAGCCGAAGGCCCGACTTGAGTTCAATCCCAATCATGAACTGGTCGCCAAGCTCAATTCACTTCGGAAGGAAGACTCAGAGGTCGCCTCCCAGGTTGCTGGGCAGTTGGCCGATAATGCCCTAATGGCAGCTGGAATGGTCAAAGATCCCTCTTCCATAATTGCTGGAATGAATTCATTACTCGGTTCCCTGATGAAATAAATCGGTGGGACATCCCTAGCGGGATCCGGGTTTCTGAAGTTCATTAAGCATTCGCTCCAATCGTGTCGCGGCGTCGCCTGCCGGAAGGAAGGCGCTTAAGCGATCGGCCCAAAGCGGGAATGCCATTGGGGTGAGCCGGCGGGTTTCGATAAGGCGGAAGGGGCGTTCTTGGATCGAAGAAAGAGTCGTTTGTAATCGTCCTAGTTCAAGTTGGTGTTCCAAGATTTCGCGGCGGGATTGCTCAAGAAGTAAGTTGTCTGGGTCGTAGCGTGTGAAAACCTCGAAGAGGAGATTTGCTGAGACTTGAAGATCACGAGTTGGTTTTCTTTTTCCGGGCATATCAGGAATGAGGAGGCCGGCGACTCGGGCGACATAGCGAAACTGGCGGCGGGCCATTTCGGCTGTATTCATACACTCTAGTAGATCTTCAAGGAGGTTTTCAGTTGTCAGTGCCTTCCTGAGGGTGGTTTCGTCAAGTGAGAGCCCCTTTAAGGATCCGAGGCAAAATCCGTAATCGTTTTGAGTCATGCTAATCGATTCGCCGGAAACTCTTGAGAGTCGAAAAGCAACCAAGGCACCCAAACCTTCGTTCACCAATCGACCTGCAAAAGCATAAATAAACAAGTGTTCACCCTCTCTGGTTCGAGTGAATTCGATGAGGAGCTCCCTGTCCGAAGGTAGTGCTGACCATGATTTCTGAATTTTAAGAATAGGCGCGACAGCTTTAAGTTCGGGGCTCTCAAGTGAACCGTGCAGGCTTCTCGCGACGGCGTGTGAAAGTTCGGACGACAGCGGCATTTTACTACCGCCCCAAATCGCGACCTCTCCCTTAGTTTTTTTAGTAGCTGGTCTCACTGTAGCCGTGAGCTTATGGAAGCGGATAAGCTCGAGGCGACGGCCGGCGAAGATAAATTGCTTTCCAGTTTTTAACTTGGAAGCGAAACCCTCTTCAACACTCCCGAGACTTCGACCACCTGCAAACTTAATGAGAACGGAAGTGTCGGAAGTGATGGTCCCGATATTCATTCGGTGGAGTTGGGCCGTCCTTTTGTTGGTGACGGTTAGAAGTCCATCGATAATTTCTGCTTTCTGGTATTGTGGGTAAGCCGAGAGGGGACCTCCGTTAGTGAGGAACATGATGGCCCAGTTCCATTCGGCTTCGGTGAGACCAGTATAACTGAAAGTGGAAAAAATCTCTTTTTTGAGTTCTTCGGGTGAAGTTGGTTCGCCAAGTACGATTGTTGTTAGATGTTGGGTGAGGACATCGAGTGGTTTTTTTGAGCAAGGTCCGTGATTCAATTTCTTTGTTGTGCCACGCATCGCGAGCGGCGGAGAACTCGATGAGCTCAAGAGCATTCGTTGGGACGCAAATAATTTTAGAAACCACGCCAGGTGAGTGGCCGGCGCGGCCAGCCCGTTGGGTGAGCCGGGCGATACCCTTAGGAGATCCAATTTGAATCACTTGATCTACTGGCGAAAAATCGACCCCAAGATCGAGGGAAGATGTGCAAATAACGCACCGAAGAGAGCCATCTTTGAGGCCGAGTTCAACAAGTCCTCGCTCATCTCGACTCAATGAACCATGGTGGATTGCAATGTCCTCTGCCCAGTCAGGTTTTGCCTCTCGGATTTCCTGATACCAGATTTCGGCTTGAGATCGGGTATTCGTAAAGACAAGAGTTGTTTGAGCTTTCTCCAGTTGTTTCGCGACTCTTTTGACTGATTTTGTTCCCAAATGACCTGACCATGGAAATGATTCAATTTCATCTGGAATGAGGGTCGTAATTTCGATCTTTTTGTCTTGGTTCGCCGCAATCAATTTGTGCGGACGATGATCGATGAGCGGCTTGGCCGCTTCGTCGAGATTTCCCAGAGTCGCAGAGAGGCCCCAAATCCTTAACTTCGGCAACCAAGTTCGAAGTCGAGTGATGCAAAGTTCGGTTTGGATCCCGCGCTTTGTTCCGAGGAGTTCATGCCATTCATCAAAGTTCTGTTCCATCGGGGTCGCTTCAGTAAGAGGCGAACGCAGAAAGCCATGTCCATATGCATTGAGCCTTAAGCCAATCGGATCCCGTGTCGCAAATACACGGTAAGTTTCGCTCTCCCTCCCCCCAGGGAGCCGCATTACTGCCCAGTCTAAACCCAGCGTCCTTAAGATTTTCTCGCCAGAATCAGGCAGATCATCCACGTTGAAGCTGAAGACCTTGAAATGATTGGGAAAGCGGATTTGCAGTTCTTTGACGACACCAAGGTGGGATTCAATGTCAGGCGTCTCTTTCGACCAAAAATAGATCAGAGAAGTGTGCCCTATGTTATCAATCGGAAAGGTAAGTGAAGTGCCATCTGCGCGAGTAAATGAACCGGAAAACACCACCGGAAAATAACTATAGTCACGACGACCTTGTCGCCATTTAATGACATCGAGATCACCTGCAAAACGTTCGCCCAGCGTCCGAGAAATGCTTTTCTCAAGATCAGCCGCATTTAGTTTCGCTACGATCAGCGCGGCCATCATGAGACACTTCTTCTCGCCCGGCGTGTCGCGGTAACGCGCAATCAAACTCTCGAGCGCTTTGGCACGCTCCTTCACGTCCGCCTTCTTTGCCGATAAATCACGTTCTAAAAGTAACAAATCAGCCTCAATACGCAGATCGGCAAACTTATCCGGAGCCTCGACTAGTCTACCACTAGTCGCAAAAAGCAACTGGCGGTTTCGATCGGAATTCTCTAGGGCCAATAATTTCGTTTGGCATTGAAATATGATCGCCAAGACCGAAAACCGTTTCGCGGCCACGATTGACTTCTCAACTAGGGCCTCTCCATCGCGGACGACATTTTTGTAGGCGCGGCGCTTGCGGATCGAAGAAGAAACCTTGCCAGCTTCTTTCAGTTTCTTTTGTAGCGCGACGACATCGATTTCTGAACTACCAGCTGACTCAGTCTGCGCGATACAAACATGGGCCAAAGTAAGCAAAACACTTGCCGTGCAAATGGCAACGGATTGGAGATACTTCGAATGGCGATTTTTCACCTCTGATAAATTGGGATGTAACGATGCGGAGTGGCGAGAATAATGATTGCCATCGGAGTCGAGTAGCTCCCTCCACCGTGCCCAGCACCTTTATCCCAAGCACCCTTTTCATTTTGCCTGGAGATCAGGGCATCGCGGATCTGAGGATACCACTTCGCATACTCATTATCACCAGCCTGCACCATGGCTTGGATCGCATAGTAGTGGGTATAATAGTAATAGCTCCCCCCACCGGTAATGATACCGGGGGCCAGGCTTTTGAGATAGCGCAAGGCCGAGCTGGTCATTTCAGCGTCTCGCAGTCCCGCAAGCTGGGCAGTATAAGATCCTCCCGCAGTGCAAGCCGGGGTCACTTTCCCACCTCGGGGAGTATAGCAAAATCCGCCAGTTTGCGGATCTTGCGCACTTTCTAAATACTTAGCCACTTTGGCGATCGTCTCGTTCGGAACATAAATCCCAGCCTGACGAGCTGAGGCCAAAGCATGAAAAACAGTCTGAGTACATGAGGTGTCTTCGCCCCCATCCGCCTGTGGTTGATAGCGCCAACCACCTCCAGGATTTTGTGAGCGTAAAATAACTTCAACCGCCTTCTCGAGGGCTTTTTGGATTGCGTCATCATCTTCAGGGTCGCGCGCCATTCCCCACATTTCCGAAAGAGCCAGGGTGGCAAGCCCGTGCTCATACATCACCGTCCCAAGATAACCATCGGGACGTCCTTTTGCCTCCTTCAATAGCCATTTCATCCCACGATCCAACGACTTCCCGTATTCACCGAACCCGGGAAAATGCGCTTTCGACATAAATGCCATCAAAGAGAGCGAAGTCATAGCCACGGCATGCCCACCCTCTCCATTACTATCCCAAGAACCATTCTCCCTCTGAATCGTTAAGAGATAATTGAGCCCTTTATCGATGGAGCGAGAAGCCTCAGCGCTAAGCTCAGGAGCACCCTCTTGCTGAGCCAATGCTGGACTATGCAAAAAGCACATCAGGAAGCCTACGATTAAGGGAAAGAGAAAAGCCCGCGAATTGACGCGCGTCATTTTTGAGGAGTTCTCTTTTCGGAACAAGCTATCAGCCTTGCTAAGATTAGTGTTCATCAATATTTGTTCGTTATTCCTCAACTTACTTGGTTAAGCGTTCGTAATAGTCCTTGAGAATCGCGCGGTATTCGAGGGGCAACTCGCGTGCGAAGTTTTCATTCAATGCGGCGCGGTCGCGACGTCCGAGCACTTCCCATTCGAGGCGTCCACCCTTAGGGCGCTCTCCAGTAAGAGAACCAGGAAGAAAGATTTGCAACTCGCTGTCATCGGGCTCCGCATCATCAGATGGTGGACCCGGTTCCGCTGGAGCCGGCGGGGGCACGTCGACATACTTTAGGGCATACTCCAAGATGAAATAGCGCAGCGCATCGACCGCCTCGTTCTGACTGGTGATCGCGGCGGCGCGGTCGCCAGCCTCAAGCTTTGCAGCAGCCTCAGCAAGGTGCCGGTGGGCTTTCCCGATATTTGGATGTGGTTCAGGCGCTGGGAGAATTGGAGCCGGAACCACTTCCGCAACAAGGGGCTCGGGAACCGCTTCAGGTTCAATGTCGGATTCCGATTCGGCAACGTCGAATGGACAAGCATCTTCGGGAACTTCGATCACCTCTTCGGTAACAGGCACTTCAACGGGCTCAACAGCTACAACAGGAGCCGGTGGTGGTGGCGGAGGGAAGAGCGCTTTACACTGCTCTGCGAGCTTCAGTTGCAGCGCAGCGAGACTACCCAGTTGCGCTGGCTCAGCGGCCTGGGTTTTTCGGAAAAGGTCCTTGTGGTGAGCCGCAACCGACAGCGCTGCATTAAGCATTTTAACCTCATCAGAGGGCTCTTCGATAAAAGCCCCAATAGGTGGTGGTGTGATAAGGTAGGCGAGGTTTTTCATCAGAAGCTGCATCTCCTCCGTATCTCCAGCGAGCGAATCGAGCGCCTCTTCGACTCCGGAGTCAGAACCTCTCGGAGCGATCACATCAACCAAGGAATTCACAGTATCCTTGTAGCGTTTCTCGCCAGTGAGTTTGTAGAGGTCGCTGCCAAATAATTGGGCTTTCTTTTTCAAGACCTCTGCATCATGGGCATCTTCGCCCGGATCTAACGATTGTTGCATTTCATTACGGATCAGAGCGCTTTGCGGCACAACCTCATAGATGAATTCGGCAACCTCACGAATGTAGCGATACTCTGGAGTCACCTTATCGATCTTCGCACGTAAGCCCTGAAGAGATTCCAAGACAAAGGATTGCGCATCGAGCGTCTCTTCAATGTCATCGTCTTCTAAGCCGATCGCGGCTGCGTCCATGTCCTCTTTAGCGAAGAGCATTACGGTGCCAGTTTCAATCTTGTGCGCGAGAGGATCGAGGGAAGTTAGAACCGCATTCACCGTATGGATCAGATTTTTCTGTGGGATCACGAGTCCCGGATAGTCTGCCTTCTTTGCCTTCTTCGTGATTTCGGTTAAGCGAGCCTGCTCATCTTCGATTTCAGAGAGTAGGGGGCTTGGAGCAAGAGCACTTGCGGTGGCCCCGAGCACACCAGCAAAAGAAGTCCGCGTAGCCGTCACTTCCTCGATCAGTAGATTAGCCTCTTCGATCGCATCAAGCGCTCGCTCCTGAACTTCAATGACAGCATCAGGCTTGTTTTCTTTGAGCAACGGAGTGGCTGCGGTCACAAAGCGCACAATCCGAGCAAGACTATCAAGCAGAGGAATATATTCTTCACTAGGAGCCCCTTGAGATTCTTTCCAAAGGGCAATGGTCCGTTGAAATCCCTCAGCATCCTTGGACAAGGACTGGTTTAGGGTAGCAAGAGCTGCCGTATTGACCTCGTCATCGGCAGCATCTTCCACCTGTTCAAGCAAGACCAGTAAACGCTCCTCGAGCATGAACAACTGGGTCGCATGTTTCCCGAAGCTTTTGACCGAAGCTTTCATCTCATCCTGCTGGGTCATGGCATTCATACGTTTGCTGGTCAGTTCCGCCAGCTTTGTAAAAGCGGCTTCGGCACCCTCTTGATGGACAACCGAAAGCTCACGATCCCCGGCTTTGATTCCAACCAAGGCCGCCGCCATTGCACTCTCAGCAGAGGATAACAAACGATCGACCGGAGGCGCGGGCGGAGTCATAGCGTCAAAAAGTCTAGGACGATGTGCTGGAACCTCCGGCATCAGCAATAACTGGACTTGGCGTTGTAAACGGGCCTGCCTTGTCGCGATTGTAGCCTTTCGTTCTACAAATTCTTGTATCGTAAGCGCGACCGCCTCTTCTCGAAGAATCTTATGTTCAGTCGCCTGCGCAGAGAAGATATCACGGGCGATCGTCAAAGCCTCATATTCAGCACCGCGCCGAAGCCGGAATCCTGCCTGCAATAAAGATGAAATCACCCTAGCTTGCTCGCTCGCCGCTTTCTTCGATTCCGCTTTGAGGAAAAGAGCAACGGCTTTGCGCATTTTAGCATCAGCACCCGAACGAACTAGACCATTAACGAGGTGGGACAAATTAAAAGCGATCAAGGCATCAACGCTTGAGCTCTCCTTATTGCTTGGCGTAGCCGCCAGTAGACGAGCGGTCGCTTTTGCAAGCTCGATTTGCCCTTTCTCTAGGTCCCCCAAGTCAGCATCCTTACTCGTGATTGTCTGTAAGCGGAGAGAAGCTTGTGTCTGAGCTGTGGCGTGCAGTTCGCGGGCCATCACATCCGAGGCTTCAGCGAATCCAAGCTGTAAAACGACGAGACCAAGCTCGCGTGCCGAGCCATTCACCTTATCGATGGCAGCTGACGGACTTTTTCCTTCCTCTTCATCAACCGCGGCAAGCTTCCGGAACAAGGAAGCCGCCTGCCCGACATGTTCATCGGCAATTCTTTTCAGATCGGCCCCGATTTTGAGAAGCGCAGCGCTTTCGGCCTCCTCAGAAACTTTGTTCGCGATCAGATCTTCGACCACGCCGTCGATACGTGCTCGGATCGCTCCGAGACGGTCTCGCATTAGGTCTTGCCGCACTGCCTCCACTTGGCAGCTCTGCACGAAAACGTCCGAAGATGGATCCAGACTCCGGATCACGTCATGAACTCCGCGTTCCTCGCGGTAGATGGTGCGGATCTGATTGAGGATACGTCGCTTCTGTTTTTCAATCTGTGCAAGGTAATCTTCCTTAGACAAAAATTGAACTCGCCGAGAACCCGAGCGCACCCGGTGCGGCCCATCTGGTTTTGGATAGCGGTCGGCTAATTCAATCGTAAAAGAAACAGTATCTCCAACTGCGAGCTCGGGAAGAGCCATTCGATAATCCCAGTCTACCTTCTGCTCGCTCCCGTCGCTTACCTTCGGCGTCGGCAGAGCGACCCTTTCCTCCCCCGTCTTATTGACCCGATAGAAAATGGAGGCCTCACCAATACCGTGGTCATCACGGCCGCGGAAGGCGAAGTCAATCCCCCGCTCCAAAGTTGCAAATAAATTTCCGGCGGGTGAAGTAATGTCGATTCCCGGCCCCCGATCCGGAGCAACTTGTAGATAGTGGCGCGGACTAGAAAATTTAAAACCATGCTCCTTATCTTCCCATCCAAAGCTATAGCCCCGTGAACCATTGGCCACCTGTTGCATCGTGACCGAACGGCCATTCCCTCCAATCTGTAGGGGAATTGCATCCCCTTCGGCCGGGCGAAACTCCGCATTCCCAACCGCACGATCGAGGGTCAGATTCCAACGAATTTTAGTACCCTCGGGAATCGTTAAAGTAAGCGCTTCAACCGTCTCATTCGGACGTTGCGTATATTCCGGAAACTCGAGAGTGACTTCAGCCCGCTCGATCCGAGGGGTCGATATGACCTGCACCGTATGCCAATCACTCTTTGCGTCACCAGCAACAATTCGATAATCGAAGCTACGGAAGATGGTCTCGGCCCCGTATTCACAAACTTCATCGACAACCGCAATCTCACGCTCCCTTGGCTTCCCTTTGCCGGTGCGTAAAATGATTTTAGCTTTATCCGGAATTTCTCCCGAAATCTTCGCCACGAGCTGGAGCCCCTCCCCTTCCTTCACAATCCAATCACTTTTAGCAATCTCGATCTGAGTACGTGTGGGGTATTCAAAGGCCAACCACGGGGTGAAAATCCGGCCCAATCCGGCCGCTAGGAACGGCCCATTGTAGACCGAAAACCCTCCAATAATTATTATCGGAATGAGAGCAAAAAAGACAAAGCGGCGAAATCCCGTGAAAGAAACAGCCTCCTTTGCGCTAATCGGCTCCGCGGCTTCCTCAGCCATTAGGC
>KB912154.1 GCA_000383735.1 Verrucomicrobia bacterium SCGC AAA164-M04
GACCTCCTTTGTTTCGCTGATTGAAAAGACTGGCTGTTTAATGGATTTGATTTTTATGCATGAGAAGCCGCAAATTTACACTGCGGGCCGTACTGTGGCACGAACGAATGATCTTATCGGGGCTCTCGCGCGAGTTGAGGGAATCGATGAGGGTGAGTATGAGTCTTTGGGACGATTGATTGTTAAAAATGACAATAAACTTACTACGTGTGTGGTGGTTCTCTCTGGCTGGTCTTTGGAGAGAAGAGGATTTTTGGAACGATTGCGAGGAAGCGGATTAACTTTGATTATTTATGCGATTGGCGGAGGGGATCCTCCAGAAGATGCGTTGCTCTGCAAAGTGAAATGGTTGAGGTGGGACACTATCGAGAAGGACTTAATGACAAGATGAGAGGGGAGTCTGAGAGTAATATGTTATCGGCACCACCTCGTTTGCTTTTGGGTGTCTCTTTTTTATTTTGGGGTGGAATGCATGATCACGCTGTGGCGGGATTGATTGCTGCGGTTTTGATTGAGGGGCGTCATTGGGTTAATCTTCGTTGGGACTTCACAACTAAAGCCTTCGCAAGATCTTGGCAGTTGTCGGTGATCGTTCTTATCCTATCAGCTCTAGCTCTGCTACAGAAAG
Source organism: Verrucomicrobia bacterium SCGC AAA164-M04 (assembly GCA_000383735.1). The sequence continues at coordinate 629 of KB912154.1, forward strand.
ATGATTTGAAAGCGATCGATTTTCTGAACCTTTTATCGTGGCTCCCTTTCATGATGTTACCTTTAATTCTCACTCAGCAATATGTGAGGGAAGGGGGGGTTCCAATGGTGACCTTTTCTTTTATTGCGAGGCGAAAAGCGGCGATCGATAGAAAAGCGGGACGTCAAGTTGAGACGAATTCAATTCACTTAGGCTATCCATACTTATTTCTGGTCATGATTGCAGCCGGAATGGGAGTAGGCTCTTTAAGATGGGTAGAGACGATTGATTTTCGTTATCCAGTCGGCGTGGTGATTCTTTTTGGTTGGGCTATTTTCACCCTTGATGGCCGGCCGATTCGCCAGCGCGCATGGATAATTGCTTACCTGATTTCAATTATCATGACGCTTGGAATGTTATGGGGCGTTTTGAAGGTCTATGATCATTTTGTTAAGGGTTATGCTAGTAGCGGAGGGAAGGTGACTTCCACCCAGCAAACCCAGACTTCGTTAGGCAGGATTCGCGAGTTACAACTCAGTCACAAAATAGAGTGGCGATATTTTCATGAAAATGGGTTAACTCCAAAGCTGTTAAAGCTTGCTTCATACAATGAGCCATTGGGAGATATTTGGCAGGCTCGAACTCGGATTCTCGAACTTGCAGAGCAAATTCCAGACGGACGGAAATTTACAGGTGATTTCGAGGTCCTTCTCTCCGATGGTGAAGATTCATTTCTCTTTGTGGACGAGGAACGGGAGCGGGGTTATGACATCGAGGGCCGGATACGAGGGCTGATTGAAGATGAAGGATTGGTCCCTCACTTAGGTAGCACTAATCGTTTTGAAGGGGTTCCCAGTGAAATCGTGGCGGTAAATTCCATGGGCTCGGTTAAGATGATTGGGGTGAATCAAGGTGCGATGGACGCCAAGGTCCAAGCGGGTTCCGGGATGAAAGAAATGCGGCTAGATCCAACCGATCTGGATTTGACTTATCCAAAGGCCGAAGAAAAGGGGCTTGAAGAGTTTCTCAAGGGGATTGGACTTAGCCTTCCTGAGGTCGGTCGACATCCTACGAGAGCTTTGGCTAGAAAAGTTGGGAGAGAGACTGGGCCGCCAGATCTTTCCATCGAAAAGTTCCGTGATGTTAAAGCTAAGATTGGAGGAGCCTTCTTTGATGTTGATAAGTTTGAATACAGCCTTTTCTTAACCGGGAACGACAGGAATGCCCCAATCACTGAGTTCTTGAAAATTGAGAGAAAAGGCCACTGTGAATATTTTGCAGGAGCAACTGCAATGCTAATGCGAAGAATGGGAGTTCCCTGCCGATACGCCGTTGGGTATTCATTACATGAGAGAGGATTTAGTGAGCAGGAATGGATTTTGCGGGGGCAACATGCTCACGCATGGGTCGAGGCTTATGTGGGAGGCACTTGGGTAAATGAGCGCAATGGGGACGTTGATGTATGGAGGTGCCGTGGAGGAGAGTGGGTCGATGTGGATTTAACTCCACCTGATTGGGTGAATTTCCAGAAAGCTCATTCATGGTATCAGGTGGGGTATGACTGGTTTCAGGATTTCCGTACAAGTTTAGAACTCTGGCTGAACCAGTTTGGCGTTTTTGACCGGGTTTTGAAGGGGGTGGTTCTGGTTGGGCTCCTTTTGCTGATATTCGTGATTTATCGGTTGGTCTTGACTAGAAAGCGGAGGGTTTTGGATACGTGGGAACAATCTATTCGCGAAACCGGATTATTAAAAGATTTTGAAAAGTGGCTTACAAAACGAGTCGGAGAGCGTCCTCGCTCGATGCCTATGTCAACATGGTTACGTCGCTCGTTACCTTCTGGATGTGATGAGTTTGTGCTGCTTTATGAGAGAACCGCGTTTGGTGCTGATGATAGTGGAGTGAGTTTGGAACGCTCAATTTGGATTGTTAAACAACTTTGGGAAAATCGCGAAAAAACCCCAGGGACGAAAGACGTCCGCGGGGTTGATGGATGTTAAGATCAGGAATTTTATCCTTTAATTTCTGCGTTGTAGAAATCTTGCCAATCTTCAAGGTTGTTGAGATTTACAGCGTCAAGGATCGCGCCGGTATCGGCGATGCCAACAGACTCGAGAATGGTGGTGCGGGTTGCGTCGTCATGGTTGTAACCAACAACAGCAGCGTTGTGTGTATCGATCGCCTCATTGTCGAGGGAGCCTCCTTTTTGGTCGAGGATCCATTGTTCACACTGGGTGTAAGAAGGCTTATTTTCTTTGATGTAGGCTAAGAATGCTTCGCGCTCAATGCCGAGTGCGTCGAGAGTCATCTGGTCGAAGCCAGCACCTGCAGCTGGATAATCGCTGTGGAGCTTGCCGGCAGCGTCAAGGGAAGCTTTTTGCCAGAGACGAGGAAGGTGAAGCACGCCGAGAGGACCTGCGATTCCGGAAGTGACGAGAGGAATGATTTGGCTCATTGCTTTAGTAGTTTTATGGTTTTAATTAAACGAGGGCCGAAATATTCACCCCCCCACAAGGTATTAGCTAGAGGTGCCTTGTATGGCAAACGCTAATTCGAAGGATGTTCTCAACCAATCCTTGTTTTTTGAATTGTGGCAGAGTTTTCTTAGGGCAACACGATGTCTGCCGGATTTTCCATCGAATCACTGAATAAAGCACAGCGTGAAGCTGTCTTGGCCCTCAATGGGCCGATTCTCATTCTGGCGGGTGCTGGGACGGGTAAAACGAGGACTGTAACTTGCCGGATGTCGGCTCTCTTGGAAAACGGAGTGGACGCTGAAAATGTTCTCGCGGTGACGTTTACCAATAAATCAGCGGCGGAGATGGCAGAGCGCGTTATGGGAATGGTGGGAAAGAAACGGGGAAAGGCTTTAACTGTTTGCACCTTCCATTCGCTATGTCTGCGGATCCTTAAACGGGATATTGAGTCGCTTGGCTATAAGAAGAAGTTCGCCGTGATGGCTGGAGGAGATCAGACAGGAATGATTCGCCAGCTCATTGTTCGGAAAGGAGGCCGAAAAATAAATTTAAAACCTGCTGAGGTAATGAGCGAGATTTCAAAGGCGAAAAATGCTGAACTGCCTCTTTCGGGAATCGAGGATGATCTCATTGCCGAGATTGCGGTAGCCTATCAAAATGAACTACGGGCCCAAAATGCAGTTGATTTTGATGACCTTCTTCTTCTGGCAGAAAGGGCTCTTCGGGAGTATCCGGAGGTGCGGGGATATTGGCAGGATAAGTTTCGCTATGTAACGGTGGACGAGTTTCAGGATACCAATAGCCTGCAAATGAAGTTGCTTCAGCAATTAGTTGGCGAGCCTTACAATATTTGTGTGGTGGGCGATGATGATCAGTCGATTTATGGATGGAGGGGCGCGCAGGTTGCTAATATTTTGCAATTCGAACGATTTTTCCCCAATCCAAAAATCATTCGACTGGAGGAGAATTATCGGAGCACTCAGGCGGTTCTAGAGGTCGCGAATAGCCTGATTCGGCATAATGTAGGGCGGCGTGAAAAGAAATTAAGACCTACAATACCGGGTGGTGATTTGGTCCGTTTAGTTTCTATGCCAGGTGATCAAGAGGAATCAGAATGGATTGTCTCCGAGATTGTGATGCAACGCGAGGAAGGTCGGGTTTTGGAGGATTTCGCCATTCTTTTTCGGACGAACGGTCAAATTCGCAAAATGGAGGAAGTTTTGCGTGAGGAGAAGATACCTTACCGAATGGTTGGAGCACAAAGTTTCTACGACCGAAAGGAGGTGCGGGATGTTCTCAGCTATGTCCAAGTTCTCAATCAACCAAAATTGGATATTCCCTTACTTCGGATCCTCAATACCCCTCCACGTGGGATTGGAAACACAACCTCGATGGCAGCTTTAGATTGGAGCCGCGAAAAGGATCAGAGCATTTGGGAGACATTAATCGATGGTGATTTTTTGGTTCAAGTTTCCAAGAAGGTGAGGAATTCAATTCAGACTTTCACAGGTCAGGTGGAAGAGGTTCGAAGGAGTCTGGTTGATGGGGTGCATGCTGGAATAGCAATGGATCAATGGCTACGAGAAATGGATTTTCATGAGTGGTTGATGCGCCAATGCAAGACGGATAAAGAGAAAGATGCCCGAAGAGAGGGTGTCTCGACAACCATTGCATCCCTGACCGAAGCAATTAAAAAGGGGAAGAGCCTCAATGACTTCCTTGACCAAGCCGCGCTCGATGCTGAAAAAGAGGATGATCTAGAAAAAAAAGAGTGGTGTGACACTCATTACACTTCATGCAGCAAAGGGTTTGGAATATCCGATCGTTTATTTGGTGGGCCTCGAAGAAGGGATTCTTCCTCATAAAAGAAGTCTCGAAGAGGGAACACGTGATGAAGAGAGGCGTCTTCTCTATGTAGGAATAACGCGGGCGCAGGAAAAAATGACGATGACTTACTGCGCTACGCGAGTGAAATGGGGGAAAGAAGAAGCTTGCGAGGCAAGTAGTTTTATTCGGGAATTAAACCCTGATTGGGTTCATGAGGAAGGCTACGAGGATATCATGGGTGCCGAGGCCTCCGAGGAGGAACTTCGAGGTTTCTTTAGCGCGATGTCAGCAATATTAGATGAATAAAAAAGCTCTCCGTCCAAGGTGAGGGAGAGCTTTGGAAGTTTGAGGTTCCCTGATTAGAGATTAGGTGCGCCTACGACGCCCTGCGAATAATGCTGCTCCAATTAAGACGGAAAGAATACTGCTTGGTTCTGGAACAGCAATTGAAGTTCGAAACGGATTTGCGCTATCTTCCCAGAACATAAGTGGATCATTTGTGCTCGAGATCGAAGGGGTAGGAGGTTGGTTCGTTACAATTCCCGGATCATTAAAAACCCAAGTCGAAACATCACGAACTACCGTGTTATATGCCGCTCCGTCGATTAGGCTTTCAGTGGTATCAAAGATTCGGAAGCCCAAACGCACCGGAAACCCGAGAGGGAGTGAATCTCCAAGATCGGTATCAAGGGTAGAACTGATCTGAAAGGCCGATTCGAATCCACCGCCGGCGTCGAAGGTTCCGATCACTTCTCCAGGATTTGATGAGCCAACTCCTAAGAAGGGGCTGAAAGTATCCCAGTCTACACTCGTGAAATCATCACCGCTTTTTGATGGCGCAACCCCCAAGAAGTATCCCAATTGGACTTGGGAACCATTGGGTAGATTGTTGCCTGATGCATCGAGGAGATTTGCAAACGCGCCCCCTCCGATCGAAACGGTTGCTGCATTCGTTACGCCGCTTAAAAGGACGAGTGCCAAAGATGTTTTCATTATATTTTTCAAGATTTTCGGGGCTTCTAGCTTTTGATTTCTCTAGATCAAGGGAAAGTTTATTCGGAAAGAGGGTCGTAAGGAAGTGGCGCGGCGACGATCCCCTCCGCCCCGCTGACCTCAGTTTCCCGGTTTACAAAAATCGCAGTGTTAGCAGCGATTGGAAGGGTGTTCGAGTTACCGAATTGGTTGCTAGCTGGGGCCCAATTTCCAAATCCATTCACAAGATAAGCATCCCAGCTACTGCCATTCCAGATGTAGAGGCGATCGTCGCTTTTCCAAAGATCGTCGTTTAATGCAAGCCCAGCTAAGGTTGTTTCAACAGGAATACGTGTCGACAGAAGTTTTGTTTTAGTAATCGTCGAGATTTGGGGAACGGCTGGCACTTCGCCGAAGAGAGTGAGTTCGATTGCACTCGTCGCACTTCGCGAAATGAACATTCCCTCGTCTGGGAATATTACCGTGCCATTTTCGTTACCAAAAAGATTGGATGCCAAAGCCCAGTTTCCGAAACCGTTTTTTTGGAAAGACAGCCACTCGGAGCCGTCCCACACAAAAACCCGATCGTCGGGACTAAACTCACCAATTTTTGATGAAAAGATCGATCCAATTGTATTAGCTCCTCGAATTTTAACCGTTGTCGCTGAAGGGAAGCGATTTTGAAGTCCAGGTGTCTCAGAGTCTTTGTCACCGAGGAGGTCGAATGTAGTAAGGAGGGTCAACTGGCCATTACTGGTGTGTGAAGAAATCAAAAAAGCTTCTTCCGCTCCATTGGCATCGGTGATGTATGCGAGATGTGGTTGTCCCGTCCATTGGTCCTGAGACCAATTTTGCCCAGTGATCGCTAGAGTTTGCGTGCTACCAGAAGGAGCAGCATTGTAATCACTATTGATTGTTGCAGACGAAGCAAATTCAAGATCGTTCAACAAAGTGACTGATATTCCTGTAATAGTAGGCTCGATTTCAGAGCTTGCAGCGGCAATTGCCAGCTTCGTGTATCCTTGGGGGATCGTGTAAATCGTCTCCGCGTGTAGCGGGGAAAGCGTAATGGTGGCAAAAGCTAAGCAGATATCCCTCATGTTTATCCTTAACCATCGAGCGTTAAGTTGTTCAATGCAAATGCAAATCGTTCTTTTTTTAAGTTCATGTCGAGTTGGTCCTCATGATTGGACGCCTCGATCGGCGATTTTAATCAAAGTCTAATGATCGCCTCGCTTGAGCCCGATTCACCGAGTGAATCTGTTTCGATGACATCCAAGTTAGACGGGGTTCGCTAAGCCAAGGTTTAGTTGACAATTGCCGTGGTGCCCCCCCTTTGAGTTGTCGCCTCTGCAGCCATCATTAAGAGGCAAAACCTGAAAATTGGGCGTAGATAAAAAGAAAAGCAATTAAGAGTCAGGGTTTTGAGACCGTTATTACCCAAACGGGTTTCAGGTGTTGCGAAGAAGCAATCGTTAGCTAAACTCCTGCACTATCTTGAAGGCAGGTTATACTATAGGGAACGAAAAGTTGGTTAAAGTTTTGGAGGGAGCCTCGCAACATCTGCGTGGGCTCTGGAAAAAGCAGGGGAAAGATGAGGGTGCCCTGAGGATTGCTGTTGTGGGTGGGGGGTGCAGTGGCCTTCAATACCAAATGGACTTGGTGGATGGCCCACGGGATCGTGATATTATGGTTTCAAGTAATGGCGTAAATGTCGTGATAGATCCCAAGAGTGCTCTCTTTGTGAGTGGCAGCGAGCTTGATTATTCCGATGATCTTCAGCAGGGCGGATTTAAGGTCAGCAACCCAAATGCGGTAGTGACTTGTTCCTGTGGCGAAAGTTTTGCAGCATGACAGATCCATTCGATTTACTTGGAGTTCCTCGAAAGCTCGACTTGAAGAGCGCGGACATCGACCAGCTACTTTTAGATGCTAGTCAGCTTCATCATCCAGATGCTGGGGGCGATCAAAATTTGTTTTTAAAAATCCGCTTAGCGGGTGAAATTTTAAAATCTCCCGAGAAACGTGTGCGGGCTGCAATTGAATGTGAGGGCCTTTCCTTTGATGGGCGTGGAGAAATCCCGGCGGAAGTGATGGGATACTTCTCCAGTGTTGCCTCGATTTTGCAGGATGTTGATTCTTTTGTTTCCGAGCGATCGAACGCGCTAAGTAGTTTAGGTAAGGCAGTTTTAGATAGACGTGTTCCAGAATTGAAGGTTGATCTAGAAGGGGTGATCAGCAACTTGAACGAGTTAAAAAATAGAATGATCTTGGGTTTTAAGATTTTTGATGAAAGAGGATGGCGTGAATGTGAGGTTGAGATGGGTAAAGTTGCGCGGGGTTTGATTTTTTTGACGAAATGGTCAGCGCAGCTGAAGGAAGCGAACGGAAAGCTTTTTGAGGCCTTGCTCGGAGGGTAACTTGGTCTTAACTCCCCATCATGAGTGAGGTGATTATCGGAATTGATCTTGGCACGACCCAGTCAGCTGTTGCTGTCGTGGACTCGGGCTTTCCTCTTTTACTTGCTGATTTGGAAGGGCGTTCACTTGTTCCCAGTGCAGTTTGGTATTCAAAAGCGGGGGGGGTTAAGGTCGGCCATGAAGCGCTGCGTTTAGCCGGAATTGAAGAGGTTCACACCAGTGTGAAAAGTTTAATCGGTAGGAGGGCTAGCGAATCCGATGGCCGATTGACCGCGGATGGGCATATCATTACGGCGGCAGGACCGAAGCTTCCTGAGGAGGTGTCAGGGGAGATCTTGGCTACCCTTAAGGAGATCGCCGAGAATCGTCTTGAAACTGAGGTGACTAAGGCCGTTTTAACAGTTCCTGCTTATTTTAATGATGGGCAGCGGGCTGCGACTAAAGAAGCAGGGCGGCTTGCTGGCTTGGAGGTAGTGCGTATACTCAGCGAGCCAACGGCAGCGGCCCTTTCCTACGGACTTGACCGTTTAGACGAAAGCTCCCGCGTTGCGGTGTTCGACCTTGGTGGCGGAACTTTTGATGTCTCGGTTCTGGAAATGAGAGAGGGTGTGTTCGAGGTTTCTTCGACTTCTGGCGATACTGATTTGGGCGGAGATAACTTTGATAAATCGATTGCTGGATTCGCGGCAGGTAAGTTTGGCCGCGATCTTGAGGACTTCGAGTCCATGGAGAGGGTCCAGTGGATATCCGAGGGGCGCCGCGTGAAGTTAGCTCTTAGCGAGGCTGATGAGGCGATATTTAGAATTCCTTTCACTGGGGAAGTGCTGGTTTCACGGGAGGCTTTTTTAGGTTTGATGAAACCCTTTTTGGCTCGAATGGAGTCGTGTTGCCGAAGAGCGATGCTGGATGCGGAAGTGACGGGGAAAGATCTTACGGCCGTAGTCATGGTTGGAGGGAGTAGTAGGATACCGATGGTCAAAGATCGGGTGTCGACGATTTTTGAACAAGAACCAGACTTGAGCCAACATCCAGATGAGGCGATTGCTCGTGGTGCGGCGATTCAGGCTGGGATTCTTGCGGGGACGGTTCGCGAAGTTCTTTTACTAGATGTGACTCCTCTCAGTCTTGGGATCGAAACGATGGGAGGATTAATGAATGTGTTAATTTCGAGAAATACCACGATTCCTTGCAAGGCTGGTGAGATGTTTACCAATGCGGTAGAAGGCCAGGAGTCAATGAGGGTTAGGGTTTTACAGGGGGAAAGAGAGTTAGCAAAGGACAACTGGGAGTTAGGATCTTTCGAGGTGAGGTTTGAACCTAATCGCCGGGGGCAGGCACGGGTCGGAGTCGAGTTTCGAATCGATGCTGACGGAATCTTGTCTGTTTTGGCTCGGGATGTCGCGAGCAATGTTGATACTGTCGTCAAAGTCGGGAGTGCGGCGGTAGATGTTCAGGAGACTAAAGTGGAGCAAATGGTGAGTGAGAGTGTCGAGTTCGCTTTTGAGGATATGAATGCTCGAGTCTTTGAGGAGTCCCGACTAAAGGCTGAAGAGCTCCTTCCTGCCGTTGAAGTTGCAATGGGGCAGGCTGGCACTTTTTTAACACAAAAAGAGATTCGTGAAATTCGCGACGCTAAAGACCGGGTGGAAAAAGCAATTGAAGATCAAAAGGTCGCGGAGTTGAAGGTTTCAGTGGAGCAGTTGGACGCTGTGACCGAATCTTTGGCGGCTATGTTAGTTGAAGAGGCGACGAAGGCCATTTTTTCAAATCCTCAAGATTGACGGAAGGGAGGTGGTCCCGCAGACTCGCACCTCAAAGATTTATGAGTGGGAGAAAAGGCGTCTTTATCTGTCCGTCATGTCAGGCTGTCGTAAAAAGTGATAAGCCCCTGCATGAGGGGGTTATCTGTGGAGAGTGTCTACATGAATTCGGGAAGACCAGTGGCTCGTCAAAAAGCAAGACTCAGATTCCGGGAGGCAATTGGGAGAGGGGTAACGGCGGAGTAATCCGAAATTTAACGGCCAAAAAATCTGCGCCTATTCTGCCAGTAGGGGTAATCGATAGTCCCAAGATTGTTGTAAAAACGCTAGATCAGGCAAGGGATGAATCCGCAGGTGCTTCGAGCGATGATGAGACGATTCTATCTGATGGTTCTAGGAAAGTCCGGCGAAGGAAGAAGCGGGAGAAAGAAGAAAAAAATAAAGGGCTCATTTTGTTTTTAGGTGCATGGCTTTGTGTTGTTATTGTTGTCTTGTTAATTTTCGCGACTGGTAAGTTCGGTGCGTCTAAAGCCTCTAAGGCCCCGATAGAAGCTGGTCGTCGAGATCCCATGGATCAACAGATTGTAAATGCGAGCCGTGAGAAAATTAAGACGGATTTTCAGGGTTTCATGAAGGTGCCTGAAAATATGAAAGGTCAGTTTATAGACCGTTCGGCCGACCTCTCTCTAGCTTTCAGTGACTTTTATGTGGAGAACCCCTTTCCGCCGGCATCGGGGAAATTGACTCAAACCGGGGTAAACGTCATCAAGCTCCCGGGCGATGGGCTTGCAGTCGAATCAATCTGGAGAGATAGCGAAGGGTATCAGTGGGGAGCGGTCCATATTTTGGATCGCACTACAAGCACATGGAAACTCGACTGGGAAAATTTTGCACCATATTCCACTGAGTCGTGGCCTAAGTTTATCAACCAGTTAGGCTCGAAGGAGGGTCTCTTTCGCCTTTTGGTGAGAAAGCGGAGAACTGCGGATGATAAGAAGAAAATTTCTTTAAGCTTTTACAGGGCTCCACATGTCAAAGAGGGTGATGAAGAATTTAAGCGGACCGAATCACCCGAAATTGATCTTTTGGCGGAAAGCGATCTCGCGATAGAGTTCATGCGACTTTGGAATAATCATCAGGAAGAAAATGATCCGATGGGCTCGATTTTAGGAAGAGCTCTAGATCCCGAGCCAATGAGCTACATGAGAATTACGGTTCGGCTTGGGTGGGAGTATAGTAAGCGTGATGAGGGATTTTTAAAATTGAAGGAAATCATTGGAGCAGGCTGGTTTGGCGAGCGAATCATAGAATTGAGGAAAAGCGCGAAAGATACAGCTACCAATGAGCAGTTAAACAACCTCCCCGAATCGTCGGATACCTAACAATCAAATCGAGTTGGTAAATGAGTGAAGCTGATGAGAATAATGTCAACGAGCCAATTCCAGATGGGATGGTCCGAAAGAAGAGACGGGTCCGCAAGAGGCGCTCCTCAACATCCGAGCGCTCCTCTGACAAAGAAGAAGCCAATAGGCTGTTTGCAAAAGCTAAGGAGCTCCTTATCGGAATGCATGATGAGGATGAGGCTTTTGGACCGGTCGATGTAGCGGAGCAACTTAGGCGCCTCAAGAGAAAGAAGGAAGATGACAGACCTTTGGATGACGTCTGGGGGACTAAGAAACGTTCAACGAGTTGGCTTTGGATTGTTCTTGCTGGCATAATAGCCTCGGTGATCGCCGTTGTAGTGGGGCTTTCAATCTGGACGAACCAAGATGTGAAAAAAGTGGATCGACCTTCATCTTTTTTTTTGGGGGATGAGAATCTGGAACCTCTCGCAAATGATGCGTTAACCTGGTTCTTTGATGACTCGATTACAATTCTTGACGAGGCTAAGAAGATAATCGGAATGCTCAATCAAAGGGATGAACTAGATGCGATCGATAAAAGATTACGTGAATCTGCTTTCCGGGGTGATGCCACTGTGAACTTCGATGACTGGGGGAGTCCCTTGTTGACCAATGCTCGGTCACAATTCTCTTGGTCTGCCAATCTAGTAAACTCGTCAAAATTAACTGGTTCAAAAGAGAGGGGTTATGTTTCTCTGACTGGAAAGCGTGAAAACGGAAATCCATTCGAAGTGTTTTTTGTCCAAGGAAATGAAAATCAGTTGGTTCTCGATTGGGATGCCAGCATCGGTTGGTCAGAAATGAGCGTAGGTCAGATGGCTAAGAAGTTACCTCAAAATGAAGTGTTTCTCCGCTGTAGAATAGGAAAGAAACCTGGATATGACCAGAGTTTCGGGCAGGACAATTATTCTGGATACGTCCTAACAGGAGAGGTGCCCGATGAGTTTGTTTTTGCTTATGTCAATTTGGACAGGCCAGGAGGAAAATTAATTGATCGAAATTTTCGACTGCTCCTAAACTACGGGAGTTTTGTTTCCAACGACCCTCCTTTACAGGAACAAAAAGTGTCTCTGCGCCTAAAGTTCGATAGCGAAATTGGGGCGGAGGGACAGTTCGAAATTGTTGAGTATTTGAATGATGGCTGGGTCACTCCTTGAGCGCGTTTTTCACGCCTTCTCTCATTAGCTCAAGAGGGACATCTCGATTCAGCCAATACTCGAGCGATAGAGCCCCTTGGTGAATAAGCAATGAAAGACCATTGGCTACCCGTGCGCCTTGGTCCCGGGAATCTCTGAGGAGTCTGGTGCGCTCCGGATTGTAAATGGTATCGTAGATTAGATGATGAGGTTCTACCCAGTGGGATGGAAAGGGTGACGGATCGGTAGCCTTGAGACCAACCGAGGTTGTGTTGATGATCAATTCGCTGGACTCAATGGCCTGTTCAAGGGAAGGATCAGCGAGGTCGATAATTTCAATCCGGTCCCGCGGGCCTTTTAGGTCTTCAAGATCAATCAATTTTGAGAGTTGCTCTTTCATTGGGTTAAGCTTCTCAAGTGTCCGGTTCGCTAAGATTACTTGTGGACAGTTTTCGATAGCGCATTGAGTCGCGATAGCTCGCCCAGCTCCACCTCCAGCGCCTATAATGATAACTTTTAAATCGCCAAGGTCGACTGAGAATTCCTCGCGAATGGCCCTGGCGAAACCAGGTCCATCGGTGTTGAAGCCGGTACAACTTCCTTCTTTGTCGAAGACGACGGTGTTAACGGCCCCCATCATTTGGGCGGCGGGATCCACAAGATCGCAAGCCTCAAGGGCTTCGAGTTTATGAGGGACAGTGACATTGATCCCATGGATTCCTGCGTTGCGAAGCTCTTGGAATGCGTTACCCACATGGTCTGCTTTCACCTCGACGCGGATATAGCGGGCATCTTCTCCCAAATCATCAAGTGCAGGCTGATGAAGTTGCGGGGACAGAGAATGTTCAACTGGGTTGCCGATGACTGCAAAACGCGCGAGCTTCCTGCTGTTTTTATTCAGGGTCGAAAGTTGATCGAGTGTGTAATATTTCATGCGAGAAGATTTATGAATCGTTGAAGTCGGCGAAGACATTCCTTCTTGCCGAGGATCGTAAGAATCGCTTCTAAATCAGGTCCGCCGGATTTACCTGAAAGTGCAATTCTCAACGGAAACATAAGCTGCCCTGGTTTTGCGCCGGCTGCCTTAGCTGTTAAAGAAATTGTCTCTTTGGCGAAACTCCAATCTTCAAGGTTTTTAAGATTCTCGGCCAGATTGTTGAGCAAAGATCCCGCGCTTTCATTGCCCTTTACCTTGGTGAGAGCATCTGAGTTGATCGGGAACTCAGAATCGAGATAAAAGGCAACTGCGTCCGGAACTTCGGTGAGTAAGGTCACCTTTTCCTTGACTGAATTTAGCATTTCGGGACTCGCTTGACTTTCACATCGGCTTGCGAATTCCTCAGCCGATAGTTCTAGGATATGTTGTTGGTTGACCCATCGGCATTTATCGGGGTCGAAGCGCGCAGGTGCGCGATTGACCGTATCAAGCGAGAATTTTTGAATCAATTCAGCGGTTGCGAATATTTCACTCTCATCCTTTGGCGACCATCCGAGTAAAGCCAAGAAATTGACAACTGCCCCGGGTAGAAAGCCTTTGCGTGGATAGTCGCCCAAGGCGGCGCCTTCGTCACGTTTTGACATTTTGGAGCCGTCACCATTCAGGATGAGCGGGATATGAGCGTATTTTGGAGGGGTTGCCCCGAAAGCTTCGAAAAGTTGAAGGTGCTTCGGTGTGTTCATGAGATGGTCCTCACCGCGAATCGCATGGGTTATCCCCATTGTGAGGTCATCTACCACATTGACGAAGTGAAACACAAAAGATCCGTCCGAACGGCGGATTACCATGTCGGGGGTGTTTGAGTCGTCTCGGTAGTCAATTGTCACCTCGCCGCAAACGAGATCGTTCATAGTGATTAATTTGCGTTCGAAGCGAAAACGCCAAGCACCCTCGTCTTCGTAAACGCGATTCTCCTCAACGAGCTTCTCAAACCATTTGAGGTATATCTCGGAACGTTGGGATTGGTAGTAAGGGCCGCAATCGCCTTCGTTTCCCGGGCCTTCCCAATCAAGTCCCAGCCATTCTATACCCTCAAAAATTGCGGATCTTGCGGCTTCGGTGTTCCGCGTCTGATCGGTGTCCTCAACCCGGAGGACGAAGGTCCCTCCGTGATGCTTGGCGTAGAGCCAATTGAACAACGCGGTTCGAGCACCCCCAACATGGAGGTAGCCAGTAGGCGAGGGGGCAAAACGGGTCCGGACTTGAGTCGACATTAGTCCAGCTATAAACTGACCCGAGGGAACGAGCAACCGGGATCAAAAAGTATTTCGGCCTCTAGTAGAGAGTTTTTCGAGGATTGGGCTTATTTTCCTTCTCACCCTCCATCTTTGTGAAGTCGCCTTCCTCGCAGCAACGGGCAAAGCCCTCTCCGATCCCCTTTAGGCGATCCCATTGTTCCCGAATCTCCTGAGCTTCATCTAGGGTGATCGAGTTATCGATCGCTGATTGTGAGATTCGGGAAAGGAGGTTTGAAAATTGGGAAACAATCTCGTTGGTAGCTGGAAGCACTTCAAAACTCTGCTGGGAGGGAGTGGATGGGTTACGCACAAAGTAGCCGTTGCAACGCTCGCAAAGCCATTCAATGATCTGTTCTTCTTCAGTGAGGCGGACGATTTCAAGAAGGCGATCAAGCGGATTGCGGGAGCCGCTCCCACTTTCAGACTGTTCTTGGGCCCATTTGTAGACAAGGGAAAGTGAGACACCCAATTCACCAGCGATTTCTTTTGGGCTGCAGTTTTGAAAGGCTTTCTTAAGGATATCGTGACTCTCCATTTTTATGAGACTAGCGAGGAGGGTCTGAGTAGGCAAGTCTACTAACGAGATAGAATGTAGAGCTGGGAGCCGCTCTTAATCATTTGCTGGGGACTCAGGTCCCGTTGGTTGAGTTTATTTAAATCTGTAACGGTTGTCTCGTAACGCTCAGCAATCTCGGAAAAGCGGAGGTTTTCCTCAATGACTACGAGACGGGGAGTCTTTAGGTCATATCCTCCTAACTTGCGGTTTTTGATTTCCTTAACTTGACTGGTCTTTAAGTGATCTGAATCGCTTGGTTGGGTCTGCTGAATCTGGCCCGATGGACTTGCCAATGGCTTCAAATTGGTCCTCGGAATCTTTAGGATAGTTCCAATTTTGAGAATTTGGGGATTCAGGCCCGGATTTGCGCTAAGGAGTTGTTGAAGTGGTATGCCATGGTTGATCGAAATGCGGCCGAGGATATCGCCACTTTTTACGCGATAGGTCCTAGTTGTGGTAGAAGGATTTTGAGCCCCTTTGCGACTAGGTATAGTGATCCCTGCACCGATTGTAAGTCTGTTCGGGTTGATTCCTGGATTGGTCTCGAGAAGAGCGATTACTGATGTCTTGTAACGCCGTGCAATTGACCAATAGGAGTCGCCAGAACGGATTACGTAGGATTCACCGTTAGTCTTTGTAGGCTGGGGGGGGAGAGGATCTAGTTTGTCCCGATCTCCGTTGGTTAACTCTTGTAAAAGAGTTTTGACTTTTGAAATGTCAGATTCGAGACGATTTAATCGGTCGGAAACAGTTTCCGCTGAAAGCGTGTGGGCTCCCAAAACGAGGATTAAAGGTATTAAAAATATCCACACACTTTAATGTTATGCCAGTGGGAAAGTTAATTCAACTCTCTTTATCTTCAAAAGAGCGAAAATAAACATATTTAAGTTCTTACTGGGATTCTTCGCGCAAATTCTCGCTGCGGGCTGCAATCTCCTCAACATCAGAAATTGAGGTGACCTGTGAAAGTTGTTGGCGAAGAGGCTTGGCACCGGGGAAACCTTTGCAGTAAGCCATCAAGCGCGACCGCATGGCCATGAGGGTATGCTTTTCCTCTCCATACCGATCAGATTCCACTGCGAGGCGGCAATGACGAATTACAAAGTTCCAGCGCTCAGCGATACTAGGGCGGGAAGGAAGCTTTCCGTTGGTCAGGAAGCTCTTAGCTTCAGAAAAGATCCAAGGGTTTTGCATTGCAGCTCTCCCAATCATTACCCCGGAAATAGCAGTTGTTTCCTTGCGGTGTTTTAAGTTCTCAGCTGACGTGATATCCCCAATTTCCGATGATCGGAACTCCTGAGGATTGGGCGCATTCGTTTATGACCTCCCAGTCAGCCTCGCCACGATATCCCTGCGAACGGGTGCGACCATGAATTGCGATTGCCTGAATACCACAATCCTCGAGTAAATGGCAGACGTGGGGGGCATTGATAGATTTCTGGTCCCAGCCGATCCTTATTTTTCCGGTGACAGGGACTTGCCCGTCTATTGCTTTGACAATTTTCGCTGCAGTATCTGTCAAAAGCGGACAGTCTTTTAGAAGTGAGGATCCTCCGTTTTTTGAGACTACCTTATTCACTGGGCAACCAAAATTAAGATCAATGAAATCGGGCTGTTTCCAATCAATGATTTTCTTTGCAGCTTCGCCCATTCGATCGCCATCGGCTCCGAAAAGCTGAACTCCAACGGGGCGCTGTTTGTCAGTAAAAGTAGTGTATTTTCGGGTCCGATGATCCGCTTGTATGATGCCTTCGGCCGAGACGAATTCTGTTATCATAACATCGGCACCCAATTCTTTACAGAGCGTGCGGAAGGTCACATCAGTC
>KB912155.1 GCA_000383735.1 Verrucomicrobia bacterium SCGC AAA164-M04
AAGGAGCGACAGTTCTGGAGGCTTCGGTTCCCCAGCAGTAGAAGTTTTGGGCACGGCGTTTTGATTTATCGCGACCGTGTTGTAGTCTACTTTTGGCCGTAAACAGTATCTGGATCAAAAGTTTTTTCGTCGTCCACGAAGTCTAGGTCGACTGGGTTATTCTGCGGGAAGCTGACTGCTCGGTAGAAGCAGGACCGGCGGCCAGTGTGGCAGGCTCCGGCTCCTTGTTGGGTGACGTAAAGAATGAGAGCATCCTGATCACAATCAGTGCGAATCTCATGGATTATTTGGGTGTGGCCAGAGGTCGCTCCCTTATGCCAGATTTCTTGGCGTGAGCGGGAGTAGTAAACGGCTTCGCCCTTTTCGATCGTCATCTTAAGCGATTCCTCATTCATGTATGCCAACATGAGGGGCTCGCGTGTTTCATGGTCTATCGCCATCGCTGCGATAAGACCCTTGTCATCAAACTTAGGTGCGAAGGCCTTGGTTTCGTCGAGTTCCTTCTTATTTGGACGGGCGGAGAACTGCAGTTCGCTCATGAGGCCGCAGGTTTGTCATCATCTCCGAGATGGTCCAGACAATACTCATCCCCATTTTCAGCGACACGGAAGTCGAGTTGAGGATTGCTAAGCTCGGTCCGGTTACAAACAACACATCGATGAAGTGTTCGGCCCCGGCTGTCGTTGCTCTGCGACTGAAATTTAACTCGCCGGGCATTCAGCTGGTTCCTGTATTTGCGGCCGTGATAGAGGCGGGGGATTGCCCATACAAGGTAGGGCAAAAACGCGAGGCCGTAGGTCAGAAAGAGGGGGGGGGAAGCTAAGGCATGAAAACACGATCGTCGCTAGTGAGATCATGGCAAAGATCCAGACTTTTACCGGAAGAACAAAGAAAAGAAGGAATTCTACATTGGGAAAAAGAGTCGCAAACGCGAAAAAGAGCGCGATGTAAAACATCTGATTGGTGAGGGAAGCAGGTGGAAGAAATCCAGTAGCCGAAAGATAGAGAGCCAAAGCTTGGCAAATAATCGTAGTGTAAACATAGAGAGAGGCCTGGATTTCGCCCCACGAATTCTCCAGTGAATCACTAAAGAGAAAGGAAATCCTTAAGATGATGAACATAAAGAAGGCACTAAAAAGACTACCATAGCTGTTGGGATCGACGAAGGGATAAAAGATCCAAGAGATTAATCGCCAATATTGGCCGTTTGCGATGCCTTCAGGCGTTACCATGAAGTAACTTGCCGTCTCTGGATTGATAAGGATGACAAAAAAAACCACGCACTGTAGCATGACGATAGCTCGAATGAGGCCAGGGAATGCCAGCCATGAGAAGTTTTTTTCAAGATTTACGTTCAGTCCCATCGGTGATCAAAGAAACTCGCAGATCACCAAGTTGACAAGCTCCATCACCATTCAAAATATTTCGGGGTAAATAGGTTTTTGAGGCTGGGTTTTCTCGATCGATGAAACTGGGAGCTTTGGGGTCGATGTTCCTGTTTTCAGGAAGGGAAATCGGAGGGATAGGTTCATTGGTTATTTTAAGCGACCGATATGCTGGCGTATTCGTGGGATGCTCGATCTCTCCTAGTAGGGTGGTTCCTAGTCGAGGCTAATGCTGGATTCTGCGCAAAGAAGGAGGGGATGGTCCAGACACTTGACGGGAGGATTAGTCTGGCTTAATGATCCGCACGGTTTTGGTAAAATAATCCTGCGAATTGGTTGCCAAAACGCGGGTCGGTTGGATCTCCGTTCGAGTAATCCAGAGGCTCTTTTACCGAGAATAATTAAAACTCTACGATACTTTCTTCCATTATGATTGCTCCAGCTGACCTCCATTACTCCCGCGATCATTTGTGGGTAAGACTTCAAGGCGATATCGCTACGATTGGGATTACTGATCATGCCCAAGAAGAGTTGGGTGATGTGGTTTTTGTCGAATTGCCGGATTTGGGCGATATCGATAAAGGCTCGCCGATTGGAGTTGTCGAAAGTGGTAGGGCAAATAGCGATATATATGCACCAATCGCCGGTGAAATAATCGAAATTAACACCGATCTTGTTGTCGATCCTGCTAAAATTAACATCGACCCTTATGACACTGGTTGGATCTTTAAAATTCGTGTAAATCATCCCGATCAGGTTAATGACCTCATGGATGCTGTTTCCTACAGCGGGTTGATTTCCTGAATTTTCTGCAACAGAGAATCAAAAGTCTGAGTGCTTTTGAGAGGATTGACAATGTCCACTGAGATCGCAATCTCCTCGCCTTCCCTTGTAACTTATGCCCAATCTTGAAATCGAAGTTCCTGACTGGTCAACTTGGAAGCCGGACATCCATGCGACCCTCATGTTTGTTCATCAAGGGGATAGTGTCCTCTTGATTGAGAAGTTAACCGGAATAGGCCAAGGCAAGATTAATGGACCGGGTGGAAAGATTGATCCCGGCGAGACCCCCGAGCAATGCGTGATTCGGGAGTGTCAGGAGGAACTTCATATCACTTGTTTGGATCCAATTAAGCGCGGTGAGCTGTGGTTCGCAATGTCAGATCTGCCTGATATCCACTGTCACGTTTACACTGCAACCGAATTCACAGGGACACCGACCGCAACGATCGAGGCCAATCCTTACTGGTGCCAGATTGACGAGATTCCTTTCGAAAGAATGTGGGAGGACGATTCTTACTGGCTAAGGCAGGTGCTCAATGGCGAAACTTTTGATGGAAGGTTTCTTTTCACGGAGGAGAAGATCATCGCGCATGATGTTGCCTTCGGTAAAGATTCAAGTTCCCGCTGGCGGGGATACTTTGTCCCCTAGTCTCCGAGAAAAGGATTCTTTTTTGAAGTCCCGCCTTTTTGATTGGGCCTACTATTTTGGGTGGTTTGAATCTGTTGACCATTGTCTTGCTGGGGATTGCGTGAGGGTCCATTCATGGTGATGGTCCAGTGCTCCAGAAAGAAACGCTTCTCAGTCGTGAATAGTGATTCAGATCGACCGATCAGGGGGCGAAGAGTGGTCGACATTTGAAGTGTTACAAGGAGGAAGATTCCGATCCACACCCGTAACGGTCCTCTGTTTTTGGTGCCGGATTGCTCAAGCATTTTGAGGAGAAAGCCAGTGCCGAAAAAGAGAGCGATTAACCAAGTTGTGAGAACAAGTAATCCGAAGAAAACCTCGGATGTCGTCGATTGCGAGAAGACCCAAAGGACGGGCGTGAAGCCGAGGAGGAGAGCTGCGATGAGCGCTAGAGCTCCTGCCATTCCTTGAATGATCTCCTTGATCCCGAGCGAGGTCCCGGTCAAGGCAGAGAAAACGTAGAGGCTGGGGAGACAAATAATGGAACTGAAGGTAAGGCCAAGGAGTGTTTTTAATGGAGCTGCCCAGAGTTGTTCGTGGAATGAGAAGCTTCCCATTGTGACTCCAAAAATGACGAAGCCAACAAGAGCGAGAATTAGGAGCTTTGAAGTGAAGGAACCTGATGTCTTACTCTCGTTGATCCCAGCAATAAGATTTTTTGGTGATTTGAGAAGGCCCTCAAATACCGAGGTTAGAGAGGTGTCTACCTGAGGTTTTACGGATTCCGGTTTAGGGATTGGTGGTGGTTCGTTCATGATTGTTTTATGAGGCTTCTGTTTGAATCGGGATAGGTGATGATTTCTGGGATCAAGGATTCGCAATTAGGACTTTTAAAAGGCGAGCTAATATTAGGTGGAAGAGTCTGCTGTTTCTGTCTTTCAGCCGATCGGAAGAGAAGGAGAACAACGGTGCAGATTCGTAGGCAACGAAAAGATGGGCCGGAATGCTTCTAGTTCTTAGGATGTTCGTAACTATAATGGAAATTGGAGAGTTGAAGGTTAGTTACGAATGCGAAAAGAAAGGGTTAGGGCTCCCACCAATAATATGAGTAGTCCTGATGATGGTTCTGGAATATCGTTGGGCGACCCATTTCCTTTGACTTTAGCGGAATTTGAAACTCCCAGAGGGAGAGGCTTGGCCTGTTTAACCAACATGCTCTTGCCTTCGGTTTCGCGAATCTCCTCCGTGATTGCGACGAAGGAAGTGAAGGGAGTGAGGAGTTGGTATTTGAGCCCTATTTCGGTGACTTGCTTCTTCTCGGTATCACGGTCAGTGAGTTGAGCAAAGTCAGAGAGCTCCTTGACTTTGATCCTTGCCCAAAGGGTCGGAAGAGAGGGATGGATAGATGAGTTTTGAATCTCAAATCTTTGCGTGATTCTTTCTCCGTTTCCGGTGGTTCCAGTCATGAAGATGGCTCCGGACCCCTGCCATTTTCCAACGAGTGAGAGAGTTTGACCGTAAAAGAGGTCGGGTTGGCGAGCTGGGAGAAGATCGCTCAAGGCGACACCCTCCGAGGTGATTTGAATATTTGTCAGAACTGGAGTGGATATGATATTTTTGAAACGTGTGACGGCCGTGTCTGATTCGGAGGAGTGTGTCACGATAAAGTGGTCACGACCGGTGAAGTGGCTGAGGCCTTCGAGGAGATGTCGGTTGACACTTGATCCAACGCCGAGTGGGAAAATATTGGTTCCACGCGCTTTATTTTTGATGAGGTCAAAGACTTCAGTCTCGGCTTCGATGTAGCCGTCGGAAATGAGAATCAAGGAGCGTGAATGGTCGTGGTCGTGAGGAAGTTCAAGAGCTTCCTCGAGAGCATTTAAAAGGCGAGTGCCTCCCGTGCCATCAGAGCTATTGAGGAAGTTGATGGCGCGGTCGACGTTAGCGTCGGTGGCTTGCAGTGATTTTCCGGAGAGAACTTTGTTGGCTCCAGCGAAGAGAAGAATATTGAATTGGTCTTCGGGGCGGAGTTCTTGGGCGAGCTCTCTGAAAAGATCTTTGGCGAGATTGAGAGGGAAACCTTTCATGGATCCCGACACGTCGATGACGAAGATGAAGTCGCGTTCTGGAATGTCCTGGGGCTTTATCTCCCGAGGAGGCTCAAGTTGGATAAGAAAAGTGTTTTCTTCGCTTCCTTTGTGGGAAAGAAGGCCGCTTAGGATTTTTTGCTCAGATAATTGATAGCGGATCATGAAATCGCGATCAGGATCAGCTTCGTTGAGGTCAAGTGAAGCCGAAGTTTTACTTTTGAAAGTGATAGTGGATTGCTCGTGGCTTGGGCAGGTCAATTTTTGAATGGGGAGTGGGCTGCTGAGGTTCACGTTGACTGAAAAACGAGTTCGAGTCTGTCGTCCTTCGTTAAGAAAGTGCTTTTCGATGCTATTTGGGGGAGTGCCTCTTTCACGATAGCGGGGTCCGATCGCAGTTGGGATGACGAACTCGTAGTCGCCAGAATTAGGCTTTAAAATTTCGCTGTAGTTGAGAGTGAGAGTGAGTTGGTCGCCCGGAAGAATTGTAGCCATTTCCATGGAAAAGAGGTTGGGGCGTTTTTGTGTGAGAAGGCTGGCTGACTTTTTTTGGTTCTTAGCTTCTTCAAAGGCCTGGCGCGCTTTTTTTTTCTCCTGGATTTCCGCTTTAATAGTTCGATCTCCGATTTTCATCATCATGCCGTGAACTGCGGCGCCCGAAGAGGCTGGGAAAAGATAGGTAGCATCGATGGTCTTGTTTCCATCGTTTGTGTAAATTTGGGTCAGTGTAATATCAGCGATTGAACCGGTGATAGTCACTGCGGAATGCGATGACTTAAGAGGAAAACAATCGATCTCATGATCTCCTCCGATTTCAAAATAAGGCGACTTTTCCGAGCCAACCGCAATGGAGATTAGGGAGATAAAAAGGGGTGTGCCTCGTTTCATTCTTTCGTCAACTTGGTCCGCTTTTATGAATGCTTCATGATCCCAATGTGAAATTTTGGAGAACTTGTCAGCTTAGGCGTAGTAATTCATGTGGGGTGGACGAAGAAAACCGATAAGGGTTTGATTCGAAGTTTTGGCGAAGTTAACGGCTAGCGATGATGGTGCGGAAATCCCTGCGACGAGGGGCAAGCGTGCGGCAACGGCTTTTTGCATGAGCTCAAATGAGATGCGGCCCGAGAGGAGAAGGAAACAGTGCGTGAAATCGATTTCTTTGATGAGACCTTCGCCAATCGCCTTATCAAGGGCATTGTGTCTTCCGATATCTTCGCGAAGGATAAGGAGCTTTCCTTCCTGTGAAAAAATTCCTGAGGCGTGGATGCCTCCGGTTGAATCAAAGTTAGCCTGGGCGGCTCGCATGGTATCAGGTGCCGTTTGAATGACGAGAGGATCAAATTCTGGTTTTTGTCCGATAGGAGGATGGTTTTGTAAGATGGCGTCGACTGTGGCTTTGCCGCAGAGACCACAGGAAGAGGCGGAAAAAAGGTGGCGGGTGAGGCGTTCCCAGTCGCATTTATGGTCATCGATAAGGAAAACCATAGCGTGATTGTCTCGGGCCTCGATGTCGATGCGGCGGACTTGTGTCATCCTCTCGATAATTCCCTCGGTGAGTAAAAACCCCATTACGAGAAGTTCATCGTCGCCTGGGGTTCGCATAAGAACGGCGAGTGGCCGGCCATCGACCACGACTTGCAGAGGCTCTTCAACCGCAACAATATCGTCGAGCGGTGTTTCTTTTCTTTCAGACCATCGGGTGATCTGACAGGCGAGGGACGACTTGGGCATAGCCCGACTCTATCAAACTTTGGGAAGAATTCACGCTCGAGTTAAGCGAGAGGAGTTGGATAGTCGCCGTTTTTGATGAGTGCCGCAATGCTCTCGACGACATGGGGCTTGTCTTGAGGGTAAGTGACGCCGAACCAAGATGAGGAGGTTTCGAGGACATGACAGTCGGCGATGCCACGATTTACGAGGTCATCGACGACGGTTGGAATATAGCATTCACTTTTTGGTTCAGTGCCGTATTCGGCGAGGAACTTGGTGAAGTGATCCATGAGTTCAGTGAGGAAAGAAACAGGGAAAGCCCAAAGGTTCATTGAGACCACGACATTTTCCTCAACGAGGCAAGCGTTGCCAGCGATTCCGCGTCCTTCGATTTGGTTGTCGTCTTTGCGGGAGATTTCGACGACTTCCTCGACGCCTTTGAGAAGACCGTTGTCGATTTGGCAAATGCCGCGATTGACCGCGCCATGATCGGAGAGAGTGTTGACGATATGGTAACCGACAAGGGCATAGCGAGCTTTCAAACTGCTCGAATGTTCACGAGTCAGAAAATTGGCGGCCTGTTGGTAGGCATCGGTCCCGTAAAAATCGTCCGCATTGATGACGGCGAATGGGCGATCTATTTCTTCGCGTGCGGCCAGAATGGCGTGGGACGTTCCCCAAGGTTTCTCACGTCCTTTGGGGACAGTGTAAGCTTCGGGTAAATCGTCTAGCGTTTGGAAGGCGTAAGCGACTTCGATGTGGTTGGCAAATTTAGCACCCACGGTGGTTTGGAAGTCCTCGGCAAAGTCCTCGCGAATCACAAAAATCACCTTTGAGAATCCNGCTTGGATCGCATCGAAGACCGAGTAGTCGAGGACGGTTTCACCATTGGGCCCCATAGGGTCCATTTGCTTGAGGCCACCATAACGGCTGCCCATGCCAGCTGCGAGAACGACGAGTGCGGGGGAATTTACCATGTCGGGCCGATTTGGAAGGGGTGAAGAGTAATTGGCAAGGGAGAATCTCCATTGTTTCCTTGGTCAAAGTGCCGGTGGTGCGCTATTTCGGGGGCGTGAAAATCTGCGTTGTCGGAAAAGGTGGACGTGAGCATGCCCTGATTCGGGCCCTCCGTGAGTCGGTGAGTCAGCCCGAAGTGTTTTGTTTTCCCGGGAGTGAGGCGATCCATGAAATAGAGGGTGCCGGAATAGTGGAAGCCCACGATCTGGATTCTTTAATTTCTTGGATGATGATGACGAGCATCGATTTATGCATAGCGGGGGAGGAAAGTTATCTTGTGACCGGTGAAGGTCTCGCAAATCGATGCGAAGAAGCGGGGATTCCTTGCTGGGGCCCCCCGTTTGCAGCGGCGCAGATGGAAGCGTCGAAAGAGTTCGCGAAAGAATTCATGCAGCGGCACGAAATTCCGACTGGTGCGGCTTCGGGTTGTGCGGACGTCGAGGAAGCTAGGGCTGCGATTGGCGGGAAGTATCCGACCGTTCTCAAATTCGATGGTTTGGCCGCCGGAAAAGGGGTAGCGGTATGTCCTGACGAGGCTTCAGCCGAAGAGTTTTTGCAAGAGGTGATGGTGGAACGGAGGTTCGGTCCAGGCCGACTTTTAGTCGAGGAGTGCCTCGTGGGTCCTGAAATCTCAATTTTTGTGGCAGTGAGTGGGCCAGATTA
Organism: Verrucomicrobia bacterium SCGC AAA164-M04; assembly: GCA_000383735.1. Next base: position 8,274 of record KB912155.1, read on the forward strand.
CCTTATCCTCACTCCGGCTCGGGATTACAAGCGGATCGGCGAAGGAGATGAGGGGCCGAATACTGGTGGAATGGGGGCAGTAGCGAGTCGTCAGTTAGCCGATCCTGAGTTAATGAAGCGAATCGAGGAGGAGATTGTGGGTCCGACGGTAGCAGGGCTGGAAAAGGATGCCTTGAATTATAAAGGTTTTCTCTACTTTGGGCTGATGCTTACTGAGGACGGGCCGAAGATCATCGAGTATAATTGCCGATTTGGTGACCCCGAGTGTCAAGCGGTCATGCCCTTGGTTTCGGGAGACCTTGCGGAATTCTGTCTCGAAGGGGCGAAGGGGAATCTTAAATCTGAGTTACTATCATTTAGTGAAGGGTGGTCAGTATGCTGTATTTTGGCTTCCGCCGGTTATCCCGAGTCATCTCGCTCGAATGATGTGATCGGTGGCTTAGATCTGGTTTCAAATGCCCGAGTTTATCATGCAGGGACGAAGAAAATCGGAAATGACTGGGCTACGAATGGAGGCCGGGTCTTGGCAATAGTAGCCGGGGGAGAGACTCGTCAGGCCGCAGTTGAGCTCGCTCACGCTGAGGCAGCCAAGGTGACTTTTGATGGGAGTCAGCGACGTGCTGACATTGGTCGCTTGCATTTCTAACTCTACTTCCTAGCATCCTTCCAACCGAATGAGCACTGCCCTCGATCCCGCAGCCATGTCGGCGGCTATTGACCGCCTGGCGGATCAAATTCTTTCAGCTGCCGCTGGCCAAGCGATCGATCTTGTGGGGATTCGGAGTCGTGGTGATGAGGTGGCTGAAAGGGTCTTTGCAAAGCTTGTCGAGCGCGGAGCGCAAGCTCGTCTCGGGGTTTTGGATATTTCGCTTTATCGTGACGATTACGAACATCTGAGCAGTAATCCGACCCTTCAAAGTAGTTCGATCGATTTCCCTGTCGATGGCTCGCACGTTGTCTTAGTTGATGATGTGATCTTTACTGGTCGCACGATCCGGGCGGCTCTGGATGCTCTCTTCGATTACGGTCGTCCATCGAAGGTGGATCTCGCAGTTTTGATCGACCGTGGACATCGCGAAATCCCGGTCGAACCTCGATTTGTTGGTGAACATCTTGAAACGGACCGAATGGATCGTGTTGATGTCAGTTTAGAAAAAATTGACGGCAAGGATGCTGTCGAAATTATTACTCAATAGAATAGCAGTTTATGGCCCGAAAAGATTTCCTGGATATTGTCTCACTTGACCGCGCGGAAATCATTCATTTGCTCGATCAGGCGGAGCCCTTCAAAGACCTTTTTACTCGTTCGGTTAAAAAGGTTCCGGCCTTGAAGGGTAAGACCGTTTTGATGTTGTTTTACGAGCCAAGTACGCGGACCTTGTCCTCATTTGAAGTTGCGGCAAAACGTCTCTCGGCCGATGTAACCATCTTCGATGTGCCTCATTCTTCGGTTACAAAAGGGGAGTCAGTTCGGGACACCATTGATACTCTCCAGGCGATGCGGGCGGACTATATTGTGGTGCGCCATCGTCTCTCCGGGCAGCCGGCTGCGATTGCCCGGCAGACGAATGCTTCAGTCATCAATGCGGGTGATGGAGCGCATGCGCATCCAACTCAGGCTTTGCTGGATGCATTTACTCTTCGAGAAGTTTATCCTGAATTGCCAGGCCGTAAGGTAGTAATTATGGGCGATATTCTTCACAGCCGGGTGGCGCGCTCTACAAGTACGATTCTGGATAAGCTCGGGGTTGAGGTTGCTTTTTGTGGGCCGGGAAGTTTAGTCCCGAAGACCCGTTTTAAGCGGTTCACCAATTACGAGGAGGCGATGAATTGGGGGCCGGATGCAGTTTATCAACTTCGAGTGCAGAAGGAGCGACAAGATGCACCATTTTACCCTAGCGATCGTGAGTATCATGCGGTTTATGGGATCACGGAGGAACGATTGAAGGAGATTAGCGATAAAGGGATTTACGTTATGCATCCAGGACCAATTAACCGGGGGGTTGAACTTTGCGACGCCGTGCTTGACTATGATCGCTGCCTCATTCCCCAGCAGGTAGAAAATGGGATCGCGACTCGGATGGCGGTGCTCTTCGGCCTAAAACCAGATTTAAAAAACGAACTCTCATGAATCTTTTTTTACAAGGCGGCGAAGTCGCAACGGAAAACGATGCCCCGCAACGTGCTGATGTTTGGATCCTTGATGGTGTCATCAAGGATGTTGGATTCATTGATGTTCCTGAGGGCGCGCGTGTGATCGATTGCGCTGGCAAGATTGTCATGCCGGGAATGTTCGATGCGCACGTGCATTTTCGTGAACCGGGTCAGGAGAAAAAGGAAACGATTTCAGATGGCACCGAGGCGGCCATCAATGGGGGGATTACTGGGGTGGTTATGATGCCGAATACTTCGCCGTCTGTCGATTCTCCTACTGTGGTTAAGCGGGTGCTCGAGCAGGGTGGAAAGTGCCGTATTCCGGTTTTAACTTCGGCGTGTATAACAGTTGATCGGGCCGGACATGAAATGGCCCCTATCGCCGGGTTGAAAGAAGCTGGAATCCTAATGCTAACTGACGACGGTGACGCTGTTCCTAATGCCGCCTTGCTCAAGCGAGCGATGGAATATGGTAAGGAGTTTGATATGTTTTTTGCTAGTCATTGTGAAGACCCACAGCTCTGTGGGCCTCGTGCTCTGAACGAGGGCCCGGTCAGTTATCGGCTTGGAATTCAAGGAACACCGGCCCTTGCTGAGGAAATCTGTATGGATCGAGATATTCGTCTGGCTCACGCGACTGGTGCCACTTTGCATATTCAGCATGTCAGTTCTGTGATCGGAATGGAAACGATTCGTTGGTGGCGTGATGAACGGGGTGCAAAGGTTTCGGGAGAGGTTTCGCCGCATCACTTGATGTTCGCTGACGAGGACATTGGGGATTACGATACCCATTACAAAATGAATCCGCCACTTCGGACGCGAGAAGATAATGCGGCTTTGCTGCAGGGCCTCAAAGACGGAGTTTTTAGAATTATAGCCACTGATCATGCGCCCCACACCGACTTTGAGAAATCGCAAGCCTTCGTGGACGCTCCGAATGGCATCACTGGTTTGGATACTGCATTAGTTTCGCTGCATGATCGATTTATTGTGACCGGCGAATTTGGATGGGATCTCATCGTGAAACGCTACTCAGCTGAGCCGCGTCGCATGATGCGGCTTGAAGTTGCGGAAGTATCTGAAGGAAAGCCGGTAGATCTGATTGTCTTTGATCCAGATAAGGAGACCACCTTCACAAAAGAGTTCATGAGGTCTAGAAGCTCGAATACCCCGTTTTTAAATAAGACGTTGAAGGGCTCAGTTGAGATGGTCGTTTTAGGAGATGAAATCTTGTTGGAGCGCTAACGCGATCTAGGACAGCTTGAAGCTGTCTTTCCTCTAGCCTGTCTGCCCTTCGGCAAGGTGGAGCACCCCCCTTAACCCTTGTCCTGCATCGCCTTTGGTGGGCCAAGAATCTCGGCGAGAAGGAGTGCCTCCCGTGCCGCTGTTGGGCTTGAAAGATGACGATAAACCCTCGATTTGGTCGAGTTCCTAGCTTTTCTAACGCTTGCCTTTTTTCTTGCTTTGAGAGCCTCTAGAGCCTGCTTTTCAGCAATACTTAGTTTTGGTATAACCGGCGTGGAAGGAAGAGGAGGTGGCGGTGTAGCCTCTCTAGTGGAAAAAGGAACAGTTTCGCTAAGCGGAGGAGGAGAGGTTTGAGAAGAGGTCGGAGGAGAAATTTCGATCTGGAGATCCCTTCGCTGCCTCGCGAGCCCTTCTTCATAGGCTTGATAAAGATCAGGATCTGTTTCTTCTCCGAGGATTTCTTTACCGTCACCCTTTTTTCTTTTTTCAAAAAAGGCTTTGATGGCAGCAAAAATAACCATCAGCAGAACTAAAATAGCCTGCGGATCAAGTTGCTTAAGAATGTCCATAACGAGAGGCGATTGGACTTAGGACTCCTCGGACTCGCTTGTTCCTTCCTCTCCTATTGAATCGCGCATTTTAGTGTCGGCGATTACGTTTTCATATTTTGCATAATCCATAACACCAAGTTTTCCATGCCGGAAAGCTTCGGCAATAGCCATTGGGACGGCGGCTTCAGCTTCCACGACCTTGGCTCGCATTTCTTGGGTCCGAGCTGCCATTTCTTGCTCCGAGGCAACTGCTGCTGCCCTGCGCATTTCGGCCTTGGCTTGCGCAACCTGTTTGTCTGCTTCGGCTTGTTCAGTTTGTAAGCGAGCGCCGACGTTATCTGCGACGTCCACGTCGGCGATATCGATGGAAAGGATAGAGAAGGCAGTTGCAGCATCGACCCCCTTTTCAAGAACCAGGCGAGAAATAGAATCGGGATTTTCCAGAACGGTCTTGTAGGAACTTGCTGATCCCACCGAGGTCACGATACCTTCGCCAACACGGGCGATGATTGTTTCTTCGGTCGCGCCACCGACAAAGCGATCTAGGTTCGTGCGGACTGTCACTCGCGCTCTAACGTTTACCCCGATCCCATCTTTTGCGACAGCGGTGATTTTAGTCACCCCAGTTGAAGGGTTTGGACAATCGATGACCCTTGGGTTGATGGAGGTATTGATTGCTTCGCTGACTGTTTTTCCGGTGTCCTTAGTAGCAAGGTCGATGGCGCAAGCTGTTTTGAATGGAAGTGAGATCCCGGCTTTGTCGGCAGCGATTAGCGCAAGAACAAGGTTAACGACATCTCCGCCGGCAAGGTAGTGTGCTTCAAGTGAGTCTGTTGTGTAATCTAAGCCAGCCTTAGATGCCGTGATTCTGCTATTCACAATTAGGCTCGGGGGAACTTTTCGGAATCGCATCATAATAAGATTTAAAAGGCTGACAGGCACGCCCGATGACCGGGCTTGAATCCAAAGGCCAAAGAAGTTAATAAAGATAACGCCAACGACAAGAAGGGCGATGACTGCGACTGTCGCCAGAATAAGCTCAAAATTTTCCATACGGGAGCTTAGGGCATCTGAGGAGATCGTGCAATTTGAAGTTTGAATTTTGCTGATGTGGAAATGAGACTTCTCAGCGTGAGTAGCGGAGAGCGGTCAATTGGCGTAATAGCCGGAAATGGAATTTACCCTGAAACCTTTATAAAGGCTGCTCGTCGCGAAGGGATTCGAATCATAGTCGCGGCCTTTAAGGGGGAGACAAAGCCTGAACTCGAAGCAATGGCTGACGATATTAAGTGGTTCCGGGTCGGGCAACTGGGAGGGTTAATTAAGTTTTTTTTGTAAAAAAGGGGCAAAGGAGGCAATCATGGTGGGTCAGATTGCGCCTCGAAATCTTTTTGATCTTTGGCCGGATCTTCGAACCTTGAAAGTGTTGCACTCGGTAAAAGAGAGGAATGCTGAGTCTTTATTTGGTGCGATTGCAGACGAATTAACAAAAGATGGAATCACTCTGTTGCCGGCAACGACTTTTTTAGAGGACCAAATGGCCGCCGAAGGACACCTTCATGGGCCTATACCAAGCGAGCGTGACTGGGAAGATATACGCTTTGGAAAAAAGATTGTGAAGCAGACGAGCGCCCTCGATATCGGTCAGAGTATCGTGGTGAGACGAGGCACCGTTCTTGCCGTAGAGGCTTTTGAAGGAACAGATGAATGCATCAGGCGTGGAGGAAAACTAGGAAACGGAAAAGATGTGACGCTAGTCAAGGTTTCTAAACCGGCGCAAGATATGAGGTTTGATGTTCCGGTGATTGGGCCAAAGACAATCGAGAGTTGTCAAGAGGCTGGGGTGGGAACGATCGCAGTTGAAGCAGGGAAAACCCTTTTTCTGGGACTGGATGAAATAAAATCTAAGTGCTGCGAGGGAAAGATTACAATTGTTGGGTTTTAGTAAAATCGAAGGGCGGGGGACTTGACAGAGCACACTGAAATTTGAAGACTGCGCCCGCTCTCAGCAAAAGTAGGCCGGCGTGGCGGAATTGGTAGACGCGCGCGATTCAAAATCGCGTTTCCTCGGAAGTATGGGTTCGATTCCCATCGCCGGTATTTTCTGTAACTTGCTTTAAAACAGTTGGTTTGAGAGCTTTTGCCCTTGAGTCCTAAAATTGCCATTTTGGCTAAAACTGCACGAAAACGCACCAAGAGGCGGGTTTAAACGGCAACAAAGTGGCAACCAATCTCATTTAGGCCGATGGCAGAACAAATGCCGAATTGGCCAAGGCATCAGCTTTGATGCAGATTTTCCGGTAAACCTGACCATGTTGGTCAAACACATCAATGGTGCCACCCGTATCACGGGCATCCCAACGGGCGTAATCAGCGGCATCCCGGGCGGTTGTTGTATATCTTAGGCAACCTTTTGCCCCCACAGGCCCCGTCAGTAGCCATGACCCACGGGATGGCTCGTATTCGACTCGGTAGGTTGGGACGGGTGGTTGTGACATCCTAGAAATCCTTCTCGTCTTCCTTTGCCTTCTTTTCCAACTCTCTCTGTTCGGCTGCTCTCTTTTTATCCAATTTCTCATCTTCTCCACCCAGCCTCATCCAGATTCTCAACCTCTATCCCTTCAATGTTCCAGTATTTCGCGGAAACTTTTTTCCCCTTCTTGTAGGTTCCTTCAAACATCTTCTGGCCGTTGTCGTGCCACCCCGTCCAGAGGCCCTCCCATTTGCCGTCCTTGTAGGTTCCTTCCAACTCCTTTCCGTCGGGGTTCAAGTTAGAATCATAAGAATAATCTATGTAGTGGCGGATCGCTTCGAATTGTTTCTCGGCATCGCCGCTGTAGAAGGTTTCGTTGATGGCCTTTTCTTTATCGATGGTGTATTGGTTTTTCTGAGCTTAATTATGCCGGTGTCATCTATGCATCCGAGGCGCTCTAGAATTACTCTGTCGCGGATAAGGGATGCACGCTGGGCTGTAATTTTTTGGTAGGCTTGGTCGGTTTGTATTGAATTGCACCGATATCCCAGTTGCCGGTCTTAGGCAATGGACTACCATCGAAGTCGGATTTATAGAACTCGCCTAAGTTGATCGCTTTGCCGCGTAATGGGCTATCTGGTTTGAGGTGGTAATCTTGTTTCTCAAGATCGACAAGGCCTGGATCGCCGCTGCCTGCCTGACTACTATCCCCCATATATCTAGTGTTTGGAGATTTATACTTCGAGTACCAGTTTGCTGTTTTCAGTGCGCCACCAGATCGATTGCCGTTATAAGGAGAGGACGAATAGATAAAAAGATTGTTCCTGAAATGGGCCCCCGAAGGTTTGCCAATAGGACTGCCGCCTCGAACATCAATACGAGCGCAGGCATTTTGAGATCTCCCGAATCCATTGTATCGAGCTATCGTATTGTTATCGAAATAGATACCTGTGCATGGCGCTAACATGAACAGCCATGACTGTCCGTCGTAGCACACATTGAAGGCCACTCTCCAGTTATAGATTTCTTGTCGATATCGTGGCCAATCGAAGTCCCAGCTGGATTCAATAAATCCAGCATTTCCTTCCGAATAGTTATGGTGAATGTAGATATTTTTCTTATGATATTTGCCGCAATCTATTTCGATAGCGCCGCCATCTGAGCCCCATGGACTGTCTTTAGTCCCAAAATTTTTTATGGTGTTGAATGACACTTCCTGGTTGCCGATATTTAAATGTATCCCCATCGGTCCCCAGCTACTTTTTGATGTTCGCCACAGTGCATAACTCGGCCCATCCAAATAATTTTTTGTTATCAAAGTGTGCTCGCCAGCTGACATAATGCCCTGACCAGTCTTGATGAATTCATTATTTCGAATAACACAATGATCCGAACCAAGTTCGATACGGAGCGCGGCCAGTCGCGTCATGATGAGCATCCCTGAAACGTGTTCTCCTGGGGTGTCGTGAAAATGTAAGTTTTCGACGATGATGTAGTCACCTCCAAGGGTAATCGCGTTGCCGCTGGCATCGCGCGTAGTCGGATTGGTAAACTTTGGTAAATCGCCCTTCCCATAGGAAGTCAGCCGTATCGGCTTGGTCACCGTTCCAGATTCACTAATTCGAATATTGCCGGAGAAAGTAGATCCTCTCTTGAAGTGAACTACATCTCCTGCAGCCAATAAGGCTGACTCCGCTTTCATATGCGACTTCCAGGGCTTTCGTATCGAAAGGCCACTATTGTCATCTGATCCTTTCACTGAATCGATGTAATAATCAGCACCGCTACAATATGTGACCAGAGCAAAAAGAACGAAGGTAACAAGAGTAACGAATTGCTTCATTATAGATGATGGGATTTTTTCATAATTGGATTCATCCTGAGTCCCGCTAAGAGGAAATTGGAGTCCTGGGAAATTGCTTTTGGTGGGAGGGCTTTTGACGTCGCCTTCGGGCCGGGATGGTGGGTATAACATAAATTTCCCTTCTAACACCGGATAAAAAACCAATTCGAATCGCCCTGGCCGCCGCCAAAGAAAATGGTCCATGTTGAGTGAGAGGATTTGGTGAAATCCAAATCCTAAGAAATGAATAAACAAAAGAGACACAAGCCTGAAGAAATCATCTTGTTGTTGCGTGAATGCGACAGCGGAAACCTGAGCCAGGAAAGCTTCTGT
>KB912156.1 GCA_000383735.1 Verrucomicrobia bacterium SCGC AAA164-M04
CCTTCAGGGCAAGGCGCTAGACAAAAAATTAGATACCCTCACAGTTCCTTCTGTCCTTCTGACTGTGTTGGATGGTGGGCATGGTAGAGGTTTTGGCCCCTCGGTGGACAAGGTTGTGGTTAAGTTTTTAAAGCATCACTTTTTTGACGAAGAATTGAAGCTCGAGGATAGCTCAGTTAAAGCAGGACGGTGACTTTGAAGCCTATATTAATTATCGAAGCTTACTCGTAGCCCTCGCTTTTTCCAATATTCGGCAATGGATATTTCGATTGTTTTAGCATCGTCTTCAAGGATGAGGTGGGGCTTGTCTTGAATGTTTGTCTGGATCGTGTGGAGGGCTTCGAAATGCTTGCGAGTTTTTTTTAGTCTTCCCGTTCCACCATGAAGGTAATAGTGCGATAATAACAAGGCACAGTTGTAAGCTTTTAAGGCCTCCCACGCATCAATATTGGCTGTCCGATTAAGCCATCCTTTCGAAGAGAGAGTGAGCAGGGGGCGTATGCCGATAACAGTGCTGCTGGTAGAGCCGGGTTTGGTGTGCTTTTCGATTCTTTTGCGAATCGCTTGATCCATGTGACTGAAGTCAAAGCTTCCCCGTCCAACATGCGAAGCCGCCATGTACTCAGCGATTCCTTCGCTGAGCCAAGGTTGGCATTTCCACATTAGATTATGCATCGAGAGGTGGGTTAATTCATGAATAATGAGATCGAACGCTGGTTTCTGAAGAAGGCGTGTTTGGTTGGTGTTATTTCTAAAATGAGTCCAATTAATGAGGGTCCGATTCTTAGCTCCATCGTAATAGCCCGCTGTATTTTTTGCTCCGCCAGCAGCAAGATAATCTGCATCGTGGCCTACGATAAGAAGCTGTCCTTTTTGCTTTTTCGATGGGGCGTAAAGAGGCAGAGGGATGTTTTGAAGCGCTAGCGGGACTGATTCAAGGCACCTTGTGAACTCAGTCATTAGGGTGTGATCGTGCTTCTTAAAAGTCACGATTCGGAAGCTTTCGGTCTGGTAAACGAACCGCCCAGCTTCAGGAGTCATTGAATACTTCCCTGCTCCAGCTGGTGGATGAACTTTCTTGAGCCAGGTCTGTCCTGTCAAGTTGCCAAAGAAGCCAAGAAAAAGGAGGATGTTAATTACCCTCGCCATCTTCGAGAGGGATAATTTTTATTTTTTGCGACGGGGCAGGGTGAAGGTTCCCAGCCAAAGTTTCAGTCGTCTTTTTTTGTGGCGCGTCTTTGCCATCAAGTGCGCTTTTGAGGGCCTGCTCGACTAATTGGCCACAATGAATCTTCATTGGAGGAAGAGGGCCAAGGTCTCCAGAAAGTTCATTGGGCTTCAAATCGCGGGCCTCTTCGGGTGTTTTTCCTTTCAAAAGTTCAGTTGCCATAGAAGCGACGGCAATGGCTGTCTGACATCCGAATGCTTGAAACGACGCTCGATCAATTACCTTTTTTCCATTCTTTTCGGTGAATTTCAGCCACATGCGAAGCATGTCACCGCAGTCAGGAGACCCAACGGTCCCGACGCTATCGGCATCGTTCATTTCACCAACATTCTTAGGTTGGGCGAGAGCTTCTCTGGCACGATCTTCAAATTTCTCTGTCACGCGACGATTGTATCGCATTGACATTAAAAGTCTAGAACGAGCCTTTTTTCTCGTGTGAGGGATTAAAGTAGATTTTAACCTCAGCCTTTTCGGTTCCCAGAAGTTCCTGGGCCCGGATTAAAGCATCCCGGGTTGAGATGTTAGGGTTGCTGGGTGCGTTAAAGAAGAGGTTGGTTTCGCCTTCCTTGCGGCGGCATCCTCGTTGAAGAGTTTGTAATACTCCTGAGCTTTTCAAAACTTTGTAAACGTCCCGGGTTGCTCCCGATACAATGAGGTGGCGATCGTGGGAGCGAACAAAGCGAATGAGTTCACGAAGGGACATGACGCTGGTAGCGTCAAGATGCCGGGCATTTTTTAGGCGCAGGATGATTACCTTAATGTTGGGGTCAACAACGAGGCGCTGGACCTGGCTTTGGAAAAGATCGGCGGCACCAAAGAAAAGCGAGCCTTCAACATGAACGATCGAAATTGCAGGATTGGGGCGTTTCTGTTTTTGATCCAGCTCGCGGAGTTCGCCGTTATCACAAATTTCATATTCGACAAGATTGGGGCGGGAAACCTTTCGAAGGAACAAGAAAATCGACAATGAGACCCCGATGAAAATTGCTACGTAGAGGGGGAAAATTAGAGCAGTCAGAAAAGTTAGGATGAGAACGCCACCATCCTCGGGCGTTGATCGAAGGCAGATTCGGATATTTTTCTTTTTGATCAATGACGCGGCTACTGCGATGACTAAGCCGGCGAGAGCTGCTTTTGGGATAAATGCGACTGGATTGGGGATGAGGAATGCGAAAAGGAAGAGCGCAATGAGGCAAAAGAATCCTGCAAGAATCGATGAAATGCCGGAACGTGCGTCGGACTCATAGTTTAGCGCGGAGCGTGTGAGAGAGCCGGAGGAAGGCATTGCTGCTGTGAATGCACAGGCGAGGTTGCTCATTCCGACTGACATCATGTCTTGATTGATTTCGGTTCGGCTTCCCGTTCGAGATGCGAGCGATTTTGCCATCACCGTATTTTCAAGAGTGGCTAAAAAAGCGATAGCAACGGCTACTCCGAGAAGGTTTGAGATATCAGCAAATAAACCTGCACTTGTCGGTTCAGGTAGACGAAGGGTCAAATCGTTTAGGGAAAAGCTAGAGAATGTTGGGACGGCGGCATTCCAGACGGGGGACTGAGATCCAATTAAGGTTGAAATAATTGAGGCAAGAGCGAGTGAGATTGCAAAATTAGGCAAAGCTTTCAACCACCTGCTCATCGCAAGATAAAAAGCGAGGGTGCTAAATCCAAGGACGGCGGGTTGCCAGAGGTAGGCTTTTTTTTGTCGCTATCAGTTCGCTCAGCATACCAAAGAAGTTGCTGGCAGGAATCACGACTTCGCTTACCCCGAAAAGATGCTTGCACTGGTTGATGATAATCAAGATGGCAGCACCGGTGATATAACCCACTAGGACACTTTGGCTAACGTATTGAATTAACTCGGCAGCTTTTAGGATTGCGCCGATCAAGCAAATGATACCGACCATGAGAACAAGGAGAGGCATGAGATTCAACTTCTCGGCGGTGGAATAAGTGCCGGCTGCGAAGAAGCTAAAGACCATGAGGGAGGTCGCATTAGTGGGGCCCAGAATGGTATGCTTGGAACTTGCAAATAGGGGAGCAACAATAGCTGCAATTGCGGAGCATACGATTCCATAAAGAATCGGAAGTTCGGCAATTGCAGCATAAGCCATGCCTTGGGGAATCGCCAGAAGGGCGATGTTGATCGCAGCCCGGAGATCCGCTTTACCGTCTAACGAGGTGTAGTCTGAAAAGTTGTCTCGGAATGGGAAAAGGCGGAGCTGATTGCTGGCAGCCCATTTTCCAAAAGCGCGATAGGCGAGTCTGACTTGTCGCATCACCTTATCCATATCCGTAATCTATGCGCGTTTAGTGGCACGGCGAAAGAGGAAAGTCCCTAAAGCGAGGCAAGCAAGGTTAGGAATCCACATTAAAACTTTGGTGAGGATGAGGTTTGAGCCCTGAGTTTCATCAGCAATGATAAAGAAAATGAAGTAGGCTACTGCTACTCCAAGACTCATACCTGACCCTGATGAAGTTTCCTTCCTTCGTGCTGAAAGCCCGAGAGGAATTCCGACGAAGGCAAGAGCGAGGGGAGCAAAGGAAAAGGAGATTCGGCGAACTCGTTCGGCATCAAACTCGTCTAGTTTCTCGTCGGTTAAGTTGGCGGGTGGGTTAGCTAGAAGTTCGCGGATTTGCTCATTATCGAGTCGATTCGCTTTTACTCGACGAGTTTTTCCAGCTGCTAGGGGTAGGATCCAAGGCTCGATTTCTCCGGCGGAACCTTGCTGGATAGCTTGATCCTCATCATATTTTTCCAACCAAACCCCACTAAGCCGTAATTCAAGCTTTTCGACCTCTTTGTCGGGAGTGATTGAGGCAACGTCGCGTGCATAGAGGTAACCAACTGGCCACTCGCTGGTTTCATCTGCTCCCAATTCATAGGCGTGGAATCCCTGAAAGCTGTCGTCCGAATTCCGTGATTCGATATAAATCCGTTGCCCTTTCAACCGAGATTGCACGACTCCTGGGTCAAGTAAACGAAGTGGGTCCTCTTTAAAGGTCTCATAAAGCATTACCTTGAGTTCGCCTTTGGATCGTGGAGAAACGGTTGCGTTGAGCCAGAGGCATAGAAGGGAAAGAAGCAAACCCATAAAGAGGATTGGGGAAGCAATGCGATAAAGCCCCATACCTGCGGTGCGAAGAGAATTGATTTCTTGATCTGAGGAAAGTCTTCCAAAAACGAGTAACACTGCTGCCAAAAACCCCCATGGGATCGTGAATACTAAGGATACTGGTAACAACTTTAGAATAAAGATTCCAAGAAAGGAAATAGGAGCACGTCGATCAACGAGGAGCTCGTTGATCTCTTTGAAGATATTTCCGAGGACTAGAACGACACTTAAAATGAGAACCGCATAAAATGCTGTAACAGATACCTGTCGGGTGATGTAGCGGTCACTTTTTAAAAACATCCTCGATGGCGAAGGGTAGCTCCTGTCTCGTTGAAGGTCGAGAGGGAACGCCGCCTAAAATAGCTTCTTTTTTATAAGAAAAGGTGGCGGAGAGGGAAGGAATTGAACCCACCAAGGACAGATTGCCCTTCAACGGTTTTGAAAACCGCGGCGACCACCAGGCACGCAGCACTCTCCGAGGGAAGGCTGGCCGACATTTGGGAGGGCGTCAAATGAATGAATTCGATCTGATGATTTTTTTAAATCGAGAGAATCTTAGTTTTTAGGAGCTCACTTAAGGTGATGGGGTGGTGTGGTTCGGTGATTGGGTTAATTTTTCGAAAGGTTTCGCTAGTGAAAGTCGTGTGAAACTGTCGCGAATTCTTCGGACATGTTTAAGGGTTTTAGGGATGTGACATAGACCGTTGGCTGCTGCCCTTCGGTGATTTGTAGACGGCCTCGGGCGAGTAGGAATGATTCGCTGGTAATGATGAGTTTAAATTGGTGGAAAGTTTTTCGAGGGATGAAAAGGTTTGCGATTCCAAATTCGTCTTCAAGCGAGATGAAGCAATGCCCCTTCGCTGTGCCTGGGCGTTGCCGGCAGATAACCAAGCCTGCGATGATGAGTCGTTTTCCATGGGGTATTTTAAAGAGGCTCGCTGAGGTGGCCATTTCGATATTTTGTTGTTTTCGCCAAAGCCTCATTGGGTGGGGTCCTGTCGTCGCTCCCACTAGAGAGAGGTCTGCTTGAAGTCGTTCGGTAGCTGACATCATTTCTAAAACTTGTTCTTGAGCTGACGAGTTTGCAAAAAGGTCATCGAGTGGTAGTTGCTCGGCTTGCCAGAGAGCATCTCGACGATGCTCGATTTCCGGAAGGTCGTTTAAAGCGCCGGCGGCTGCGAGAAGGCGGCGTTCTTTGATATTTGGACGAACTCTCCGAAGGAAGTCATCGAGCGAGGCGAAAGCGGAGAAGGAACGTTCTTCAATCAGGCGCTCCATCGTCTTTTGACGTAATCCTTTCAGTCGGTGGAGGCCGAGGCGGAGGGTTTTATCGTCAATCACTTCGGTCGAGATCATAGAATGCTTCACTGAGATAGGCTTTGTCCGTATGCCGTGTCGTTTCGCGTCCTGTAGGAGGGTGTTGACCGAGTAAAATCCCATCGGCTGATTGTTGATCAGCCCGCAGTAAAATTCAGCTGGGCGGTGGACCTTGAGCCAGCAGGAAGCGTAAGCGATAAGGGCGAAGGAAATAGCGTGGGATTCGGGAAAGCCGTAAAGCGCAAAGGAGCCAATCGATTCGATGACTCGTTGCTGAACCTCGGGTGCAACTTGCCGTTCGTTCATGCGGGTTTTTAGTTTGTTTATGATGGCATTCATGCGCTCGTCGGATCGTTTGAAGGACATCGCTTTACGCAGAAAATCAGCTTCCATACCTGAGAAGCCAGCGATCACCATCGCCATGCGAAGGACTTGTTCCTGAAAAAGAGGGACCCCTAGAGTCCGTTTCAGAATGGGTTCGAAGTCGGGGTGAATGTATTCGATGTCCTCACGACCAGTTCGGCGGTTCAAGTAAGGGTGCACAAGGTCTCCCACAATGGGACCAGGGCGGATGATTGCGACCTCAACCGCAAGATCGTAAAATTTGCGAGGCTGCATGATTGGGAGAGTGGCCATTTGTGCGCGGGACTCAACTTGGAAGGTCCCCACGGTGTCGGCTCGGCAGAGGAGATCGTAAGTGGCGGGATCGTCTTTCGGGATTTTGGCAAGATTGACCGGGCGGCCACGTCGCTCGCAAATTCTCAGAGCATCTTCCATCGCGGCCAGCATCCCGAGCCCTAGGAGGTCGACTTTAACAATACCGAGATCTTCGCAATCATCTTTGTCCCATTGCATGATCGTTCGATTCTCCATCGTGGCGGGCTGAAGCGGGACGACGTGGTCGAGTCCGTCGTCGCAAAAAACCATTCCTCCTGAATGCTGACCAAGGTGCCGGGGGCAGTGGAGGACGTCGTGGTAGAGTTGTAAAAGAGGTTTGAAGCGTGGGTGGGAAGAGGGAATTCCGGATTTTTCGATCGTTCCAGCGAGTTCCATGACTTTGTCGCCGGGGTAGTAGTTACTCATCGAGACCTCATCGCTTACGGGGTCGCGGGAGGCGTCGTGAACCTTGGGTGAGGCACAGAGATCGGTGAAACGGTTCGCAATCGATTCTGGGAAGCCCAAGATTTTAGACATTTCCCGGAAGGCTGAGCGCGGTTTGTAGGTAATGACGTTGGCTGTCATCGCAGCTCCGCGTGGAGCGTATTTTTGATAAACGTATTGAATGACAGATTCTCTTCGCTCGCCGGAGGGGAAATCGATATCGATATCGGGCCAGGATTGGCGGTTTTCGGAGAGAAAGCGCTCGAAAAGAAGGCCGCTTTCGACTGGATCGACACTTGTTACGCCAATTGCGTAACAGACTAGCGAGTTAGCTGCCGAGCCCCGGCCTTGGCAGAGGATACCTTGAGATCGGGCAAAACGGACAAGATCCCAGACAATGAGAAAGTAGCCAGAAAACCCAAGCTGTTCTATTGTTAACAATTCATTATCAATTTGTTGATAATGTTTTTTACTAAAATTACAAAAACGTTTTTTAAAGCCGTTATTCACGATTTTTCTGAGATATTCACACTGTTCGCGATCTGTGAATAACTTACCAGTGTGAGAATCTCGGTAGGATGGGAAGCGATAGCCCAGATTTTCGAGCGAGAATTCGCAACATTCTTGAGAGAGAGCAAGTGCGTTGTGAAAAGCTCGTGGATAGCCCGTGAATAAATTGTGAATAACTTGAGGAGGTTTTAAGAAACGCTCTCCATTTCGTTCAAGGAGGCGTCCGGCGTCATCGAGAGTTTTGTGTTCGCGTAAGCAGCTAAAAGCATCGGAGAGAAAGCGATCCGAGGGTTGTGAATAAGTCGGTGAATTACTTGCAATTACTGGGATCTTGAGAAAATCGCCTAAATCGAAGAGAAGTTGATTGATCCGTTCCTCTCCACGCCGGAAGTGACGAAATAGCGCGATCGAGACATTTCCTGGTCCGAAGTGGCGCAGTAGGTGGTTGGCAGCTGAGAGTAAATTAGCTTTGGTGAGTAGGAGGAGAGATTCCGGACTGAGGATGGCGTGGGTTCCGGTGAGATCGTGATGTTTAAAAACATCGACTGCTGGTTGGCAGTGAAGAGAGGTCAGGAGACGGGAGAGGTTTTGATACCCAGTCTGAGATTTGTTTAAAATCGTTAATTGGTGAAACCCGGAAACAGATTCCAAAGTGGCTCCAGTAATCGCTTTGATTCCGACTTTTTGAGCTTCGGCGTGGGCTCGGGCGGAACCGTAAAAGCCCATGTGATCGACGAGGGCAATGGATTGGTGCCCTAGTTTGGCGGCACGATTCACCAATTCCTCTGGCGGGGAGGCCCCGCGGAGAAAGGAAAAATTGGATTTGGCGAGGAGTTCCACGTTTCGGATTACGCGTAGATTCCCGTTAGGTGCCATTTGTTAGGCGGGAGAAAAGCGAGTTGAAGGAGAAGAGAGTTCTGAAGTTCGACATCCCATTGGGCTTGTTGCCAGCCATTTTCCCACCAAGAGCCGGAGAGTGGAAATGGGCCACGGGCTTTATGAATTTGGCCTTGGTAGGGGCCGGTGAGAAGGGCGAGTGGGTGATGGTGACGACCTCGTTTTTCGGAGGCAACATTGATGGAAATGGGTGGGCGCTGGCGTTTAAGTGGTAGATAATTGATAGGTGGGATCTCGGGGGCTAGTGTGGTATTGAAATTGGGGGTGGCAGGCGAGAGGGCGATGACGTCGGAGCGATGGGTGTCGAGTTGATAAGGAATGCCGAGGCGGTTTGGTCCAACGATTCCGGAGAGGCGACGGAGAGTGTCCGCGAATTCGTTGGGATCCTTGAGGCTACGTGAAAAAAGTTGATGCTGGGCGTGACGAGGAAGAGTCGGGATGAGTTCAAGGTGGAATTCCTCCATGGGTGCCGGGGCTTTAAAGGTCTCGAGATGCGTGTGGAGGGTTCGGAGAAGAGTTTCGGGCGAGAGAGTGGGGTCTGAGAGAATGAGTTTGCGGGTTTTAGCGGCTCCGTTATCGAAGGAGAGGCTGAGTCGGATTTCAGCGGCTGCGCGTTGGTGGTGGTGAAGACGGTTGCAGAGGGTTTGCAGGAGTCGTTTGGCCATAAAGAGGAGGGGTTCGTGGTTGGCGACGGGCGGTTCGAATTGGTGGGTGATGCGGTAGTGATCATGAGCTCGGTAGAGTTTGAGGAGGCGATGATGTTTGCCGTGGGCGATGTCGTGGAGCTGGGCGAGTTCCTTGCCAAGGCGCTCGGCGAGTCCCTGTCGTGGGAGTTTTGAGAGATCGTCGAGAGTTTGAAGCCCCCAGAGTTGGAGGACGGGGGCGTGAGGAAGAGGGAAGGTTTTGGCGAGAGCGAGATTGGCGAGCTTGAGTGTGAGGGGATCAGCTTGGTTTGGGCAAAGGGAGGCGAGGTGAGCGAGATCGGGTGTTTTGCCGAGACCGATTTGGAGCGGGAGAGCGAGGTAGCTGGAGGCGGAGAGGGTTTGTGTGATCCAGTCGGTTTCCGAGGCCATAAGGAGGGTGGAAAGGTCGAGGAGATAGGTCTCGGGTGTGGTGATTTCAAAATCCGGGACGAGGGAATCTACGAAGGCGAGGGTTTCGCTGCGGGCGGATTTTTCGGCAGTAAAATCAGGATCGAGTAGGAGGAGGTTGGGGCAGCGGGCGAGGCCGCGAGTAGTACGAAAACCTGGTTGGATTTCGAATTTTCGGGCGGCTTGGTTGACCGCGGTGAGGTGAGATCTTTCGCGCTCACCGGAGGAAAGAAGAGCCGCGGGTTGGTCGGGCGGAGTGCCGTCGCGTGCCAGTAGAGAACTGAGGGCGAGGTCACGGAAATGGAGCGCGGCGTAGTTCATATGTTTAAGCCTTCCCGGCGATTTGGCGGCTTTCGGACTGGTTGAGCTGGAGGCTGGGCTTAGTGAGTTCGAGATGATCAAGGGTGAAACGTCCTCCGAGGGTGAAACGACGATGGGGAGTGGGTAAGAGGGCGCGCGGAGTGATGGAGACGAGAGCAGCCCCCGAATCGCGGGCCTGGATTTTGAGCCGATGCCAGAGGGCGGTTGGGATTTGGCGGAGCTCGCGTTCGGAGACGAGGTGGAGATCGAGAAGGATAAGTGGAAGATTGCCGTCACTTAAGAGGAGATCGGTACACTTGAGAGCTTGCTCGGTTTTGGAGCAGCGGAGCCAGATGAGATGGCGACAGTTGTCGTTTCCATAAGAAGCGGGATCAAAGGTGTCACGGCTATCGACGAGGGCGATTGGGAGATCACGCTTTTGATCGAGGAGTTCGCAAATGATCAGAGAGGCTCCAGCTGATTCGTGTGGCGAGATGATTTCGCTAAGATGACCGGCGGAGAACTCTAGGCTTGTGGCTTGCGAACTTGATTCTTCGGGGATGGGATCTCGGTGAGCGGCAGGGAACTTCTCACGAAGTTGACGACGGATTTTATCAATTTGCAGGACGCTCAAAACATGTTCAAAAGAACACCATTATGTGATTAGGTCAAGAAGATGATGATCTAACATTAAATGAGCCGACAAGAGGTTGTCTTTACTGCTATGAACGATTATTTCTCAATGGAATGGCTTTGGAGATTGTTGAATTGGTGCTGACTCCGGATGAGGCTGCGGATGAGGGGATTTGGTCGTTAAAGATTTCGCGTAAGCTGAGGGTGAAGCCGGAACGGGTAAAGGGTTATCGATTGTTAAAACGGTCGTTGGATGCTCGGAAGCAGCCGGTAAAATTTCGATTGCGGCTGGAGGTTGGGGTTGATGTGGAATTGGTGGAGGACCCGAAGGCGACTTGGGAGGTGCGTGAGCTGGCGAAGGAACCGGAGGAAGTGGTGATTGTGGGCTGTGGTCCGGCGGGAATGTTTGCGGCGCTGCGGTGTTTGGAGTTGGGCTACAAGCCGGTGGTTTTGGAGCGGGGGAAGGATGCCTCATCGCGGCGCTTTGATTTAGGGCCAATTTTGAAGGAGGGGCGGGTGATCGAGGAATCGAATTACTGTTTTGGTGAAGGCGGAGCGGGGACGTTTTCGGATGGGAAACTTTATACGCGGGCGACAAAGCGCGGTCCGGTGGCGGAGGTTTACCGGACGCTGGTGGCACATGGAGCGCCGGAGAAAATTCTGGTAGAGGCGCATCCGCATATTGGCTCGAACTTGTTGCCGAAGGTGGTGATGGCGATGCGAGAGTCGGTGCGGGAAGCGGGTGGTGAGGTTTACTTTGGGGCGAAGGTGGTGGAGTTTTTGAAATCGGGGGAGCGGCTGGTGGGAGTGGCGACGAAGGATGGCCGGGAGTTTCGCGGGAAAGCGGTGATTCTGGCGACAGGGCATTCGGCGCGGGATATTTATGAGCTGCTGAACGAGCAGGAGATTTTGATGGAAGCGAAGCCGTTCGCGGTGGGGGTGAGAATTGAGCATCCGCAGCCGTTGATTGATCGGGTGCAGTATCACTTACGGGAAGATGAACAGCGGGGGCGAAATTTGCCGGCTTCGCGATATCGATTAGCAACGCAAATCAAGGGACGCAGTGTGCATTCCTTTTGTATGTGTCCGGGAGGATTTGTGGTTCCGGCAGCGACGGAGAATGACGAAGTGGTGGTGAATGGAATGAGCCTTTCGCGTCGTGATTCACCTTTTGCGAATAGTGGAATGGTGGTGGGAGTGGAGCCGGAGGATGTGCGGGGATTTGGGGGCGATGATGTGCTGGCAGGAATTCGGTATCAGAAGCATATCGAGCAGCTATCAAAGAAAGCGGGCGGTGGTGGTCAGATCGCTCCTGGTCAGAAGGTGACGGACTTTTTGGCAGGGAAGGTTTCGAAAAATCTTCCCAAGACGAGTTATTTCCCGGGCTTGAATTCGGTGAAACTAGATGAGGTTCTGCCAAGTGAGATTGGGATGCGTTTGGCTGGAGGATTACGAAAGTTTGGCCGAATGATCAGGGGATACACTGGTCCGAATGCTTTGTTGATTGGCTTTGAGACGCGGACGAGTTCGCCGGTCCGGATTCCACGTGGGAAGGATTTACAACACCCGGAGGTGAAGGGGCTTTATCCCTGTGGCGAGGGTGCGGGGTATGCTGGTGGAATTGTTTCGGCGGCGTTAGATGGCCGGCGATGTGCGGAAGCTGTCATTAACGAAGGACGATAAATCATGGAGATACGAAATCGCGAGGAACAAAAGCCATTTACGACAAAGGATGGCTCGACGATTCGGAGCTTGCTGGATCTGACTAATTCGCCGGTGAAGGAGCAAAGCTTGGCGGAGGCGACGTTGCCGGAAGGTGGATCGACGGAGCGGCATTATCACAAGGTGAGCGAGGAGCTTTATTACCTATTAGAAGGACGGGGCGTGATGGAAATCGACGGCCAGACGCAAGAGGTGGGGCCTGGAGATGCGATTTTGATTCCGGCGGGAGCTTGGCATGAAATCAAGGCGACAAAGGCGATGAGGTTTCTCTGTTGTTGTGCGCCACCTTACGCGCACGAAGACACCTACTTTGCGTAAGATTTGACTGAGGGAATGCGGATCCTTGCATCGGTGAAGATACAAGGTCGCTGGATTTTAGCTACTTGCCGATGAAGTCGAAGACGAAGACGTCATCGAGGATGGGCTTGAGGATTTTGACGAAAGCCTGATGGTCGGCGTGAGGAAGGTAAACGTCGAGACCGGCGCGGTTCTTGAAGGTTACGATAAAACAATGCGTGAAACCTTTGGCGCGGTCTTCGGGGCTGACGTTTGTGCCCCACTCTAGGTCGACGATGGTTTTAATCTTTCCCTTGAGCGCGGCAAATTCTTTCTCAATATTTTTGATCTGCTTGGGTTTGGCTTCTTCTTTGAATTTGAAGCAGACGACGTGACGGAAGAGAGCGGTTGCTTCTTTTTTGGCGGACGGGGCTTCTTTGTGGTGATCGGCCATAGCAAGAGCTGGAATGAGGGCGGCAAAGGCAATGATAATGTTCTTCATGGGACCACAGTGTGACGGGGATGGAGTGATCTCTCTAGGAAAAAGGTGTGAAGAGTTTGATCTGAAATGAGCCTTTGGAGGTCAGTCTGAATCGGGTGATCCATTTTGCTCTTTTTTGAGACTTGGCTCTAAGAAGAATGGAGCAAAGGGAATTAGTGAGCAGATAAAGACGAGGGCGGCGCGTTTAATAGGCCAATTTCTCTTCTCCATTGTGAAGTAGAGGAAAATTAGGAAAATGGTAAAGATGAAGCCATGAATCATGCCCGGAATTCGAACAGCGGTGTCGTCCCCAAGGATACGTTTTTCGTAGATCGCAAAATAGAGGAGGATGATGAAGGAGAGGCCGTCAAGGAGCGAGGAGAGACGAAGGAGGCCGAGTGGGAATTGGAGCATGACTTAGGAGGGGCGTTTTTGAGTGAGCATGAATTCATTTCCTTCTGTGTCGAAGCAGAAGGCGAGGTGGACGAAGCCATCTTCTTCTTCGGGTTCGCGGACGAGCCCTCCGCCATTTTCCTTAACGAGTTCAATCCCAGCGAGGATTTCATCGCATTGGAAGCTGAGGCCAGTCCAGGTGCGTTTCCCCTCACCGCCACCATGAATTCCTATGGTAGAGCCACAAAGGGTAAGCTCACTCCAGACTTCCATTTCGAAAGAGAGCTCTGCGCCGAAGGTTTTTTTGTAAAAACTAATGGCGCGGAGGTGGTCGGCTACCCAAATGGCATATTTCACTTTTTGAACCTGCATAGGGATCTTTAACACCGCTTCGGCGGGTGGACAAGTGACACTGCGTATGTTAAAGCTCGAGTCGATGAAATTGGCCCCTTTCCCAACCCCGCCTAATTTAATTCGTCAGTGGCAGAATGGTGAAATCGAACGCGAAGAAATGCAGCGTCTAATGGGTGAGCATCAAAAGGAGTTACTGAAAGAAGCTGACTACTTTCATACCAATCCGATATTGGGATATATCGAAGGGTTGCGGAATAAAAGAGCGGCTCGGCGTTTGCTAGATGAGCATGGCGAGGCTCAGGTTCGCGAGTTGTTCCAAGCGCTTTCTTGGCTTCGTGATTTTGAGCCGGCAGCCTTTCTTTGGAATGCTGATCATTGGGATGTCGCGCTTTATGCGTTTCTTCGCACGAGCACCGAGCCGGTTTTTCGGGTGCGTGAAATGGTGGTGAAAAGTAGCCGGGCAGTGATGTTGGTAGAGCACGGTTCCGCTAAAAAATCTGAGACTCGTCGAGAGCGCTTAACTTTCAAGCGCCACTGGAAAGGCGAAATGGAGGTTGTGAAGCGTGAGGATGTATAGGGGGTAAATGTTTCTGGTTCGGTGGCATTCTTACTAATTGGGTGAAATCAATTGAGTCCAGCGAGAGTTTGAGATGAAACTTTGGCATTTGAAAATGCTGTGAGGCCGTTAGTTTTCGATCCAGCAAGTTAAAATACTATGGGAAGAGCATTTGAATATCGGAAAGCTTCAAAGGAAGCGCGTTGGGGAAAGATGTCACGTATCTTTCCAAAGCTGGCTAAATCTATCACGATGGCCGCTAAAGATGGGGGGCCGGATCCGGATTCCAATTCAAAACTGCGCACGGCGATCATGAATGCCAAGGCTGAGAACATGCCGAAGGATAATATCGATAAGGCGATTAAGCGGGCTTCCGGAAAGGATCTTGGAGATATTACTGAGATTAATTATGAGGGGAAAGGGCCTCACGGCAGCCTTTTTTATGTGGAGTGCGCGACTGAGAACACCAACCGCTCGGTGACCAATGTGCGGACGACTTTTAACAAAAACGGTGGGGAGATGCAGAACTCGGGGTCGCTTGAGTTCCTCTTTGATCGCAAGAGCGTCATCGAGTTTAAACCTGAAGGGAGTAATCTGGAGGAGCTGGAGCTGGAGCTCATGGATGCTGGGTTAGAGGAGATGGAGGTGGAGGGAGATATGGGCCTTGTGTATGGTGAATACACTGCTTTTGGAAAACTTACGGAAGTCTTCGAACGCCTTGGTGTTGAAGTTGCTAAGGCAAGCCTAGAAAGAGTCTCCAACAACCCTCAACAGTTTAGTGAAGAGCAGCTTGTTGAGATTGATGCTCTCGTTGATAAGTTAGAGGATGATGAAGACGTTCAAGCGGTCTTCACAAATGTTGATCGCTAAACCAAACTTGAGGCGATGAAATTGTCATTACTTCTTATCTATCTTCTAGGTGCTGCTGAAACAAAGCTCTTGGAGCCCCAGCAAGTAGAGTTGGTTCCTGAGGAGAATCTCCAACCGAAAATGAAGGTAAGACCTGGGTTGCGATTTAACCCTGCTGGACCGGTTGACCGGGCCAAAGAGATACCTAAAGATGAGAAGAACCCCTCAAGAAGAGTGATCCTAGGTCGCAAATCAAAAAAGTAGCGTTGGCAGAATAATTGCGATCTCTTTTCTGCGCCGTAAAGGGGCTTATTTACCTCCAAAGAATCCCATCATCTGCATCACGTCGACTGCCCAGTAGACGAAAAAAGTGGAGTGGAGGAGGATGTAAAGCTTGGCACCAAGTTCGATGTGCTTGCGGGTTAACATGGGCGGAAGATGCAAACGGCGGGCGTTTAGGTCAAGGATTCAGTGATTGAAATCGGCAGCTTTTACGGTGTTTTTAGCGGTTTCTTGTGACCGTCTAGTAGTTTGAATGTCCTAATTCTGGACTCTTGATCGGTTGATAGGGTGTCTAGGTAGAAAGGTGGCTTGAGTCTTTTCCAGATCTGGAAAAGAACAGAGGCGTGATCGATAGCACTACCGGATGGTTTCTTGTCTCTTTTGCTGCGATGTGTGTGGGTCTCGGTAAGGCGGGGTTTTCGGGGCTTGGATTAATTGCGGTATTTATCATGGCCGAGCTCTTTGGTAAGGCTTCGGTAGGGGTTTTGCTTCCCATGCTTATTGTGGCGGATGTCAGTGTTTATCCTATGTTTCGAAAGCATGCTTCGTGGGCTCCAGTTTGGAGGTTAGTCCCTCCGGCCTTGGTTGGAATGGCAATTGGTTTTTTTCTACTCGATTGGATGCCAGAGCAGTGGGCTAAACCAGTGATCGGAGGTATTATTCTTTTTATGGTGGCACTCCAATTGATCCGCCAGGGTGCGTCTGAATTTTTTGATAAGCTTGCACACTCTAATGGATTTGGCGCGGCTGCGGGAAGTTTTGCGGGGATTGCGACGACGATTGCTAATGCAGCTGGGCCCGTCTTCCAGCTCTACTTTCTGGCAAGACGACTTCCGAAAATGGAGTTAATTGGAATTGGGGCGCGTTTCTTCCTCCTCATCAATTTGATTAAGTTACCTTTCATGGGAGGATTGAGTTTTACCACGCCAGAAAGCCTCCTGCTTAACGTTAAGTTAGTCCCGTTGATTCTAATTGGGATTTTTCTCGGACGCCATCTCCTCCAGTTGATCTCTCAGCGAGTCTTTGAATGGATGATTATCGGATTTGCGATCCTTGCAGGGGTTCGACTGATCTGGGTTGGTTAGCGGGAATGGCCTTTTAGGTGTTCAAGACGTTTGTAGTTTTGAAAGGCGAAATACCCGAACAGGATAGCGATAACTATCTGATGCAGAATGAAGAAACCAGCTGGCCGCCGCCAAAGAAAATGGTCCATGTTGAGTGAGAGGATTTGGTGAAATCCAAATCCTAAGAAATGAATAAACAAAAGAGACACAAGCCTGAAGAAATCATCTTGTTGTTGCGTGAATGCGACAGCGGAAACCTGAGCCAGGAAAGCTTCTGTCAGCAGAAGCAAATTTCGGTGGCAACTCTCCATCGTTGGCGCAAGAAATACGGAATGATGGAGGTCGCTGATGCCA
>KB912157.1 GCA_000383735.1 Verrucomicrobia bacterium SCGC AAA164-M04
TTTGTTAATTCATTTCTTAGGATTTGGATTTCACCAAATCCTCTCACTCAACATGGACCATTTTCTCTGGCGGCGGCCAAAATCTTACCTAAAGGTGTATCACTCCCCCTATTTTGAATAGCTTAAAAACATTTCAACTATTAGACTCGATAACGAGTTAAGAGCATGGCGGACAGGGTGGGATTCGAACCCACGGTACGCTCACACGCACACACGCTTTCCAAGCGTGCTCATTCGACCACTCTGACACCTGTCCGGTTAAAATCTGCCCTTTGGCCGAGGCGGGCGGAAGCTAGCGCGTCAGTATGAGGGTGGCAATACTGAAATGCTTTTTCTTGTCAATCTGAGCTCTTCTGGCGGGGTGACGCTTTTGGTGCGATCTTAGACCCCATCATGTCGAGAACTGTCCTAAAGCGGTGTAAATTGCCCTCATCTGCAGTGCAGAGATCTTCGTGGCACTCCAAAACATGGGCCTCCCTGTCGATTTCACTCTTTTGATCTAAGAGGACGAGATTCCCTCGGGCTTCATCCATTTTTTCTAACCAAGGAGCGTCAGTAGGCTCGATAGCCATGAGGTATTGCAGGCCTAACTCTTTGAGTGACGCTCTTGTTTTCTTGGTCGTGCCCACAATTGAAATTTCGCCCTTTTTGTTTTTACGAAACCCAATCCCTAAGCCTGCTAACATTCCCATAAAAGTGGAATCCATTCCCGGGCAAGCCTCGAGGTCGATGATAAAATTACTTATTCCACCTTCTGCCGAGCTTCCGACCAAATCTTTAATAATTGAGCTTTCGAGGAAAGTCCCTCGCCCCTCAGGTCTGATCCAAATATACGACTCGAATCGCTTAGTGAAAATTGGTGACGCGTCTTTCATTTGCCGATTTGAAACATATCCTTAGTCTCCTTTAGGTCAACGCTAAGAAGAAGTGTTGTGCGCATACAAATAAGATTAGATGAAGCGCTGAGAGCCCAAGTAGACGCGATGAAACTCCGTCTGGTTTTAAGAGCTTTGATTCGATCAGTAGGAAGCAAATTGCTAACACGGAAGAAGTGATAAACCAGTGCTGGGAATTCTCGAAGAGCAGGATGAGTGATGAGGGAAGAGCCGTCATAAAGAAAATCAAAAAGCCAACCGGTTTTCGTCCCCACCGAACCACAAGTGTTCGCTTGTCTGCAATCTCATCTTCTTCTTGGTCTCGATAGTTGTTAACCGCTATGAGAACCGCGGAGAGGCATCCGATTTGGAGCCCGAGCACAAAACCTTGCCATGGCCAGAGGCCGGTTTGAATAAAGATCGTGCCCATCACTGCGATAAATCCAAAAAATAAGATTACAAAAACTTCGCCGAGCCCACGGTAGGCTAAAGGGACTGGCCCGCCGGTGTATCCGTAGCTCAAGTAAAGAGATGGAATTCCAATTGCGATAACGGGCCACCCACGCGCATTCAGGAGGAGAACTCCGCATGCTAAAGCGAGGAAAAGCATGAAGCCTGCACCGATATACATCGCCTTGGGGCTTAATAGTCCGCTTGAGGTTGCGCGGGTCGGCCCAACCCTTTCGATCGTGTCAGCGCCCTTGGCAGCATCGATGACATCATTGAAAAAGTTTGTAGCGATTTGGATAAAGATGGCACCCAGGAGGGTTAAAATTGCAAAATGATAGGAAACCTCAAACCCAAGGGTTATCGACATTAAACAGCCGGACCATACCGGCACAATTGCGGCTGGAAGAGTCTTTGGCCTGGCTGCTAGTAGCCAAGTTTTCCACAGCGTCACCATCTTTTAAATTTAAGGCACTCGAGGGAACTTTGAAAAGTCGGGTTTGCGTTTTTCGACAAATGCTTGTTTGCCCTCTTTTGCCTCCTCGCTCATGTAGTAAAGTAGCGTTGCGTTACCGGCGAGATCTAACAAGCCCATTTGGCCATCACAATCGGCATTGAGAGCTGACTTCAAACAACGTAAAGCCAACGGTGAATGCTCGAGCATCTCACGACACCACTTGAGAGTTTCGGTTTCGAGAACAGCAAGAGGGACAACTGTGTTTACTAGCCCCATGTCGAGAGCCTGGGTCGCATCATACTGACGGCAGAGGTACCAGATCTCCCTAGCCTTCTTTTGGCCCACGATTCTCGCAAGGTAGCTTGAGCCAAGTCCACCATCGAATGATCCAACCTTGGGGCCGGTCTGGCCAAATCGCGCGTTATCAGCTGCAATCGTGAGATCACAGACAATGTGTAAAACGTGGCCACCACCAATTGCGTAGCCGGCTACCATCGCTACAACAGGCTTTGGCATTCCGCGTATCTTTTTTTGTAGATCGAGTATATTTAAGCGGGGGACCCCATCTTCTCCGACATACCCAGCATGCCCCCTTACCTTCTGGTCTCCTCCTGAACAGAATGCCTTCTCACCCTCTCCTGTTAGGATAATTACGCCGACGCCATCATCTTGATGTGCGAGTTCAAAGGCCGAGAGTAACTCTTTAACCGTTAGCGGCCGGAAGGCATTTCGAACCTCCGGGCGATTAATGGTGATTTTGGCGATCGCACCATCTTCAGTTTTCTCGTAACGAATATCCTCGTAGTCAGCCGCAGTTTTCCACATGCCTGACCTTCAGGCCGGGATGTCTAGGACGCAACGCCCTAATTCAACTTATCACCACACTTTCGGCAAAATGTTGCGTCGGCTAGATGGCCATGGACGCCGCAGCCGGGGCAGGCTTCACTTGTGGGATCGCCTAAATGACTCCGTAATAACTCTGAAGTTACAATTCCTGTTGGGACGGCGATGATGGCATAGCCTGTTAACACATAAATTGCGGTAAGCATTTTCCCTATTGTAGTGAGAGCAACCATATCCCCATAGCCTACCGTCGTGATTGAAACAATCGCGTAGTAAATGCTAATGGGAATATTGGTAAAGTGAGTTCCCTCTACCTCAGATTCGACGAGATACATGAGGGTCCCGGCAAGCACCGAAAAGAGAAAGACGGTGAAAAAGAAGACGAAAATCTTAGCGCGACTTTGCATTAGGCCCCGCATGATTGTTTCACCCCCTCTGACGTGGCCTACCATTTTTAAAACGCGGAACATTCTCAGGAGCCTGAGGATTCGAATCACCATTAGTGAATGTGCCCCGGGAAGTAAGATTGCGAGGTAGGTTGGTAAACATGAAAGGAGATCAACGATCCCGTAAAAGCTGGTGATGTAACGCAGAGGTCTCCTCACCAAGATGATTCGTAAAATATATTCCACGGTAAAAAGAATCGTGAACCCCCATTCCGCAACCTTCAGAAGATCTCCATATTGCCCACGAATGCTGTCGACGCTTTCGAGCGATACGGCTGCTACGCTGAGAACAATCGCCCAGAGTAAGAATACGTCAAAAAATTTACCGAGAGGGGTCTCCGCCTCAAACACGATGCGCCACATCCGTTCCTTTAGACTTTCAGGATTTTTCTCTTCCACGCGACCGAGTGTAGTTGTTTCCTCACGGGAGCACCAGAAGTCTCTTATCGTTCAGATTAAACTTTTCATCCCGTGAAAATCCTTATTTTCCTCCTGATCATAGCAAATGCGCTAGCTCTTCCTTCCTTCGAGGAGGCACGTGAGGTTTTGGGGTCACGTGAAACAAATCGACGGGAGGCTCTCACAAATGAAATCTGGAGAGCTGGTCGAGAAGGGATTCCACTTTTACAGAAGCTTGCCGAGGAGGAAAACCCTGAGGTTTTTAGGCGGGCGCTATTCGTCCTTCAGCGTCTGAGGATGGGGCTGGAGCCAGATTCTCCTGCCGAGCTTCTAAAGTTGGCCGAAGCATTGAACTTGGCCGCACCCGAATTTAGGGCGTCAAAGCTGGGAGAGCTCTTGGATTATTCTGAAGGAGTGAGAGTCGCTCTTGTTTTTTTAGATGGCTGGGCCGCCGATCCACAGATGCCACCAGAGCATATCTTCAAGCTCTCTGAATTGGTCACAACGGTAGTTCTTGAGCGCCGAAGTTCGTGGAAGATTTTCCTATCAGCTGATCTGGGCGCTCGATGTCGAGGTGCCCTTGTCGCGGCTTTGTCATGGCAAGACCACCCCATAAAGCTCCAAATGATTGCGAATTTGGCAAGCAAACAGACAAAGAAGGTTTTTGAGATGTCCGTCACTTGTCCCGGTAGAATCGTAAGTGATGCTTACCTCGCAATGGCTCGGATTGCCACAGTGCACGGAGAGGTTCCGGTGGCTCTGCAGATTCTTGCCGCTGGACTTCATCATGACAGTTCTTACGATCTAGCGCGGGCTATCGCTTTCCTAGAGGCCGGGAGTGGTCTTCCGCCCATTCGATATGATGGGAATTGGGTTCATGAATTAGATCTCTTCCGAGCCCGTGCTCGGAGAGATTTTGAGGAGACCCTTCGATTTGCTTCCAAGCCTGATCTCAATCCTATACTGGCTTATGAGAGTAATCTCCTATCCGGTTCACTAACTCTTCCGTCAACTGAAGGCGGTGCTGATTTTCCGGCAAGTAGAGCGCTAGCCGCTCTTCATCAATCTTTCAGTGCTCCACCTGGTGAGCCTGATATCGAAGCCCTCACTTCCTCGGTATTGATCGATTGGTCGGAATTGGCGCGCACTCTGATGAATCTTGCTTGTCCCACTGAAGCGGCCGAGAAGTTGTCATCTGAAGGTCAGGTCCTTACAGCGACTAGCCTCCTCTGGCGTGCTAATCTTCGTGAGAAAGCCCTGAGTCTTGGGGGGGAAGTTCTGAATGGTCGTGCTGATTCACTTCAGACTCGCATGAGACTCACTTTGGCATCCCTTCATTTTGAATCAGGCGATAATGAGAAAGCTCGCGATTTTTTTGGGGAGATAATTACGACTGGTATCCAACAAGACACGAGACTTCAGTCGGCCCTGAAATTGGGCTTAAACTTTTTCTCACGAGAAGAGCTTCTGCCACTGGCATCGGACCTCCTCGCAAATCAAGCCTATCAAAGAGCGCCATCGATTGCTGGGCTTCTCCCCTACCACCCCAAGGTTTCAACTTATTGGTATGAATACTTTCGTGAAAAAGATTCAGATCAGTCTCCACTTGCTGTTTTTAAGCAGGTCGAACATTTTCTTTCAAATCAGCACGAACAGGCTCAATCGATTATCGCTGAGCAACTCGCGACATCCACAAAGCTTTCTTTGCCAACAGATATCCTCTATCAACAAGCTCTGTTTCTTAGGGTTCCCGGAGCCCTTGAAATGATCAAGGCTGCCTCTTGGTATCAGTTATCCATTGATGATTTATTTTTAATCGCTCGCGATAACTCTTGGGATCTTCAAGCACGTAAAGAAGCTCTTGCGACTGCTCTATCGATTGATCCCGCAAATGTCAGTTTGCACTGGCTGAATATGAAGCTGAATCAGGTGAAGTTACCTGTGAGCTCTCATTTGCCAACTCTGGGGGATCCAGGGCGGGCATTGCAACTTGTTGCCCATACCGGAAAGCTTGAAACAATCGCGCTGGTTTCCGAGTTAGTAGATCTTCGTGACCATCGAGGGGTGCGTTGCCTGACAGTTCTTGGAAATGCTTATCTTAAAAGCGGGCAGCCAGTGCAAGCGGCTCGGGTTTTACAGGCTGCGATTTGCTGTGAGGTAGCGACGGGACCCCAGCCGGCGACGGGAATTCAATCGTCGCTGGATAATCTCGCAAGCTACTTTGAGGCAAGAAAGCTCACTTCTAGCACCTCTTCAGAGAAGGAAATATGGGTCGAGCGCTTGGACCGGATTGGATATGACTAGCGCCCAAGTAGGCTCTTAGCCTGCCCCATCGAGATGCTGCGATATTCGTCGCTCTCGATGATTTTCAATCTGCGCCAGCCATCACGAGCCTGTTGGTCCACATAAGAACTTGATCCAGTCGATATTTTACGCCCGCTCTCGGAAGAACTTCCAGTCTGGTAAGAGCCTGTTCCAAACCCCTTCTTTCCTGCGCTCGCAACTATGTTTCCTTGGCTTGCTTTGCGATTGCCAAACCCAGATTTTTGGTCTGACTTACGGAAGCCGCTAGTTTTGTAAGATCCTGTGCTGTAATCCTTCGGTCCGGCCCAAGTCTTCCTATTATAGGATTTTTTTAGATAGGCCGGAGTGTTAGAGTTAGCATCAGCATAGGCCGCCCCTGCTCTTTGCTCAAACTGGCTGCGCTTACCCCCGGTGATGAGGCCGCTATCACCCTGTTCAACGTCGCTTTTTTTAAATGCAAAGGGGTTGTTATTTCCTTCTTTATCTATGGTCACCATGCGTGCGCCCTGATCCATAGATTCTAGTCCCGTATCTTTGGTGGAACTGGAACAAGAAACGAGCCCAACCGCCAGGATTCCCAAGTAAAAAAAACGCTGCACCCAAGAAAGATAGGGATACAGCGCGGAGAATTCAAGGCTGGAGATTCTGATCTAAAAATCAAGTTTCGTCCAACTCGCATTCTTTTGTGAGGATTCGACACACGCGGCAATGAAGGCGACACCTGCGACACCATCGTCGACACTTGGGAAGTCGTATCCCTCGCCGGGAGGAGGAGTTCCATCGATTTGATCGCTGATTGCTTTTGCCGCTGCCAAGTAGACGTTCGCGAACGCCTCAATGAACCCCTCTGGGTGGGCGAAAGGAGTCCTCGAGTTATTTTGGGCTGCCGCCCCAAGATAATCGTTACCTCGGCGATAGGTTTTCCTGGGGGCGTTAGCAAACTTAACGATTAATTCGTTTGGATCTTCTTGATGCCACTCAAGCGAGGCCTTCGTTCCATAAACACGAATATTGAGATTGTTTTCATCACCGTTAGAAATCTGAGAGGCGTAGATGATTCCCTTTACCCCCTCTGTGAAACGAACAAGACAATTACCGTCGTCATCGAGCTCACGGCCCGGAATGAAAGCTGTCAGCTCGGCAGCCAATTCGTCGATCTCAAGTCCGGTGATATATTTTGTAAGGTTGTGTGCATGGGTCCCGATATCACCCATGCAGTTAGATTTTCCTGCTATTTTTGGATCAGCACGCCAATTGGCAATTGCTCCGGAACCTTCACCCTCAACGTCGCCGACTGCATATCCTTGAGGATACTCTGTTACAATTTTAAGTAAGCGCCCCAATTCGCCGTCTTTGACCATGCGGCGGGCCTCTTTAACCATTGGGTAACCTGTGTAATTATGAGTCAGAGCAAAAATTAGCCCCGAGTCCTCCACAATCCTTTTCAGCTCCTTCGCCTGTTGAAGGTCAATCGTCAGTGGTTTGTCACAGATGACATTAATCCCAGCATCCAAGAAACATTTAGCGACTGCGAAGTGAAGATGGTTCTGCACTACGATTGAGACAAAATCGATTCCATCCTCGCGGGCGGCCTCGGCCTTGGCCATTTCTTCGTAGCTCCCATAAGCACGGTCCGGATCAATGAAAAAGTCTTGCCCTGAAAGCTTGGATTTCTCTGGGTCAGACGAGAAAGCCCCGGCAACCAATTCTATTTTCCCATCTAAATTGGCCGCCATCCGATGAACTTGTCCAATGAAGGCTCCACGCCCTCCGCCAACCATTCCCATTCTTAATTTACGATTCATACCTTCTTAAAGTGAGATTGCGTTTCCTGTGTTTGACGACTCATAGATGGCATCAATGATCGTCATAAGATGAAGAGCCTGCTCCGGTGTATTAAGTGGCTCAGCTTTACCCTCAAGTGTTTCCACAAAGTTGGCAGCCGAATCAATCCGCCCCATATCCTCGCAGAATGGATGTTCGAGAATTGTATCTACCGCTTTCCCCCCGTCCTGAGTGTAGAGTTCGAAGGTGTCGATGGCTGTTTCATCAAGCCCGTCTTCTTCAAAAAGACGCTCAACTTTGCCACCAGCTTTTGTTCCCTGAAATACAACTGAGACCTCTTCCCTTTTGACCATCTCTGCCCAGGAAACCTGAAGAGTAAGAGCTTGTCCTGTTTCGAAGGTCACGAAACCATGTGCGGCGGCCTCGACATCAGTAACCCCATCAGCACGATCAGGGATTCCCCATGGCCCTTTGAAGCGAGTGTCTCCCATGAAGGTGTCAAAGGTCTTGCCGAGCACATTAGTCGGTTTCGGGTAGCCCATGAAGTAAAGAGTTAGGTCTATCATGTGTAATAGATCGATTGTCGCACCACCACCAGCTAAGGACTTGGTGGTAAACCAACCGCCAAATCCAGGGATGCCGGTGCGGCGAATCCATTTTGACTGGGCCGAATTAATTTCACCGATCTCACCTGCGTCGATACGCTTTTTAAGGTCAACCGACTCGGGACGGGCGCGATTGTTGAAGTTAAACATTAAGGTCTTATCGTTTACCTCAGAAGCTGCGATCATTTCTTTTACTTCATCTGCATTGAGCGCTGGGGGTTTTTCACAAAAGACGTGTTTTCCAGCATTAAGACATTGAATGGCAAGTGGGGCATGAAACTTATTCGGAACAATAATACTAACCCCATCGAGTGATGGATCGCTAAGCATTTCAGCGACGTCGGTGTAGGTCGTGGATACCCCGTATTTTTCGGCGGCTGCTTTCGCGGCCTCTTCGCTCATGTCGCAAACAGCGACGACTTCAGCGCCGGCTTTCACGAATCCGGCGTGATGATACTGTAGCATTCCCCCCGCTCCGATGACTCCAATTTTGAGTGACATATTCTTCTGATTTCTACTGGTTATCGCCGTCGAAGGCTGAATCAAACATTCCACCTTCGTTACGGGGGAAATCTAGGGACTTGGTAAAGGCGCAACTTTCAGTCGCACCATGGAAACGCTCCATGCGGCCGTCTTCCCACTCAACTGAAAGTGGGCCGCTATATCTTGTGTCGTTTAGCGCGACGATGATCTCCTCGAAATCGATATCGCCGCGTCCAACGGAGCGGAAATCCCAGTAGCGGCGGGCATCGGTGAAATCAGTGTGGCCGCCAAAAACTCCCACAGTGCCGTCACCGTGGCCCCACCAAACATCCTTCATGTGGACGTGGTAAATACGGTCAGAGAACTCGCGGATGAAGCGAACATAATCAACACCTTGGTAACCAAGGTGACTTGGATCATAGTTAAAACCGAAACGTTTATGACCATTTACGGCCTCGATAGCGCGGGCTGCTGAGGCTATATCAAAAGCGATCTCGGTCGGATGCACCTCAAGGGCAAAATTCACATCAACCGCTTCAAAAGCATCAAGGATTGGATTGAATCGATTTGCAAAATCGTCGAAACCTTTTTGGAGGTAGGCTTGATCGGTCGGTGGGAACGCGTAAAGGGCGTGCCAAATACTGGAGCCGGTAAAACCATTTACAACAGCCCCGATACCAACTTGCTCGCGAGCGGACATATATTCTTTGCCTGCATCAATAAACTTTCGGCAGGCTTTTCCAGTATCGATTAATTCTTGAGCTGCCCGTTGCCGAACGCCTTCGGGATCTCCATCACCGTAAATATGTGCAGGAAGAATAGCAGCGTGACGCTCATCAATATGATCGCAAATGGCTTGCCCTACAAGGTGGGCAGAAATCGCAAAGCATGAGAGATCATTCTCCTTGAGGAGTTTCCAGCGGCCTTCGACATAACCTTCCTCATTGAGGGCGGCTTGCACGTCAAAGTGATCGCCCCAACATGCGAGCTCGACGCCGTCGTAGCCCATCTCTTTAACTTTCGGGAGAAGTTCGGCAAGCGGCAGGTCGGCCCATTGGCCGGTAAATAATGTGACTGGTCTAGACATTGTTTTTTTTGTTATTTTGGAATGATATTAATCTTTGATCAGGAAGTAAACTGCTCTGCCAAAAACGCTTTGAATTTTGGAAGAACTCCATTGTAGGTATCACAAGAAGTTGGGTCAGGTTCAAGTGTGCGCCCTTCTTTTGGTCTGCTGAACTTGGATTCAAGATCAGCCAAATCTCCCCCCAGCCCAAGGGCGGCTCGCATTCCAGCACCAATCGTAGCTGAACCGGGCACATCCAGACGATCAACTGGAACGCCAAAGACATTCGCGATGACTTGAGCGATTCCGTCGTTCTCGGAAGCACCACCCGTAATGAATATTCTGCTTGGGCTCACGCCGAGCCAATCAGAATGGGTTCGCATGTTAAGAAATTGGCTTTCTAAAACGGCGCGGACGGCCTCGCCCGAGGAATAGTGATGATCCGACGAGAAAATAGGCCCTTCGGTATCAATTGCCGGAGTAATTTCAGGCTCATAAAACGGCAGCATCATTGATCC
The DNA here is from genome assembly GCA_000383735.1 of Verrucomicrobia bacterium SCGC AAA164-M04. The sequence continues at coordinate 10,229 of KB912157.1, forward strand.
GTTATTTCCAGTTGGGGTTTGAGATAAAGCATCCTTTTCAAAAGAATCCCAATTGAGTTCGTATTTTTCTTTGATTGCCTCCCGGGCTAAGGAACCATTTTTAAAGCAGATTAGGCTCATATAGCCGCCGGCTGGATTGCCAAAAACATGGCCGAAACCATTTGGGTCAGTTTTAGGGGCAGGCATCGCTGCGAACAAGGTATCACTAGTTCCAAGGCTGATGACAACCTTGCCGGGAGAAGCGGCCCCCATGCCGATGAGGCTGCATGGATTGTCACCCGACCAAATGATCGTTTCGCACGTCGGAGAAAATCCGTATTTTTCCACGAAGTAATGACTAATTGGTCCCGACTTTGAATTTGAAGGAGCGCATGGCGGAAGCTTTTCACCGAGGTCTTCAGCTGTCGCCCTGAGCAGGTCTTGATCCCAGTCTAAGTCGGAAAGGTTCATAAGATTCATTCCGGCCCCATCACCATGATCGATTGCAACCGTCTTGCCAGCGAAGATGCTAGCAAAGAAAGAGCTCACCAAATGAATGGTTCCCGTCTCGGAATAGCTATCTGGATCGGTTTTCGCAAACTTACGAATCTGTGGGCCAGTAAATCTCTCGACTGCAACAGATCCTGATTTTGAGCAGACGATCTTGTTGCCACCAACAGCATGGGCGATTTCGGCACATTCTTCCGAGGTGGAACTATCCATCCAAATTGGCGAACTCAACCGTGAGAGACAGTTCGCAAGTTGTGTTTTAAGATCCGACTGCGCCGTGAGCCCTTTAAGGGTATCGTTAAAATTCACTCTCAGATAAATACTTCCGTGTTGTTGACCTGAACCGGAAACAGCCTTGATTTGAGAGAGATCGATATTTTCACTAACGAGTTGAGCTAAAAGGAGGTCCAGTGCTTCAAGCCACATCAAAGGGTTGGAGTGAATTTCCCCTCTCGCTCCGGTTTCGTCATAACCATGAGGCTGGTTGTAGTGAGCGAGATTATTCCCAAAATTAACGGAGTGACTTGCCACCACAATCCCCTTCTCCGTATCAAGGATAACCGCCGAAAGACTCTGGGTTGAAGAGTCAAGACCGAGGACGAGAGACATTATTTTCTAAAGGTAGTCGTTTAAGAGGTTTTCAAGACGTTCTTGTCGCCCGCTTGAAAGCTGAGGAGGTTTAATCCCCTGAGCATAACGGTCGAGAGATTCAAGTGTTGCTGCGCCCGATTCGATGTCAGCTCCAATTCCCTCGTCGTAGGAGGAATAGCGAGCCTTTACGAACTCATCAAAGCGTCCGTCTTCGATGATTTTAGCTGCAATCTTGAGGCCGCGCGCAAAAGCGTCCATTCCTCCAATGTGTGCGTGAAAGAGATCTTCGGGCTCATGGCTTTCGCGTCGCCGCTTCGCATCAAAATTCAGTCCTCCCGTTGTAAATCCGCCCATTTTCAAGAGCCTTAACATGACGTTGGTTGTCCCGTAAATATTGGTCGGGAATTGGTCGGTATCCCAGCCAATGAGTTCATCACCGCGGTTGGCATCGATCGATCCTAAAGCGTCGGCATTCATCGCAACCTCTAGCTCATGTTCCATAGTGTGACCAGCTAGAGTGGCATGATTCGTCTCGATATTCAGTTTAAAGTGTTCGAGCAGGCCATATTCACGAAGGAAATTCAAGCAAGCCGCTGAATCAGAGTCGTATTGATGGGTGGATGGTTCACGCGGCTTGGGTTCGATATAAAACTGGCCAGTGTAACCGATGCTTTTAGCGTAATCGACTGCCATATGAAGAAAGGCCGCCAGGTGATCTACCTCGCGCTTCATATCGGTATTAATAAGTGATCCATAGCCTTCCCGCCCGCCCCAAAAAGTATAGCCGGGGCCGCCAAGCCGATGGGTGGCATCGATCGCATTTTTGACTTGGCTTGCGCTGTAAGCAAAAACATCGGCATTTGGCGAAGTTGAGGCGCCATGTGCATATCGAGGGTGACCGAACAAACAGGCCGTTCCCCAAAGAAGTTTTTTACCAGTCTGGTTTTGAAAAGTTTCCATCTTTTCCACGACCTTATGAAACATCTCGTGGGTCTGGACCAGGGTCTCTCCCTCAGGGGAGATGTCCCTATCGTGGAAGCAGTAGTAGTCGATATCAATCTTAGTGAGAAATTCGAAGAAAACTGGGACTCGATTGAGAGCATTATCTAAGCTTTCCTCGCCATTGTCCCAGGGCATTAAAGCGGTTCCCTCTCCGAAGGGATCTCCAAGGCCGTTTCGCATGCAGTGCCAATAGGCAGCGCCGAAGCGCAAGTGCTCCTTCATCGATTTCCCCGCCACAATCTCTTCAGGATTGTAATGGTGGAAAGCGAATGGGTTATCAGACAGTGGCCCCTCATATTTAATTGTAGGGATATTGGGAAAAAATTCAGACATAGATAGATTGTGGATGTGAAGGGCAGGATTAACCCTACCCGGTTAAGAGACTAGCAAATTCTTCTTTCGTAAGTCCATGATCCAAGTCATCGTTTTTTTGTCTTAAATCGTCAAACCGGTATGTCTTCCTTTTCTCGTTTCCAGCATCTTTCCGCCAAAATGCGCCCCGGACAAATCGCAATGGGCCTATTTGAAGCGCTTCCCGATATTATGTTTTGGGTTAAAGATGATGCAGGTGTGATTATTTTTGCGAATCGTGCCTACGCCCAACTTCTTAATCGAACTCCCGAAGATTTGGTGGGTGAAACAGATGAAACACTTTTCCCACCTACAATGGCTAATTTCTTTCGTAGCGATGATGAAAGAATCATTAAGACCTCAGAACCGCTTCAGAATAAACTGGAAATCGTCACTCGGCCCGGCGGAGGGATCGAGTGGCGAATGACCTCAAAAATTCCTCTCTTTGACGAAAATGATAAGGTTCTAGGCACGGCCGGAGTTTCACGGCGACTTGAACATGGTGAGGGTCCGCCACTTCCGACCCCCCAACGGGCAATTTCCAATCTTATTGATCGCATACACGAAAATCTCGGAGAGGACATCACGGTCCGCGATCTCGCCCGGCAAGCTGGAATGTCGGTAAGCAGCTTAGAGCGAAGCTTTCGCAAATACCTTGGGACGACCCCAAAGAAATATTTTGTCAGAGCAAGAATTGCAGCTGCGTGTGATAAGCTTCTAAATACAACCTTGAGCGTGGGACAAATCGCCAACTCACTTTCTTACCATGAACACGCGTCCTTTACTCGGGCATTCTCATCAGTCATGCACATGAGCCCAAAAGAGTACCGTAATTTTTACCAATCTGCTGATCTTTAGAAGAGAGAACGAGACAGTTACCCCAAAAGAAGGCCAGATAATTTGTGTGGATCAACAAGAGCTCTGGATCGTATTTTATTTTGAAGACCCATTCAAGCGGCTAGCTGAGGGACAATTCCACAAGCTGATAGGTCGCATCAAATACCCCACCTGTTGTTTTTAGGCAGCAATCATAGCATGCGACTGCTCCCTTATATCTACGAACTCTCTCGAATGCCTTGCCGCATTTGGGGCACTCGTATTTCCAGCGCCTTTTTAAACTGCGGGTTGGTAAAGCTAATTCATGGGTTGCTGTTTCATCGGGAATTCCGAGATCCGCGCAAGCGCGTTGCCACTCCAAGCCATGGCTCTTAATTGAGCGATAAGGGTTTCTTTCATAAGCAACCAAGTGTGCTAGCTCGTGGAGCACAGTCCTTTTAATCTCGGAGTCGGAAATCTTGCTGAGCTCTGGGTTTAACTGAATGAGTCCAATGGGCCAGAAGGCCCGTCCCGCACAGGAACGCATTCGTGGGTTCCATTCAACCACCACCCTCTTCTCAAGGTCGATCAAGCCAAGGTCACGGGCCAGTTTGCGGCACCAATGGGAGAATGTTTCGTCAGGCCCCCGCTGGGGTAAGGAAGATTCGCTGCCGCCGCGAGCAAGATCAGCAGATGGCTCAGCAAAACTGAACTTCATCTGACGGGCAGAACGGAACATACTCAGAAGTATTTCGGATCTCTTAATAATATCAAGTTCCTAAATAAAAAAGTTGAATTCAAAAAACAGCACTTTTCAGCAAAAAATCATCTTGTCGCTTTCGCGTCGCGCCATGAACGTCCTTCCATGCCCGAGTTAAACCTTCTCGCTATCCTTCTCGTTGTAGCACTCACCGTTCTCTGGAAACTTGATTTCTTGGCAACCCTCCTCACTCTAAAGAATCTTAAGCCTGAGTTACCTGAAGAATTTCGGGGCGTTTGGGATGACGAAAAATATCTAAAATCTCAATCCTACGAGAAGGCTCAGGCCCAATTTGGGGTTGTTTCCTCAATCTCATCTCTCACCATCCTCCTGGCTTTTTGGTTTTTTGGAGGATTTGGCTGGGTGGATGGTCTAGTAGGTGAATTGGGCTATGGCAAAATCGGGACAGGCCTGTCTTTCATTGGCCTCGTTTACCTTGGGTTTTGGCTCAGTTCTCTTCCGTTCGATCTCTATCACACCTTTGTTTTGGAAGAGCGATTCGGTTTCAACAAAACCACAGCAAAGACTTACATCATTGATCAAATTAAATCTCATTTTCTCACTGCTATCCTCGGTGGCGGGATTGTGGCGCTTATTCTTTGGATTTTCGATTCGGTGCCCAATGCATGGGTCTGGGCTTGGTTGAGTTTTACGGCAATCTCGCTAGCGCTGACTTATCTCGCTCCGTCATTCCTTCTACCTCTTTTTAATAAATTCACACCATTAGAAGACCAAGAATTGAACGAAGCAATCCAATCGATGGCTGTGAAGTGTGAGTTCCCCCTAACTGAAATTTCGGTCATGGATGGATCCCGACGCTCCTCTAAGTCGAATGCTTTTTTTACGGGGTTTGGAAAGCGCAAAAAAATCGCACTTTTCGACACCTTGATTGAAAGTCAGACGACCGACGAATTGGTTGGTGTGCTTGCTCATGAGATCGGCCACTTTAAACGTAAGCATATCGTGCAGCGTCTCGTCATTTCGATTATCCAAACCGCCCTTATTTTCTTTTTGCTGGGAATGGCGACTAATCCGGAAAGCTCTTTGGGAAGCCAACTCTATGCCGCGTTTGGAATTTCAGCGGAGTCCAATGGATCCATTGCAGCAGGGCTCGTTTTATTCATGATTGTCTTCAAGCCGGTGTCCCGTGCTCTTTCAGTGGTTATGAATATGCTTTCTCGAAAACATGAATTCGAAGCCGATGAATATGCTGCCTCGAATCAAGGCACACCAAATCATTTGATTTCGGCCCTCAAGAAACTTTCAGCAAATAATCTTTCCAATTTGACGCCCCACCCGCTTGAGGTGTTCCTTGATCATTCCCATCCACCTGTTTTGGTCAGGATTCAAGCCCTCAAAAAGTTAGGCTAGCGGTTTGGTTTTTGGAGCGATTGGTCGGCCTTTGTAGCCGAAAGCGAAGAGGGTCAGAGCGAGGCAATTCATCCCGGTGAGGACGGCCCAATAACCTGACCATCCCCATGAAGGTGATAGTAAGTGGTAAAGTCTATCAACCGTTAAAATCCCCAGGACTGTCCCAAGCCCTCCGGTAAAGAAACCCAAGAGAGCCTGCGCTTGGGTTCGCATCCCCTCATCGACCCGGCGATGGACAAAAACTCGTCCTGCCTCGAAGAAGAAGGTCCAGCAGAATCCATGTAGAGTGATGCCAATAACTAACCAAGTGACCTCATCAAAAGCGTAAAAGCTGTAGCGCAGCACTCCGCTTCCAATTGCAAGAAGAAGGATGGTTTTGACTCGGAATCGTGCGATCACCCAGCCCATTAAAAGCATGGCTATGGTTTCCATAACCTGAGCTGTCGCCATAAAAGCGCTGACCGATTCAACTCCTAGTTCCTTAAGATGTTTAGGTGTATGTAGATAGTAAGCACCGAGTGGGATACTGAATAGAAGTGCGGTAGAAAAATAGACAAATAAATCCCGATCACGGAGTAATTTGAGCGCTCCTAGACCCAGATTATCCGTCCACTTCTTGGGCTTATCGCCCTTCGGTAAAGTCACTGGAAGAAGAAAGCAGGCAATTCCTGCAAATACCCTAACGCCTGCGCCAAGTTTCCCGGTCTCTGCAGAAAAATCGAGACCCCATAAACTTACGAGTAGGCTAGAGGCCATCCACCCGAGGGTCCCCCACACTCGAAAAAGTCCGAAGGTCTTCCCTGGATCAGCTAGACTTGATAGCGTGATTGTCGTCAAAAGTGACCAAGCTGGTGCCGAAATGAGGGCGTTAACAATGAAGAACGAAAGAAACCAACCCCCTCCCCAATTTTGCTCAAGTGAGTGGAATGCCATGTAAAGGAAACCGGCTCCTAAAAGCATAATCCAGCCAAGAACTTTTTGCGCTTCAAGTCTTTGATCAACTTGAGCCCCAAAAATGAGTGGGGAAATCATGCCGGCAAGAGGCGGGGCCAAAAATGCCCATACCGCCCAGCTGCCCAAACCATAATTTTCTAGGACATTGGCGAGAGCTGGAAACCAAAACCCTGGGGCAGAGGCGAGGAGGAAGAAAACCACCGCCAGCCAATAACGGTGGCCTTTCATAGATCTATTTCTTGGAACCCCAGGAATCTCTTAGAGTAGAAATTCTATTAAAGACCGGCCTCTCCAAAGTGTGGTCTTCAGTATCGGTGCAAAAGTATCCAATGCGCTCAAACTGGCACCGTTCCCCTGCTGCCATTGCTGCTAGACTTGGTTCCACTTGAGCGTTTGCCACTACGGACAAGCTATCTGGGTTTAAGCAGGCCAAGTAACCACCTTCTGCGCTGTCGGGCACTTCCTCCGTAAAGAGTCGATCGTAAAGGCGGACCTCGGCATTGACCGCTTCTTGGCAAGAAACCCAATGGATCGCTGTGCGACATTGCACCCCTTCAGGCGCTGACTGGCCGATGGTGTTTGGCAGGAAATGACAATGGATTTCCAAGACCTCTCCATCATCGTCGAGAAGGTGCTCGGTATGTTGAATGATATAGGCACCCCGAAGCCGCACTGCCCCTCCAGGTTTGAGTCGGAAGTATTTTTTCGGGGCATCGATCATAAAGTCGTCACGCTCGATCCAAAATTCCCGTGTGAAAGTTAGTTCCCGCGTTCCATTATCTTCATTTTCGGGGTTATTGGGGACGGTTACCTTTTCGCTCTCACCTTCCGGGTAGTTCGTGACGATCACTTTAATGGGGTCTAGGACCGCCATTTTTCGAAAGGCAACTTTGTTGAGATGGTTTCTCACTTCAAATTCAAGTAGCGCAAAATCAGAAAGTGAATTCTGTTTTGTTAAACCGACTCTATCAACAAATGCGCGAATTGCCTCGGGCGGATAACCTCGGCGGCGCATTCCGCTGAGTGTCGACATGCGTGGGTCATTCCAGCCCCCGACATGCTTCTCATCAACGAGCTGGATGAACTTACGCTTGCTCATGATAGTGTATCCAATATTGAGCCGCGCAAATTCGATCTGACGTGGTTTTGATGGAACCGGGCAGTTTTCCACAACCCAGTTATAAAGTGGGCGATGATTCTCGAATTCAAGTGAACAGAGCGAGTGTGTGATGTGCTCTTTTGCGTCTTCAAGTGGATGAGCGAAATCATACATTGGATAAATACACCACTTGTCACCCGTGTGGTGATGCTGAGCGTGGACAACACGGTAAAGCACTGGATCCCGCATATTCATATTAAAGGATTCCATGTCGATGTTGGCTCGGAGGACGGCTCCGCCATCTTTGAACGCTCCTTCGCGCATTTGCCTGAAAAGATCTAAATTTTCATCCACAGAGCGGTCCCGATGAGGAGAAGGAGTTCCGACGATGTTGACATTTCCTCTTTGGGATCGGATCTCTTCCGGTTTTTGAGTGTCAACATATGCCAGCCCCTTCTTGATTAAAGAAACCGCGCAATCGTAGAAGAAATCGAAGTAGTCGCTCGCGAAAAAAAGATGATCACCCCAATCGTATCCGAGCCATTCGATATCTCGTTTAATCGATTCGACATATTCGGTGTCCTCCTTAACCGGATTGGTGTCGTCAAAGCGTAGGTGGCACTGGGATCCTGACCCGGCGTATTCGTTCGCGATTCCAAAGTTCAATCCAATCGCTTTGGCATGTCCAATGTGAAGGTAGCCATTTGGCTCGGGGGGGAAACGGGTGATCGGAGCAGTATGTTTTCCACTCTCCAGATCGTTCGCGATGATCTCGCGAATAAAGTCTTTTTTTTCGTCGCTCATGAGCTCTTAAAGTTTTGAAAGTTCTTTGAGTAATTCGCAGCTCATTTCGATCCCTTTTTTAAAGTTTTCAACTGAGTAATTTTCGTTTGGGGCGTGAATTTGGCAATCTGGCAAAGCTAGCCCGAGCATCAGGCTGTCTGCCTCAAGGATCTCCTTCATGTCTTGTATGATTGGGATGCTTCCACCCTCACGGATAAGAACTGGATCTCTTCCGAAAGCGGTTGTAAGAGCCGCCTGGGCAGCTTTTCCAAACTTTGAATGGGGATCGTTGTGGTAAGCCTTGCCGGAGTGACCATTGTGAATCTCGATCGTCACGCCTTTGGGTTTGTGTTTACGAAGATGTTCTTCGACTTGTTGTTGTATCTTGGCTGGATCTTGGCCGGGAACGAGTCGACATGAGAGCTTGAATGTCGCTTCGGCAGGTAAAACGGTCTTCGAGCCCTCGCCTTGATAACCACTTCCAAAGCCATTTACTTCGACAGTGGGTCTTGCCCACAGGCGTTCCGCCATAGAGTAGCCCGGCTCCCCAAATGACTCAGGAGAACCTGTGGTTTTCAAAAAATCTTCATCACTAGTGCCAGGGACTTTTGACCACATTTCACGTTCCCAGTCTTCTAGAGGAAAGACAGCCTCGTAAAATCCTGCGATCGCGATCCTGCCGTCATCGTCATGCAAACTAGCAATCATCCGAGCTGCCGCTGTCGCTGGATTGGCAATGCATCCACCATAAACCCCTGAGTGAAGATCGCCAGTTGGCCCTTTTACTTTAACTTCGAGGCAAGTGATCCCCCGTAAGCCGTAGCCAAGAGTTGGCACGCCGGGAGCAACCATTCCAGTGTCAGACACCGCGATGATATCACAAGCGAGTGAGTGTTTATGTTCATTTAAAAATGGAACAAGATTTGGCGATCCAATCTCCTCTTCTCCTTCAATAAGGAAAATAACGTTAAGTGGGAGCTCGCCGTTTTGCTTCATTATTTTCTCGGCACCGAGGATATGGACAAAGTGTTGTCCCTTGTTGTCTGCTCCCCCCCCTACCCCAGATTTTTCCATCGCGGATTTCTGGTTCAAATGGCGCCGAATCCCAAAGCTCCAAAGGGTCGACAGGTTGAACATCGTAATGACCATAGATTAAGACGGTTGGACGTCCTTCTACTTTTTTATTGCGAGCTACGATCACCGGGTTTCCAGGAGTTTCGTGGAGTCCAGTCTCTAGCCCCAGGTTCTCGAGTTGACCTTTCAACCACTCGGCGTTGGCTCGGACGTCTTCGACGTGGCGGGAATCGGTGGAGATGCTGGGGAATCGCAAGTGTTGAAAAAGGCGCTCAAGCTCTGAAGTCATGTCAGAGGGATGAGGCTGGTCCGCCAAACTCGCAAGTCACAAATCTAATCCTGCAATGATTCTTCGTTTTTAGACGATTTCGTTAGACCGAGTTTTCGCTTCTCTTCACCAATGACAGCCAAAGCATCAAAGAGAGCCATAAGGATCATGAATAGACACATCGATCCAAGAAATCCCCAGAAAATCAACATTCTCCAGAGTCCCCGCGAGAGCCACGAATCGAGCGGCCAATTTCCTAGTGAAAAATAGGCCACAATCAGCATCAGTAATCCGGTGATAAACCGACGGCGCTTGCCTCGGTCGCTGAGAGTGACAGTGGCGATTGCGAGCGACATTTGCCACCAACCGGATCTTTTCATGGGGAAAGCATAGCGAATCCCGTTTGCTATCGCAACGCTATCATGCAAGCTCACGTTTTCCAGTAGCATGAAAATTCTGATCATTCACTACCATCTTCGTGCCGGAGGCGTTACACGGGTGATCGAATCACAAGCGCAAATTCTTCGAGAGCAAGGTCATGAGGTCCAGATTGCTTCTAGTGGTCCACTAGAAGAGTGGGCTAAGCCGGGGGTGGTTCTTCCGGAGTTGGATTATAGAACTGAGGGGACAATCCCGGTTGAGCGACTCCTTGAACAAAAGGCCGACCTTTGGATTATTCATAATCCAACTCTTGGGCTTAATATTAATTTTCCAGAGATGATCGAAATTGCAGCACGGGCGGGAGTGCCCATGTTAATGCAAATCCACGATTTTGTGGAAGATGGACGGCCTGAAAATTACCAGCTTGTTATTGGGAATCAACGACTCTACCCCAATGCCCAGCACGTTCATTATGCCACTATCAATCGGCGTGACCTTGGAATTCTTAAGGCCGCAGGTGTTCCCGAATCTCGTGTTCACTTCCTTCCTAACGCTGTCAATCCGCCTCTTATCAAAAAAAGGGCCTTAAAAGATCCCTTTGTTTTTTATCCGGTCCGTGGGATTCGCCGAAAAAATCTCGGGGAACTTTGTCTTTTGGCGGCTCACGCTCCGCCCAAGACTCGCTTTGCGGTCGCTTTGCGATCTGGTTCGGAGGAACCCGCTTTCATTCATGATGATTGGGTTAGCTTTGCCGAAAAAGAGCAACTCCCGATTGACTTCGATGTCGTCAGCCATGATTCCGGCTCCTTTGTGGAATTACTGGAGAGAGCAACTCATCTTGTTACGACCTCAATCAGCGAAGGCTTTGGGCTTACTTTTCTGGATCCTGCTTTCTTAAATAAACCGCTTATCGGTCGTGACCTGCCGCAAATCACCCGTGACTTCGTCGGCTATGGCACCCTTTATCAATCTATTCCCGTCTCTCTTGATGTCCTGCCAAGCTTAGAGAAAGAATATCGTGAGCAACTCACAACAACCATGCTGGCTTACGGCCGAACTATGGACGTCTCAGAGCTGGATTATGCGTGGTCCCAATTCTCGGCTGGCGGAACCATCGACTTTGGGAATCTTCCAGAGAGGCTTCAGCGCAAAGTGATTTCAGATGTCACTCTTCCAGAGCTATCGGCTTGGCTAGAGGGCGCCCTCCGTCAAGAGGCCAAGGAAGTGGACACATCTCCTTGGACTTTAAAGAGCTACTCCGAAAATCTGGACAAGATTGTAAAAGCTATCGGCGCACCCGGCGATCTTGGTTGGATTTCTCCCGAGCGGATTCTCACCCAATTTATCGTGCCCGAAAAATTCCACTTCCTACGGTCGAGGCTCAGTTATTTTGATACTCCGCCCACCAACGATTGATCGCGTCTTTATTGGGCTTTCCGTCTGAGATGACGATCCGATATCTCCACGTTACCAACTCATTTGGTTGAATCACCAATGGTTTTTCCTGAATTGGGGTCCAGCAGAGAAAGACTTTACCGTCTGGCCAAGTTCGCAAGCGTTGGGGAGCATCAAAGTTTTTTGGATGCCCCATCATCGTGACAGTGGCATCGCCTTTGCTGGTCGGCCCAAAAATAGCACACCAATCTGCACGAGTGGCGTGACTGTCTTCTCGCTTTTTTCCAGCAGAGGTGAGGTAATTGCTGTTCTTCGAATTCCACGAGTGGGGGCCACGATAGGCGAGAGGTCCGCCATATCGATAGACAGGTAAGTCTAACCTTTCATTAGAAACGTTTTTCTGAGTGAGATGATAGTCGATAAAGTTTTCCTCTTTCGTTGCTTTAACCGAGATTGAGAGTGCCTCTTTGAGAATGATGGTCTCTTCCCTCTCGCCCCCTTTGAACGCAACTTGTTCCTGTTCCACGGTGAATCCAGTCGCGTTTCTTTTGTGCAATTTTAAAAAACGGACTCTCCCGCTTTCTTTTCCCAAATTCCAAAAATCCGGCTGGTCCTTACCGTGTTTGGTTTTCACCCATGCATGCCACAATCCCAAATGATGAAGGTGGTCGCTTGGGTGAACACCAGTAACAATTCCCCCTTTGGGGCTTTTGAGAGGGTGGATGAATCCACTCCGACGATAAGTTTCCTTGGCTCCTTCTGGCGGTGCAACTTCAGTTTTGTGGTAAGTCAGGATGTCGGTATTACCTCGGAGGATAACAATATCTTTCTCTGAGTCGATAACCCTGATCTCTTGGGCTGAGACCAATAGACAACTCAAAATGAAAGCGCTAAATCTTAGAGCCATGACTTTAAAACTTTTACATCTCGCGTGATATTGGCGACGGCCTTCATCACGATTTTCTTAGGGTAAATTGGAGCTTCTCCCCATTCCATGTGCAAAGACAAAGGCATCGATGAATGCCCGTCACTTACGTCATCAAAAGTCTTTTTATTAACGATCCCTGTATCGAGCGGGACATTTCTAAGGCTTGCTGTCCGCTTGCCGCTCCAACTGGCGTCTTTCACAAAAATTGATCGGACGTGCTTTCCCATCGCGGCTAGAGCCGTTGGGAAGGATAAGCCTGACCCCGCCTTAACATGACGAAGATCGAAGGCGATCGCAGCGTGAGCTGGATCGATGTTTTTAAACATCATGGCGGCGTCCCAAGCGAGCGATCCAGCATACTTAGGCCCGGCGTGAATTTGATAAAGAGCCTGCACTCCAATTTCGCGGTTCATTGCCTCGATCTCTTTCAGCTTCGTCGTATTCTCTGCAACCTGCGTGAGAAGATCTTTCGTTAAGTCGTAGCGAAAATAATCCATTCGATAGCGGATGATGCCATTAGCTTTAAGGATACGCAGGAAATTGGCATTTTTTGCACTCGCGGAGTCTACATTGCACGTTGCGATTAAGGCTTTCTGACCATTCTTCTCGAGAGATTTAACCATCTTGGGGACTTCAACCTCGGCGTTTTTGGGCTCAATGTGCCCTCCCCGCCGAATCGTCGCTTCGATCCCTTGGACCCCCATTTTTGCCAACTCTTCACCCATGCGATCGTAATCGAGGGTTTGGATAGGCTTTTCAAAAACCACAATCGGCCATGATCCAAATTTAGTGGATTGGGCTGCAGCCAGTCTTGCTCCGATCGCTGTGAGTCCGGCTTGCGCGATAAAATGACCTCGTTTCATACTTGGAAGATAAAGCCCAGCTCGATCCCTTAAGACAATCCGAAATCTCAAAAACAAATCAAACCGCTTTCCCCGCTTTCTTTCCAGACCGACTAGCCTATGTTCCACCTATCCATGAAATTAGTGCTTCTATTCGTAACCGCGCTCGCCCTCCCGCTTTCCGCTAATCCGGTAGCTGGCGAAGGGTCTGACCTTAAGCCAGACGCCAAAGCCATTTTCGGCTCAATGGATAATGGGTTCAGATACATTATCTATCCAAACTCGGAGCCTCCTAGTAAATTTTCGGTCCGTCTTCATATTGGAGCAGGTTCTCTGATGGAAGCTGATAATCAACGTGGCGTGGCTCACTTTTTAGAGCACATGGTCTTCAATGGTTCAAAAAACTTCACGCCTGCCGAGCTCATCCCACGGATGCAACGACTCGGTATTCAATTTGGAGCCCATGCCAATGCCTACACCTCATTCGATGAGACTGTCTACATGCTTGATTTGCCGAATATGGATGAGAAAACGGTGGATCTAACCTTTACTGTCATGAGGGACTTCGCGGATGGGGCTCTTCTGACCGAGGAGGAAATTGATAGCGAGCGTGGAGTTATCATTTCGGAAAAAACTTCCCGTGATTCTGTGGGTTATCGAATGATGCTGAAGCAATTTGAATACCTGATTCCGGGTTCACGTTTGATGAAACGAGTTCCGATTGGAACCGAAGAGGTAATAAGAACCGCTCCTCGCGAGCGCTTTACTGACTTTTATACTCGTTACTACACTCCCAAACGGATGACCTTCGTCGTCGTTGGCGATTTTGATTCAAAGGAAATCGAAAGGCGGATCCGCGAAACTTTTATTTCCATGCAGAATCCCCAAGATCCAGGCCAGAATCCCCCCAAGGATATTCCCCCTTCCGGTTTCGGGCTCCGGTCTGAAGTTTTCACGGACAAGGAACTCCCTTCGACTGACATCTCGCTCTACTCTTTGCGCCCCTACACTCAGAAACCAGATACGAGCAGCAACCGTATTAATCAATACCCACTCGCCATCGCTAATGGGATCTTGACTAGACGTTTTGGAATTCTCGCTAAAGAGGAAGGCTCGTTAATCCTCTCTGGTTCGGCAAGCCGAAGTGCCTATTTTAAGATGATCGAACAGGGCGGTATTGAAGTGACCCCCGCTGAGGGGAAATGGAAGGAAGCGGTCCCTATTCTCGAACAAGAACTCCGCAAGGCCGTTCAATTTGGATTTACTGAAGAGGAGCTCAAGGAGGTTAAAGCGAATCTCATCAATAGTGCGGAAGAGGCTGTGAAGCGCAAAGATACCCGGCGCTCAAATGGAATTGCTATGCAGTTCATAGGGGCTATTGGCGAAAGGAATGTCTTCACCACTCCAGAAACAAATCTAGAACTTGTTAAATCTGCCCTTGAGAGAATCACAACTGAAGATTGCCAGAAAGCGTTTAACGAGTTCTGGGATACCAAGGACCTTTCTTTAGTTCTAACGACACCTGCCGCACCAGACTCAGCAGCTGACGAACTCAAGACGATCTTTTTGAAGAGCGGTGCCTCGAAGGTTACCGCTCCCACCGAAAAGGCTCTGACTCCCTTTGCTTACACAAATTTTGGGGATCCGGGAACCGTTGTGCAGGAGACGAAAATTGAAGATCTTGGTGCGGCCCAATTGATGCTTTCTAACAATATTCGCGTCAACTACAAGCAAACCGATTTCCAGAAAAATTCGATCAGTATTAATGCCCGCTTTGGATCGGGTCAACTGAGTCAGCCGAGTGGGATATCGGGGCTCGATCGATTCGCAAGTGCCATCTTCGAGGCTGGTGGTCTGGGGAAACATTCCGCTGACGATCTTCAACGTCTTCTTGCGGGTAAGAATGTCAGTGTTGGTTTCGGGGTTGGTGAAGGGAGCTTTTCCCTCTCCGGACGGACCACTCCGGAAGATCTAGAGCTTCAGCTGCAGTTAATGTGTGCCTACCTAACTGACCCGGGATTTCGCCCTGAGGGCGAGCGGATGTTTAAGATGGCTCTGCCTATGCTCTACAATCAGCTCGAACATTCGATGCAAGGGGCTATGATTAAAGTGGCGAGTCATATGCACGGTGGAGACTTCCGTTTCGGCTTCCCGACTCAAGAGAAGGCGATGTCGTTTAATAGTAAAATGGTTAAAGACTGGGTTATGCCCTCTTTCAAAGATGCACCACTGGAGCTTACCTTGGTTGGTGATCTCGATCCAGCTGTCGCAATACCCCTGATTCAAAAAACCTTCGGGGCCTTGCCAGAACGAAAGACCGCGAAGCCGAATTACGAGAAGCGCCGCAAAATCAATGTTCCGGCGCGTCCGGCCAACAAGAAATTTACATTCGATTCCAAGATTCCAAACGCCGCAGCCATGGTCGTTTGGAAAATTCCTGCTACTGGGACGAACGTGAAACAAGCGAGACGATTCAATATTCTCGCCTCAATTCTCAGCGATCGGCTTCGTGAAGAAATTCGCGAGAAGCTCGGTGGTTCATACAGTCCGCGTGCTGGGGCTTCTCCCAGCCAAGAGCTTGATATGGGAGTGTTGCAAGCGATGGCCCAAGTGAAGCCCGAAGAAACTAAGAAATACGGTGATCTTATGATTTCACTTGCTCATAAAATGGCAGAAAACGGAGTCACTCAGGACGAGCTTGAGCGCTCGCTTAAGCCGATTCAGTCGGGACTCAAAGAAAGTCTTCGTGATAATGGATATTGGCTGGGGACGGTCCTCGGAAGCAGTCAAGAGAAGCCATATAAGCTCGATTGGGCGCGGACCCGTGATCAAGATTATGGTAAGGTGACGATTGAAGAACTCAATGTCCTTGCAAAACAGTTTCTCAAAAAAAGCAATGCCCTTCTCTATGAGCTCGTGCCCGATCCGAAGGAGGAGTAATTTTTGACGAAGATCGACCGAATTATTGGCCAGATTTGAGGGCCCGCCTCACTAAGTCGAGTGCCCGCTGGCTGACTTGTTGTTTGAAATCGCGTCTACTGCGTGGGTGCATTTCACGGAAAGTCTCTATCCCTTTTGGCCCGGCAATTCCAAAGCACACTGTCCCTATGGGTTTATCCTTGGTGCCACCGGTTGGTCCGGCGATTCCCGTAATTGAAATGCTGTAGTCAGAACCGCTTGCCTGCCGGGCACCTTTTGCCATTTCGCTCGCTACCTCTTCGCTCACTGCGCCGTGCGCTGCAAGAGTGTCCTTCGAGACGCCGATGAGCTGTGCCTTCGCCTCATTAGAGTAACTGACGAAACCATGTGTGAACACAGAGCTGGCTCCTGAGATATCGGTGAGACGACTCGCGACCAAGCCTCCAGTGCAGCTTTCAGCCGTCGTAAGGGTTTTTCCAAGTCTACTTAATTCGCGAACGACTACTGACTCTAGGTTTGCCCCATCATCTGAAATTAGAAATTCCTTAAATTTAGATACCGTTAAATTGCGTCCCTGAGCGATGACGGCGTCGGATCCGATAAGTCGAAGGTCCACTTCTCCAAGCCGAGCGCAATACCCAACTTCAAGACCATCAATATTCGCCAATTCGTCGTCGAGTTGATCGTGAAAATCACTTTCGCCTATTCCTACAAATTTCAACTCCTGCACGTTATCGATCTCATCGACGCCAGCGAGTGCCCTAAGTCGAGGGACTACCTCCTCGTGAAACATCGGATAAAGTTCCCTTGGAGGACCAGGGAGAAGAAAAATAGCACATTTTGGATCGCCCCCAAGTCGCGGCGGGGCATAAATTCCGGGTGCAGTTCCATTATTATTTGGTAGGATATCCGCACCTACTAAGTTTTGCGCTTGTTTGAGATTTGCCTCTACCATCGGTTTGTTGCGCTTCTCAAAAAATTCATAGAGCGAGCGCAAAGCCGCTTCATCTTCAATCATCTCAACCCCTAGCACCTCGGCTAGGGCTTCTCGAGTGATATCGTCGCTAGTCGGTCCAAGCCCGCCAGTTACCAGCACTACGTCGGAGCGCCTGCTCGCTTCTCTCAATGAATCAAGGATGGCTTGGCCATCTGGGACGGTCATCTGACGTTGGACTCTAAGTCCAAGCTTTACCAGTTCCTGCCCTATCCATGTCCCGTGCGTATTGGCGGTTGATCCAAGCAGTAACTCAGTTCCGGTATTAAGTATTTCAATCCTCATTTTGGTCATTCCAGACCACTTCCTTGGCATCGCCCCACAAAGATTCAAGGGCATAATGCTCACGGAACTCTTCGTCGAGAACGTGAACCATGACATCAATGAAATCGATCACGACCCACCGGCTTGCCGCTTTCCCCTCGGTGTGGAGGGCTGGATCAGATCCTTTTTCCCTAACACTTCCTTCGACTTCTCGGACAATCGCCTTCAAGTGGGGAAGCGAGTTGCCGGAACAAACCACCATAAAGTCCGTGAGTGTCGAGATGCCTCGTAGGTCAAAAATCCGAATGTCTTCGGCTTTTAAATCATCAGCCGCTTCTGCGCAAGCAAGGGCAAGGTCGTGTCCGGTTAACATAGGATTGGGTAGGAGATTGACAAAACCTTAGGCCGGTCATCGTCCGTGAAATGGTGGAGCGTAGCGGATTCGAACCGCTGACCCTCTGCATGCCATGCAGATGCTCTACCAACTGAGCTAACGCCCCCCAACCTTCTCAGGACGCGCGAAGGGATAGGCCGCCCCCTCTTCGGTGGCAAGAGAAAAAGCTCAGAACTTACCATTGTTCTCAGGCGTCTTTAGGGCCAGCGGTTCGGGTAAATCACCTCTGAGATTCGATTTATTGAGTGGCTTTCTCTCGGAACCAAATGTCCGGGTGTAGCGAAAATTCCACGGGCGAGCTTAAACTTGTGGAACCTTGATCCGTTTGAAGGAGCATAGTCTTCTGATGAGTGGCTACTCTCCGGCTGACCTGCAGTGTAAGGATTGAGGTAGAGATCTTGGGTCAGGGTCCAGTTGAAATATATTGGGGATTGCCGCCGATCCCTATCGATTTGGCAATGAGGATCTAAGTATTAATTGAGCGTCTTTCGACTCATTCCCTCTTCTGGCAAATCACATCTCTTATTTTTGACGAGACGTTTTCGGTTTTTGGCGACCCACTGATAAACCCAATCCCGAAACGCGATAGGCAGTGCCATAATTAAGCAGGCAAGAAAAATACCCCCACCCCCTGCATTCCAAAACGCACGTCTCGCCGCTTCGCTTGCTCGATAGATTTTTCCTCGTTCTGCAAATGCCATTGAATCGTCAGACAAATCGATCCTATATCTCTTTGCTGTCTCGCCCTGCAAAGAAGCAAACTTTAAGCGATCATTGCCATCGATCCGATTCAACCATTTCACCGCGCCCTGGCAGAGTAAGCAATCTCCATCGAAAAAGACGATTAGTTCCTCATCCACATCAGAAGCTTGCCACATCTACTTGAAAAATCGAAGATTCGTTTTCATGGACGATCATCAGCGTATCCACGATCTCCCTTCCGAGCAAAAACCCCGGGAGAAAATGGCTAAACTCGGAGCTGAAGCTCTTTCAAACGAAGAACTCCTCGCTATTTTTCTCCGTAGCGGGAGCAAAAACGCAAGCGCGATTGAAATTGGGCGACGACTCATCAGAAAACATGGAGGGATCGTCCCGCTCGCTAGGATCGATCTTAAGGAACTTTGTAAAGAACATGGTTTGGGCCTAGCTAAGGCTTGTCAGCTCCAGGCTGCTTTTGAGCTCGGTTCCCGTGCTGCTCGCGATAGTGGCTCAGCTGTTAGTCTTTCTAGTAGTTTGGCGATTCACCAATTTCTGGCCCCTCAAATGGCACATCTCTCCAACGAGAAATTATTCGTCTTAACTCTCCACCGTAATGGCAGATTGATTCGTATGCGCGAACTCTCGAGTGGCTCGATAAGTCAGACTGTTGCCTCGATCTCTGAAATTCTCCGGCCTGTTCTTATCGACCAGGCTCCCAATTTCGTGATTGCCCATAATCATCCTTCTGGTGAACCTAGTCCCAGCGAGCCGGATCGATTGTTGACCAAGAATTTAGCGGAAGCAGCGCGTATAATGGGTCTCTATTTTATCGATCATCTGATCATTGGTCGCCCTACCGATAGTTGCCAAGGCTACTATTCATTCGCCGAGGAAAACCTACTTTAACTTTTTTTAATTCAAAGGAGATGCAATCCAGCTTAGCGTTTCAAAGTATAAGTCCCTTCATACCACAGCTTTTAGGAGCGCTCAAAAATTCCTCATCTCTAAAATTGAAAAGCACTCAATTGCCCCGCAGTCTTTTGAAGTCGTTTCATGAATAAAATTTGCGACTCCCAGCTTTCCCCTTTTTTTTCAAATGCCAAAAATTCATTCTCAGTCCATCGTCTCGGAATCTGCGCAACTTGCGGATGATGTAGACGTTGGTCCTTTTGTAATTATCGAAGCTGGGGTCACAATCGCTGCAGGTTGCCGGATCGCATCTCATGCCAAAATTTGTCGTGGGGTCAAAATGGGGAGAAATAACATGGTCGATCACGGCGCCGTTATTGGTGGTTCTCCTCAAGACCTTTCCTTTGATCCTCAAATAGACTCAGGCGTAATTATTGGAGACGACAATAACTTTCGAGAGCATGTCACGATCAGCCGCAGCACTGAAGTTAACGGAAATACCATCATCGGTCACAGGAATTTCTTTATGGCGGTGTCTCATATTGCTCATGACGTCATCGTCGGGGATGATAATATTCTCGCTAACAACGTCATGATTGCGGGACACGTTCAAATCGGAAATAAGGTCTTCCTTGGGGGCGGTACTGCCATTCATCAATTCACTCACGTTGGAGATTTCGCTATGAGCCAAGGAAATAGCACACTAACCCAAGACGTGCCTCCTTATTGCGTCGCGCACAAGATCAACCAGCTTTCTGGGCTCAACGTCATTGGTTTGCGACGTGGTGGATTCACCCCCGAAGATCGTAAGGAAATTAAGCAGGCCTATTCTCTTGTTCTTAGATCTAAATCTACTCGAGAAGAGGCTCTTAAAGAGGTAGACAGCCAAGATTTTGGGCCGGTAGCGACAAGGTTAATCGAAGCCGTGCGCTCTCCTTCTTCTAGAGGGATTCTCACTCGCTAGTTTCGTTTTGATTGCAAAAATTTGGATTCTCCACTAGCAAGCTGTCACACAAGTTTATCTCTTAGAATTATGAGCAAACGCGTTCTTCTCACCACCACCTCCTTTCAGGACACCCCGGGGACCCACCAAGATCTTTTAAACTCCCAAGACTGGGAAGTCATCCGTGCCCGTGGCCCGCTATCGGAGGACGAAATGCTTGATTTGTCCGGTAATTTCGACGCCTTTCTCTGCGGTGACGATTCCATTACCCAAGCTGTAATCGATAAATCACTTCCCCGACTCCAAATCATTTCAAAATATGGAATTGGGCTCGACAAAATTAACGTCGATTATGCGACGAAAAAGAGACTTCCTGTTCTTTTCACTCCCGGTGTTAATCATACAACGGTAGCCGAGCATACTTTCGGACTCCTTCTCGGGATAACTAAAGATATTCAATCAAACGCCGTTGCTGTTAAGAATGGCGAGTGGGTTGCCGGCTGGAAAAAGCCTGTTGGAAATGAAATTATGGGAAAGACGATTGGGATTCTTGGTCTCGGGCGCATTGGTAAAGAGGTCGCAATTCGAGCCCGCGCATTTGGGATGAGCATCATTGCTTTTGATCCCTACTTCGATGATTCCTTCGCGTCAGAGAATGGTGTGAAGCGATGTTCCTCAATGAACGAAGTCCTACACAATTCTGATGTTGTTTCACTTCACTGTTTTCTTAACGATGAAACAGAAGACATGATTAATGCTGCCAAAATTGCTGAAATGCGTGACCATGTGATTGTCCTCAACTGCGCCCGCGGAGAACTCGTTAACACTAAGGATATGGCTGACGCTCTGAAGTCTGGTAAGGTTGGAGGATATGGAGCCGATGTCCTCGACGCGGAGCCGCCTGCCCCTGGTCACGTTCTCATCGGTGCTCCGAATTGTATCATCACGAGCCATATCGGCTCACGCACGCATGAATCGGTGCAACGTCAGGCTAACCGCTGTTTAAATAATGCAATCAACTTTTTCTCGGGAGCTGACGATGTCCTCTGCGCGAATGGTGTTCTTTAATTTTCAAATTAGCCCTCTAAAAATCTCATGAGTCTCGAAATTAAACCAGCCTCCGAATGTGCCTACGATATTCTTTCGATGGGTGAAATCATGCTCCGCCTCGACCCGGGTGACGGCCGAGTGCGCACCACTCGTCAGTTCCAAGCTTGGGAAGGTGGCGGCGAATATAATGTCGCTCGCGGACTCCGCCGTTGCTTTGGGAAGCGTGCGGCCGTCCTTACCGGATTTGTTGATAATGAAGTTGGGCGCCTTCTGGAAGATCTTGTCCTTCAAGGCGGGGTCGACACCCAGTTTATTAAGTGGGCTGACTTTGATGGACTCGGTGTTGCCGCTCGGAATGGGCTTAATTTCACTGAGCGTGGTTTTGGAGTTCGTGCTGCTAAAGGAACCTCGGACCGTGGCAATACTGCAGCTTCCCAACTCACGATTAATGATTTTAATTTCGAGCATATTTTTGGAACCCTCGGTGTTCGATGGTTCCACACAGGTGGGATTTTCGCCGCTCTCTCAGAGGGTAACGCTGCGCTTACGATCGAGGCTTGTAAGATCGCCAAAAAATACGGGACCGTTGTTTCTTATGACCTCAACTATCGGCCTAGCCTTTGGCGGTCGATCGGAGGGCAAGCTAAGGCGCAGGAGGTGAATCGTGAAATCGCCAAGTATGTCGACGTTATGATCGGTAACGAAGAAGATTTCACAGCTTGCCTTGGATTTGAGGTCGAGGGAGTTGACGAAGAGAATATTACCGGAATCGATATCTCAAATTTCAAGGGAATGATCGAAAAGGCGGTGAGTGAGTTTCCCAATTTTAAGGCTACCGCTACGACTCTTCGAGAGGTTCACACCGCCTCTGATAACGATTGGTCCGCATTAGCTTGGCACGATGGCGAGTTCTATAGTTCCACCAATCGTGGACACCTCGAAATTTTCGACCGCGTTGGTGGTGGCGATTCTTTTGCTTCCGGACTTATCTATGGCTTTCTTGAGTTTAACGATGCGGCGAAAGCTGTCGAATGGGGCGCTGCCCACGGTGCTCTTGCAATGACTACCCCTGGTGACACTACCATGGTAACCAAAGAGGAGGTCGGCAAACTTGTTGGCGGAGGATCAGCCCGCGTTGATCGCTAACTTAAAGTCATCCTTTAAAGTCCGGAGTTGCCCTGCTCACTCCGGGCTTTTTTCATCTGAATCCTACCCTAACATTCAACCATGTGGCGTTGGCTAATCTCACTCTCCTTCTTTGTGGTTGTTTCCTGCACCTCGAAAAACCCCGCTGCCCCCAGTAGTCTTAGCCTGCCCCCGGTTGGAGGCTCGCCTAACATATTTAAGCGCTATTCGATTAGAGGTGATGCAGAAATGATGACCGGCTGGTCACGAAGTTTTGATATGTCGGGAGTCTCATTCAATGAGAAAATGACGTTGACTCTAGTTACGCGTCGTCACGTCATCATGGCGTCCCATTATCGTCGTAAACCAGGAGATAAAGTGGTGTTTCACAACCGAATGGGGATGCGAGTTGAGCGCACTTTGGTAGGTGTTATTGGGGTGGTTGGAGATGTCGCGGTGGGGCTTCTCGATTCAGATGTTCCACCCGATCTAAAAGTTTATGCCCTCCCTGCACCTCGTGAGGATTTTTCTCTCCTCAAAGGAACGACCGCCGCGGTAACTGGTCAGAACCGACGTATTTTTTTTCATGAGATTGATCGAGTGGGATCCACGTCGATTGCCTTCCGTCACCCCAAGGTTGCAAAACATGGGTGGGGCAAGAATCTCGTGAAGGGTGATAGTGGGAATCCCTCCTTTTTCATTAGTAAAGGTGAACTCGTCCTTATCGAGACCCACACTTCCGGGGGGGCTGGATCTGGCCCATTTTATGGCAGTCCTCTTATCCAAGAAAAGCTTTCAGCAGCGATCACAACCTTAGCGCCCGGATACCGGCTCCGCCTCAAGTCGCTCTAGTGGCAACACATTCACTTGCGACATTCCCAAGTGAAACTAAGATCAGGGCATGGAATTTTCACCAAAGCCAGACGCGGCTTTGCTCATTGTGGGTCACGGTTCAACTGAAAACCCGGATTCGTCTACACCCTACTTTGATCATGCCAAGGAAATTAGGGGCAGAAATGTCTTCGGCGAGGTCCATTGCTGTTTTTGGAAAGAGGAACCATCCATGCGGGAAGTAGTCTACATGATCGACGCTGATGAAGTTTACGTTGTGCCGGATTTTATAAGCGAGGGATACTTTACTCAGGAGGTAATCCCGCGTGAATTTGGTCTTACTGGTCCCACTACCGTGGTTGATAGTAAGACTTTTCACTACTGCGATCCGGTCGGAATACATCCTTCAATGACTTCACTTATTCTCCAGCGCACCGATGAAGTGGCTCCTGGCGTTCCACAGGAAGAATCTACACTCTTTATCGTGGGGCATGGCACTGGACTTAATAAAAACTCGACTAAAGCGATTAAGGATCAAGTCGACCACATTAAAACTCTGCCTAACTGCCGCTTCTTTGATGTCATTGACACCTACATGGAAGAGCCACCATTTATCGCTGATTGGGGCAAATTAGCAAAAACTCCCAATGCCATCGTAGTTCCCTTCTTTATTGCTGACGGGCTTCACAGTTACCAAGATATTCCGATGATGCTTGGTTTCGAAAAGGAAGAAGGACTAGCTGCAAGCCAGAAAGAGATTTTTCGCCGTAATCCTTATCATCTTCAGGAGAAGACACTCTACTACTCTGCTGCGATTGGCACAGAGCCTAAGATGGCGGATGTCATCCTTGACCAGATCTCAACCTTTGATGCCCAAAATGACGCTTACTAGAGTTCTTTCCGACGCGCTAGATTCCGGAATCAATCAAATCGGACAACTGCGTATTCTCCGTGATCCTTTTCGTCTCCATCATATTGATGATGTTAACCTCGATTTACTAGAGCTTCACACCAATCCAGATGATGCTAGGGAAATTGGGTTGTATACATCCGGTGGCGAATATCGATTCACGAAGGGTGAGCTGTCTCTCAGAGCCGGTTGGATTTTTGAGTTAGAATCAGTCGAGGAACTTAGGCGGACTATCGATTTATTTTATCCAGCATCGCTTGGTTTGTGGAACGCCATAAATCACGGTAAGGCTCGAGTTCAGAACCTGAGAGATAAACTGAACCGACAAACTGGAATGTATCGACATGCCCGTAATGTTTCAGATGAGGGCGCCCAAAAATTGGTGAAGTCCCTCTGCGGACCCTCTAATAAGTGCGTTAAGAAAATACTCTGGAAAATTGACGTAACCACTTCTTTGGAGGACTCCGAAGCTTCCCGCTTCAATGGAATCATTGGAGATGAAGAGACGGTCGCGGCAATCCCGATGGTTTGTCAGGAAGCGTGCAATTTCTTTGTGGCCCAGGCTCGAAAAAGAGCTAAAAAAGAGTTTGAGGCCAGCCAACAATAGCTTTTCAGCATTGCTTCACGCACGCGTGGAGGTCATACTTTGGCCCTAACAACCAGATACGCCGTGAAATTCTTGATCTTTATCTCTTTACCATTTTTCGTTCTCTCTTGTGCTAATCTAGCTGAGGGCCGATGGGACGAAGAAGATAAGGAAGAGGAGCTCAAGGGCAGCACGACAAAGGCTAAAACGTCTGTGAAGACTCCTAGCAGTTCTGCGGACCTGCTTCCTGCCGAAGAAACTGGTGACAACCTCCAACTGGTTGATCCTGATACCACTTCCGAGCTCCTGAAGGATGAAAATAAAAAAACTGTCAGTGGTCCTACTCCAGAAGAAGTTACCGCTCCTGGATCTGACAGCGCCATTGACATTAAGCCTAGTCGCCCTGCTCCGGCGGAAGAATAACGCAGAGCGTCCTTAACCATGGCTCAACAGCGCCCCCGTAAATTCAAAGCGGAACCCTACGAGTGGCACGAAGTTGTCGAACTCAAAATTGAGACCCTCTCAAATCTAGGAGCTGGGATTGCAAAACCTGACGGTTGGGTCGTTTTCGTTCCTTTCGCTCTGCCGGGAGAAAGAATTCGCGCTAAGGTTTGGCGAAATGAGGCAAATTGTTCTCATGCTGATCTAGTTGAGATTCTGGAACCATCGCCCGACCGGATAGAACCTCACTGCCGCCATTTTGCGACTTGTGGTGGTTGCCAGTATCAGCATCTGCCATACGAAAAGCAGCTTGAATGGAAAACTAGACAGGTTCGGGAGCTCCTTTCGCACATGGTCGGAATCGAGGAAGAGGTCAATCCAACGATCCCCTCGCCAAAACAATGGGGCTATCGCTCAAAGATCACACCACACTTCCAGCGCCCTAAACCTGGTGAGGATTTTCCAATCGGCTTTCTAGAGTTTAACCGGCGAACTCGCCTCGTTGATGTTTACAATTGCCCGATTGCGATGGATGAGATCAATGAAGCCCTCCAGCCAATCCGTGACGATGTTAAACGCCGGGCCGCAGAGTATAAAAAGGGAGCCACCCTTCTCCTTCGGGCAACCGAGGATCGTGTCGAGACAGATCACCGTGCTCCCGTTTCCGAAAAAGTCGGTGATCTAAAGTTTAACTTTCTTGCCGGTGACTTTTTCCAAAACAATCCTTTCATTCTGGATTCTTTCACTGGACATGCTGCCGAACAAGCGAAGGGCCCAAATCAAAAATACCTTCTCGATGCTTATTGTGGATCTGGGCTGTTTGGCCTGACCTTGGCGAAAAACTTTGAACAAGTGGTTGGTATCGAACTCTCAGAAACTTCAGCCGACTGGGCCCGTCGTAATGCAAAAACAAATGGTATTGAGAACGCCAGTTTCATTGCATCGTCAGCTGAGGCTCTTTTTGCCGATATCACCTTTCCGTCTGAACAAACCTCCGTTCTTATCGATCCCCCAAGAAAAGGTTGTAGCGTCGATTTTCTCAATCAACTTTTTGCCTTCGGTCCTAGCCGCGTCGTTTATGTATCCTGTAATCCAGCAACTCAGATGCGGGATCTTACGAGTTTTTTGGGAAAGGGTTATAAAATCGAAAGCATCCAGCCTTTTGATCTATTTCCGCAGACTCGTCACCTCGAGTGCGTAATCGCATTAAGCCGGTAGGATTGGACGAGCCCATCCAAGCACGCCACTAGTCATTGATTTGGCGTTTTTGATCTTACGTTACCTCAGAAATCCTTGGAGCTTTACGATCGTTTTTCTCGGACGATACCGATCGATGTGGACCTGCTCCCTTAGGTTGCTGAGGTTCCATGGTTCCAGTTTAAGAGAGATTCGTAAGATACTCCGGTTCCTCCGAAAAGATCAAGTGAACTTCCGACCGTAGCATCCAAACGGCCTTCACTTGCTTCGTTAATTAAGTTCAAATCATCAAGCCCCCTAACCCCTCCAGCGTAGGTGATCGGACAACCGGTCCACTGCCCAAGCAAATTCACCAGAGGCACGTCGACCCCAGCGCATTGGCCTTCTACATCTGCTGCGTGGATCAAAAATTCACCACAATATTTAGAAAGATGCCCGATCGTATCTAAGTTGACTTCCATCTCCGTCAGAGTCTGCCAACGATTCATTGCAACGGTCCATCCCGCCCCCACTTGTCGGCAACTGAGATCGATAATGATTTTTTCTGCACCAATCGTATCCGCCAACAGCGCAGCCCGATCCTCTAGAAACTTCCCCTGAGAATCGAAAAGCCATGAAGTCACAATTACACCACTCGCTCCTGCTTCAAGCCAAGCTATGGCATTGTCACACGAAATCGCACCTCCAATTTGAAGTCCCCCTGGCCAGGTGGCAAGGGCCTCCCGAGCAGCTTCATCATTCCCTGGCCCTAATTTAATCACATGGCCTCCTCGTAATAGATCCTTTGCAAAGCGCGAAGCATACCAAGACGGCGACTTCTCTGAGACAAAGTTCTCAACTGCTCCGCTGTCATTGAGTGTGCCTCCAACGATCTGCTTCACTTTTCCTTCGTGAAGATCAATACAAGGGCGAAACATAGTAGTAGCCATACCCGTAGATAAATTGTCTTCTTTTGGAATCCAAGCCTCATGACTCGACTTCTTTGCATCATACCGACCATTTCACTCCTGCATGCCATTCCCGAGCCAAAGGAAATCACCAGCAAAGGGAACCCTCCCAAAGGAATGGTGTGGATTAAAGGCACCACCTACACCCGCGGAACCAAAGAAAATCCAAATATTCCCTTCAACGATGAAGAGCGCCCTGTTCATAAGGTGACTGTCAGCGGGTTCTATCTTGACGAACACGAGGTCACGAACGCGCAGTTTGGAGATTTCGTCGATGCCACCGGCTATAAAACTCAGGCCGAGAAAGGCTGGTCAAAAATAGATTTCCCGAAGGCTCCTCCAGAGGCTCTGAAGCCTGGAGGTATTGTTTTTTCGGGCCCCCCTAAGGCGGTTAAGCTTCGCGGACAGGGTGCTGAATGGCAATGGTGGCGATTCCAAGAAGGTGCTTCTTGGAGACATCCGACGGGTCCTGAATCCAATCTCAAGGGTATGGAAAATTATCCTGTTGTTTGTATCACGTGGGAAGATGCCAATGCTTATTGTAAGTGGGCCGGTAAAAGGCTGCCAACGGAAGCGGAATGGGAGCTCGCTGCCCGTGGGGGAAACGAAGGATTCGATTACATTTGGGGCAATAGTCCAAAACCAGAGGGAAAGTGGTTAGCCAACGTCTTCACCGGAGAGTTTCCCCACAAGGATACTGGTGAAGATGGCTTCAAGGGTGCTGCCCCTATTAAATCTTTTCCGCCCAATAAATTTGGGCTCTATGATATGGCGGGAAATGCTTGGGAACATTGTTCCGATCTCTATCGGCCGGACGCATATTCGCTCTTTATTAAATCCCCGAAGAAAGATCCAAAAGGACCACGTGGAGGTGTGAGTCAGATTGAGGTGAATTGGTTCCTGCAGAATGGCGAGTGGCCCTCACCTTTGATCTTCGGGAAACAGCACGCGCTGAGCCTTCTCCATGTTACAAAGGGCGGCTCTTTCCTCTGCCACACTTCTTATTGCCTGCGTTACCGTCCCGGAGCGCGGCATTATTCAGAATCTCTTGCCCCTACCAACCACACCGGCTTTCGTTGTGCCAAGTCAAAGTAAGGGAAGCTGAAACATTTCTTACTTTCGCACAATGCCAGGAGAGAGTGACAAAGGGGTGGCGGCCGCTCCCCTGTAAGCCGGATTCTGTTCCATCCATCCTGTATGGACTTCGGCAGTCATTTATCTCTGCGACTATTACCCGGGGATTGGACGGACGAGCAGCCCTTCCCCTGTTCTGTCTTGCACTGTGAGAGGTTTACCATGCCACCTAAGTTACCCTCGGCGCGGTGGGCTCTTACCCCACCTTTTCACCCTTACCTTCCGAAAAAGGCGGTTTGTTTTCTGTGGTACTATCTGTCCAGCGGTCCTCTCGGACCCCTGTCCCCCCCTTTCAAGAGGCACACTGCTCTGTAGTGTCCGGACTTTCCTCCAATTTTCATTCGAAAACCAGCGACTGCCCGGGGAGCGGTAATAAAAAGCTATAAAATGATGAGCAATTTAGCGAGCCTGAAAAATCCTCTGACAAACCCGGTTGACCACTGGCGTAAAAAGGTCACTGTATAACCGATTTATGAAACGATTAGCCCTCCTTCCATTACTCCTCAGCCCGCTAAGTGCTAAGGAATCCTACAATGTCCTCCCTGAAGCCGCTTCCGATTGGAAGATGGCAGGTCCTGGTTCTTTCGAGCAAAAGAACGGTGTTTCTACTGCTAAAGGAGGAATGGGCCTCTGGTGGTATGGTAAAAAAGAATTCACTAACGCGTGCTTTACGGTTGAGTTTTTGGCCCCAGAAGATGCTGACAACTCGGGTGTCTTTGTTAGGTTCCCCAACCCAGGCAATGATCCTTGGGTCGCCGTCAAAAAAGGATATGAAATCCAGATCTGCGGCAACGAGGCCCACAAAAATAAGACTGGTGCGATTTATGACATTCAGCCCGCGATCGATCCAGGCATGAAGGTTGGCGAATGGAACAAGTATGATATTATCACAGTCGGCGACCAAATTGCCATCATCCTCAATGGGAAGCTCATCAACATTTACGAATGTCAAGAAGGCCGAGGTGACGTTAGTGGCTACTTTGGGCTACAGAATCATGACGACGGATCTCCAGTCCAATTTCGCGGTGTTAAAGTCCGGGAGCTGGCCTCCGGCTCACTTCTTGCGGCGATGGGCGAGCTTGGTATACCGCGTTCTGCGCTGATTGCCTACAACTCTGCCTCCAACACCAAGGAGAAATGGTATCACTTAGCTGATCACGGGCCTGCTTTTTTTCAAACCTACGGCGATTATTTTAAAGGTAAGTTGCGCCGCGAATCGGCATTGAAGGGAATTGCTCTCAACTACTCTGCGCTGCCCGGCCGAGTTGCTCTCTTTAACACCGAAAACCTCTCTCTTGTATCTGCGACAGATAAGGGTCTTAACCTTATCAACACCCCTTGGGGTGGTGGTCACCAAAAGGTTAATGAGTTTAACAATAAGGATTCCTACCTCTTCACTGCAGCTGAAGGCCCAGTTTGGGCAGACGACTCAGGCGCATTTAAAGATAATCGACCCCTCAAAGGTTACGGGAATTTCTCACACCTCGAATTTAATGGATACTTCCGCAGCGGCAACCAGGTTGTCCTTGATTATTCTGTCAACGGGACCCGGATTCTCGACGCCGTCAGCGATCATAATCAAGGTGTGGCTCGCTATCTAGACGTTGCCCCCCACGACAAGCCTCTTACGGTTCGGCTTCTTGACGATTCGAGCGAAAAGGGCTTTGCTCTCAAAGTAAAATCCATCAATGGAGGCACCAAAACTACCTCGAAAAATGGTAGCTATTTCCTTCGCCTTGATGCCTCGTCTAAGCAGACCAGGGTTGCCCTTCTTTACACTGGAAATTCTAAGGCTGAAGCCCTTACCCCGGTTTCCCTTACTCCTCTCACCGAGGGGGGGGCTGGTATCTCGCCCGAGGTTTTCGAGGTTGAGGCAAAAATAGACAGTTCTAAAAAAGCTTGGGTGGTTGATCAGGTCCCCCTTCCTCCAGCTCTCAAGGCATCACCCTACAAGGGTAAGGTGCGGATGTCAGATGTCGATTTCTTCTCAGATGGGAATCGGGCCCTTCTCTCAACTTGGGATGGGGATATTTGGATGCTCACCGGGTTGAAAGACTTCAAAAAGCTGACTTGGAAACGTTACGCTACGGGATTCTTCGAGCCACTCGGCCTTAAGATTGTTAATGATGTTCCACATATCGCCGGTCGGGATGGTATCTATGCTACTTACGATCTCAATAACGACGGAGAAGCGGACAAGTTTAGGGTCTTTAACAATGATGTTTACCTTTCTAATAACTTTCACGAATTCCAATTCGGCCTCGAAACTGATAAGGAAGGAAACTTCTATTTTGCCAAGGCTTCACCGGTTCGGGGTGGAGGGCGTGGTTTCGAAAAGATTCTTCCCCACAACGGTGCTTTCGTTAAAATTAGTTCAGATGGTAACCGTCTTTACACGATTGGCACTGGGCTCCGTGCTCCCGGCGGTATTGGAGTTGGACCAAACGGTGAAATCACCTCAGGGGAAAATGAAGGAACTTGGCAGCCCCGCTGCAAGATCAACTATTATGAGCCGGAAAACGGGACTCCATTCTTCGGCGTAGAAGATGCTCGTCAGGGGAATAAATCAAATTTCACAGAGCCTCTCTGCTACCTCCCAATGTCGGTCGATAACTCCGGTGGCGGGCAAATCTGGGTTCCTGAAGATGCCAAGATTGGTATTGCGTCGGGCGAGCTTATTCACCTGTCCTATGGCCAATCTGCGATCTACCACGTTCTTCGTCAGAAAGTTGGCAATGGACTTTATCAAGGCGGTGTGACGAAGCTCCCTGTCAAACTTTCGTCTTCGGCTCAGCGGGCTGTCTTCCACCCGGATGGTTCAATGTATGTTGTCGGATTCCGGGGTTGGCAGACTAACGCGGCCAATGAAGCTGGTCTCCAGCGGATTCGTCGAAATTACAAAAAGGTCAATCCCCTCCCAACTGCGATGGTCGTGACCAAGGAAGGCATCAAGCTGACTTTTGATGTCGAACTCGACGACGAGCTAGCGACTGATCCGACTTCCTTTACTGCTCAACGCTGGAAGTATATTCGCGGCCCTCAATACGGTTCAGGTGACTTTTCGGTAGACAATCCTGACAAGGCAGCTGAGGCGAGAGCAATCAAAAAGGAATCAAAGGGGCATCGGAAGCGTGATACTGTGAAGATTACCGCTGCTAGACTTGGAGGAGATAAGAAATCGATTCTGCTGACTGTCGCAGGGCATAAGCCCAGCCAGCAGTTCAAGCTTGAATACGATCTCGAGTCCTCCGATGGTGATGAGTTGATTGGGACGATTCATAGCACCATTCACAAGGTTCCTAGTAGTTAGACTAGACCTCTAAAAAACTTAAAAACGCTCTTGAGTTTACTCGGGAGCGTTTTTCTTTTTGCCCTCTTCCAATAGACGTTTAACATTCCTCCAATGAAGTTCACTTCGCTTCCATTTCTTCTGATAAGCTTGATGATCCCAGCCAATGCTGAGTTAAACGCCTCTTTTACATCATCAGGTAAGTCCAAGACCAAACAAGTTGCCGTTCCAGCACTATTCGTTGACAAGGGTGAATCACCAGCGGCGGGACTTCCAGTCGGCCCTTTTATTGCGAGCTACACTGGGAAACTTTCTATCCCGAAACGCTTTCGTATCTCCTTTTCCGTCGAATCAGAGGGCAAGGTCGAACTCAAGGTTAACGAGGAAGAAGTTACTTTTAGTGAGGGCAAATCGGATCGTATTCGCCTTAATCCCGGGGAAGTCCCGATTGAAATCACCTTCACCTCTCCCGACAGCGGGGCTGGTTACTTCCGCCTTTACTGGGAAGAACGTCGCGAATTTCCTCGCGAACCCATACCCGCATCGGTCTTCACCTCGTTAAATGAGGCTCCGATCAATGCTGCTCACCTCTTTGCTGATCACAACTGCATCCAGTGTCATAAGGCTAGCCTCGGGTCTTCTGCCATGCCGGAGCTGAAGTATGCTGGTCCGAATTTAACTGGCATCGGTTCTCGAGCAAACCAATCTTGGCTTACTCGCTGGATTGCCCAACCCGATAAATTAAAGCCAACGACTACCATGCCTGCGATGGTCGATCATACAAAACCGGAAGGCGCCCAGGCTGCTGCCGATATCGGGGCCTATCTCGCTTCACTCATCACTGAGGAAAAAGCCACTAGCGGCCCTGACCTGTCTCTTGCTCAAAAAGGTGGAGAGCATTTCCACAAACTCGGTTGTATCGCCTGCCACTCAAAGCCAGACGCTGATGAGCCGGATTTCGAAAATGGCCGCATTCCACTCAATAATGTTGCGGCTAAATTTAAGGGAGGATCTCTAGTCAGCTTCCTTAAGAACCCACAAAAACACCACGAGGCGATTAAAATGCCCAATTTTCGCTTCTCCGACGATGAGGCTACTTCACTCGCTGCCTACCTGACCAAAACATCCACTGGTGAGCACACACCGGACCCCTCTGAATTTCCTCCCGGTGATACGGTTCGCGGAAAAAGTCTTGTGGCGTCTCTAAATTGCTCTAGCTGTCACGAAGGCCTTGAACCATCCCGGACTTCTGCCCCGAATCTTGCAGATCTCAAGGACTGGACCAAAGGCTGTCTAGGCCCTGACGATCAACTCGGGAAATCCCCTCGGCTGATACTAACTAATGAGGAAAAAAAGGCAATTATCCCGGCTATTCTACCTAGATTACGTTACGACACCGTTGAGGACTATGCCAGCCGACAGATCGAGGCCCTCAATTGCACGTCATGCCATGATTATAACGGTCGGGATGCACTCCTTACTAAAGTCCATGGGGAGACCAAGTCACTGCTCGATCACATTAAAACAGCAGACGAACGACTCATCCAATCCCGGCCGCCCTTAACTCACATGGGTGCAATGTTACATACTGGATATGTAGAGAAAATGCTTCTCGGTGCCGCAAATCCTCGTCCACGTCCATGGCTTGAAATGCGCATGCCCGCCTTCCCTCTCCACGCGAAATATTTAGCTCATGGGCTTGGCCAGCACCATGGTCTTCCGGCGTCAGAACCATCAAAAGAGAGCCCCGCGCCTGACCAAGTTAAAATTGGAGAGCAGCTTGTTGGTCTAACTGGGTATGCTTGCGTAACGTGCCACGCCATCAACGAAAAGCCTGCTGTTGCTGCCTTTGAAATTAAGGGCATAAATTTTGGAATTACACACGAGCGGCTCCGCCCGGGATACTTTCATCAATGGATGTTTAATCCAGCTCGGCTCGTAGCCGACACCAAAATGCCCCGTTACACTAACCCCGACGATGGAACAGGACTTAGGCCTGATATTCTCGATGGAGATGCTTATAAGCAATTTGAGGCGGTCCGCCAATACATTCAATCGGTCAGCGCTTCTACGAAGTAATCCGAGATCAATTAGGTGCAAAAACTTCTGTCATAAGAGGTTTGCGAGGCCCTTCTAACCATCTTGCTATAGCCAGTGAAAAGCCCATGAACCCCACCCCAATTTCCTTAGCGTTTTTTTTGATCTCCTTCCTATGTTTCACCCAGGCAAAAGAACCAAGACGCCAAGTCCTCGCCTGCGTTGGAGATAGTATTACTCAAGGAGTAAGAGCGGAACGCGGACAGGCTTGGCCGGCGCAGGCCCAAAGGACACTCGGTGAAAAATGGTAGGTTCAAAACTTTGGCCTCAGCGGAACCACCTTGATGAACAGTGGGAACAAGCCTTACCAAAAATCCAAGCAATTTAAGGCCGCTCTTTCCTCAAATCCCGATATCGTTGTAATCATGCTTGGCACAAACGATACCAAGCCAGCAAATTGGTGGAATTCTGCTAAGGATTACGAAGTCGACTACCGTGACTTAATCTCTGATTTTGAAAAGCTCCCTTCTAAACCTAAGATTTACCTTTGTCTCCCTCCATATATTGCAAAAGAGGGCCGGTGGGGAATTAATAACCAAGATACCCTGGCGCAAATCCCTATGATCAAGAAAATAGCGAAAGATCTCAAGCTTGAGGTCATTGACGTTTATGCTGCTCTTGAGGGACAAGACGACCTAATCCCTGACACGGTCCACCCAAATACGGGTGGGGCTGCCCTCATCGCAAAGGCTGTGGCGGCTTCTCTGACAACCCGATAGATCCAGCAAGAGTAGGAAAGCGAGCAGAGTGCTAGCCTATTGAATTTGGGCGCTTAAGCAGGAAATTCCTTGCCAATTCGGTCTTTCCCACGTAGATCCCCCTCACTTCCCAAGAGCTGCATTATCAACAACGAGAAACCGGGAAGTTCCATTGCAGCAATTTCTTACTAAAAGCGCCTTCGTGCTTTAACGAAGGACCAAAGATAATGATTAACGAACTCATCAAAGATATGGTCGAAGCTGGTGTCCACTATGGGCACCAGACTAAGAAGTGGAATCCGAAAATGAAACCTTACCTTATGAAGGATAAAGGTGGAATTTACATCATCGACCTTGTGAAAACGGTTCAGTGTCTTGATAAGGCATCGGACTTCCTCGCTAAGATTGCGGGTAAAAATAAGAAAATTCTTTTCGTCGGCTGTAAGCGGCAGGCCCAAGACGCAGTTCGCGAAGCGGCTGAAGCAACCGGCCAGTATTATGTCAACTACCGTTGGCTAGGCGGAACCCTCACGAACCTTACCACTATTCGAAACTCGGTAAAGCGCCTCAAGTATCTTGAGGACATCGAGCGTGCCCCCGAATACAAATCTATGTCAAAGAAGGAGCTTTCTGCTTTGAATCGTGAGAAGGATAAGCTTCACCGTAACCTCAACGGTGTTCGTGACATGGAGAAGCACCCAGATGCTGTCGTAATCGTCGATACCGCCCGTGAATCCATTGCTGTAGCTGAGGCGAGGCGCTTAAAGATCCCAATCATCGGAATCGTTGATACCAATGGAGATCCATCCAAACTTGAGTATCCAGTTCCAGCAAATGACGATGCAATGCGTTCAATACGAATCGTTCTTCAGAACCTTGTTGACGGGATCGTTGTGGGCGCTAAGGGCTAAACTTACAAACTGAGCAAGAAAAAGACATTATGATCACCGCATCTCTCGTTAAAGAGCTCCGTGAAAAGACCGGAGTAGCCATGATGGAATGCAAGAATGCCCTTAAAGAAACTGAGGGTGATATTGATGCTGCCATCAAGATTCTCCGTGAGCGGGGCGAAGCAAAGGCCGAGAAAAAGGCTTCCCGCGACGCTAATGAAGGAATCATCGTTGCCGCCCTGGCCGAATCTGGAAAATCTGGAGTTCTCGTGGAGATTAACTGCGAAACAGATTTCGTAGCCAAGAACGAAAATTTTCAGGCATTTGTCGGCGAGGTAGCCGCAACTGTCCTTGCTGGCAACGTTACTGACCTCGAGGCAGCCAAGGCCCTTCCAAAGGGCGATGAGACTCTCGAGGGTTTCATTAAGACGAAAGTCCTTGAAATGGGCGAAAATCTTCAGTTCCGCCGGTTCGACCGCCTCACCCTGAATGGTGAAGGTGCCGTTGCTTCCTACATCCACCTCGGTGGCAAGGTGGGTGTCCTCATCGAAGTGAGTTCTGAAAAAGCTGAGACTGCCTCATCAGAGACCTTCAAGGACCTTGTTAAGGATCTTACTCTTCATATCGCTGCGACCTCACCCGCGGGACTCAAGCGCGAAGATATTCCAGCTGAGC
Organism: Verrucomicrobia bacterium SCGC AAA164-M04; assembly: GCA_000383735.1. The sequence goes on from KB912157.1 coordinate 46,325, forward strand.
TCGTTGAGTCGGAAAAGGATATCTTTCGGAAGCAAATGGAGGGTGCAGGAAAGCCTGCTGATATCCTTGAGAAGATTATTGAAGGGAAACTCGGGAAATTTTATTCTGAGCGGTGTCTTCTCGAGCAGGGCTTTGTGAAGGAGCCAGATACCGCTATTAAAAGCTTACTTGAAGCCAAGGGTAAAGAGCTCGGTGACACGATCACCGTGAATAGTTTCCTCCGCTTCGGACTCGGCGAATAGCCTCAACTGAAAGTCCGAATTTTTAAAGCCCGGCACCCATAGGGTCGCCGGGTTTTTTTACCCAAAAACCGGATGGTGTAGACTCCATCCGGCCCCAACATTTAATTAGGATTCTAGGACCTAAAGTTCCCGAATTTTGAGGTTCTTCCAAGCCACATCAAATGGCCCTCGGTTGCCTACCCCGTGGACCTGGAGGCCGATAAAGCCTTTTGGATAAGCTTTATACTTGGGGGCGTCGGTAAGATCCGAAATCTGAACATTATTGATCCAGACCTGAATCCTCGGACCCTTGGCGAGAATGCGGTATTTGTTCCATTCGCCATCTTTAAAATGTTTGTGAGGCTTCAAGAGATTCTTTGGAGTCATCCAGCCTCCACAAGCTTCACCGTAAATATAACCTGATTCAGCCCCCTTCGCGCCACTGGCTTCAATCTCAACTTGGGGACCATTCACTCGCCCTTCGGGAGTATTCCCCTTGGTCTGGGACCTTATCATGACCCCAGAATTTAGATTATTGTGAACCTTAACTTCGAAGGTTAGCTCGAAATCTCCATAGAGTTTATCAGTGCAAAGAAATGAATTAGGGCTCCCTTTAGCCGTTGTTCCAACGATCGAACCTGCCTTGGCTTCAAAAGTTGCACTGCCATTTTTTTGTGAGAACCCAGTAAGGTTCTTACCATTAAAGAGATCGGTCCATTCCTTTGTCTCCTTGTGGTGGTTGGAAAAAGCCGGAGAGACTATTGAAATTGCGAGGCAAACAGCTTTGATCGAGTATTTCTTCATAATTGAGTTGTTCATGTTACGGGTGAAAGACCTCGAAGCTATCCAATAATCATCTTTCAACTTAAGGGATTCACCAAAACAGCAAATGGATGGCTAAACCGGTCAAAGCTCCGGCAAAAAGGAGATCGATTGCTCGGCTAAATCTTTGATATCCGCTCCGAACCTTGGGTATTTGCAAAAGCCAAACCCAGAGGCACCAAAAAAAAAGAGCTTCACCGACCACAATTAGCCAAAGCGCAAAAGGCCACCAATCAGGGTAAGGTCTGGTTAAAAAGGTTGCGACTACGCTGGCAAAAAATACTAAGGCTTTAGGATTCAGCAAATTACAGAAAAGTCCGCGCAGGTACGGACTTCGTTTTGGGGTATGAAATTCTCCCTTAGGCTTCGGTTTCTTAAGCAACCCGAACGCTAACCAGAGAAGGTATAGGGCCGCAAGCCCCTCTAATCCGATTGCAATGGCCCCTCCCCTGGCAAGCACAAGCGCAATACCGCCAATCGCAAGGGTGGCGTGTAACGTGAGCCCCGTGCTAATTCCAAGCACCATCATCCAACCCGATCGCAAGCCCTCTGCGAGAGAAGTGCGTGTTAGCAAAAGCATATCTGGACCTGGGCTGAATTGCCCGATCAGCATAATCAATGCAAAAGCCCAAAGCTCAGCAATCATTGATCGAAATAGTGCTTCATCACTTCCATTACCCCAATACTTCCTGGATTGGCAGCCACTTTACCACCTCGCTCAGTTACATAGTCCCTCACCTCTTGGATGGCATTTGCAGGGCACCCACAGGCTTCACAAATTTCCGGCTGAAGCATACTCAGGTCATTATGATTATCCCCGATCGCGAGAATTTTATCACATTCAAGTCCCCACCGTTTCGCAGCCTCTTGAAGGCAGGACCCTTTGCGATAGGCCCGATGACTGAAGCGAAGGTAGATAGAATTACGCTCAAAAGTAAGATCACTGTGCAAAGTGAGATTTTCAATTATCCTGAGGATGTCATCCATCTCCTCCTCGGTTGATGAGACGATACCTGCAGCGTCCCCCTCGACCGAAACCCAGCGGGCATTGGTATTTGCCTCAACGTGATCCTTGATTTTAGCAAGCGCTCGTTTGCACTTACGGAAAAGCCGATTGTGATCCTTTTCACACCTTTTATTCCAATTCTCATCAGGAACCCAACGCCCAAATTGACCGGGAAAGAAAATCTCTCGCTCTCGGACAATTACAAAATCTGGAAGGAAGGGGAAATCAGCATCGTTGAGCCCCTCAATTAGCTGATATAAGGATCGGCCAGTGGCTATTCCCCAAGCAGCACCGTAGGTGGATCGAACCCACTTCAGGCACTCAAAGAATCGCTCGTCTACCTGTGACGTGCTGTCTTTCATCACCAAAGTGTCATCGAAATCAAATCCGAGAACGGCCTTCCAGACTGGGGGTTCGGTGAGAATCTTCAGCACGGCACCAATGAACTAGACTTCAGCCCCTACGACAAGCTCGACTATCCACCTACGGGAATTGCGTTTGGCACCTTCTCGTCGTCTGGCACTAGAATTGCCCTTGGGATCGCTTCCTCTTCATCATCTTCAACGGGGATCCCTCGTGGGATTACCTCCGGGGGCTTGCCGGGCCTGACTAATACTCTTTCACCAGTATTATTAGGCGGTATTTTACGCATCTTGATGTCAACCCTTCGATTCGCGGCCTGTGCATTTTGATCGCCTTGTGTCACGACTAGTTCGGTTTTCCCGAGAGCGCGAACCACAATAAATTCTGAATCAAGCTGAAGTGACTTTACTAACCAATTCTTCACCGCCTCACCACGCTTCAAGGAAAGCTGAAAGTTAAATTCCTCGCCGCCGAAAGTATCAGTGTGCCCTTCCACCCAGCAAAACATGCCCGGATTTCTATCGATAAGCTGGGCAACAGTAAGTAGCGTGATACGGGCATCATCTTTTAAAGTATTACTGTTGAACTCAAAAAGGAGATCGCTTCCAATCGAAGCCTTGTTCTGTTCTAGCTCACCCGGAGACATATTGGCATAGGCAAAAAGACCGGTGTAACCTTTGATTTCACCCGCTGCGTCAGTTCCATTACCCCCTTTTAATTTGCCTAAATCCTGGACGACCTTGTCAGGATCAAGGACATCAGCAAGTTGAGTTCCCTCATCGACAATAATCTTTCCTCTCTTTGCCTCTGGAAAATCGATGCGAATTTTTCCAGGATCAGGAATATCAGAGTTTTCTTGCTCTCCCACCGTGGGCTTGAGTAAATCTCCAATATTAGTCCCTGCTAAAATGGGCTTTTCAATCCTCATTTCAGGAAATGACACGTCCTCCACTTTCGTATCGATATCGATCTCTATCTCTTGAAGCTCGGCAATCGCCGACTCTGGATCATCCACCAATTCGCTATCATCAACCGGTCTCTCAAGTTCCTCCTCTGGAGGAACTTCCGCAATATCCTCCAGCTCGGTTTCCGCCATGTTTAGCCGGACCGGTTGAGAAACCCAATCAGTCGCCTCGGACATTTCGGCTTCGTAAAAGGTATTGCCGGCTCTTACAAGAGCAGCGACATGGATGATTAAAGCCAAGATGACTGCCACGAGAACATACCAGCCGAGACCCTCACGACGGGGAGGAGAGTAGGTGCTGGCAGTTTCCCAAGGGTATTCGCGCTTCATCTGTTGCTAGTATAACAGCACTAAGAACGTGTGCAATTCAAGGTTCATTCACAATTTTACTGTTTTTGCTCCCCGAACACTCATAGAAAACCACTGTGAGTTGCTCAGTTTCAGGAATTGGTTTGGCCGGATTTGGCACTGTCGGGTCGGGAGTTTGGAAAATCCTTAGGGAACACGGGGGGCTTATCGTGTCACGCTCACAAGGATCTGCGGCTATGGAAATTCGCAAAATTGCGGTTCAAGATTTGTCAAAAAAACGTGAAGGAGGTGCTCCCGCCGAACTCTTCACGACGAACCTAATGGAAGTGGTTGAGGATCCTTCGGTCGAGATTGTGGTGGAATTGATTGGAGGAACAGAAGCTGCGTTCAATCTCGTCGCAGAAGCTTTGAAGGCTGGAAAACCCGTGGTAACGGGAAACAAGGCGCTTCTAGCGGAAAGAGGGACCGAGCTTTTTGCTATTTCAAAAGAAACGAATACTCCAATTTATTTCGAAGCAGCTGTTGCCGGAGGAATCCCGATCATAAAAGCCGTGCAACAATCACTTGTGGGCAACCAAATTGAATCAATCGCTGGCATTATTAACGGAACTTCTAACTACATTTTGCAGCGTATGACCGAAGCTGGCTTAGGTTACCCGGGGGCTCTCAAAGAAGCTAAAGATCTGGGCTATGCAGAGGCAGACGAGACTCTCGACGTGAATGGATGGGACGCTGCTCACAAGGCTATCCTTCTTGGATCAATAGCGCATGGATTCCTGATCAACTACAAAAACGTTTATGTTCGTGGTATCGAGAAAGTTACGCCTCTTGATATTAAATTTGCCTCAGATCTTGGCTACGTCGTCAAACTTCTCTCCCTTGTTATTGCAAATAAAGATGGCGGGATCGAAATCCGAACCCAACCTTCCTTTCTTTCAAAAACTCACATCCTAGCCTCGGTCCATGGCGTCTTTAATGCCGTAGCAATCAAGGGAGATCATTTGGGTGAATCGCTTTTCTACGGCAGGGGTGCTGGACAGGGCCCCACCGCTTCTTCCGTAGTCTCCGATTTAGTCGAGGCTGCTCGCGGTTCGGGAACCAATATGGGATTCCTCCCTTATAAGGAGAGTGGGAACTTGGTGGATATTGATGATACCGCGACTTCTTACTACGTCCGATTTTCGGTGACCGACCGACTCGGTGTGATCGCAGATATTGCTAGCGTGCTCGCGAGGCATAAAATCGGAATTTCAGGGACTCACTCACCCGTTGATGCAGATAATCCCGACGCTGAATTCGTTGAGATGGTCTTCCTTCTCCATACCTGCCCGTTTGGAAGGCTGAAGCAAGCTCTTGCTGAGGTTGAAAATCTTGACTGCCTAACCAGTAGGCCTGTGGTGTTTCGAATTGAATCACTCTGAAGAAATTGAAAGATCTAAATCCCCATCAAAAAAATCATTTGTAACTGGCGGCGACTTTTGATTTTTTTGGATTTTCGATTTTTTCACCTCACATCCAGTTTTTTACTCCTGCTCTTGCTTGCCATCGTTCCCTTAAAGCCTTAAAGGGATGTTCTCCATGGCACTCATTGTCCAAAAATACGGCGGGACCTCGGTTGGGTCCATTGATCGTATTAAAAAGGTGGCTAGCCGTATCAAGGCTGAGCGTGAAAAAGGCAACCAGGTGGTTGCTGTTATTTCAGCTATGGGGGGTGAAACCGATAAGCTCATCGCTCTTGCGAGTGAACTTTCCCAGTCTCCCAAGGAACGTGAGCTTGATGTGCTTCTCTCCTCTGGCGAACAGCAATCTATCGCTCTTCTTACCATCGCGCTTAATGAGATGGGTATTGAGGCTGTCTCGGCGACTGGTCGTCAAGCTGGGATCCTAACCAGCGGGTCGCACACCCGCGGAAGAATCGAGCGAATTGACCCTACTCTAATCAACCAATATCTTGAGGCTGATCAAACTGTCGTGATTGCTGGATTTCAAGGAATCACTGAGGAAGGTATGATTCATACTCTTGGACGCGGGGGCTCGGATCTTTCAGCCATCGCGGTAGCTTCTTCTGTTAAAGCCGATCTGTGTCAGATCCTTACTGATGTAGATGGAGTCTACACTGCGGATCCCAGAGTGGTCGCAAAAGCACGAAAGCTTCCGGAAATCTCATACGACGAACTTCTTGAGCTCGCCTCTGTTGGAACTAAGGTTATGCAATCTCGTTCTGTCGAATTCGCCAAAAAATATGGTGTGAAATTTGAAGTTAAATCATCACTCAATAATAACCCGGGGACCATTGTCACCGAAGAACACGAAGCTATGGAATCAGTTGTCATTCGCGGAGTCTCAATCGAGCGCTCCCAAGCCAGAGTTACCATTACCGATATTCCCGATACACCAGGAATGTCCGGTCGCATTCTTGGCGCACTTGCTGAAGCTGAGGTGAATATCGATATGATTGTCTCAAACATTGCTAGCGATAAGTTGGCACGGCACTCCTTCACTATGCACACAAACGATCTAGGTCGGGCCCAGAGTGCTCTCAAGCCAGTCCTTGCCGAGCTTTCTGGAGAGGCCGCTATCCAAACCGAAGCCGGTATCGCCAAACTTTCATGTGTAGGTATTGGCATGCGCAGCCATTCTGGAGTCGCTGCTCAGATGTTTGATGCGTTAGGTAAAGCTGGAGTCAACATTGGAATGATTTCGACATCAGAAATCAAGATCTCGGTCACCGTTGAAGAAGATCAGATTGAGAAAGCCGCAAAAGTTGTCCACACCGCCTTTGGGCTAGATGCATAAGACGACAACGAAAAAAAATCTGAGATCTAGTCTGAAAGTGCGCCAATTGAATCCGGCGAAATTGCTTTTCAATATTGATAAGCCCTAGCGCCCCCGGCGCTTTGGTTTATCAAATTCAAGATAAGTGATGCCTTGGACTTTTCGTTGTTCATCGAACATACTAATTTTCATCGTTTCGATTGTGAAGACTCCGTTCACTTTCATTACATCAATGATTTCAAATTGCTTCAGTGGCCGGCGACCTGGTCTTGGGCCGTATCCGACGACTCTGGCAAGAGCTCTATGTTTTTTAGTAACCCAAATGCTTACTTCGCGGTAACTCCCAGTTTTTTCAGGATTAACGACATGGATTCTCCAGCAATTCTCGAGCCCAATTTTTTGACTTCCCGCATGTTGAGGGTTGGGCCAGTAGAGAAATTTCAAAGCAAGATCTTCGTAGGTCACATCAGTGTTCGCGATTGATGCCCCGATTTTGTTGGCTGGAAATCGTTTGGCCTTACCATCATTGATATCCCAAAACTCTTGGTCGTTTTCTTTCAATCTAAGATGAAAGCCTTCAGCTCCCCCATTTAGAGCGAACTGAATATCTTTACCCCGAAGAAATAAGTTGAGGGGAACCTTGTTTGCCCCTTTGCGCAAAACCCCGGTAAGAGTCTGCTCCTTCTGAAGAACGGTTACTTGGCGGACAGACTCCATAATCTCGCTCGCAGTTTGTGCTGATGCAAGAGATGATAAAGTTATCATCAAAACGATTCTGAAAAGCCCCTCCATACCTCTTTTGTTAACAGTTCGTTAATTGAGACCGCAAGCCGAAACAATTTATTCAATGAATATTTCAGAAGTCTAAATATTCTTTTTGGAATTATATTGTTTTTTTTGGGTTTTGATCGACTTGGGGCTTGCCCAAACCACACTTCATCCCTTTGCATCTAGCGTCCTATCACATCTTTGTAAAAAAAATTGTCTCATGAGTCTCCGCAATCAACTTTCTGATCTTCTTGCCGAGATCCTTCCCTCTAATCCGAAGGACTCGATCAAAGGGACTGAATTAATTCGCCTGCTTCGGATGACCCTTGATGGGGAATATTCCGACGCTTCGCTGCGGTATCATTTCTCGGTGATGTCATGCGATCCAAAATCGCCTATTGCAAAGGTCGAAAAAGGCCAAGGTTACTACAAACGAGGAGCGGCAATCCCTGCCCTTTCCAGTGCCAAAGGTTTGCTCGCGATGACTCAGGGTAGACTCGATGATCTTGATGATAGCTCCTCAGTCGATACGGCAATGCTACGTCTCAGTAAGTTTCGGGCAATTGTTCAAAAATATGCAGAGACGAAAAGTGTTTTCACTTTCGAATTTCGTGAGTCTCTTTCGGTGGAGGCTCCCCTTGGAAATCTTTGGAAATTCCCTGAAATCGTGCTCATCGACTGGGAGCATGGTGAGTTTGATGAAGATGGCCTAGCCCTTGATCCTGCTCACCTCGCGCTCAAGCAAACGCTTGGACTTCCTCCTTATCATCTCAGTTCCATTCGGATGCGCGTAGAAACTAGCCATGACAATTTTCGCGAAGATTTGTTTCAGACTATGAGTGGTTCGATGTGGGCCAACGAAGGAATCCTTTATTTAGCTGATAGTATATCAGATGAGTCATTGGGCGATCAGGTCCGGGCTCTTGCTAATGAACTGGGAATCGGCGTGGTTAGCTTCGGTTTGTCGCCAAACGATCTAGATGACCTTCCACACCCAGCACAGATCCAAAATGCCATTGATCGCGAAACAGAAGCGTTAATGGGAAGACTTCATGTCGAAAAAATTGCCCCTGCGAAGTGTCGCACACACTGCGGCTGGGAATCGCTTCAGTCCCTACGTAACGATCATCTTGAAATGAACCAGTTGCTTGCTTGGTTAGGGGGGGGGCTTGGAAAATGGTAAGGTTAAGCCGTTCCAATCTCTCCGCTGAATTACTCACTATAGGAAGCGAGTAAATTCCTGAACTGTCTCCTCATTGAGTTGGTTCACCATGGCGATAGCTAGCTCTACCATGGCATGATAATCAGCGGCGCAGATGATCGCGTTATGGGAATGAATATATCTTGCTGGTGTTCCTAGAACGACACTGGGAATTCCTTCGTTAGCTAAGGTGAACGAGCCTGCGTCTGTCCCACCACTCGAACGAACGGTAACTTGATGTGAAATCCCCTCGCGATGGGCAGTCTCAATGGCAAACCGAGCTAAGCGTGGGTTCATGATCGCGCTAGGATCGTGTAGGCGAATCTGTACACCCTTTCCTAGGATACCTTGGGACTCACCGAGAGGCATTCCTGGCGTATCATCGGCTGGAGGCCCTTCTAAGACAATTGCTACATCTGGAGTAGCTATGTTTGCGAGGGTCTTTGCCCCCCTAAGTCCGAGCTCCTCCTGAACGGAACCTGCGCTGATCAACTGGCACCCCGAAGCTTCGGCAGATTGCCCTACCTGAATTGCTCCTGCCATTCCGACCCGATTATCAAAAGCTTTCGTCATATACCAATCTGCCTGATGCATCGGTGTCCATGGGCTCCATGGCGCAATAGGATCCCCAAGCTGGATCCCCCAATCTTCCACTTCAGCTCGGGATCGAGCCCCGATATCAACGAACATATTGGGCACCCCGATCACCCGATTTCGCTCTGCTTCCCCTAAAAAATGTGGGGGTTTAGATGCGATCGTTCCGATGATCTTAATACCCTCATGGTTCCTGACTTCAACTCGCTGAGATAAAAGCGTGTGTCCCCACCAACCTCCAACGGTCACCATTTTTAAATAGCCATTCGGAAGAATGTTTTGAACTCGGAACCCAACTTCGTCCATGTGCCCCTCTACCATCACTTTTGGCCCAGCAGAATCTCGGATGCAATAAACCGAGCCATTCTTGTCAGCTCCGAACTCACCGTGGCCATCCAGCTCATCAAGAAAAATTTTCCTAACTTCATCTTCGTAGCCAGGAACACTGTGAGCTTGGGTGAGAGATTCGAGTAGTTGGAGACCCTTAGTTTGCATGGATTTCAGTATCAAAAATGACCTGATAATTAAACCTGAAATCTCACTAGCTTTCTTCCCTACAGAGGTAGGTAAGCACAACCAAGATGTCTTGACTCTATTCAATTTCTGTCAACCCAATCTAAACAGAGAAAAAATTCAGTCAGTGCGATTGGCGCGAACATTCTTTATTTTTTGATGGTAATACTCGGATTTCTATTTCTCATACTTCCAGGGATAATTCTGGCTATTCGGTTTAGTTTTTTCCAGCAGGCGATCGTTGAAAAAAAGTTTGGGGCCGATTGAATCTTTAAACTACAGCTGGAATTTAACCCGTGGAAACGGCCTTAGTTTCTTTGGCTTAGGTATTCTTTCCTTCTTTGTTCTTTTAGCAGGTGGATTGGCGTTACTTTTTGGATTGTTGTGGGCGATTCCAACATGGTGGCTCTCAATTTTAACTGCATTCCGATTCCTACATTGTGGGGAAAATACCGTAGGGGTCTCTCCTCGAGAGCAATAAGCGCCCGAAAATGATTTTCGCTTCAATCGAGCGATTTCTTGCTATTACCATGTTTCTGAGGCAAGGAGCGCACGTGAGCCTCACCAAGGCCCGGCATAATTTCATCCGCCACCACCATGTCTCAGTTTCGTAATCTAGCAATCATAGCCCACGTTGACCACGGTAAAACCACCCTTGTCGATGAACTTTTAAAAGCCGGTGGCGCATACCGAGAAAACCAAGCCGTCACCGAACGCGCGATGGATTCAATGGATTTAGAGCGGGAAAAAGGAATTACAATCAAAGCGAAAAACACCGCCGTTCACTGGGGCAATCATATCATTAATATTGTCGACACCCCGGGCCACGCTGACTTCGGCGGCGAAGTTGAGCGAGTTATGAAAATGGTCGATGGTGTTATTCTCGTTGTCGACGCCTTCGGTGGCCCTCAGGCCCAGACTCGTTTTGTTCTTCGAAAGGCTCTGCAGGAGGGGCTGAAGCCCATCATCGTCGTCAATAAGATCGACAGGCCCAACTCAGACCCACTTGGAGTCCATGATCAGGTCCTTGAACTCTTTCTCGAACTTGAAGCGACGGATGATCAGTTCAACGCCCCAACCCTTTATGGGTCCGCTAAAAACGGGTTCTTTTCTAATTCACATGATGCTACCGAGGGCGATTGTATACCCCTTCTCGAAGCGATCATCGAAAATATCCCGGCTCCAAAAGTTCTGGCAGATGAAAACTTCAAAATGTTGGTCTCCAACATCGACTGGGATGACTACGTTGGCCGAATTGCGATCGGTAAAGTTCTCTCTGGATCAATCAGAAAAGGTGACAACGTTTTCCGCTTTCTTAAAGACGGAACAAAGGTGCGCTCTAAGATTGGTAAGGTTTTTGAATACACGAATCTCGGTATCCAAGAAGTTTCCGATGGGGTCGCTGGAAATATCGTGGGAATCGCAGGATTCGAAGATGCCGATATCGGCGAAACTCTCGCAGCTCAAGAGGAAGCCGAGCCCCTTCCTCCAGTTAATATTGACCCTCCCTCGGTCCAAATGCAGTTTTCTATTAACGATGGTCCTTTTGCCGGCAGAGACGGTAAGCACGTGCAATCCCGGGTGATACGTGACCGGCTTTATCGTGAAATGAAAACTAATGTTTCTATCCATGTCGAAGATTCGGAGATGGCTGGGGTATTTAACGTTTCGGCTCGCGGCGCAATGCAAATTGCGGTTCTCGTTGAAACAATGAGGCGTGAAGGGTTTGAAATTCTCGTTTCTCGACCGACTGTAATCATCAAGCGCGATGAAAATGATAAACGTCTTGAGCCATGGGAGATCCTTTATCTAGAACTCCCCTCAGAATATGCCAATCCTCTCCTTAAGATCCTTAATGATCGCAAAGGGATGCTTCAGGACATGACGACTAACGATGCATCTGGTCGGACGTTGATCACGGCAAGTATTCCCACCCGCGGGATCATTGGCCTCGAGTTTGAGCTCGTAAATATCACGTCTGGGCATGGGATAATGTCCCACCTTTTCGATGAATATAAGGGGTGGGCCGGAGCTATCCAAACCCGCCAGGCTGGAACTCTCGTTTCGATGGATACGGGCCCGGCTACCGCTTATTCGCTTCTCGCGCTTGAAGGTCGAGGCACCCTCTTCGTTAACCCGACCGAGGAGGTTTACACTGGTATGATTATTGGTGAAAACTCTCGAGCCGACGATCTTCCGGTAAATCCAGTCAAGGCAAAGAAGCTCGATAATATTCGTTCGGCAACTAAGGAGAACACAGCGAAGCTTGCTCCTGCCCTAAAATTCTCACTTGAGCGTGCTATTGAGTATATCGACCCTGACGAGCTCGTTGAAGCGACTCCAAACTTCCTTCGCCTCCGTAAGCGTATCCTCGATCCCAACGAGCGGAAACGGGCAAACAAGGCTGCGAAAATGGACTCCTAACAGTTCCCTGCAGAATGATACTGACCAAGCGACATCGCCAGATTACCTGATACCTATCCTAGAGGAGAAGTTGAAAGGCTAAGCTCTGAACTAGAAGATATCAACCTCGTCACTCTTCCTCGCGGGGCCGTAGAATTAGAATTGATCGAAAGGCATCTTGCCTGATCCAGCGGATCGTTTCCTTATTGTTAGTGGGAAAAAAATTATCCATGACACCAACTAACTTCACATCATCAATTTCGTAATAGCCTACCCCAGCCACTTCGTGGGGCCATGAGAGTTGGGGTTTGTGGGCTACGCGGACCAGGCATGACAGTAAGGCTGGTCGCGAATTGTCAATTTCCCTCTTGAAAAGAGGGAAGGTGAACCTGCCAAACCCAATTCGGATCGGTAAATTATAAGTCACGGTTTCAGCTTTCAATACTTCCAGAAGTTCACTCGGATAAGCTCCAGCCAAAGCCATTTGATTTGTCGTAAAACCATCAATATCGGGGAATGGCGTCATTTTAAGTTTGCTGCGCAGACGTAACACGAGGTCTTTTGGCGAGTTTTTACCGTGACCGGCCCAACTAGGGTATTTCTGACTAGCCCAATATGAAACCACACTGGCTGCGGCGGTTGGAACGCAGCCCGAAGCTATTGGTTTTAGGTCCTTACCCACAATCGGGAACTGTTGGAAAGATGGAACACCACTAATCGCCTGTCCCGCCCCCCCCTTCATTTCAAACTTGTCATCAAGGGAAAATTCAACGAGCCGCCCCTTGCCAATACTATCCCACATTAGATGCCCCGACGCCCCATTCGGACCTGAAATTAAAGCAAACCACACTGGCGGGAGATTCAATGGTTGATGAAGATCAGGCTTCTCGGAAATGAGGCGGATGTTTTTTAAGGTCGCTGACTTCCAAGCTTTCGCCCAAGGCTGGCTGACAATTTCCCTCAAAATGGAAAGTCCTCGATCACGTAGTTTGGGAGTGGCACCTGCGAGCTGAATGGTGACTATTAAAAAATAGAACAAGGTTCTTACTTTCATCACTTACCCTAAGTTTCGTAGTGTCTTCTCAATTAGTTTTTTGGTTCTAAGGACACCAGAGACGGGATCTGCAGCACCTTCAAATTCAATTCCAATAAACCCTTTAAAGCCCCCCTGTTTTAAAATCTTAAGCATCCGTGCGAAATCAGTATGGGCTGCCTCACCGTCTGAATTAATCTTATGAACTTTTGCGCAGATTGCTTTGGCCCATGGCAACATATCTTTAACACCTTGATATTTGTCGTAGTCTTTGAAATTTCCAAAGTCTGGCAAGGTTCCGCAATTTTCTCGCTTTACCAAACTCATAACCTCCTTCACCCAATCACCCCTGCTCGACCAATTTCCATGATTCTCAACAATCGCATTCACTTTCATGGGTCCGAGTATTTCACAAAGTTGATTGAGTCCATCGACCGCTTGTTTCTTTACCTCTGCCCGATTACCCTTTGAACGGCAATCTACCCGGATTGAATGACAGCCCAGCGACTTTGCGAACTCACCCCAGCGTGCAAGATATGCAGCTGCCTTTTTTCGCTCCTGAGCTTCAGCTGAATCTAGAGCTAAGTCCGAGCGGCACAGAATCAGCTGGTTCTCAACTCCAAGACCACTACAACGGCTTTTAAGCTCTGAAAGAAATTCCTTGGAACCTAACTTTTCTTCAAAGAAACCGTTAAAATACTCGAGAGCTTTGATCTTTGTCTTTTTAACTGCGAACTTTGGGTAGTTTAGAGGATCAAGCTTCTTTGATCGGAACATACGATTGAAAGAATATTGCTGCAAAGAAATTTGGAGCCAAGGTGTCGTGCTTCCTTCAGCCCTCGAAAAGGAAGCTGGAATGATGGTGGCGAGAAACGAGCGTCTAGAAGTTGAACTTTTTACAGTCATACCTTTAAAATTACTAGATTGAGAATAGTTCTTGAAAATCATCCAGCCAAGGATCTTTTAGACGGTTTAATTATAGACGATTTGCACCCTCACGTTTGAAGATGATAAGAAGCGGGAAAGGCGCGCAAAAAAAAAAGAAAGGAAGCCCTGGATCAGGCCCTCCTTTCTTAACTTACCCGAGGTTCTAACTGCGCGAACTACCTTTGCTGGAACCTAAGCCGCATATAAATCTTTGTAGCGTCCGGAAGTGCGCTCTGGTAAGTGACCTCAGAGATATTTTCGTTAATTGATTCTTCACTGACAAACGAGACCATCTCACCACTGCTCCAATTTTTAAGATCGGTAGAGATCTCCACGATGAAATTCACATCGCCAGCCGCGGTGTTCTTCGGAAAGGTGATCCGGAGATCTCCACCACCATCTACACGACTCCTGATGGCTGCCTGGCCCGACGAGCTGTCAGAATCAGCTGTTCCCATGGCGTATTCCGCGAACGCAGTAAGTCCGTCATTATCCAAATCTGCGTTAGGATCGCCGGCGAAAACAGTTTTATTCTCACCAATACCCGGTGTGCCGCCCTGACGGCCAGTTGACCAGCTTTCAGGAAGGTTGTGATCAGGTGCGCTGTTTGGGGAATTGAGCACGAGGCTAAATCCATCGCCGTCCGCAGCTTCGGGCCATGGTGATTTATCATTATAGGTGAACTCTTTGATCGGAGCTCCATCAATGCCAAGAATAAGAAGGCGCTCTCCGCTGTTGGACAACTTTGTCCCTTCTTGGAATTGACCAACAACAAAACTATCAAGCGCCGAACCGTAGCGTGCTCTAAATGCGGCGGTATCACTAACAACGAGCACTCGGGCACCGGCAGCGAGTTGCATCCCAACCGGGAAGGTGAAACTCGCCCCCGCGTCGAAAGTAACTCCTGATAAATCGATAGCAGTATCGCTAATGTTAACGAACTCAATAAATTCGAACAGATCCTGATCGTCATATCCGGCAGTTAGTTCTGCGGCCGAGGGCTCAGTTGGATGATACATGATCTCTGAAACCATTAAATTCGCACTGCTCGCTGGCGTGGTGCCAACCGCGTATGGGCTGATTGTTGGAGCACCCCAGAAATCGCCGTCACGCACACGCGCGATGACCACCTGACTTTCATTCAGCAATAAGGGGCTGGCCGCTACAGTTTCATTGATGTCTAGTCCTGCTCGGATAAGGAAGTCTGATCCATTTAGGGAAGAGTTCATTGCATGAATCGCTAAAACATTAGCGCCGTTCCTAAATGCATCAAGATGGGCTGAAAGATCAATCTGCCGCCCTGCGACGACATTCCCATCCGAAGTGGACCCCGATGAAGTGCTGTTCCAAACAACTGGATCTGGCACATTAGCTGATGCGATCTCAACGCCATTCAAGTAGGCAACAAACCCATCATCAGCTTGCACATTTAGTGTTCCTCCATTGACGGCACCTGCATTATTGAAGTCGAACTCCCAACGGAAATAGGCGCCACCATTAATGCCCTTAAGTTCATTGACAATATTAGTCGCTATCAATGGTTCCAATGTTCCGCCCGGGGATTCCCAACCTACCCCCGAGTTTGCCTGAGTCCAGCCAGAGGCATCAAAATTGGCTTGAGTCCAGGTTAATCCAAGCGAGTTATTGGTCGGAACTAGGTAGTCCACAGGTGCTTCCATCGGTAATAAAGTAGAATCAATCGCTCCCCCGTCGAATCGTTTTGCAGTCGGTGATACTCCACCTCCGGAAGCTCTTGGGTCGCTGCCGTCGGTTGTGTAAAAAGCCTGCCCTTCTGGAAAGTTCATGATTAAACTTGTCCCAACTGGAACATTGCCACTCGCGACACTGAATTCCGGCTCAGCAGGAAATTGCGCATCAATCCATTCAGCCCGTGCTTTCAACCAACCCTTCATGTGAGTAATCTCACCGGTCCAGCCTCTGTCTCCCCCTGCGTATTGCCCGCCATTTGGTGCGACGTTCCACCTCGCGAAGTTACGATCTTGCGGAGAGGGTAAAGCCGCATTACTGCCTGAATTTACATTCAAGGGAAGAGCATATTTGTCGACCGTAGCATTAAGATTATCGATCGACATGACCGTCTTCCGAAGACTAAACCAGCGATCGATCCATCTCTGCATTACGTCTGGCCTAGAGCTTTGTTGGGTTGGAGGCCCTTGTGTGTTTCTACGATAGCCCATCACCTTTCCATAATAGGGGTAACGGCTATCATACCAGGTTCTACTCGAGTCCCCTGTTCCGTTCCACCCACGATTTGGAGTGCGATCACGCCCGTCCTCCGACCCCATATTACGATCGAAGTCCCAGATCGGCCCTCCCTGTAATTTCCCCCCACGCGGCTTATGCAAGAAGGCACTCAGACGCCCCCAGTCGACATTCATCGCAAAGTTGTTGAGCATGATGTGGTCTATGAAGGAATCGACGTTTATGTAATCGGAGAAATGTAAACCTGTCTCAGGATTGATTCCATCCGTCGCGTCAAGTGCATCATCGGCTTCTTCTAGATACTTGGTGAGCCAAGCCGTCTGAGAACGGTTGATAAAGAAATCCTCTGGTCGGTTTCTATCGCTCGACCCACCCGGATAAACGTAGACAAAATTACCCATCCCTGAGGAAGAAAACGTGGGATTACCGCGATCTCGCTTGAAGATGTATCCACCTGAAATGTCAGCATCAAATGGCGCCAAAGCCCCAGGCCCGCCATTTGTGAAATTATTCTCGATGATGGTTGGGTTCAGGCTGTCAACGTCGATTCGAGATTCTCCTCGATCAAGTCTCTCGCCGAGAGTGTAGACTCCATAATAGTCATTGCCACCAACGTTATTTCGGAGGTTGTTCCAAAGCTCGACATGTTGGGTTCTCACCGCATACCGGCCGATCTGACGGCTAATATCGTAAATGAATGGATTCCGAATCAGCGCGCGGTCAAATTGGTAGAATGACCCTAAGATCCAGTCATTATCCGCTCCAAATCCGAGCGGTTCAATATTCTTCTCCTCATAATCATTCTCGGTCCATGCCTCGACGGAAAAATGGTTCTTAGGCCATCCACCTGAACTTGACCCACGTTTACGGCTTCCCATGCGAGTTACGAGGTCGGGTGGGTTCAGCATCGATGAACGCATGACACCACCACCGATGTCCTTAGGCTCAAAGATCGCCATGATCATCGGTAATCGGCTCGTTGCTCCAGCAGAAGGGATGTTACCGTTCCCAAAGTTGTCGATGAGAATTGTCGGGAGGTTTGAGGTGAATTCAGCAGCGTCGCCTTCGAGTCTGAAATAGGCGTGGGTTTCGATAGGCCCTGGCAAGGCTCCTGAAAGAAACGCCCTGCTTCTTACTAAAGTATTGTCAGTAATTGTCAGTGAATCGGTGTATTCTGGGGACTCAGCACCGAGATCGTTGGTTGGGATACTACCGTCCGTAGTGTAGCGGATGATCGCGTTAGGGCTTTCAGATGTGAGTGCGACCTCGATTGATCCGGATGTGAACGTCCTCGTCGGGGTATCGACCGTGACATAGGCGGGCGCAAGTTTGCCTGGGCTATTAGGATTCCCAGGGGTGGGTTCCTCAAAAAAAGCCGGCACATCATCGCTGGCGGCATCCTTAGATACGACTGTTAGTTTGGGTAACAAAAGGAGATCAGATCCATTTGGTGACGTGTTCATGACCTGGAAGGCTAGAATATTAGTCCCACTTACGAGCTTTCCTGTAAAATCGATTTCATAGGTGTCAGGAACCACTGCGAGACTATCGGTGTGGGAGCTGGTCGCTCTAGAATCCCAGAGGACCGGGTTTGGGGCGTTTTCAGAAAGAATTTGTTCTCCATTTAAATAGCCAACAACACCATCCTCCCAATTGAGATCAAGAACCATCCTTTGAACCGTGCTGGGATCGTCAATTGTGATAGGAACCCGAACATAAATTGAAGCATTTACTCCTTTTGCTACAGATGAAAGATTTCCATCACTCCCCAGAAGATCTAGGTAAGGTCCGGAAGTGTCCCAGCCGAAAGCTAGAGCGGCGGTAGTCCATGCCGAATCATTGTAAGCAGGAGCTCGCCAGTCCTCGGCGCCGGGATCGGAGGCTGGAACAAAATACTTGGCATTAACACCCTTATTGATCGGAACTGTGACAATCGATGCTCCAACCGTGCCGACACCATAAGAAATATCTTCAAACTGAGGTGGAGGATCAAAGGAAGATGCAAGGGTCTTTCCGTCTGGTTCAACTAACCCGACAAACTCCTCGGGCTGAAGGGTGAAGTTAGTGTGTAGGTTGCTAGCAGGATCAACTCGATTCTTGTTAGAGGCGAAAATAACAAGGAAGTCGTTTGGAAGAAGTGTTACTGAAGGAATTTCCCATTTAGTGAGATCTTTCGGGTCGTCCGTTAAATACCATCCCCCAAGGGATACGGCAGTGTCATCGGTATTTTCGATTTCAATCCAATCAGAAGAGTCGCCATCTTCATCAACAAGAGATCGGGTGTTGAGAGCTACAAATTCAGAAATTCGGGGGGCACCTTGGAGCCGGTGCAACCCCGACGAAACAAAAAGAAGCGAAAGTGACCAGATCAGGGTCTTGAAGCGGAATGTTTGCCTTTTGAGATCGAAAGAGAGTGAGGACATTAAAGGAGAGCTTGTGAGTTGTGGCGTCATAACTACGTGTGAATGAAGAAGTGCTAACCCTAAGCGTGATCCACAACCGAAATGTGTCAAATTAAATTAAAAACATATCGAAGTTCTTCAGGCTAAAACCCCCAGCTGCTTCTCCCTAACCTAAGGGAATTCCTTTGAAGAGGTTACGCCTAAAGGCTCTTCTAAAAAGCAATCCCTGCTTTAGTGAGTCACGGGGCCTAAACGCAAATCCCTCCAGGTTGCTTTAAACTTGTTTAGGCACTATCCCTGAAGACGAGACTTTCATTTCGGTCGTGGAGAATTCCGACAAGATACTGGGCGGGCAAGAGAACGACCCAGTTCCCGTCTTGGTCCCGGGCTACGACACACCCCGAGGGAAGCGTTACTTCAGGTGGCTCACGATCGCTTCTCGATTTGTCGGGCTCTCGTTCGACAAACCACTGGACACAATTCCAACGTGGGTGCTCAAGGCGGGTTTCGACCGAGTATTCGCTTTCAAGGCGAGCCTGTAGGACTTCGAACTGGAGCGGGCCAACCGCCCCTAGCAAAGGAACAGCCTGAGCGCTGCCATGCACATGATAGGCTTGAGCAACGCCTTCCTTCATCAATTGCTCCATTCCTGAACGATAGCGTTTGATGTTAGCTGTATCTTTATTGAGGATATAAGTGAAGCACTCAGGTGTGAAGCGGGGCATTTCGTTGAATGTCACTCCTGGATCATTCGTAAGAGTATCACCAATCAGAAAATTGTAATTCCCTACTAGGGCGAGGATGTCACCGGCGTAGGCTGTATCGAGGGTCTCACGCCCCTGTCCAAATAATTTCTGCGCGTTAGCTAGCCTAACTTTTTTACCAGTGCGTTGATCAAGAATCTGCATATCTCGCTCAAAAACTCCGGAAACGATCCTCACGAAAACGGCGCGATCCCGGTGGCGCGGATTCATATTGGCCTGTATTTTGAATACAAATCCAGAAAAGCTCCCAGCCTCGGGATCCATCATCTCGTCCGCACTCACATTGATTCGGCCAGTGGGTGGTGGTGCCAGTTCCAAAAAGCTTTCGAGCATATTTTGAACACCAAAATTGTTCATAGCACTTCCGAAGTAAATTGGCATCTGTTGGCCTGCCAAAACGCGCTCGACATCAATCGTTTCTGTGAGGCCGTCAAGCAGCTCAATCTCAGAAGTCACAGCGAGGTAGAGCTCATCACTCAGGGCTTCGCGAACCTTATCATCTTCGATTCCCGCCACTTCTAGCGGGGCTTTAAACGAGCCATGAGAGGTTCGTTCAAAAAGGTTAACTTCATCTTTGCGACGGTCGTAGACACCACGAAATCGAGGTCCATCTCCGAGCGGCCAATTTACAGGAGCAGGAGCCAATTTAAGGACCGTTTCTAATTCATCGATCAACTCTAAAGGAGGACGCGATGGACGATCCATCTTGTTGATAAAAACAAAAATCGGAACTCCGCGACGGCGACAGACTTCAAAGAGTTTCAGGGTTTGTGCTTCGATTCCTTTGCCGGCATCGATAACCATAACGGCCGCATCAACTGCCGAGAGAACCCGATAGGTGTCCTCCGAAAAATCATGGTGTCCCGGAGTATCGAGTAAGTTGATACAGCGATCCTTGTATTCAAATTGAAGGACGGTGGAAGACACTGAAATCCCTCTTTCTTTCTCCATCGACATCCAGTCGCTAGAGGTCGATTGTTGTTCCTTTTTTGAAGTCACGCTTCCGGCCAATCCAATTGCTCCTCCATAAAGAAGAAGCTTTTCAGTAAGCGTCGTCTTCCCGGCATCTGGATGGGAAATAATTGCAAATGTCCGCCGACGTGCGATCTCACGTGCGGCGGCGGCGGGGACGTTTGGAGTGGAAGTCGGATCAGTCAAAATTCTAGGTGCTGAGCGATATGCCCAAATAGGTTGCAAAGCGAACAGAACTTGTTTGAAAAAGCTAATGATTGCTTAGCCAAAAAAAACTCCCTGCTAAGAATCATGGTCTTTCATTACCCCATCGTTGAATCACCTGACAGTGAGTTTTTCAACGAGTCCCGAATCCAGAAGAAGACCTTCTCTGCCGAAGTGACTTGCTCAGCGCCTCTGCCAATTGCAACGGGTTGTTCCTGCGGCACAACATTATCCCGTCCATGCGATCCTTTCACTAAATTTGCGTCCAGAGGAATAACATCCATAAGTCCTCGTAAGCCCAACTTCTTCTTGGCTAGAAATCCTGCTATCTTCACAAGCGGGAACTTAATCTTAGGATCCAAAAAGAGCTCCACTGGGTCGTATCCAGGTTTTCGGTGAATATCGATGCATCGGGCGAAGTCGGGCGCCTTGGAATCGTCTTCCCAGTAGTAGTAAGTAAACCAAGCATCTTCTTCCGATACTGCTACAAAATCGCCGCCCCGGTCGGCACCAATTTCCTTGCCCCATAAATCACATCCCTCCCGGATCTCGTCAACGCCGTCAGTCGCTAACACTACCTCTCTAACTTCTTCAGCAATTGAAGGATCATTTACGTAAACATGAGCAACCTGATGATCAGCCACAGCGAAAGCCTTGCAGCTGCCGCAGTCCAATGTTTCAAGGCCGAGCTCATGTTTCACTTGAATCCACCCTTTTTTTCGGAAAATCCGATTGAGATGGATTGATTTCGACACCTTCGAAATTCCGTATTCAGAAAGTACAAGCACCTCGATTTCCCGCTTCTCAAGAAAGTCTATCAGATCGCAGGTCACCTTATCGATGGCTTCATACTCCGCTGTCATCTCAGGAGATCCGGGGCCATATTTTTGAAGCCCGTAATCAAGATGAGGTAGATACACCAGATTTAGACTTGGACGCTCTTTTTCTTCGATCCAACGAGCACTCTTCGCAATCCAATCCGAAGACTCAATCCCAGCTTTTGGCCCCCAAAACGACGGGAATGGAAAATCTCCGAGATCCGTTTTAATCTCCTCACGCATTCCCATAGGTTGAGTGTGAATATCGAAAAACTTTCTCCCGTCAGCTGGATAAATTGGCCTTGGCGTCGCTGCAAAATCAGCTGACGAATACATGTTATACCACCAAAACATCTTGGCGCAGCGGACTCCCGCTGCTTCCCAAACTTTTTCACCTTTCACGAGATGATTTGACTGCTTCCAGAATTTCACTTCAGCATCCTCCCGATCATACCAGCCATTGCCGACAATCCCGTGTTCACCCACACTCTTTCCGGTAAGGTAAGAACTTTGCGCTGTGCAGGTCACTGCCGGAAAAGCCGGTTTAAAATTTGCGACCTCTCGTTCCCTACTCCACTTCTTTAAGCGAGGCATTTCATCGATCACCGAGCGTGTTAGACCGACCACATTGAGGACCGCGATTCTTTTCATACCCATCGGTCTAAACCATAGAAAGGGCTCTTGCTTTAAGCTCGTTGGCGCATTCTTCCCAAATTGTTTCGTCGATTTCATGGACATCAACGCCCACTCCGGTCTCCTTTAGAAGTAGAACCGTGAGTTCACCACCCAAATGCTCCCTGAATTCCTCGAGTCCATTAAAAACACGCCGCCTTCCCTTCTGGTCCTTCAATTCCAAAGCTTCATGCCAAATCGGCAACTCCAAACCCTCGATCAGCTTCAAAACACGCTCTGCGTCAACAGCTTCGAGTAGCCCAACTTTAGCCGCATAAAGAGTATCGAGAGAAACACCTACGGAAACCGCTTCCCCATGACTCAGCTCAAAATCAGTAAGCTGTTCTAATTTGTGAGCTGCCCAATGCCCGTAATCGAGAGGCCGGCTACTTCCTAGCTCAAAAGGGTCCCCCCCTTGGGCGATGTGCCTTGCGTGATGGACTGCCGAACGCTGAACCGCCTCCTCGAGGGTAGCCTCATTTAGGGAAAGTAAGCCTCTCACATTTTTTTCTAACCAATCGAAAAACTCTCCGTCACGAACCAAAGCTACTTTTACGGCCTCGATCAGGCCCGCACGCCGCGTCAACATAGGTTGGGTATGCAAGAATTGAAAGTCGTTCACCACTGCATATGGAACAGCAAAAGCACCAATAAAGTTCTTCTTCCCAAAGGCATTGATCCCATTTTTAACCCCGACTCCACTGTCGTCCTGAGAGAGAGTTGTCGTGGGAAATCTCACCAAGCGGACGCCGCGGTGGCCTGTCGCTGCGGCAAACCCAATCACATCTAAAAATGCTCCTCCGCCAATTACGACAACATAAGAATGGCGGTCGATATGATGGTGTTCAATGGCAGCCATCGCATCTAGGTAAACTCTATCATCTCGCTTGGCCTCCTCGCCTCCGGCTAACCATTCTACTCCAGTAAGCCTCAACCCGCTAAGATCCGAGAAATAATCCTGAATCTCTCCTTCCAGTTGTGGGAAAAACTCCTTAAGGCCATTTTCCACAAAAACGAGAACCTTACTGTGTCCTCGAGTCTCCAAAAGATCAGCCATCAACCGATTACCCGGAGCGAATGCCCCACGGGTAAATCGGACCCGATGCTGAAAACTCACCGTGATATTGAAATCCTCTCCGCTCATTTAACTTTCTTTACGTAACGTTTCATACGTGGCTTGGCCACCGATTCTTTGCTGTGTATTGTGAAAATATGGATCAAATCATGTCCCACCACGAAGGTCGCTTCCTTTCCCTCCGAGAAATTGATGGTTGGGAGTTCGTCACCCGCCCAAATGCCACCGGAGTTGTTGGTGTTTTAGCCTTCACAACTGACCGCCAAATCAACCTAGTCGAACAATACCGGCGCCCAGTAGAATCAAGAGTAATCGAGCTTTGTGCAGGTTTGGTTGGAGACGAAGAAGATTTTGCGAACGAAAGCGTTGCTGACTGTGCGCAGCGTGAGCTAATCGAGGAGACTGGCTACACAGCTGGAAAGATGTCTCCACTCCTTAACTCGCCAACTTCCGCAGGCGTGACGGACGAAATGACCTATTTTTTTCTCGCAGAAGAATGTTTGAAAACTGGTAAGGGTGGCGGAATCAATGGAGAAGAGATCGACACCCATCTCGTGAGGCTTGAAGATCTTGGTCAATTCATACAAGCCAAGGAGAGAGCTGGGGTGTTAGTAGATTCCAAAATTCACGCTTGCTTGGGAGCTATGCATCTTTTGGGGACAGGCGATTAATTCCATTCACTAATCCCCACAGACTTCTAATACCCAGTCCTAAAAGTCGTCTAGTTTCCAAATCTCCAGAGATTAGATTTGGAACGTACGATCACCGATCCGTCAAAAATGATCGGGGAAGCGAACACCGGCTCCGCAAACTCGTTTACAGCGATCGCTTTGGCTCCTTCGTCCGAGACTTCATGAACGAAACCCTGTCCTTCTTCTGAAAACGCGAATAGACGACTGCCCACCAGTGTCAAGGATGCTGAAATTTTTCTCTTATAGCTATCCCGCCACAATCGCTCACCAGTTTTTCGGCTAAGACAGCTGAGTCGCCCCGTGTCATCGGTGATAAAGATCTCATCTCCAGAGATCACAAATGAAGGGGTTGTTGGAATATCCTTAGTTGCTTCCCATTCCACATGGGTATCAGTAATCTCTCCTTTCGCTCCCTCCAATCGGATCGCAAGTAACTTGGCCCTCATAAAGCCAGTCGCTAAATAGATGCGACCATCTTGGTGAACGGGACGAGGCACAAGCGAGAATCCTTCCCCATAATCAACCCACCAAATCAATTTGCCATCTGCGGGCCGATAGCCTCCTGCCATCCCGCTACCTTGACTCACAACTACTTTCTCCCCACCCGATTCAACGATCAATGGTGTTCCAAAGGAGAATTTCCGCCTGACATCCTGCTTTCGGTTTACTTCCCACTTAAGTTTGCCAGTCGCCGCATCAAGCCCCCGAAGGAGTCCCTTCTTTTCACCATCTGCACTGAATATTAAAACATCTTCGACCAAAACAGGGCTTCCTCCATTTCCGTGCATTGCGGGATAGGTACTATGATAACGCCACTTCACTTTCCCGTCCTTTAATGATAGAGCGGCAGTCCCCATATGGCCAAAATGGGCAAAGACTACACCCCCAGCAATTAACGGAGAGCTACTCGCAAGACTATTCTTGGCATGAATACTGCCCGCCTCTTCTTCACTCGGCTCGAATAGTTTTTGATCCCAGACGATCCGACCTGTCTCAGCATCCAATGCGATCGCCCGTAATTCAATCTTTTCAGTTTTCACCGCTGTTGTCACCACAATCAAGCCGCTACTCATCACTGGTGATGACCATCCAGCCCCCGGGATCTTAGTTTTCCAAACCAAGTTCTCGTCCCCCATCTTTGAAGGTACATCCTTTGCTGTTACCACACCCTGAGCATTTGGCCCGCGAAACTCTGGCCATTCCGTGGCCTCAATTGAAACCAACAAAAAGATCGTGAGGAAAGATACTCTCAGAGTCATGCAATTGATCTTGTCCTACACCCCGTTAAACCCAAGTAGTTTTATACCCCAAGTAGACCGTAAAGGGCATTCAAGTTCCTCCAAAATCGATATGCTAGCGGTTTTTCGGTCCAGATTCGTGTAATGGGGATTAATCACCAAGTGAGGCCAGCAACTTTTCGTGAATCCCCCCAAATCCACCATTGCTTAAAATAGCGATGACATCGCCACTTTGCGCGAGGGAGGAAACATGTTCCACGATCTCTTCAACCTCCCCCAGATACCAAGAATTGGCTCCTGCACTTGAAATGTCAGCAACTAGTTTCTCGGGATCGAGCCTTTCATTTTCGGCAACCTTTTCAGGATCGGGTATCGAAGGAATGACAACGCAATCCGCTTTTTTAAGAGCAATCGCCAAGTCGTCCTGGAAGATGTTCCGGCGCGTTGTATTTGACCGGGGCTCAAAAATGACCCAGAGACGTCGCGATGGGTATTTCTGACGAAGGCCATCAATCGCCAACCCGATGGCAGTGGGATGGTGTGCGAAATCATCAACAACCGTGATTCCGCCCACTTCACCACGCTCTTGCTGCCGTCGAGCGATTCCTTCAAAAGACAATAATCCCTTTCTGATTTCTTCCGGCTCAAGCCCGGCGAATCGTGCCGAGCAAACCGCCATGGCGGCGTTTCTCACGTTGAATTCACCCACCATTGGAACTTCGTAGGCTTCACCCTCAATGACAAAACAACTTCCAGTCGGGAGGTATTCAATGTTACTAATATTAAGATCACAAGATTCGCCAAAGCCCACCTTTTTTGTTGGACATGGCGATTCCCTAGCGGCAATGAGACAGTTGGGATCATCCCCATTAATGAGTGCTAAACCGTTTCGGGGAACGACCTTCAAAAGCCTAGAAAAGGTCAGGATGATTTCATCTAAATTATTGTAAATATCGGCATGGTCGAACTCGATGTTATTCATTACCACCAATTCCGGGAGGTAATGAAGAAATTTGGACCTTTTGTCAAAAAATGCGGTGTCATATTCGTCGCCCTCCATCACCATGAAATCCGAATCGGTGAACCTCGCGCCCTGGCCGAAATTTGCCGGAATTCCACCGATCATAAACCCTGGTTTCTTGCCGGCAGATTCAAAGAGCCAAGCAAGGATTGAGCTTGTCGTTGTCTTGCCGTGAGTTCCACTCACTACATAATTACGTCGCCCGCGAAGGAAGTATTCCTTCAAGATTTCTGGTAATGACAGATACCGAAGCCTCCTATCAAGGATCGCTTCCGCTTCATCGTTCCCGCGACTGATAGCGTTGCCAATTACGACAGTCGTCGTTTCATCAGGAATGTTACCAGCCCGGTAGCCTTCCATAATTTTCACCCCTTTGTTTTGAAGGAAAGTCGACATAGGAGGATACACGGATTGGTCCGATCCTGTGACAGTATAACCCTTTTCGATCATGCCGGCAGCGACTGATCCCATGGCTGTTCCGCAAACCCCAACAAAGTGAAATTGTTCTCTGCTCATCGCTTCAAAATTTAAAAACCCGGTGCTGCAACTCGTCCCTGCTGCCCTTCTTCGAGGCGTTCCTGAAGAATTCGGTCCGCTACCTCTTTTACCATTTCTTCGAGAAGGAGACGCAAATGACTCCCCTTTCGGTAGTCTGCTGGGGCAATATGCTTAACCCGTTCAGCATGATTACAGAGCTGGAAGCACTTCCTGAAACTTCGCCCAGTTTGATCTGTTGGATTATAAACTGCAATCGCGTGCCCCCCGTTTTTCTTCATCACCGTAAAACATGGGACATCGGTAGGCCCATCTCCTACATAAATCATGTTCTCGAAAGGAATTGGTCGGGCTTCGGTCGGCATGTGATCGTTCACATCATCGTCATGACCCAGCATCCCTTTGTTAATCCGGAAAAGATATTGAGTTTTCGTTGTGTGAGAAATAGTCCGTTTGGGGAAGCTGATGCGTCCCTGCTCGTCTTCCCCAAACTCACATCCGAAAATCGCTTTCACCTTTCCAGCTAGCGAACATCCATCGAGCAAGGCCTGGAGACCAGATGAAACAATGTAGTGCTCCACCTTAATTCCCGCAGTTTCATGCTCTGGCCGAAGGCAAAATTCCCGTATCTCTTCAAAAACAGTTTCGACCCCAGGATAGTAACTCAGCCCCCTTCCCAGCTGAGTGAGATCGTTGTTACTGACATTATCCATGCCCAAGTAATCGAGGAGACATTTCATATAGGCCAATTCACCATCCCAGAGCTTTTCCTTCACTAGAACATTGCATTTGCGCCAGAACTGTTCGGGATCGATCCCAAACTTAGGGAACAGGACATCATCCTGCATGTAACTGGGGCTGAGTGTCTGATCATAATCATAAACCAGCGCGATAGTATTTTGCGGAACCGACATCGGACGGCCACAATGCCTTCAATAGGCAAGACTGTCAAAATCCAAGATATCTCGAAAGAAGGACCTTAAAAAATTGCGGTTTAGGCCTTTCTCTTACCAATCTTCTGCGCTCCCGCTTCTTAATCGTCATTTTCTATCTTTCTTGCTAGATTGTATTTAACCTTCGCTTTTCTTTTTGGCGGTGGAGCTTCGATCCCAGCACGCTGTTTCAACTCCTTAATCTGATCCCTAAGATGTGCGGCCTTCTCGAACTCGAGCTTAGCTGAAGCCTTCTGCATTTCATCCTCCATCTCGCGGATGACTTCGACTGCATTGAAGATCATTTCATCTTCTGCGACTAGGGAGGTATTGACCTCCTTGGCTGCTTGATGGCTCGCTCCACGATCATGCAGACTCTTCTGAACTGCGCGCTTAACGCTCTTCGGAGTGATTCCATGCTCTTCGTTATGTTCCCTTTGAATTCTTCGCCGATATTCGGTGACATCAAGAAGGCATTGAATCGAATCAGTCACTATGTCGCAGAAAAGGACACATTCGCCGTTGATGTGTCGGGCTGCCCGACCTGCCGTTTGAATCAAGCTTGTTTCGTTGCGAAGAAAACCTTCTTTATCAGCGTCTAGTATGCAGACCAAAGAAACTTCAGGAAGGTCGAGCCCCTCACGAAGAAGATTAATGCCAACCAATATATCAAACTCCGCAGCTCGAAGGGCTCGGAGGATTTCAACCCGCTCAATGGCATCAACATCGGCATGAATATAACGCACCTTTAAATCAACCCCCTGTAGATATTCGGTTAAATCTTCAGCTGTTTTTTTTGTAAGAGTTGTAATGAGAACCCTTTCGTCTTTCTCAACCCGCTGTTGGCATAGCTCAATAGTCTCGTCGATCTGGGACTTTAATGGGCGCATCGTTAAAATAGGATCTAATAATCCGGTCGGCCGAATGATCTGCTCTACGATTAGTTGTCCACCACTGCGGGAAATGTCAAAGTCCTCTGGTTTCTCGCTTGCGCCACTCGCCTTGATGGTGAGGCGCTTAAAAAAAGTGGGATCAAAATCACTCTCATTCCTTGATTTTATAGGAATGAATTTTGGATTATCGGGTCGGGAATTCACGATTTCAAAAGGTCCTGGCGTCGCACTTACATAAAGTCGACGCTTTGTCATCTTCATGTATTCATCGAAACGTAGGGGCCGATTATCCATCGCGCTGGGTAGTCGAAAACCATGATCAACCAATACTGATTTTCGGCTTTTATCCCCTTCGAACATCCCACGGACCTGTGGAAGAGTTGCATGACTTTCGTCTGCGAGCAGGAGATAATCGTCTGGAAAGAAATCAAGTAGGGTGTAGGGCCTCTCGCCAGGTTTGCGTCCAGTGATATGTCGCGAATAATTCTCGATTCCTTGGCAAAATCCCATTTCCTGCATCATCTCGAGGTCATACTCTGTTCGCATGCGGATGCGCTGCGCTTCGATGAGCTTACCATTCTTCTCGAACCAAGCGATCCGATCATCAAGCTCTTGTCGAATCGCAACCATTGCACCTTTGAGTTTCTCCTTCGAGCTTACGAACTGCTTAGCCGGATAAAAAACATAGTGGGTCACCTCATCGATAACATGCCCACTTCGAGTGTCGATCGAAGTGATGCGATCGATTTCATCACCAAAAAACTCAATCCGAATCGCAGTTTCCTCCAAATAGGCTGGTCTCACTTCGACGACATCACCCCGAACTCGAAAGTGGCCCCGTTCAAAAGAAACGTCGTTTCGTTCAAAAAGAAGATCCACAAGTTCGGTCAAAAATTCATCGCGGCCAATTTCCTCCCCCTGACGAATCCCGAACATCATTTCCTTGTAGTCTTCCGGATTTCCCAGGCCATAGATGCAACTCACACTTGCCACAACAATCACATCGTCACGAGTGATCAGTGACCCCATTGTGCTTAAACGGAGCCTTTCGATTTCCTCATTAATCGATGAGTCCTTCTCAATATAGGTATCCGAGCGCGGTATATAGGCTTCCGGCTGATAATAGTCGAAATATGAGACAAAATACTCAACGGCATTCTCAGGGAAAAAGGCTTTAAATTCCGAGTAAAGCTGGGCCGCGAGAGTCTTATTATGACTCATGATCAGAGTAGGCTTTTGAATTTGATTAATGACGTTTGCCATCGTAAACGTCTTTCCCGAGCCGGTAACCCCACGGAGGGTTTGATGACGGTTACCGGATTCAATCGATTTCACCAACTTGGCGATCGCTTGTTCTTGATCCCCCTTGGGGGCAAATTCACTGACGAGGCGGAAATCCACGGCCGTAAGCTATGAGATCTTTGCCGCTTGTCCAATCCTTCAAAAGGTGCGAATCTTAAGGGGCTTATGGCCTTGTTAATGAAATTATTAGGATATCTTCTCTTGGCTGGGATTATTTCGGCCCGGGCGGAGTTCTCATCCATCGTCCAGATTGGGATCAATAATAATTCAAGTTCGGAATTCTCTAGAGAAAATGGAGTCGAAGATTCCTCGCCCGGAGCCGCGACTGTTCTAGACGACCATTATTATCTTGCTGGGACATACCCAGCTCCAATCGGAACACTCGCCAAAGATGAGGATGTCACGAATTTCGAAAGATCTTTAACTTCCTCTGATCCGCGCAACGTTATTCATTTCAATCTAACTTCATCACAAGCCACTAGCACTGGGCTTGTGATGATTGAACTCGATTTCCTCTGGAGTGGGACTTCCGTGAATGACGGAGAAGATTCTGCTGAGAATATTGTTTCGATCAGTATTAATGGGAAACCAACTTCGTTTGCGAGTGAGACATTTCAAAGCTACACAATAGTGACGGGCAAATTCGCCACAGCTGGGCTCGATCTCACCGAAGGAGCGAATACTTTGGAGATCCGGAGGATTGGCAAGACTCCCCGGGCATGGGTAGCGATTGATCAAGTCTCTGTAGCACTTGATCCGACCGCACTTAGTGACGCAGATTCAGACGGTCTTCCTCTCTATTGGGAGAGACTCTACCAATTATCAGACTCAGATCCTTCTGATGCTTCAGCCGATATTGATGGGGACACCTTAACTAATTTGGCCGAGTTTACCTCCAGAACTAATCCCCGTCTCTCAGATACAGATGGAGACGGGCTGGAAGATCAGGATGAGATTGAAAGTGATCCGCTCGATAAGGATTCAGATAATGACGGGCTTCTCGATGGAGAAGAGACGAACTCTAGTCCAGTTTTGGTAGATACAGATGGGGATGGAGCTTCTGACGCGTGGGAAATAACGACAGGGTATGAGCCTAATAATAACGAAAGCACTCCTCCAAAATGGGCGGGAGCTATCGGGATCAATTTCCGGTCGGAGAGCCGCCCAGACGAAGGGATTTGGCCAACGACCTTCCCCAACGGATTAATACCCCAAACCAATTGGAATCAAACTGAACTACTTGAGAGCTCGGGTGTCGCCCTTGGCAATCCGCTGCGCGCAGGAGACACCAGTCAAATCATTAGCCCCACCGCAGGTGTTATCGTAAATTCAGCCGGCAATGCGACCTCGACGACTGTTTCCTTTCGTTTTAATGGGGCTAAAACCAGTAGAGCTAATGATACGACGGCAGCCAATCTTTTGAATGGTTATCTTTCTGCCAGCTCAGATTCCCCCGCGATTCTGGAAATAAAGAACATTCCTCCATTCTTTGTCACCTATGATGTTTACGTCTATCTTTCAGCCTACAATTTGGGGCCAGTGAGCACTCTGAGGCGGGACGGACTCTTTCAACAAAGCGCCCTTATAAGACCATTAGGGGTGGGAGGTGAATTAGAATTTAATATGTATCACCCAACTTCCGGACCTGTGGCTCCTCTAGCCAATGTTGTTCGTTACGAAGGTCTAACTGGGCGGACAGTTTCATTTGAGAACTTCCGAACATCGGGCAATCACTCCGGAATCGCAGGGATCCAGATCATTAACACGAGTGGAGATGCTGACTCCGATGGTCTCCCCGATTGGTGGGA